>CACYME010000005.1 GCA_902775475.1 uncultured Prevotellaceae bacterium
AGGGCTGAATCCTCAAAGGAATCAGCCCTGAATTTTTCGACCTCTCATGCACACATACACGCGCACACGAGAGTTCAAGTTTTAGCGGACACCAATATTTTTGAACAAAATTGACAAAATGGCTATTTTAGGCCTCCATATTTCAAGAATTCTCCACGAAAACAACTTTTGGACGAAAAAACGCCTGTTTTTTGAGGGTTTGCTAAGTATCTGTCTATCAGTAGATTGATTCAAAATTCGCAAAAATCGGCTTTCGCTGAGAAAAAAAAAGTCAACGCCGCAGAAAAATTTGGCGTTGACTTTTGAAAATTTGGCGTGCTTACAAAAACGCGAAAAGTAGCAAAATTTGAGCAAAAAACGTGCACAAAAGCAGGGCTTGTGTGCAAATTTTGGCCTTCTTCGCACTGGTTTTTCATCGGACGAGAGTAGAATGAGGGGCCAAAACAGCCATTTTTCACGCAAAATTGCTTCGTCGCCGTGAACAAAATTTTCTGTGAAAGATTTTGACATTTTGGGAAGTACACTGCCCCCACTCTGCCCCATTTCTGAGCGGAGTACCTGCGACGGATAGGTCGGTAGTCGCTCATCTATACATGGAAGGAACGTGAGAATGCCGTACTTCATGGGATTTCACGCAACGGCAAACACAAAAAGAAATGAGCACCCCAAATAGGTTGCTCATTTCTATATAATTATCCACAAATGGGACTTCTTACCAACAGGTAAATAATGCATAATGGATGGCTACCATTAATCGCGACGACCAAAGATGCGCAGCAGGTAGATGAAGAGATTGATGAAGTCAAGATAGAGCGACAATGCGCCCAGAAGCGCATACTTCTGCATCACCTCTCCTGCATCGGGAGCCTGAATGCACATTTCTTTAATCTTCTGCGTATCGTAGGCTGTCAGTCCAACGAAGATGAGGACACCCACGTAACTGATGATGACATCCAGACCCGAGCTCTTCATGAAGATATTCACGACGGTGGCAATAATCAGCCCCACGAGTGCCATCATAAGCAATTTTCCCCACGACGTAAGGTCAGTTTTCGTCGTATAGCCGAAGACCGACATAGCACCAAATGTTCCCGCTGTGATGAAAAACACAGTGGATATGGTTGACATGGAGAACAGCATAAATATGGATGAGAACACCACGCCGTTGACGACCGAATAGAGGACGAACAGCAGCGTTGCCACCGGCAGCGAGAGCTTATTGATGGCGGCCGTGATGCCAATGACAAGTGCCAGCTCGACACCGAAAAGAATCCAGATGACCGCCTGGCTGGAGTAGACGATGTTGAGCAATGCCGGACTCGTAGCCACAATATACGCCGTGAAGCCCGTGATGACCAGTGCAAGCGTCATCCACAGATAGACTTTGCGCATGAGCGCAGGAAAAGCTGCAGAGACCTGTTCTTCACGAGTCACTGCAGGCTGATAGTTCAGTTCTTCGAAATCCATTATAATACCAAATATTTTAATTAAGACGGTGCAAAAGTACAAAAATAATTCTAACGGCCAGCATATTGTACTGATAATTCCGTAAATTATAATGATTTTTCACTATTGCCGTCGTGCTACAAAGTTCAGAAGCGGAAGTCGAATTCCACATCAACGAAGTTATAGTTGCTATGGTTGGTGCGTTCGTTCACCCTTGCATACTCAGCATTAATCTGCATATTCTTGGCCAGGAAGTAGTTGAGACCCACCTCGTACATTGTCTTCGATGTAGACCACTCCTTCGACTGCCTATAAAGGTTATAGCGAGCCTTGGCATGGAGCTTGCTTTTGATGACAGGCACGATGCCGAAAGCATAGATACCATCGGCCTTGTCGCCCATTGCGGGGTCGGCTCCCATTCCCTGGCTGTGCACATACTCCGTGCGGAAGGTGAACTCATTCTTGTCGTATTCAGCCGAGAGCGCATAGCGGTTCTTTGCTCCAATGCCCTGTTTACTACCAGTCCATCCGAAGGCGCCGATACGCACGCCGTCTATGGGCATGAGCCACAATCCACCAATGATATCCTTCCGATTGTCCTTATCCTTGGCATTGATGCCCTCACCATTGTAGACGCCAACCTGATAATGGAGCAGATTCCTGCCGGAGGCCATCTTCAGCAGGTCGCCCTGCACCTGCAGACCGATGTCTCGCCCACCAGACGACTTCTCGCCCGTGCGGTCGCCGAATCCCACCAGACTATTAATCACCATCGCATAGGAATACCATCCCTGCGTAATAGGGTGAGTGGGGTTCTCAAAGGTGAAAGCGCGCTTGAACTGACCCACTTTCACACGGAAAGCCTTGTGCCTGACCCACTCCGCATAGAGGTCGACAAGCATCACGGTGGGATTGCCAGGGCCGGCATTCGACGTTCCCTGCGCTTGCACACGCCAGTCGAAGTCGCTGATTTTACCATCGAGGATTAAACGCATCAGGCGCAGGTTGAAGGCGTTCTCCTCAGCGTTTTTCTTATCGTTAGCCTGATACTGCAGCATGCCGTATCCGCTCAACTTCACGTTGTCATACCATTTGTTTTGTGCATTGGCTGTCAATGCAAATGCCGCGATGGCAATCATGATTAGCTTTTTCATCTTCATTCTATTTTTAGGTTAGTACTTTTATTGCTTCTTTGTGGTACACTCGTTCACCAAGTACACAATGCTCAGATAAGGAATCCCCGTATTCGACTGCAAGCCAATCTCGCAAGTACGACTATTGGAATAGCCCACCTCGATGTGATGCTCCTCAATTTGTGGTTTCAGCTTCCTCAGCGCATACTTGTTCATCTCGGGAAATGTAAACCCACGGTCGCCGGCAAAGCCGCAGCATCCGACGCCTTCGGGCAAGTAGACATGGTCTGAGCACAGGCGTGCCAACGCTATCAAGTCATTGGCCACGCCCATCTCCCTCGTCGAGCAGGTTATGTGGAGGGCGATGTGCCTGTCTATCTTGTGGAAGTCGAGGCGCTCCACAAGGTATTTCATGATGAACTCAGCCGTTTCATAGAGTTTCATCTTTGTCATCACCTTCCTCATACGATGCAGACACGGACTCTGGGCGCAGAGTACAGGATAGCGTCCCTGTTCCGATGCCTTCCAGAGCGCAGCCTCCAGTTCGGCGCTCTTGCGGTCGGCAATGTCGAGCATGCCCTTGCTTTCCCAAATCTGTCCGCAGCACATTCTCTCCATTCCCTCTGGGAAGATGACCTCGTAGCCAGCTTTGTGGAGCAAGTGGCACACCTCGTCGACCAACGGCCTGTCTGCTGGTGCCTCCTTGGCCAGTCCCATCGTCTGATTGATACAGCTGGGGAAATAGACCACTTTCAACGGGTAGTCGGCGTGTTCCTGATGAGGGATGGCAGTCTCGATAATCAGCTTGGTGATGTCCGACGGCTTCGGTTGCCGTTTTTTTCTCGGCATGGCGGTGGTCCAGAGCGGCAGTCCCATCTTGTTCATTCCCCTGCAGAGTTTTGTCATCATGTTTGAGCCGAGCGTGATGTGGCCGAGATGAGCCACATCGAGCACAAGTCTGAGCCCCGACTTGATGCCAGCCATGTGGTTGGCCGCAAACTCGCCCATCTTGTAGCCCATTTTACTATCAAGCATGTCCATCTGACGGATAAGGTGCGTCAGCTCACCAGTGTTAATCTTCATCGGGCACGAGGTGGAGCACAGACCATCAGTAGCACAGGTCTGGTCACCATAATATTTATATTGTCTGCGCAGCGTTGCTGCCCGTTGCGGGTCAGCCCCCGTGGTCTCCAGTTCCCTGATTTCGCGCTGCACGGCAATACGCATTCGTGAGGACAGCGTCAGACCGCACGACATGCAGTTCACCTCGCAGAATCCGCATTCGATACATTTGTTGGCACGCTTCACCTGCTCGATGGTTTCCTTGGCCGTGGAGCGCGACGCATCCATGAGGTAGTGTCCGCCGTCGGGCACCTTGTCGAAATCATAGTCGAGGACAGGCAACGGCTTCAGGCACTTGATGAAGCACTCCGGGTCGTCGTTAAAGATGACACCCTGGTTGAGCAGCCCCTGCGGGTCGAAGATGGCCTTCAGCTCCTTCATGGCCTCGTAAGCCTTCTCGCCCCACTCATATTTCACGAACGGAGCCATGTTGCGCCCCGTGCCATGTTCAGCCTTCAATGAGCCGTCATAGTCCTCTACCACCAGTCGCGCCACGTCGCGCATCATCTCGGCATAGCGGTCCACCTCGCTCTTGCTTTTGAAACTCTGGTTGAGGATGAAGTGATAGTTTCCTTCGAACGCATGGCCATAGATACAGGCATCAGAATAACCGTGGTCGGCAATGAGCTTCTGCAACTTCACCGTAGCCTCGGGCAGCGACTCGATGGGGAAGGCGACATCCTCGATGAGGCAGGAGGTTCCCACGGGACGCGTGCCACCTACCGAGGGGAAGATGCCTGAGCGGATGGCCCAGTATTTGCCATAGACAGCAGGATCCTCGGTGAACTCGGCGGGGATATACAGGCGGAACTGCGAAAGACAGTCCTTGATTTTAGCTATTTTCTCCAGCAGCTGTTCATGGGAGATACCCTTCGTCTCGGTGAGTATGGCTGTCAGGTTGTGGTAGTCGCCAGGCACCACGCCTTCTATCTTGCCGGCATCCACATCTTTCTTATATTGCAGGAACACGGGGTCGTCGACTGAGTTCAGTGACATGTAGTCGAGCATCTCGGCACTCTTCACCATCAGGTTCTCGGCACTCATGGCCAGGTCTTCCTCGCCAGCCTTCAGCTTCTTCATGGCCACCACGGCCTCGCAGCTTTCCTTCATGGTGAGGAAATAGACCATTGCCGAAGCTTTATACTTGTAGTCGCGGAGGGTCTTCATGGTCACCTCCGAAAGGAAAGCGAGCGTGCCTTCCGACCCTACGATGGAGTGGGCAATAATGTCGAAAGGATCGTCGTAGGCCACCAGCGGCCGCAAGTTCAGGCCCGTCACATTCTTAATCTGGTACTTCTTCCTGATGCGCGAAGCCAGCTCTTCGTCATCCCTCACCCTGTCGCGCAGGTTTTCTATCTTTCTCAGGAAGTCGGGGTGGCTCTTGCTGAAAGCCTCGCGGCTCTTCGGGTCGCCGGTGTCGAGCACGGTGCCGTCGGTCAGGATAATCCTGGCCGAAACCATCATGCGGTCGCTGTTGGCATGAACGCCGCAGTTCATGCCCGACGCGTTGTTTACCACGATGCCGCCCACCATGGCCGAGCCTATGGAGGCCGGGTCGGGTGGGAACACGCGTCCGAAGGGTTTCAGCACCTCGTTCACCCTGCCACCCACGATGCCGGGCTGCAGGCGGGTGGTTTCCTGGTTCTCGCCAATCTCATACTTCTCCCAATGCTTGCCGGCCACAATCAGTACCGAGTCGGTGCAGCTCTGTCCTGAAAGCGAGGTTCCTGCAGCGCGGAAAGTGAAGGGCAGCTGGTGCTGCTGGCAGGTCTTCACGATTCTGGAGATTTCCTCCTCCCCATCGCTACGGATGACTACTTTCGGAATATGCCGATAGAAACTGGCATCGGTGCCCCACCCCAGCGTGCGCAGCTCATCGGTGTAGATGCGGTCAGCCGGAAGCACGCCCCGGAGGTCGTTTAGGAAAGCCTCCAGCCGCTCGGCTGAAAAATAAAGACTCCCGGTAGATGCAGGGACTTGAGCGTTATTTTCTGGGGCATTGCCTTCTTGCGACGAGGCATTGCCACTGGAGTTGCCACGCACGTTGCTGTCGGTCAACTCTTCACTGTTGAAATTGTTCTCGGCCATAGACTGTATAGTTATATTATTTTTTCTCCAGCTCGGATAGTAGTCCTGTCAGGATGATGAGGTATGAGACATGAATTCCTGAAAATCCGCTCTTTCCAGATTTTTATCCGCTACTCGCGGATTTTTGTCCGCCCACGTCGGATTTTTGCGGAAAGGAACATTTGTTCCACAAGCAGTGCCGACAGGCTGATTTCAGGCTTTGCAGCAGTAAGCATCACATTGTCGAATAGTTTTAGATGCCACAAAGATAAGGAAAAAAATCGTTCTTTGCAATTTTTTTGACACAAAAATTTCACCATTCAAATATTTTTTCGTAAATTTGACGGCGAATTACAAACCTAGAACAACTAAAACCTATGGCAGCACTCATTTCTGTTATCCCTATTGCGCTACTCTTCATCCTGATGATGGGCTTGAAGATGTCGGGCTGGAAAAGCGCACTGATTACGCTCGTAGTGACTATCCTGCTGGCCTTTTTTGCCGCTCCCGCACTTGGCATTGTACCCGAGAAATATGCCGAGGCCTCCATCTACAGCGTCACGCTGTGGTCGGTCATCGAGGGAGTGCTGAAAGCATGCTTCCCCATCATCCTCATCATCATCTGCGCCATCTTCAGCTATAACATACTGGTGGAGACGAAAGAGATTGAGACTATCAAGACGCAGTTCATCCAGCTAACGCCCGACAAGGGTCTGCTGGTACTGCTGCTGACTTGGGGCTTCGGTGGCGTGCTCGAAGGCATGGCAGGCTTCGGCACTGCCGTGGCCATCCCTGCTGCCATTCTCATCGGCCTGGGGTTCAAGCCCATGTTCTCGGCAGTCATCTGTCTGGTGGCCAACACGGTGGCCGTAGGCTTCGGCGCCGTGGGTCTGCCCGCCACCACACTGGCCAACCAGGTGGCCGACGGCACGGCCTCACCCGAGATGCTCAGCGAAGTGGCCACCTTCATCATCCTGCAGCTCTCGCTGATGTTCTACATCACGCCGTTTCTCATCCTGATGATGACCGACCGAAAGAAGATTCTGAAGAACATCGGCATCGCCCTCTTCGTGGGCACGTTCTCCATCATCGTGCAGTTCTTTTGCGCCCACTTCCTCGGCCCTGAGACGCCGGCCATTCTGGGTTCCGTGGCTGCCATCATCGCCATGCTCATCTACAACAAGCTCTTCATCCGCGACGAGAGCCCTGCTGACGAGGTCATCGTCGAGAAGAAGAAATTCGGTCTACCGAAGACTCTACGCGCCTGGAGCGTCTACGGTCTGATTATCTTCTTCATCCTCATCAGCAGCAAGATTGTGCCGCCGGTGAGTGAGCTGCTGAAGTCGACACTCGTGACAAAGTTCGACATGCCCGTCATCGGCAACACGTTCTCCTTCGGATGGCTGTCGAACGCCGGTCTGATGATTTTCCTCGGAGCTGTCATTGGCGGCATGATTCAGGGTCTCAGTTTTGGCAAGCTGATGAAGATGCTGGCCAAGACCACCTACAACCTGCAGAAGACGGCACTCACCATCTGCTGCCTCGTGGCACTGGCCATGCTGATGAACAACACCGGCATGACGCTGGCCATCGCTACAGGTCTGGTGGCACTCACCGGCCCCGTCTATCCCTTCTTTGCCCCGCTCATCGGCAGCATCGGCACGTTCGTCACTGGCAGCGCCACCTCGGCCAACATCCTCTTCGGCAAGCTGCAGGCCGCAGCCGCCGGACAACTGGGACTGGTCAACGACGGCACGTTCTTCGGCGTCACGGGCAACGAGACCAACTGGCTCGCATCGGCCAACTGCGCCGGCTCGGAGGGTGGCAAGCTGCTCTCGCCGCAGAGCATCGCCATCGCCACCGCTGCCTGCGACATGGAAGGACAAGACGGCGATATTATGCGCAAGACCATGCCATTCGCCATCTTCTGGATTCTGATGAACGGTCTGATGGTGTTCCTCGGACTACACGTCATCTAAAAAAGCATAATACACTTTTATAATACACGTAAAGATGAAGATAGGATTATTCATTCCCTGTTACGTCGATGCCGTCTATCCAGAAGTGGGCGTGGCCACCTACAAGCTGCTGCGCCACCTGGGGCTCGACGTGACCTATCCGCTCAACCAGACTTGCTGCGGACAACCGATGGCCAATGCCGGCTTCGAGAAGCAGGCAGTGCCACTGGCAGAGAAGTTTGAAGATATGTTCAGCCAGTTCGACTACGTGGTGGCTCCATCGGTGAGTTGCATTGCTTTCGTCAGGCTGAACTATCCACGCCTGCTGAAAGGCAAGCATGAGTGCACCACGGCCAAGAAGGCCATGGACGTAGTGGAGTTCCTGCACGACGTGGTGAAGGTGAACCACCCGCTGGGAACCTTTCCCCACAAGGTGAGCCTGCACAACAGCTGCCACGGCGTGCGCGAGCTGGGGCTGTCGTCGCCCAGCGAGATGCACGTGGAGAAGTTCAACAAGATTAAGGACCTGTTACAGCTGGTCGACGGTATCCAAGTAGTGGAGCCAGAGCGCCCCGACGAGTGTTGCGGCTTCGGCGGCATGTTCGCCGTGGAAGAGACGGCCATCTCGGCACAGATGGGCAAAGACAAAGTTGACAGGCATATCCAGACGGGGGCAGAGTATATCACCGGCCCCGACTGCTCCTGCCTGATGCACATGGCTGGCGTTGCCAAGAAGCAGGGCCAGAAGATAGAGTTCAAACACGTAGTAGAGATTTTAGCAGCAGGATTATGAGCACACAACATAGCAAAGCAGCGAAAGAGTTCTTGAAGAACCAGACATATGCCACCTGGCACGACGCCACATTCTGGGCCGTTCGTTCCAAGCGCGACAACATGGCCATGGGCCTCGACGAATGGGAACAGCTGCGCGAGAAGGCATCGGCCATCAAGCGCCACACCATCACCCATCTGGATGAATACCTGGAGCAGTTCGCCACCAATGCCGAGAAGAACGGTGTCATCGTGCACTGGGCAAAGGACGCCAAGGAATTCAACGAAATCGTCTATGGCATCCTGAAGAACCACAACGTGAAGAAGATGGTGAAATCAAAGTCGATGCTCACCGAGGAGTGCGAGATGAACCCCTATCTGGAAGAGCGCGGCATCGAGGTGGTAGAGACCGACCTGGGCGAGCGCATCATTCAGCTGAAGGGTCAGAAGCCCAGTCACATCGTGATGCCCGCCATCCACCTGAACCACGACGACGTGGGCGAGCTGTTCGAGGAGAAGGGCATCTCAAAAGAAAAGGGCAATCACGACCCCACCTATCTTACATACATGGCTCGTCTGAGCCTGCGCAACGAATTCCTCACCGCCGATGCAGGCATGACGGGTGCCAACTTCGGAATCGCCGAGACGGGTGACATCGTCGTATGCACCAACGAGGGCAATGCGGACATGTCCACCTCATGTCCCAAACTGCACATCGCAGCCATCGGTCTGGAGAAGGTCATCCCCAACTATGACTGTCTGGCTGTGTTCCAGCGCATGCTCTGCCGCGCCGGCACCGGCCAGCCTACGACGACCTACACCAGCCACTTCCGCAAGGCTCGCCCCACTGCCCACGAGATGCACATCGTGCTGGTGGACAACGGTCGCTCGGAGTGGATTGGCAACCCAGAGCACTGGGAGGTGCTGAAGTGCATCCGCTGCGGCTCGTGCATGAACACCTGCCCCGTCTACCGTCGCTCGGGAGGCTACAGCTACAGCTACTTCATTCCCGGCCCCGTAGGCATCAACCTCGGCATGCTGCGCGACCACGACAAGCACTCGGGCAACGTGTCGGCCTGCACGCTCTGCAACAGCTGCCAATGCGTCTGCCCTGTGAAGATCGACCTCGGCGACCAGATCTACAAATGGCGCCAACAGCTCGATGAGTTCGGAACAGCCAATCCTCAGAAAAAGATGATGTGCAAGGGTATGAAACTGCTTTTTGGCAGCACCGCCATGTACAAGACCGCCACGGCCATCTCGCCCCTCGCCAATATCGTGCCGTCGTTCATCATGAACTCCGGCATCAACCCCTGGGCGGAAGGCCATGAGATGATGAAGTTCCCCAAAAAGCCGTTCCATTCAGTGTTCAAGGATATTGAAGACAAATAAAAGCAGAGGAAAGCCATGAGCAACAAAGAAGATATACTGAAAAGATACCGGGCCAACGTCATCGAGAAGTTTGACATGCCCGACCTGAGCGACATCCGCGCCATCACCTACCCTAACCCGCTGGTGCAGTTCATCAAGATGAGCGAGAGCGTCGGTGGCAACGTCATTGAGGTAACGGAGGGCAAGGACATCAACGAGCTGGTGAAGGAAATCTATCCCGACGCGAAGGAGATTGCATCGAACCTGCCAGAAGTGACCATCGCCACCCGCAATCCCGACACCGTGGGCCGTGCCCGCGACCTAAACGGCACCGACGTGGGCATCATCCGCGGAATGTTCGGTGTGGCGGAGAACGGATGTATCTGGATTCCGCAGCAGATGAAGGAGAAAGCCGTCTGCTTCATATCCGAGAATCTGGTCATTCTGCTGCCCAAGTCACAGATTGTGAACAACATGCACGAAGCGTACAAGCGGATAGAGTTCAACGACTACGGCTACGGCACATTCATCAGCGGACCTTCAAAGACAGCAGACATTGCCCAGGTGCTCGTCATGGGAGCACAGGCAGCACGCAGCGTTACCGTCCTGCTAATGCCCGAATAGAATCACCCAGAATCGATGAAAACTTCTTCGCTCCCTGATCGTTAAGATGGTCGGGGTCGAAGAAGTTTTCGTTTTCGAAGCGCTCATCACAAGAGAAGTCGGCCACGATGGCGCCATAGCGGAGACTATAGCTTTGTGCCACCTGCTGTACGTAACGAAGCTGCCACTGGGCTGCATGACGAGTATAGGCAGCACAGACGGGCGTCTGCACGATAATGAGTTGCACACGGTGCTGAGCACACCAACTTGCGATAGAGTCAGCATAGCGCACATTGAGCACCGTAAAAGCCCAGTTCTTAAAACAGTGATGCCGCATCCTTTCTTCTTCAAAGTCGGCAGGATTGCTCCATTCCGCACGGTAGTTTCTCCCCCACCCCAGCGAATCGCAATCCATTTCTTCACCTCTGAGATGCTTGCCCACTTTGCCCCAAAAGCTGGTGATGCTTGCCAGCTCAAAGCCATAGCGCGACCATGCGCTGTGCTTAGGATAGCCCATGTAGAGCTGATAGTAAGTGGCTCGTCCCGGTTCGTCTTCTTCCATCGGAGGGTCGAAGATGTTAGAATTATCGGCCACCATCACCACCCGCCGCAATTGCGGACAGAAAGGCGCATAGCACTTCAAGAGGAAGAAGTCGTGTTCCAAACGTTGTGACACGTTGCAGAGATTGAAGACGCTGTCGCCCATCGCCTCGGGCACGAAGTCGTAGTAACCATGCGAATTCCCGAGCAGCAAGGTGTTCACACCACGTCCATTCTCTCGTAGCCAGGAATCCTTATAACGATAGGTGTTGGGAAGGCTGCGCACGAAGCATTCTGCCAAAGCCAGCAACATCAGGGCCGGCAGGAGGAACAGGACGGAGCGTATCAGAAACTTCTTCATAGCCTGTACATCAGAATTGGAAATAGATAAAAGCCTGTTCTTCGCCACGAGCGAAGAACACAGCCAGCAACAGCACATAATAGATGGCCCAGCGAACACAGGCATTCAAATGTTCCACCTGCAGCGGGTGCTGTCGCCGTCGCTGTGCCCATTCTATTGCAATCATGAGCAGACACCACACAAGGGCCTGCTTGCCATGACTGATAGTGCCAAAATTCCCAGAAACGATGCTGGAGCCCAGCTGGGAGAAATATCCTATGGCCTCACCCAAATTGGCTGAACGGAATATGGTCCATCCGAAGGCAACCAGCAGGAAGGTGAACAATACCAACAGGAGGTCGCGCCAGCCCACCGTCTGCTTGTTTCGAGAACGATGGAACAGGAACCGCTCAGCCAGCAGCATGCAGGCATTATACAATCCCCAAACGACAAACGTCCAGTTAGCGCCATGCCACAATCCACTCAGCAGGAACACCAGGAGCACATTTCGGATGGTAAGCATCGGGCCGCTACGGCTTCCACCCAAAGGGATATACACATAATCGCGGAACCACGTCATCAGCGAGATGTGCCACCGGCGCCAGAACTCTCCCACTGAGCGCGAGAAATAGGGCAACCGGAAGTTCTCCATCAGCTTGATTCCAAAGAGCCTGGCCGTGCCGATGGCAATATCGGAATAGCCAGAGAAATCGCCATATATCTGGAAAGTGAAGAGCAGGATTCCCATGATGAGCGTCAAGCCGCTGGCATGGTCATAGTCCGCCCAAATCGTGTTGACAGCCAGGGCACAATTATCGGCAATAACCATCTTCTTAAAGAATCCCCATAAGATGCGGCGTAAGCCGTCGACAGCCTCCTCATAGCGGAAAGTGCGCCGCTTCAGCATCTGTGGCAGCAGCGTCGTGGCCCGCTCTATGGGGCCCGCCACTAACTGCGGGAAAAAGGCGATATAAGCAAAGAAGGCCACCACGTCACGTGTGGGTTTCAGTTTGCCTCTATAGACATCTATCGTATAGCTCAGTGACTGAAAGGTATAGAAACTGATGCCCACTGGCAGTATGACGCTCAGCGTAGGGGCATCCAGCGTCAATCCTGCCTGTCCTAAAAGAAGGCACAGGTTCTCTATAAAGAAATTGTAGTATTTGAACACGGCCAGAATGCCGATGTTCAGGCAGATGTTCGATGCTACCACCCATCGCTTTCGCTCTCCTCTTTCCATGAGAAGGCCACTTCCAAAACTGGAGAGCGAGGTGACGAAGATAAGCAATAGGAAACGCCAGTCCCACCATCCGTAGAACACATAGCTGGCCGCAAGGAGCCAAAGGTTCTGCCAGCGATGCCAAGGGCGCAAAGCCCAATAGGCAGCGAAGACGATTGGCAGAAAGAGGAGGAAACTGACGGAGACAAACGACATAGACCTAAGAGAAGCTGTTTAGGAGTTCTATGACCAACTCTACCTGCGCATCAGTCATGGCCTGGTGGCACGGCAGGCTCAGTTCCTCCCGGTGGATTCGTTCGGTCACTGGCAACGACAAATGGCTCCACTGGCGATAGCAAGCTTGCCGATGTGGTGGAATGGGATAGTGAATGGCGGTGGCCACTCCGTTGTCAGCCAGATAGCGCTGCAAGCGGTCGCGGTCTGCCGAGAGCACAGGGAAGATGTGCCATACGCTTTCTGATTTCTGCGGCATGATGAGCGAAGGGTTTCTAACCCCGTCAATATAGCGATTAGCTATCTGCTGGCGGCGAGCGTTATCAGCATCAAGATAGCGGAGCTTGATGCTGAGCACCGCTGCCTGCAACTCGTCGATACGCGAATTGCGCCCTGCATAATCGAAAACATATTTCTTGGATGAGCCATAGTTTGCAATGCTGCGGACTGCCTCTGCCAGACGGTCGTCGTCGGTAGTCACGGCCCCGGCATCGCCCAAAGCGCCCAGATTCTTTCCTGGGTAGAAGCTGTGACCGGCGGCATGGCCTAATGAACCGGTCATGTGCTCCCTGCCTGCCTGTTGATAGCGGCAGCCATGAGCCTGTGCATTATCCTCGATGAGCAATAATGAATGCTGGTGACATAATTGCTCAACCCTTGGAGTGTAGGCGCAGCGTCCGTAGAGGTGCACCAGCATCAAGGCCCGTGTACGGTCGGTAATGGCCTGTTCCAGCAACTCGTCGTCAATCAGGAAAGTGTCTATCCTTGGTTCCACGAACACGGGCTTCAAACGGTTCTCGGTAATGGCCAGCACCGAGGCGATAAATGTATTCGCCGGGACGATGACCTCATCGCCCTCATGCAGCAGGTCCATCTCCATATAGGCCCGCAAAATAAGTGTCAATGCATCAAGGCCGTTGGCCACGCCAATACAATGGCGAGTGCCGATGTAGCGGGCATATTCCTCCTCGAAGCGCTTTGTGGCCACGCCCTTGAGATACCAGCCTCCACGCACCACCCGCTCCACGGCCTGGCTGATTTCGTCGGCATGCATGGCCGTCACGTCCATCAGCGGCAAATAGTCAATCTTCATAGTTCCCATTCGTAAGTGTCGTAGCAGATGGCACGCCCGCCGAAACCCTCTTTCTGGGCTATCAGGCCATCGTTGAGCACCGAGCCGTCACCCTCCGTAGAGCGTCCGTAGTCGAGGTATTGATAGTCGGGAAAGTCCTGATACATAGCCACCTCGTAAAGTGCATCCACCGCTCCCAGCTTCTTTCCCAGCGGGGTCGACGAGCAATATTGCCCATGAAGCACCTGCGGCGACAGGTAGAAGGTCAGCCCTGCCAGCACCTGGCCATCCAGATAAGCATTATAGTGAACGATATTGCGGGGGAAGCGCGAGTAGAGCAGCTCCATTTCCTCTACCGTATGGACGGGGCGCACGCCATGCCGGTCTTGCAGATTGGTTTCCAGCACCGGCCAGAAAGCGCGGAAATCGTTGTCGCGCCTGACCACGACGCCTTCCTGGTGCGCCCTCCGCAGATGCCGCAGGCGGTCTTTGCGCCAGCGCAGATGCTGCTGCATGAAGATAACAGTGCCGATGTCGCGCGAAATCACCCGCGCATGGCAAATCCAGAACAGCGGATACAGGTCTTCCTCCGAGGCATGCTGGTGGTAGACCCAGGGCACGGGCTTGTAGACCACACGCCGAATGCCGGCAGCCTTCAGCCAGTCGTTCAGTTCGCAAAAGAGCTGAACCACATCGGCAGCGGTGACGTCGATGTTCATCACCAGTCCACCATAGGTAAGCCCCTGATGAGAGTAGAGCGTATCGCCCACGATGTTGGCAGGCAGGATGGAATGGAGATGGTTGCCCACGTAGAACATGAGCGAATGATCGGTGAAGCGGTCGGCATGGTAATCCATGTAGTTTCGATAGAAAAGGAACGTGGCGTTGCGCGCCTTTGCCACATAGCGATCCCACGCCTGACTGTCAGCCGGAGAATATCTCTTTATCGTGAACATCCCACGTATTTTAGGAATTCGTCGTAGTCGTAAATATAGTCATCTTCCTCGTAATGCTCCGACGCCAGCACCAGACATACCGCCCCACTGGAGAAATCGTCGAGTGTTCGCCAGGTGTTCACGTCGATAAGCAGGCCCTGCCAAGGATGATTCAGGAGAACCGCCCGTCGCTCATGTCCGTTGTCGAGCGTCACGTGGAAAGAGCCGCTGAGCGCCACGACCAGCTGCTTCAGCCGCTTGTGGGCATGCCCCCCCCTACTCTCCCCCGCAGGCACGTCGTAAACCCAATAAGCCCGCTTGATGTCGAACGGCACCATCGACAGGGCCTCGGCAAACGTCAGGTTGCCACGGGGGTCGGTAATCTTGGGGAGGTCAATCAGCCTAATGTCTAAGGACGGCATACGGGTCAGTTCCTAATACGGTTTTTGCCAGCCGTTTTGCCTTGTCACGCAGGGCATTCACATCGTCACCCACCTCGCCGTAGCAAAGCACGACCCCCATGCGACGCCCTTTATGAGCTTCGGGTTTGCCGAAGATGCGGATGCGAGTGCGGTCTTCCCGCAACGCCTCTTCGAGGTTGTAGGGTAAGAGTGAACGGTCGACGGGGGTAGAAGCCTCTATGGGCGACAAGATGACAGCGGAAGCTCCTGCATGCTCCAAATGTATGCCAGCAATGGGCAAGCCGAGAACGGCACGCAGATGGAGTTCGAACTCACTAAGGTTCGTGGTGTGGCCCAGCGTCACCATACCTGTATCGTGCGGACGTGGGGAGAGCTCAGAGAAGATGACCTCGCCCTGCTTCGTCAGGAAGAACTCCACGCCCCAGATGCCAGCCCCGGTGAGGGCCTTCGTCACCTTGTCGGCCATCATCTGCGCCTGCTTCAGCGCCTCGTCAGAAATCTTGTAAGGTTGCCACGACTCACGATAGTCACCCGATTTCTGCACGTGTCCTATCGGGGGACAGAAAAGCGTAGGCCAGCCATGCTGTTGGGTGACGGTGAGGAGCGTGAACTCGGAGTCGAAGTCTATGAACTCCTCGATGATGACCTCCTTCACGTCGCCGCGGCTGCCCTCCATGGCCTCGCGGAAAGCCTGCTCCAGTTCACCTTCGTTATGAACGTAGCTCTGGCCGTGGCCTGACGACGACATCAGTGGCTTCACTACGCAGGGGAATCCTATTTCATCGGCCGCAGCCTTGAACTCCTCGAAAGTCTTGGCGTAGAAGTACTTGGCAGTGCGCAGGCCCAGCTCTTTGGAAGCGAGGTCGCGGATGGCGCGGCGATTCATGGTGTAGTTGACGGCACGTGCTGAGGGCACCACCTGAATGCCCTCTTCCTCGAACTTGAACAGCCGTTCCGTGCGGATGGCCTCAATCTCGGGCACGATGATGTCGGGCTGATGCTTCCTGACGACGGCCTCGAGGGCGTCGCCGTCGAGCATCGAGAAGACCTCGCGCTCGTCAGCCACCTGCATGGCTGGAGCATTGTCGTAGCGGTCGCAAGCAATTACATACTGGCCAGCCCTCATGGCGGCAATTACAAACTCTTTGCCCAGTTCTCCTGAGCCTAATAGCAATATTTTCTTCATCTTTAATTAAGTTTTTTACCCAAATGATATTTTAATGACTGGAAGCCCATGAACTCCAATTTTCCCAGGCAATGGACTGTCTGAAACACGGTTTTCAGTTCCTCATAGTTCCTGTACATTGTTTCATCAACACTTATTGCTAGTCTGTTGTCCTTCACAAGCCACAGGGAATCCTCGTCTCTCGCCCCTAACTGGCCATTAGATTTTTCCAACACATAATAGAATCCATCAAAATCGGACATGACATAGTATCGAGACATAAGTGGCCACAGCAATCGCTTCACCTCTACTTGTCCACGCCATGCTGTTATCTTCTTGTATGAAAGAAGATAGATGAGAAGCAAACTACCAAAGAATAATGCTTCAACTACACCTACTATAACAGTTCCTGGGCGTACAGGATTGCCATCTATCAGGTCAGAGAGAGAGACTGCCACTCCAATCAGCACAAAGAATAATAAGAAAGCTGTTATCCCATACAAACGCGTCTTATTATATTCCGATGCGACTTCTGCATTGTCCCTAACGGAGAAGCTACGCTTATCCTTCACGGCAATAGCCCCTTTTATCTCTTCGAAATTCAAGAACTGGCAAGAGGCTATGCTCACCAGCCGTTCTCCATTTTTTATCAATCTGAGCACCTCGCCGCTATTACTATAGTCACTTTGAGCATAGTCAAACTCCGCAAATCGGTAGAAACGTTTCCAGAAGGGCAATAGTAGGTTTTGAACTTCAAGCCCATCAGCCACAACGGTGATTCGTTTTAAGGAAGACAGAAAGAAGACAGAGAAAAGCAATGTAAACGCACCCCAAACAAATAGAGAAGGCAGGAATGTTTCTTTACTAATTAAGGACACACCACACAGTGACATGACCCCAATAGCAATAAGGGCAAATGTCTTCCACACGTACCTTCTATTTATTTGGGACGATACCATTTTTACCTATCAACGGTTCTTGTACATATTCTCGTAGTACTTCTGGTAATCGCCTGAGGTGACATTGTCGAGCCAGGCCTGGTTGTCGAGATACCAGCGGACGGTCTTCTCGATGCCCTCCTCGAACTGGAGCGAGGGTTCCCAGCCGAGCTCCCGCTGGAGCTTTGAGGAGTCGATGGCGTAGCGCAAGTCGTGGCCGGCGCGGTCGGTGACGAAGGTGATGAGGTCCATGTCCTCGCCCTCCTTGCGGCCCAGCAGGCGGTCGACGGTGTTGATGAGCACGCGGATGATGTCGATGTTCTTCCACTCGTTGAAGCCACCAATGTTATAGGTGTCTGCAATCTTTCCCTCATGGAAGATGAGGTCGATGGCCCGTGCGTGGTCCTCGACGTAGAGCCAGTCGCGCACGTTCTCGCCCTTGCCATAGACGGGCAACGGCTTGCGATGGCGGATATTATTGATAAAGAGAGGTATCAGCTTCTCGGGGAACTGGTAGGGACCGTAGTTGTTCGAGCAGTTGGTCACCACGACGGGCATGCCGTAGGTGTCGTGATAGGCCCTGACGAAGTGGTCGCTCGATGCCTTGGCGGCACTGTAGGGCGAATGGGGATTGTACTTCGTGGTCTCGAGGAAGAACTTGTCGCCATAGGCCAGGTGGTGCTCAGCCGAGGAGGCGGTCGTAGTGAACGGTGGCTCGATGCCGTCAGGATGCGTCAGCTCCAAGGCTCCGTAGACCTCGTCGGTCGAGATGTGGTAGAAGCGCTTGCCCTCGTACTTCTCCGGCAGGCTCTCCCAGTAGAGCTTAGCGGCCTGCAGGAGCGACAGCGTGCCCATGACGTTGGTCTTGGCAAAGGTGAAGGGGTCCTTGATGGAGCGGTCCACATGGCTCTCGGCAGCCAGGTGGATGATGCCATCGACCTTCTTATCCTGCATCAGCTGGTAGAAGGCGTCGAAGTCGCAGATATCCATCTTCACGAACTCATAGTTCGGCTTCTTCTCGACATCTTTCAGGTTGGCCAGGTTGCCGGCATAGGTCAGCTTGTCGAGGTTGATGATGTGATACTCGGGGTACTTGTTCACGAACAGGCGCACCACATGGCTCCCAATGAAGCCTGCGCCACCAGTAATAACGATTGTCTTCATATTGATGCTTATTTGTTTTTATTCTTTCTGCGGTTATAGAGTCCGAGCACGAACATGACGACGAAAGCGATGATGAACGTCTCCGACGCGTCTTGCCACGTGTCTTCCAAGCCCAGTATATATGTAAATAACGTAGCAACCCCTGCAACTATTGTACAATTCAGTAGTTCGGGCAACCATTTTTTTAATTCATCCATTTTTTCGAGGGTCTGAGAGGGTTATTACTTCGAGGTCTTTGAACGTGGCGCCGTCGATGGTGAGGCGCATCAGCGTGCGCTCCTTGTGCCATCCCTGCAGCCCTGCAGCGCCGGGATTCAGGTGCAGGAGCCCGAGCGTCTTGTCGTATTTCACTTTCAGGATGTGCGAGTGGCCTGCTACGAACAGCTTGGGCGGATGGGCATAGAGGGTGGAGCGCACCGAGGCGTCGTAGTTGCCGGGATAGCCACCGATATGCTTGATGAGCACGTCGACATCCTCGCAGTTGAAGCGGTTCAGCTCGCGGTACATCAGGCGCAGGTCGCCACCGTCGCAGTTGCCGCAGACGGCCCGCAGCGGGCGGAACTCGGCCAGCTTCTGGGCCACCTCCAAGGAGCCGATGTCGCCGGCATGCCATATTTCGTCGCAGGGTTCAAAGTAGTGCAGGTACTTCGGGTCCCAGTAAGAATGCGTGTCGCTGATGATTCCTATCTTCTTCATTTGTCTTTAAGTTAAATCTTAAACTTCCTCCTGACGAAGTCGGCAATGAATTGCTCTGTAGATTCCAGGCCGAGCGCCGACGAGTCGATGCAGAGGTCATAGCTCGAGGAATGTCCCCACTTCTTGCCCGTGTAGTACTGATAGTACTCTGCACGGCGGCGCTCCTCCTGCTCGATGATGCGGCGAGCCTCGTCGGCACCCACCCCCCGGCGCTGCATCACGTTCGACACACGAAAGTCCATCGACGCCGTAATGAACACGTTGGCCACGCAGGGATAGTCGCGCAGCACGTAGTCGGCACAACGGCCCACGAAGACGCACGACTCGCGGGCAGCCTCGTGGCGGATGGCATCGCTCTGGAACTTGAACAGGCTCTCCTGCGAGAAGTTGTTCTGATAGAAACTATTGTCGCTCACGCGGGGTGCATGTATGTGGAACAGCGAGCGCAGGAACCCCCGGCGCTCGTCGCTCTGCTCGAAGAACTCCTCCGAGAAACCGCTCTCCCTGGCGGCCAGGTTCAGGATTTCCTTGTCGTAGTACTTCGCCTTGAACTCGTCAGCGAGCATGCGACCGATAGCGTGGCCGCCAGCTCCCAGCTGCCTGCCTACATTGATGATGATGTTCATCTTCTGACCACGGTCGGACCCGTTCTGTATATCCATCACTTCTTGTTTATTTAGCATATTTCACTTTGCACGTCCATTCAGCCTTCTTTTCCGGGGGAGGGGCTGGCTTTCAGTTGTTGTGGCTGCACCCTGAACTCCCTCATATACTTCCACATCACCCACGCTGCCACCAGGGCCGCAATGCCGTCGCTGGTGGGCAGCGAGGCCCACAGCCCGTCGAGGTCCCAGAGCAGCGGGAACACGAAGATGAGCGGCAGCAGGAAAATCAGCTGGCGCGACAGCGAGAGGAAGATGGCAATCTTCACCCGTCCGATGCACTGGAAGAAGTTGGTGACCACGGCCTGGAAGCCGATGATGGGGAAGAGCAGCATGTTGATGCGGATGCCCTTTGCCGACATGGCAATCTGCGTGGTGTCGTGGGTGAGCACGCGTGCCATCAGCTCGGGGAAGAGCATCGCCATCAGCCAGCCGAAGGTCATCACCGCCGTGGCCGAGAGGATGGCCAGGTTCAGGCAGCGCATCATGCGGTCGAACTTCCTGGCCCCGTAGTTATAGCCCGCTATGGGCTGCATGCCCTGGTTGATGCCGATGACGAACATGAAGAAGAGCATGCCCCAGGTGTTGGCGATGCCATAGCTGCCCACGGCCATGTCGCCACCGTAGGCCAGGAACTGGCGGTTCATGAAGATGACGATGATGCAGCCCGTGACGTTCATCAGGAAAGGCGAGATGCCGATGGAGATGATGTTGCGCACGAGGTCGGCCTTCAGCCGGTAGATGCCGCGCTTCAGGTGGAGCAGCTCCTTCTTGTCGGAGAATATCCACATCTGCCAGCAGAGTGCCAGCGTCTGGCTGGTGATGGTGGCCAGCGCCGCCCCTCGGATGCCCCACCGGAACCACCACACGAAGGCGATGACCAGCACGATGTTGCACGCCACGGTGAACAGCGTGGCATACATGGCATGGCGCGGCTTGCCCGAGGCACGCAGCACGGCGTTCATGCCGAAGTACATGTGGGTAATCATGTTGCCCGCCAGGATGACCTCCATGAACTGGCGGGCGTAGGGCAGCGTCACCTCGCTGGCACCGAAGAAGAAGAGGATGGGGTCGAGGAAGATGAGGCACACGGCCATGAAGAGAAAACCGATGATGAGGTTCAGCGTCACGGTGTTGCCCAGCAGGTGCTCGGCCGTCTGGTAGTCCTTCTGCCCCAGCTTCACGCTGATGCACGTCGACGCACCCACGCCCACGGCGGCACCGAAGGCTCCGCTGAGGTTCATGAAGGGGAAGGTGACCGTGAGGCCGTTGATGGCATCGGCACCCACCACCTGGCCGATGCTGGCGCGGTCGATAATATTGTATAATGAGGAGGCCGTCATGGCCACGATGGCGGGCAGCGCATACTGCCACAGCAACGCGCCGACTGGCTTCTGCCCCAACTCAAGTGCTTTTTGCTTATTGTCCATAGTTGCGACTGCAAAATTACGAAGATATGGGCAAACCGCCAAAATTATTTGCTTTTATTTTGAAAATTGTCGCCAGACGGCTTGCGAACCCCGGCCCATCGCGGTAGCATCCCGCCAGCACTGAGCTATCACCACAGCATGAAATGAACTGGCCTGAGTGTTCAAAATTTCCTCGTTTTGTGCCCTCATATTTTAAAAATTTTGAGCGAGAGAACTTCTCGGACGAAAAAACGCCTGTTTTTCGAGGGTTCAGCAAACGATTGAAAATCAGAGAGATAACGACATCTTTGAAAAATTTCGGGCCAAACGGCTCTAAAAAGTCAACGACTTTTGAAAATTTGGCGTTGACTTTTGAAAATTTGGCGTGCTTACAGAAGCGCCTTCGAAGGCAAAAAAGAGGCAAAAAAGCAGCACAAAACGAGGAATTTGTGCAAAAAAGGGGGGGCGTGAGCATTTCTTGCGACTGGTCGCGGCACGAAAAATGTCAAGAAACACGTCATTTTCACTCCAGAATGCAAATTTTTCCTGCACCTTCCAGTGTACAAAATTTCCACTACTTTTAAGATTTTTTTACATAGTTTTTTGTTCACTTTTTCGTACCTCTGGCTACGCCGAAAGTACTCCCGTTCGGAAAAGCAAATTGAAAAAACAAGTTTTTTTCTTTGCTTTTCGCTCACTTATTCGTACCTTTGCAGCCACAAGTAGAGACGCCACAATGTGACGTCTCTACGCAAACGCCATCATAACATAGTTATATGAAGCAAACTTTTCGTTACAACGAAAACATAGATGAGTAAAAACAATATGAACCGCACACCACTGACCGTCCTGCTACTATGCTGCACGCTACTGGGTCTTCATGCCGCCAAGGTGAAGAACCCTGCACGGGGAACCTACATATACCGCTACTACCTGACCGACAAACAGGCCTCGACGCTCTCGATTGACAAGCCGCAGCGGTTTCTTTCGCGCAAGAGCCTCGACCGGCGCCAGCGCCAGGGGCTGCAGCTCGACTCCACCGACCTGCCTGTGCCGCGACAGTATGTCAGGCAGTTTGCCGTGAAGGGCACCGAGGTGCTGGGCACCAGCCGCTGGCAGAACACGGTGGTGGTACGCTCGACCGACACGCTGCTGCTCCGCAGGCTGGCAGCGCTGCCCATCGTCAGGGACTGGCGCTGCGTCTACGTGGCCCCCGACTCCATCAACCGCGACGAGGACATCCGCTGGAACGTGCACGAGACGTTCAACCGCTGGGACTCGGTGAAGAACGACCCCTACGGCATGGCCCGCGAACAGATTGAGATGCTGGGCGGCATCCGCATGCACGAGGCCGGACTGACGGGACAGGGCATCACCATCGCCATCATCGACGGCGGTTTCCAGAACTACGACCGCATTCCGGCCCTGCGGCAGACACGCATAGCCGGCGTGCGCGACTTCGTTGAGCCAGCCAACACGCAGCCCGAACGCATGGCGGAAAGCCCCTACCCCACCCGCGGCACCAGCTTTCAGCTGATTGACCACGGCACAAAGGTGTTCTCGGCCATCGCCGCCAGGGCTCCCGAAGTGACCATGGGCACGGCCCCTGATGCCACCTTCTGGCTGCTACGCTCGGAGGAGAACGCCACCGAGCAGCCCGTGGAAGAGGACTACTGGGTGATGGCGGCCGAGTTTGCCGACTCCGTGGGCGTCGACATCATCAACTCTTCGCTGGGCTACTACACCTACGACGCACCGCTGCCCGGCTACCGCCTGCGCGACCTCGACGGCGAGACGGCACTCATCTCACGAGCCGCCTCGATGCTGGCCTGTAAGGGCATCGTGCTGTGCAACTCGGCAGGCAATTCGGGCATGGGGCAATGGAAAAAAATCAACGTGCCGGCCGATGCCCGCGACATCCTGACAGTGGGTGCCATCGATGCCAGGGGGCTGGCGGCACCGTTCAGCAGCGTGGGGCCGTCGCAGGACGGTCGTGTGAAACCCGACGTGGTGGCCCGCGGCAGCAACGCCACCCTCCTCTCGGGACGCGGCACGCTGGTGCACGACATGGGCACGTCGTTCTCTACGCCCATCATCTGCGGCATGGTGGCATGCCTCTGGCAGGGACTACGACAGCTTACGGCTCTGGAAATCATGGAACTCGTGCGGGAGAACGCCGACCAGCACGACGCTCCCAACAATATCTTCGGCTACGGACTGCCCAACTTCTGGGAAGCCTATAAACAAGGAAGAGATGGAACCCACGCTGACCCTCTTTGAACTGAACGCCCTCGTGCGGCAGGTCATCGAGCAGACGATGGCCCGCGAATACTGGGTAGAGGCCGAGCTCTCGGAATGCCGCGAGAGCCGGGGCCACTGCTACATGGAGCTGATTGAGAAAGACGAGCAAACGGCCACGCCCGTGGCACGTGCCTCAGCGAAGTGCTGGCGCACGCAGTGGCTCATGCTGCAGCCCTATTTCGAGCGCACCACCGGGCAGCAGCTGCATGAGGGCATGAAGGTGAAGCTGAAGGTCTATCCGCAGTTCCACGAGGCTTTCGGCTTCTCATGGATTGTCACCGACATCGACCCTACCTTCACGCTGGGCGACATGGCCCGCAAACGGCAGGACATCATCCGACAGCTGAAGCAGGAGGGCGTCTTCGACCTGCAGAAAGAGCTGTGCCTGCCCACGTTCTGCCAGCGCATCGCCGTGGTGAGCAGCCAGACGGCAGCGGGCTATGGCGACTTCGTGAACCAGCTGGCGGGCAACGAGCTTGGCTTGCAGTTCACCACACAGCTGTTCCCTGCCATCATGCAGGGCGAACAGGTGGAGCAGAGCATCATCGGGGCGCTGAACCGCATCTACGGTATGATTGACAACTTCGACTGCGTGGTCATCATCCGTGGAGGCGGCGGCACGTCGGACCTGTCGGGCTTCGACACGCTGGCGCTGGCCGAGAACGTGGCCCAGTTCCCCCTGCCCATCATCACCGGCATCGGACACGACCGCGATGAAAGCGTGCTCGACATGGTGTCGTTCCAGCGGGTGAAAACGCCCACTGCCGCCGCACAGCTGCTCATTGATAACCTGGCGCTGGTGCTGCATCGGATTGAGGACTGCGAGCTGCGCATCACGCGGTCGGCACAGAGCCAGATGGCCAGTGCGAAGCTGCTGCTGACAGCCATTGCCACGCGCATCCCCACGCTCTTCTCGGTGGTGCGCACTCGGCAGGAAGCCCGCTTGGAGCGGATGGCACAGACGCTCATGAACGCCTTGCAGCGGCAGACGGAACGGGAGGCGAACCGCCAGGAACGGCTGGCGGCTCAGCTCATGACGGCCATCGGCCAGCGTCTCGTCAGGGAGAACCATCGCATGGAGCTGCTTGAGCAACGCGCCAGAAACCTCGACCCGCAGCTCATCCTGAACCGCGGCTACAGCATCACCCTGTTCGGCGGAAAGGCCATGAGCCAGGCCTGCCAGCTGCAACCCGGCGACGAGATAGAGACAAGACTGAAACAAGGAATCATCAAATCAATCGTGAAATGAAATACGAAGAAGCACTACAGCAACTGGAAACCATCGTGAAGAAGATGGAAAGCGGTGAATACTCCGTCGACGAGCTGACCACACAGCTGAAGCAGGCGCAGAAGCTCATCGTCCTCTGCCGTGACAAACTGACAAAGACCGACGAGGAAATCAAAAAGATTCTCAACGAGAACGAATAAAGCGTAAAAATTTGGGCGTTTCAGGAAAAATGCCTATCTTTGCACCTGTGAATCAGAACAAAAAAACGTGAGCGCATCACTCCTGCTGAGCGAAAAGAGGCCTACAAAGAGGCCAGCAAGTTCGTTCTCGACCTCGCCAAGCTCGTCTTTGCCGGGATTATCCTTGCGGGGATTATGGACATGAAGGTCTCAAAGGTGGGGCTCCTTTCTATCGGCGGAGCAGTTGTTGCAATATTAATTGCAGGAGGTGCTTACCTTTATTATCGGGCAATAAAAAAGTATTGAATATGGAATTCTTGATTTTTCTTTCTATCGTAGGAGTATTTGGTTTGGGCATCATTGCTTGGTGTGCCTATGGCGACTACAAGGATTATAAAGCAAGTAAAATGATTGGACAGGAACATTAAAAAACTAACATAACATGAAGAACTTAGACTGGGCCAACCTTTCGTTTGGCTACATGAAGACCGATTACAACGTCCGTTGCTATTATCGCGACGGCAAGTGGGGCGAGATTGAAGTGTCGTCCGACGAGTATCTGAAACTCCACATGGCAGCCACCTCGCTGCACTATGGACAGGAAGCCTTCGAGGGGCTGAAAGCCTATCGCTGCCCTGACGGTAAGGTGCGTACCTTCCGTGTGAAGGACAACGCCGAGCGTCTGCAGTCAACCTGCCGCGGCATCCTCATGCCCGAAGTGCCCACCGAGCTGTTCACGGAAATGGTGAACAAAGTGGTGCGTCTGAACCAGGAATGGATTCCTACCTACGAGAGCGGGGCAACGCTCTACATCCGCCCGCTGCTCATCGGCACCAGCGCCCAGGTAGGCGTGCATCCTGCCAAGGAGTATTGTTTCCTCATCTTCGTCACGCCCGTAGGACCCTACTTCAAGGGTGGATTTGCCTCGAATCCCTACGTCATCGTGCGCGACTACGACCGCTCGGCACCGCTTGGAACGGGTAAGTACAAGGTGGGTGGAAACTATGCCGCCTCGCTCTTCGCCAACAACCTGGCTCATGAGAAGGGCTACGCCTGTGAGTTCTACCTGGACGCCAAGGAGAAGAAATACATCGACGAGTGCGGTGCTGCCAACTTCTTCGGCATCAAGGACAACACCTACATCACGCCGAAGTCGACCAGCATTCTGCCCTCCATCACGAACAAGAGCCTGATGCAGGTGGCCGAGGACCTGGGCCTCAAGGTGGAGCGTCGCCCCATCCCTGAAGAGGAACTGGAGACCTTCGAAGAGGCTGGTGCCTGCGGCACGGCAGCCGTCATCAGTCCCATCAGCTATATTGACGACCTGGAAACCGGCAAGCGCTATGACTTCGGAGCTGAGCCTGGTCCCATCTCGAAGAAGCTCTTCGACACCCTGCGCGGCATCCAGTATGGCATCATCGAGGACAATCACGGCTGGACCACGGTAGTCATCGAATAACCGTCAAGTATGTTGCGATGGCATCGCAACAGATGCCATCACAACACCCCAACAAAAAGTATGAGCAAAGGCAAACTGGCGAAGTTCGCCGACATGGAAACCTATAGGAACGTCTTTCAGTACCCTTATTCGGTAGTGAGCGACGTTCCCTTTGCCATGCGCGGACTCTGGCGAGAAGAGTTTTTCCATAACGACAACCCCATCATCTTAGAGCTTGGCTGTGGCAAAGGCGAATATGCCGTGGAGCTGGCCAAGGCTCATCCCGAACGTAACTACATCGGCGTAGACATCAAGGGCGCCCGCATGTGGACAGGAGCCACCCGTGCCCTGCAGGAAGGCATCGAGAACGTGGCTTTCCTGCGCACCAACATCGAGATTATCGACCGTTTCTTTGCCCCTGGTGAGGTGCAGGAGATTTGGCTCACATTCAGCGACCCGCAGATGAAAAACCCGCGCAAGCGCCTCACGTCGACCTACTTCATGGAGCGCTACCGCCGCTTCCTTGTCGACCGCGGCATCATCCACCTAAAGACCGACTCCAATTTCCTCTTCACCTACACCACCTTCATGGTGCAGCGCAACGGTTTGCCCGTCATCGTCCGCACCGAAGACCTCTACGCCTCATCCACCGCCCCGCTGGCCGAAGCCAGCGCCATCCAGACCTACTACGAGCAGATGTGGCTCAGCCGCGGCATCAGCATCAAGTACATGCAGTTCCTGCTCCCCCACGATGGCCAGCTGGAGGAACCCGACATTGAAATCGAGCTCGACGACTACCGCAGCTACCACCGTTCGAAGCGCAGCTCATTAGAAACAAGCAAATAGATACAGAATATGAAGCGAACACTGCTGAGTTTATCACTATTAGTTTTCCATATCGCAGTCAGCATGGCACAAGAGCTCACCGTGACGGTGGACTCCGTGGGACAGCTGGCCTCACAGTTGCCCGACAGCATACGCTACACGATGAGCGAGCTGAAAATCTCGGGCCCGCTTAACGGTAACGACCTGAAGATTATCCAGCTCATCACCAACCGGCTGAAAGCGAAGAAAGCCACCGACGTGCCGCTCACCGTCCTCGACCTCAGCGAGGCGACCATTGCCGAGAGCAAAGGCAGCTTCCGCACGAAGGCCGACGTGCTGCCGGCAGCGATGTTCCAGGGGTGTAAAAGTCTGGAGCGCGTCATGCTGCCCAACACCACGGTGGAGGTCAGCCGCAGCTGCTTCAGCGGATGCGTTAACCTGAAGGAAGTGGAGGTACCCGAGGGTGTGCGTGTCATCAGCGACTATGCCTTCAACGGGTGCACCAGCCTGAGCGAGGTGAAGCTGCCCAGTTCGCTCACCGTCATTGAGAACCATGCTTTCGACGGATGTATTGCGCTCGAGAGCATCGATGTGCCTGAATCGGTAGAGTTGATTGACGTGGCAGCATTTGCCAATTGCAAGACGCTGGAGAAGATCAACCTGCACGACGCCAACATTAAAGCCATCAACAACACCACCTTTGCCCGTTGCGAGCGCCTGAGCAGCATTGTCCTTCCCCAGTCAGTGACCGACATTGGCAGCGATGCTTTCAAAGACTGCATCGAGCTGGAGAGTATCCAGATGCCCGATGCCATCAGCGACATCGGCAACAGTGCCTTCGAGGGGTGCCAGAGTCTGCGTTCCATCGAGATGACCACCGCCAAGTCTATTGGCAGCGATGCCTTCAAAGGCTGCGTCAGCCTGAGCACCGTAGAGATAGAACGAGTGAACAAGATTGGCAATGCTGCCTTCAAGGGCTGCACCGGACTGGTGAGCGTGACGCTCGACGGCAACCTGCCGTCCATCGGCACCGAGCTTTTCTCCGGCTGCACCAACCTCTCTACCGTCAGTCTGCCGTCCACGGTGAAGACCATTGGCAAGAGCGCTTTCTATGAATGTAAGTCAATGGGAGCCATCGACCTGCCCGACGGTCTGACGCGTATCAACGACCACGCTTTCGAGAACTGCGCCTCGCTGAAGTATATCACCATTCCCAACCTGGTGAAGCAGTTGGGCAGCGACACGTTCGAGAACTGCTCATCGCTCGACAGCATCGAGATTCGCGGCTTCGTGGACAAGCTGGAAAGCGACCTCTTCCGCCAGTGCCATTCACTGCGCGTCGTCGTCCTCCCCATCTCGGTGAAGACCATCGGCGACAACGTCTTCGAGGAGTGCACCTCGCTGACCAGCATCAACCTGCCCATCTCGGTGACGAGCATCGGCGACAATGCTTTCGACAAGTGCGCCTCGCTCACATCGATTGTTCTGCCTGCCGCCTGCTCCACCATTGGCAGCGCCACCTTCCGCGAATGCACCGCACTGACGCGCATAGAGCTTCCGGCAGCCATCAAGAAGATTGGCGGCAATGCTTTCAGCAAATGTGTCTCGCTGAAGGAGTTCGTCATCGACGCACCGCTGCCCCCCAGCATCACCCACAGCACCTTCAAGGGCGTTGTTCTTGCCGCTTGCCACTTCTATGTGCCAAAGGGTGCCAAGAACAACTATCGCAACGACAAGTCGTGGAGCAAGATGTCCAACATTGTGGAAAACAATTAATCTTAAATGAAAAGTGAAGAGTGAAGAATTTTCTACCGCGCTGGGATTCTGCCCATTTGCTGCGGTAGCAAATTCTTCACTCTTCACTTTTCACTCTTCACTTAATTATGGAACACGAGGCCGTCGCCGAACTCGTCGATGACGATGGGGCGTTCGCGGGAAATCTCGTCGGCCAGCAACTTGCGCGAGAGGTCGTTGAGCACATAGTGCTGAATGGCCCGCTTCACCGGTCGTGCACCCATGTCGGGGTCATAGCCCTCGCGGGCCAGCCAGCGCACGGCGTGGTCGCTCACCTGCAACTGGAATCCCTGCGGCTCCAGCATCTGCTGTACGCGTCCGAGCTGTAGGCGCACCACCTGTGCAATCTGCTCCTCGGTGAGTTGCTTGAAAGTGATGATCTCGTCGATGCGGTTCAGGAACTCCGGGCGCATCACCATGCGCAGCTGTTCGCGCGTGGCGTTGCTGGTCATGATGATGATGGTGTTCTTGAAGTCGGCCGTTCGCCCCTTGTTGTCGGTCAGTCGCCCGTCGTCGAGCACTTGCAGCAGGATGTTGAACACGTCGGGATGCGCCTTCTCTATCTCGTCGAAGAGCACCACGCTGTAGGGCTTGCGCCTGACGGCCTCTGTGAGCTGTCCGCCCTCGTCGTAGCCTACGTATCCCGGAGGTGCTCCGATGAGCCTTGAGACGGTGTGTTTCTCCTGATACTCGCTCATGTCGATACGCGTCATCATCGTCTCGTCGTTGAATAGATACTCTGCCAGTGCCTTGGCCAGCTCGGTCTTGCCTACGCCCGTCGTTCCCATGAAGATGAACGAGGCGATAGGCCGCTTGGGGTCTTGCAGTCCGGCACGCGAGCGGCGCACGGCATCGCTGACGGCCTGGATGGCCTCGTCCTGCCCGATGACGCGATGGTGTAGCTCCTCCTCCAGGTGGAGCAGCTTCTCACGCTCGCTCTGCATCATGCGGCTCACGGGGATGCCCGTCCAGCGGGAGACGACCTCGGCGATGTCGTCGGCGGTGACCTCCTCGCGGACGAGGCGGGAGCCCGACGGAGAACCGTCGGGCACTGCTGCCGATTCCAGCTGGGTCTGGATTTGCTTGATGTGATCTTCGAGGGCCTTCAGCTTTGAGTAGCGAATCTCTGCCACACGGCCATAGTCGCCTTCACGCTCAGCACGTTCCGCCTCTAAGCGCAACTGCTCCATCTGCTGCTTGTCCTGCTGGATGGTGTTGATGAGCTGGCGCTCACCCTCCCAACGGGCGCGGAACTGCGTCTCCTGCTCGCGCAGTTCGGCGATTTCCTGGTCGAGTTGCTGCAGCTTGGTAGGTGCTGTAGGTGTGGTAGGTGTAGTAGGTGAGGTAGGCGTTTCGCGCTTGATGCTCTCGCGCTCTATTTCGAGCTGCGCCAGGCGGCGGGTAATCTCGTCGAGCTCCTCGGGCACCGAGTCGCGCTCCATGCGCAGCTTGGCAGCAGCCTCGTCCATCAGGTCGATGGCCTTGTCGGGCAGGAAGCGCTCGGTAATGTAGCGCTCCGACAGCTTCACGGCGGCGATGCAGGCATCATCCTGGATGCGCACCTTGTGGTGGTTCTCGTAGCGCTCCTTCAGTCCGCGCAGGATGCTGATGGCCGACATCTCGTCGGGCTCGTCGACCATCACCGTCTGGAAGCGTCGCTCCAGGGCCTTGTCCTTCTCAAAATATTTCTGATATTCGTTCAGCGTGGTGGCACCGATGGCGCGCAGTTCTCCTCGTGCCAGTGCCGGCTTCAGGATGTTGGCGGCATCCATGGCCCCTTCGCCACCACCGGCTCCCACGAGCGTGTGAATCTCGTCGATAAAGAGGATGATGCGTCCGTCGGCCTTCGTCACCTCGTTGATGACGCTCTTCAGTCGCTCCTCGAACTCGCCTTTGTACTTCGCACCGGCCACCAGTGCACCCATGTCGAGCGAATAGAGCTGCTTGTCCTTTAGGTTCTCAGGCACGTCGCCGCGCACGATGCGCCCTGCCAGTCCTTCCACGATGGCGGTCTTACCCGTGCCGGGCTCGCCAATCAGTATGGGGTTGTTCTTCGTGCGACGCGAGAGAATCTGCAGCAGCCGACGTATCTCGTCGTCGCGGCCAATGACGGGGTCGAGTTTCCCTGCCCTCGCCAGACTGACCAGGTTCTTGGCATACTTCTCCAGCGACTGGTAGTTGTCCTCAGCCGACTGCGACTGCACCTTCTGCCCCTGGCGCAGCTCCAGGATGGCCTGCCGCATGTCGCGCTCGGTGGCACCGGCGTCCTTCAGGATGCGGCTCACGGTGCTGTTCACTATGAGGAGAGCCAATAATACTGGCTCACACGCAACGAACTCGTCGCCCATCTGCTGCGACAGCTCCTGCGCCTTCAGCAGCACCTTGTTGGCGTCGTTGCTCAAATAAGGCTCGCCACCCTGCACACGGGCCAGGTGCTGCAGCTCCTGCTGGCAGAGCGTCTGTATCTGCTGGGGATTCACGCCCAGCTTCTGGAAGATGAAGCCCACCACTTCGGGGGCTTTGGCCTGTAGGGCGAGCATCAGGTGAACAGGCTCGATAGACTGCTGTCCGTTCTGTCGCGCCAGGTTCACAGCCTGCTGCACGGTTTCCTGCGCCTTGATGGTAAACTTGTCAAGTGTCATGATTGTTTCTCCTTTCTTCAATGATGATTATTCCATTTTCGTTTGAAAATCCGCACTTGGCGATTTTTGTCCGCTAACCGCGGATTTTCGTCTGCCCACGTCGGATTTCTACAGAATCTCCCGCAAACGGCATGCCTCAACACCGACTGCGACAAAACGGCAGAAACCGACCGACAAGATGACACAAGAACAGAATCAGATAACCATTCGCTGAGCAGGCTCGCAGTGTTCAAAATTTCCACTAATTTTCCTGATCAAAAAGTTCAAAATTCTGAAGCATTTTGGAGTGAAAAATGGACGTTTTGGACGATTTTCGATGGGCGATGAGCGTGGAAGCAGGTGACCGGAGGACCGAAAATGGCACACTTACGGTGCTTTTGTGCAACTTTTTCCACTTTTTTTGCCTCACTTTTCGCTTTTTTTGCCTCGTTTCGCTCAGTTTTAAGCACGCCAAATTTTCAAAAGTCAACGCCAAATTTTCAAAAGGCGTTGACTTTTGAAAACAAAAAATCGCCAAATTTTGGTAAAACAAGGATAAACACCAGATAATCAATCATTTAGCAAACCCTCTCAAAATTCGCGTTTTTTCAGCCAAAAACTTTCTCGCGCGAAATTTTCGCGTATTTTCGAGGGCCGAGTGTTCAATATTTCCTCATTTTCGTCTCGTTTTTAACATCGTTTAGCAGTTCGCCAATGGACAGGGAACAGCCGTTCCCCTGCCCTCAGCCCTGCTCCGGGGAGGAGCTGGGAGGGAAGGCACAATTCGCCCAAATCGTTAAACTTTCTAATATTTATAAGATGTTTGCGCGTAAAGCGGAGAAAAATGCCTAACTTTGCGGATTAAAGCGAACAACGACACTCAAAAAGAAATGAAAAAACTACTCATTGCCATAACCATTCTGATTGCCATGCCCTTCTGGATGAAAGCCCAAACCTATAGCGCCCTGTGGAAGCAGGTGAAAGACGCCGAGCAGAAAGACCTGCCGCAGACCGCTCAGCAGGTACTCGGCCAGATAGTGACCAAAGCCGGGCAGGAGGCCAACTACGGCCAGCTGCTGAAGGCTGAGCTGCAGCGCGCCCGCTCGCAGTGCGACGTGGCTCCCGACTCGCTGCGCCCCGTCGTGGAACAGCTGACGGCCAGGGCCGTCCAGGCCGACGGCAACATCCCCCTGCAGGCCATCTACCACTGTGTGCTGGGCTACATCTACCGGCATAACCGATGGCTCGACGAGGACCATCACCAGGAGATAGCCCACGACTACTTCGAGAAGGCCCTCGCCCACCCTGCCGAACTGGCACAGGTGAAGGCCACCGGCTACGAACCCTTCGTCATCAAGGGGCAGGACAGCCGCTACTTCGGCGACGACCTGCTGAGCCTGATAGGCTACGAGGCGGAGCGCTACGACCTGTTGCGCGACTACTACATGAAGGCGGGCGACCGCATTGCCGCGCTGCTGGCCACCGACATGCTGCTCAGCCTTGAGGCCCCCGACGAGATGGAGCCGCTGAACAAGAGCCACCACATACAGCGCATCGACTCGCTCATCGAGGAGTATCAGGACCTGGTGGAGTGCGGCGAGGCTGCCATCACCCGCTATGACTACATGGACGAATACACCGACGCCACCGCCGAGCAGAAATGGCAGTATATCAACATGGCGCTGGAGCGCTGGGGCGACTGGCAGGGCATGAACTACCTGCGCAACAAGCAGCGCGAGCTCACCTGTCCCCTGTTCCATGCCGCTGCCAAGAGCATCACCATCCCCCTGAAGGAGCAGAAGCTGCGTCTCTACGAGCTGCGCAACGTCTCTGACGTGACCCTGCGCATCTACAAGGTACGAGCCGACGGCAACACTGACCTGAACCCCAGCAGCCAGGAGGGCTACAAGAAGCTGAAGCCGCTGCTGACGGCCTTGCCTCAGCTGACGCAGACGCGCAAGTTCATGGGCAAGCGCCCCTACGAGGTGTTCGAAGACAGCATGATGCTGCCCGCGCTGCCCGTGGGTGTGTATATGCTGGAGATGGAGAGCCTGCCCGCCACGCAGGTGGTGCGCCAGCTCTACTTCGTGAGCGACGTGCGCGTGCTCACCCAGTCGCAGCCGGCATCATCGGGCGAGAAAGGAAACGAGCTGCGCATCGTCGTGGTGAACGCCACCACCGGCCAGCCCATCAAGGGTGCCACGGTGAGGGTGACGCAAAACAGAAACAGAAGCAACGCCAAGACGACAACGCTGACCAGCAGCGAGGGCGGCGAATGCAGCTTCCCCGGACAGCGAGGCATGGAATGTGAGCTATGGGCCTACACCGCTGACGACAAGGCCTGCCCGCCCTGCAGCCAGTGGGGGATGTTCCTCTTCGACAATGGCGAGCGCCACGACCGCAAGACCAGCATCTTCACCGACCGTGCCATCTATCGTCCCGGGCAGACCGTCCACGTGGCCGTAGTCCGCTATCGGCAGAAGGACATCAGCTTAGAGGCCTGTGCCGGCGAGCAGCTCAATCTCACCCTGAAAGATGCCAACTGGAAGGACGTCAGCGAGCAGCAGGTCACTACCGACCAGTTCGGAACGGCCAAGGCCAGCTTCGTCCTGCCCACGTCGGGCCTGACGGGGTCGTTCTCCATCGTTGTCAACAACGAGCAAAGCCAGAACATCAGGGTGGAGGAATACAAGCGGCCCGCCTTCGAGGTCGACATCCCCCGCGTGGCGCAGAACTATGAGGATGGCGACACCGTCGTGGCCCGCGGCACGGCCCGCAGCTATGCCGGCGTGCCCGTGCAGGGAGCCACCGTCAAGTACAAGGTGGTGCGCCGTCGCGCATTCTGGTGGATGAGCTACTCACGCTACTGGGACATGGGCTACATTGGCACCGGCACTGACGACGAGGTGGTGGCCGAGGGCGAGACGACGACCGACGAGCGCGGACAGTTCACGGCCGACATGCCCATGGTGCTACCCAAGACGCGCCACACCATGTTCTACAACTTCGTGCTCACGGCCGACGTCACCGACCAGGCCGGCGAGACCCATCAGGGAACCATGTCGCTGCCTCTGGGCAACCGCAAGACGGCCTTCACGGCCTCGCTGCCCGAGAAGGTGCTCAACGAGGGCAACACGAAGATGACCTTCCACCTGCAGAACGCCGCCGGCATCGACCTTGAAGGACAGGTGCGCTATCGCTTCGACAACCAGCGCTGGCAGGAGGCCGCCACGAACGCACTGATAGCCATCCCGCAGCTGAAGAGTGGCAAGCACACGCTCTTTGCCACCTGCCAGCAGGACACGCTGGAGCAGGACTTCGTGGTGTTCTCGCTCGACGACCATCGGCCAGCCACTGACACCCGCAGCTGGTTCTACACCAGCCACGAGGGACGCTTCCCCATGGACGGCGGTCCCGTCACCGTGCAGGCCGGTTCGTCGGACAAGAACGTGCACATGGTCTACAGCGTCATCAGCGGCAACAAGCTGCTGGAAAGCGGGGCCGTAGACCTGTCGAACGAACTGCTCAACCGCAAGTTCCTCTACCGCGAGGAGTACGGCAACGGCCTGCTGCTCACCTTCGCCTGGATGAAGGATGGCGAGACCTACGAATACAGCACCCACATACAGCGCCCCATGCCCGACATGCACCTCGACATGAAGTGGCAGACCTTCCGCAACCGACTGACACCCGGCCAGCAGGAGGAGTGGACGCTGAGCATCACCAAGCCCGACGGCTCGCCCGCCGACGCTCAGCTGGTGGCCACGCTTTACGACAAGAGCCTCGACCAGCTGATGCCCCACGAATGGGGCTTCGGCCCGTCGGTGTGGCTACCACTGCCGCAGACCAACTGGAACAAGGGCATCTGGTATCGGAACTCCGCGGTAGAATTCAGCGCTGAGAAGCAACAGCAATGGCTCAGCTGGCAGCAGTTGCAGTACAGCCATTTCGACCACGACGTGTATCCCCAGTACAACTTCTACGCCCGCCGCAGGGTGCTTACAAGAGGCTTGAACGCTGCCTTGTCTGACAACATGGTGATGGCACAAGCTGCCGATGAGGAAGGCGCCAATTTAGAAATTGCCTTCGGTACGCAAAAGGCCTCGATGACGTCGGGTGCCGTGATGAAGGCCGATGATGCCCTGCAAGGACGCATTGCAGGACTTGACATTCAATCGGCCGACAGCGGCGAGGGCGAGCAGGCCGCTCCCATGCAGATGCGCGAGAACCTGCAGGAGACTGCCTTCTTCATGCCCCAGCTCGTCTGCGACTCCACGGGTCGTGTCAGCATGAAGTTCACATTGCCCGAAAGCCTCACCACCTGGCGCTTCCTCGGCGTGGCTCACACCCGTGACATGATGTACGGCTCGATGAGCGACGAGGCCGTGGCCCGCAAGGACGTGATGATACAGCCCAACATGCCGCGATTCCTCAGGCAGGGCGACCAGGGCACCATCAGCGCCCGCGTGATGAACATGAGCGACCAGCCGCTCAGCGGCACCACCATGCTGCAGCTCCTCGACCCCGAGACAGAAAAGGTCATCATGGAGCAGAAGCAGCAGGTGACGGTGAAAGACAGCTCCACCGTCAGCGTCACGTTCCCCGTCGATGCCACCCGTCTTTCCTCGCTCGTCTCTACGCTCTGCATCGCCCGCGTCAGCATCAGCACTCCCAAGCAAAGCGACGGCGAACAGCACTATCTGCCCATTCTACCCAACGCCGAGCGCGTCACCGTCACCGTGCCCTTCACGCAGAATGGCCCCGGCACCAAAGCCATTGACCTGGAGCAGCTGATTCCCAAGACTGCCCTGAAATCTCCAACCACAAATCTCCAGCCTCAAATCACCATAGAGTACACCAATAATCCCGCCTGGCTGCTCATCCAGGCGCTGCCCACCGTGGGGCATCCCCACGACGACTGCGCCGTGTGCCAGGCCGCATCGCTCTATGCCAACAGCATCGGTCGCCACATCCTGGGCCAGAACCCCACGGCGAAGCACGTCTTTGAGCTGTGGAAACAGGAGGAGAAGACTGCCATTGCCAATTCTTCACTCACCACTCTTCACTCATCACTTCAGAAGAATCAGTCGCTGAAGGACCTCGTGCTCAGCGAGACACCCTGGGTGATGGATGCCGACAACGAGCAGGAGCAGCGCCAGCGGCTGGCCGATTTCTTCGACCAGAACCTGATGGCCCAGCGCATCAGTCAGGCACTGGACAAGCTGGGTAAGCTGCAGCGCACCGACGGCTCGTGGAGCTGGTGGCCCGACATGCCGGGCTCGGTCTACATGACCACCTCGGTCTGCGAGATGCTCGTCAGGCTGAACCAAATGGCCGGCCAGCAGAGCGCAACGGCAAAGATGCTCAGCAGTGCCTTTACCTTCCTGGGAAAAGACATCGTGGAACTGGTGGACGAGATGAAGAAGGAGGAGAAGAAGGGCCACAAGCAAGTCTTCCCCAGCCACCGCGCCCTTCAGTGGCTCTACATCTGCGCCCTCGACGGCCGCGAGCTGCCCGCCAAGGTCAGCGAGGCCAACAGCTACCTGAAGAACCTGCTGAAGAAGGAGACGCAGAGCCAGAGCATCTACGAGAAAGCCCTCTCGGCCATCGTGCTGCAGAACAAGACCTACATCCGCAGCCTGAAGGAATGGACGGTGTACAAAGAGGACATGGGCCGCTACTACGACACGCAGCGGGCCGGCTACTCCTGGCGCGACTACAAGATTCCCACACAGGTGGCCGCCATCGAGGCGCTGAAGCGACTGACGCCGCAGGACACCGTGACCATCAGCGAGATGCAGCGCTGGCTGCTACAGCAGAGGCGCACACAGGCCTGGGACACGCCGCTGAACAGCGCCGACGCCATCTATGCCTTCCTCGACGGCAACAGCCAGACGCTGGCCCCGCAGCCGAAGACCACGCTGAGCATCAACGGGAAACCGCTGCCCACCAGCGATGCCACCGCCGGCATCGGCTATGTGAAGACGTCCGTTGACGCCCAAGGTGCCAAGACCTTCAAGGCCGAAAAGACTTCCACGGGAACGTCGTGGGGTGCCGTCTATGCGCAGTTCATGCAGCCCGCCAGCGACATTGCCGACCAGCAGAGCGGCATCAGCGTGAAGCGCGAACTGCTGAATGCCCAGCACTCGGCACTCGACGCTCAACACTCAACACTGCAGGTGGGCGACCGCATCATCGTGCGCATCACCATCGAGGCCGACCGCGACTACGACTTTGTGCAGCTGCAAGACAAGCGTGCCGCCTGTCTGGAACCCGTGAAGCAGCTGAGCGGCTACAACTGGCGCGAAGGCTACTACTGTGCCCCCAAGGACTACACCACCAACTTCTTCTTCGACATGCTGAGCAAGGGTCGTCACGTCATCGAGACGGAATACTACGTCGACCGCGAAGGAACCTACGAGACTGGCACCTGCAGCGTACAGTGCACCTACAGCCCCGAGTTCCGCGGCAGCACGAAGTCGATGAAGATTGAAGTGAAGAGTCATCAGTGAAATGAACGAAAGCCATAATTAAGAATATGTACAATGTTTTGAAATGGAAAAGGATAGCTAAGGCGACAGCCCTGTCATTCCTTCTATTCCATCTATCATTCAGCCCTGCTGCGGCCCAGAAGCTGAGCATCAACAAGACCACCATCGACGTGGGGAAGACGGGCTTCGAAGTGCCCGTGACCGCCACGTTCGAGTTGCGCAACAAGAGTCTGAGGACGATAGAGATCAGCGAACTGAAGACCGACTGCGGCTGCACCACCGTGGATGCACCCAAGCAGACCATCGCCCCCGGCGAACGGTTCACCATCTCGCTCACCTACGATGCACGCCTGCTGGGCCATTTCACCAAGCAGGTGGCCGTCTACAGCAATGCCACCCGCGAGCCCGTCTACCTGAAGATGAAAGGCGTGGTGCTTGCCGACATGGTAGACTACTCCAACCGCTACCCCTACGATATGGGAGGCATGCTGGCCAGCGTGAACAACGTGGAGTTCGACGACGTGAAGAAGGGCGAGAACCGCGAAGTGGAAATCAACCTGATGAACAACACCGAAGCCGACATGACGCCCAACATGCTGCACATGCCGGCCTGGCTCCACGCGCTGGCACTGCCCGAGAAACTGGAGCCCAACCGCAGCGGCAAGATGATCCTGACGCTCAATTCGGAGGAAGTTCACAACTACGGCCTGACGCAGGTGTCCATCTATCTGGCGAAGAAACTTGGCGAGAAGATCAGCAGCGAGACGGAGATCCCCGTCTCGGTGGTGCTGCTGCCCGACATGTCGCAGTTTGAGGGACAGAACCGCGAGCAGGCCCCGAAGCTCCACCTCTCGGCGCAGTCGCTCAACCTGGACCGCCACCACAAGCAGGGCACCATCATCCTAACGAACAAGGGACAGTCGAAGCTCAGCATCACGTCGCTGCAGATGTTCACTGGTGGTGTGAAGGTGAAGCTGGCCAAACAGGAGCTGCAACCCGGCGAATCGACCAAGCTGCGCGTCACCATCATCCCCGAACAGATACGCAAGGCCCGCTCGAAGCCCCGTGTGCTGATGATTACCAACGACCCTGAGAACGCAAAAGTAGTAATAACGATAAATGTAGAATAAATGGAACACCCAGAGAATAGCAGCGAGTACGCCGGTCTGCAAGTGAACAGCGGCGTGGAGCAGCCCAGCATCATCAATCCCTATTTGAAGCGCAACCGTTTCCGCCGCCGCGAGCTGTCAGCCGCCGAGATGGTGGAAGGCATCGTGAAGGGCGACGTCACCATCCTCTCGCAGGCCGTGACGCTCATCGAGAGCGTCAACCCCGACCATCAGGCGAAGGCGCAGGAGGTCATCGAGAAATGCCTGCCCCACAGCGGGCGCAGCGTGCGCATCGGCATCAGCGGCGTGCCCGGTGCCGGCAAGTCGACCAGCATCGACGTGTTCGGCATCCACCTGCTGAAGGAGAAGGGAGGCCGCCTCGCCGTGCTGGCCATCGACCCCTCAAGCGAGCGCACCAAGGGCAGCATCCTCGGCGACAAGACGCGCATGGAGAAACTCAGCGTACACCCCGACTCGTTCATCCGTCCCAGCCCGTCGGCAGGCTCGCTGGGCGGCGTAGCCCGCAAGACGCGTGAGACCATCATCCTCTGCGAGGCCGCCGGCTTCGACAAGATTTTCGTGGAGACCGTCGGCGTGGGCCAGAGCGAGACCGCCTGCCACTCCATGGTCGACTTCTTCCTGCTCATCCAGGTGGCCGGCACGGGCGACGAGCTGCAGGGCATCAAGCGCGGCATCATGGAAATCAGCGACGGCATCGTCATCAACAAGTGCGACGGCGACAATGTAGACCGCTGCCACATGGCTGCCACCAACTTCCGCAATGCCCTGCACTTCTTCCCCATGCCCGAAAGCGGCTGGACGCCGAAGGTGCTGTGCTACTCAGGCTTCTACGGCACGGGCGTGAAGGAGGTGTGGGACATGATATACCAGTACTTCGACTTCGTAAAAGCCAACGGCTACTTCGACTACCGACGCAACGAGCAGGCCAAATACTGGATGTACGAGAGCATCAACGAGCACCTGCGCCTGAACTTCTACAACAACCCGCTCATCCGACAGCAGCTGAAGCTCGCTGAGCAGACAGTCCTGGCCGGACAGAAGACCAGCTTCGTGGCAGCACAGAACCTGCTCGACCTGTACTATGCCCAGCTAAAAGGATAGACCGGACGAAGCGTCCGCAAAAATCCGCCCACAGCGGACAAAAATCCGCGGCTACCGGACAAGAATCCTACATGGACGGATTTTGGCGAACCGACACCTGAGAACAAACAACGCAATGCTACAGATTGAAATAGACAGCGGCAGCGGCTTCTGCTTCGGCGTGACCACCGCCATCAAGAAGGCCGAGGAAGAACTGGCAGCGGGCGAGGCGCTCTACTGCTTAGGCGACATCGTGCACAACGGCATGGAGTGCGAGCGGCTGCGCCAGATGGGCCTCGTCACCATCGACCACGAGCAGATGAAACAGCTGCACGGCGTGAAGGTGCTGCTGCGTGCCCATGGCGAGCCGCCCGAGACCTACGAGCTGGCCCGGCGCAACGACATCGAAATCATCGACGCCACCTGCCCCGTGGTGCTGCAGCTGCAAAGGCGCATCAAGAAGCAGTACGGCGAAGGCCTCAACCCGCAAATCTCAAATCTCAAACCTCAAACCTCAAATCTCCCTCCCCAAATCGTCATCTTTGGCAAGCGAGGGCACGCCGAGGTGCTCGGCCTTGTGGGGCAGACCAGCGGCAACGCCATCGTCATCGAGAACTTCGACGAGGCGAAGCGGCTCGACTTCACCCGCGACATCTACCTCTATTCGCAGACCACGAAGAGCCTCGATGAGTTCCACCGCATCATCGACTACATTCAGCAGCACATCGCCACAGGTGCCACCTTCCGCAGTTTCGACACCATCTGCCGCTCCGTGGCCAACCGCATGCCCAGCATCACGCAGTTTGCCGCCCGCCACGACCTCATTCTCTTCGTCTGCGGACGCAAGAGCAGCAACGGCAAGGTACTCTTCAGCGAGTGCCAGCGCGTGAACAGCAACACCCACCTCATCGAGGGGCCAGAGGAGATAGACCCGTCCTGGCTCGAAGGCATCAGCTCCGTGGGCATCTGCGGAGCCACCTCCACGCCCAAATGGCTGATGGAGCAATGTCAGGAGGCCATCTGGAGCATAGTCAACAAGCTAACCCACTAAACCATCGTATTATATGAAACGTCGATTACTGTTTCTGTCATTCATCATCTGCCTTTTACCGCTTAGCCCGGCAAGGGCGCAGTACGACATTATTCCCCTACCCGACCTCATCAGCATCGATGCCAAGGGCCGCACGCTGCCCGTCGATGCCTCCACTACCGTGCAGGAGAAGCTAAACCCGAAGCTGACATCGCCCGAAGGCTGGCGGCTGACGGTCGACAAGCAGGGCATACTCCTTGAGAGCAGCACCGAGGCAGGCCTCTTCCACGGTCGCCAGGCCCTGCGTCAGGTGCTCACCGACAGCACGACCTCGCTGCCTTACGCCGTGGTGGAGTCTACGCCACGCTTTGCCTACCGCGGCATGCACCTCGACATCTGCCGCCATTTCTTCCCGAAGGACGTGGTAAAGAACTACCTCGACATGATGGCCCTGCACGGCATGAACACGCTGCACTGGCACCTGAGCGACGACCAGGGCTGGCGCATCGAAATCAAGAAATGGCCACGGCTGACGCAGGTGGGAGCCTGGCGCGACCGCACCGTCATCGGTCGCAACATGGGTCTCTACGACCACACGATGTACGGCGGATTCTACTCGCAGAAGGACATCCGCGAGATTGTGGAGTATGCGCAGCAGCGCCACATCACCATCATCCCCGAGATTGACATGCCCGGCCACATGGTGGCTGCCGTCACCGCCTACCCCGAGCTGGGCTGCACGGGCGGTCCCTACGAGGTGTGGCCCGACTGGGGCGTCAGCGACGACATCCTCTGCGCCGGCAATCCCAGGGTCTACCAGTTCTTAGAGGACGTACTCACCGAGGTGATGGAGCTGTTCCCCTCGAAAATCATCCATCTGGGTGGCGACGAGGCGCCGAAGGTGCGCTGGAAGGCGTGTCCCAAATGCCAGCAGAAGATGCGTGAGGAGCATCTTGACAACGAAGAGCACCTGCAGGGCTACATGGTGCGCCGCATGGAGCAGCTGCTCAGCCAGCACGGCCGACGGCTGATGGGCTGGGACGAGATTATGTACTGCAACGTTCCCAAGTCGTCGCTCATCATGAACTGGCGCGACTGGCAGGGCGTCGACGACCCCGCCGTAGAGGGCTTCGACTGCGTGCGCACCCCCAACAGCACGCTCTACTTCGACCACTACCAGATTCCGCAGAACACCTGGAGCAACACCCTGCTCTTCGGCGGCAACGCCCCGTTGGAGAAGGTCTACAACTACGAGCCGGCACCCGAAACACTCACCCCCGAGCAGAAGGCGCATGTGGTGGGCGTGCAGGCCAACCTCTGGACGGAGTACATCGCCTACTCCGAGCTGATAGAGTATCAGGTACTGCCGCGCATGGCCGCGCTGGCCGAGGTGCAGTGGGCCGCCCCGGAGCAGAAGGACTACGAAGGCTTCAAGAAGCGTCTGCAACGCCTCATCAGCATCTACGAGGCCGAGGGATGGAAGTATTGTGCGGCCTTCGGCCTAAATAATAAATAATTAATTCTTGCGGGGCATGAACAGGGTTTCTCTTCTTTTATTTTATATGCTATTGCTGGTCTCGCCAGCGAGTGCCCAGCAGGCGCAGATGGGCAAGCTGTCATCGTGGCTGCGACAGATTGTGAGGAAGGCAGCCCCCTCCAACCTCCCACAAAGGAGGGAGGCAGCCCCCCTCAATCCCCCCAACTGGGGGGAAGTGGCTGCGCCGGATTCCGCGGCAGAAGTAACTTCTAAAGCCTCCCCCAGTTGGGGGAGGTTGGAGGGGGCCGGGGAATCGAGGGGGCCTGCTGTCATCGCCTTCATCCGCCTCACCGCCGATGGCGACGAGGTGCTGGCCGAGCACGGCTGCCGCAGTCTGGCCCGCTCCGGCGACATACACATTGCCGAGATTCCCCTCAGCGAGATTCCGCAGATGACGCTCGACCGCCGTGTGCTGCGCATAGAGGCCAGCCGCAGCAACCGCCTGCTCACCGACTCGATGGCCATCCACCTGAACGCCACGCAGGCCTATACTGGCAAAGGGCTGCCCAGCATCTACACCGGACGGGGCGTCGTCATGGGCAGCATGGACGTGGGCTTCGACCTGACACACCCCAACTTCTACAGCCGCGACACCACCACCTATCGCATCCGCCGCTTCTGGGACCAGATTTCGCAGGACACCATCGGCAGCGACCTGCCCGTGGGCCGCGACTTCACCACGCGTGAGGAGCTGCTCGCCGTGGGCCACTCACGCGACGGCCTCGACCTCACCCACGGCACCCACACGCTGGGCATCTCCTGCGGCAGTGGCTACGACTCGCCCTACCGCGGCATGGCCCCCGAGGCCGACATCTGCCTGGTAGCCAACGCGGTGAGCGAAGACCTGCCCTACATCGACTCTGCCGATGTCTACAAGTACACCTTCGCCACCGATGCCCTCGGCTTCAAGTACATCTTCGACTACGCCGAGCAGGTGGGCAAGCCCTGCGTCATCTCCTTCAGTGAAGGTAGCCAGCAGGATTTCTACGGCTACGACCAGCTCTACTATGCCCTCCTCAGCAACCTCACCGGTCCTGGCCGCATCCTCGTGGCCGCTGCCGGCAACGACGGGCACAACCTGAACTATGTGCACAAGACGACCGACCGCCGCAGTGCTGGCACATTTATGCGCCGCAGCGCGAAGACGATGGACGTGGTCATCAAGTCGGCCGATGACTTTCTCATCCGTCTGGTCAACTACGACAGCACGCCCGACACGCTGCTGCTACGCCCACGGCTGGCCCTGCAGCAGCCCGACTCGCTGCTCAGCGACAGCGCCGCCACCTTCGCCGCCGAGGTCTACGCCTACCCGTCGAGCTACATCCCCGAGGAGACCTGCTACGACCTCACCGTCAGCTGTCCGTCGAAGGTGGGCGTCAGTCCCCGCCTGTCCATCGAGCTGGTGGGCGACGGTGCCGACATCGAGATGTGGCGTGTGAACGGCCATTTCGACACTTTCGAGGAGAACCCGCGCCTGAGCGACGCCATCACCGCCCACTATATCCACTCGCCCTCTACCGCCCCCTCGGTCATCAGCGTCGGCGCCACCACCTACCGCGACCATATCGTCAGTCTGGCGGGCGACACCATGACCTACTGGATGGGCACCGGCGGACGCCGTGCCGACTTCTCGTCGATGGGTCCCACCTTCGACGGGCGCATCAAGCCCGACTGCGTGGCACCCGGCAACAACATCATCTCGAGCTATAGCAGCTTCTTCCGCGAAACCCACCCCGACTCGAACGACCTGCTCTGGGACGTGGGCGTCTTCGACTTCAACGGACGCACCTACAGCTGGACGTCGAACAGCGGCACGTCGTCGTCGGCCCCTGCTGTGGGTGGCGCCATCGCCCTGTGGCTGCAGGCCTGCCCCACGCTGTCGCCTGCCGACGTGCTCGGCGTGCTGCAGCGCACCTGCCGTCATCCCTCAGCAGCGCTCGACTACCCCAACAACGAGTATGGCTACGGCGAGATTGACGTCTACGCCGGACTGCTCGACATCCTCGGCCTGCCCAACCTCGACGACATCGGCGAGCCCGTCAGCGTGAGCGCCCCGGCAGGTGCCGCTGCCGTCTACAACCTGCAGGGGCAGCGCGTGGCCGACAGCCTGAGCGACGCCTCGCTGCCTGCCGGACTCTATATCCGCCAGGGCCACAAGGTGGTGAAAAAGAAATAGGCAGAAAGCGACATCACGTCGGTCTCTGCCCGCTGGTCCAATGAACCAGTCTACTATTTACTAACTTTACTATTATTCGTCTGTCTCCATGAGTGCCGGTGCCAAGGCACGCAGCAGGTATTCGGGTGTCTCTACGCGCTGGTAATGCACCTCAGACATGAGCTTACCAGCTTCGTAGTTCGTTATCCACATGTGGTTGTCGTATAGGTGCGACACCTCCAGCTCCAGCGGCTCAACGCCCACTATGCCCAGCTCCAGTCGCCCATTAGCCAATGAGTGAAAGGTGCTGATCATGCCGCTGCCACCATAGCGGAAACCGTCAACCACCTTGCTGGGGTGCAGATTGATGGCCATCATCACCGTGTCGTTCACCAGCAGATAGCCTGCCTCCTTCTTGTCGTCGCCCAGCTTCAGCCAAGTGCCGTCCATTGGCCGTTCGGCACTGGGGCGTGCCGTATAGGCGGCGCGGAAGGCGGCCACGATGTCCTCGTCTGGCTGGATGCGACTCCACTGCTCGGTGATGTCGGGACCACCGACGCCGGCCATCTGCGTGGAGTCCTTCATCCATCGCGAAATGGCGGTGCGCTCATCGGGGAAAGTGTAGTCGGTGGGGCGTCCGTCGGCCGAATAGAGCGTGTCGCCACGCCAGATGTAGCCCTCGCCCGAGATGCTGAATGCCATGTTCATGCCATTCTTGCTGAAGTAGCTGAAGCAGAGGAAGGTGCTGTCGTTGTAGAAGCCATAGTGCATGGCGAAGGGATGCACCTGCTCGCCCGAGCCTGTGTTCGAAATCCAGTCCATAGTCCAGCAGCCCAGCATAGGGTGGTGCTTCACGTTTTCTGTTAGCGTCCCATTCTTCTCGCGCGTCTGGCAACCAACGGCCAGTGCCATTGTCATGACCAGCGCCAAGGCGCCCACGGCTGCCGCCTGGCGAAAGCGCATGGTCTTGGGATTCATCGTGGTGTTCATAAATATGATTCGTTGTTTTAGGGGTTTCAGTCCGTAGGCCGTGCGCAGCAGAATCCACTTGCCCTCGCTGACGCAGACGCGCAGCAGCGACAGCTGGTAGTCCTCGCGGTCGATGCCCTGGCTGAGCACGTCGCCGTCGACCTCCATCTCCTGCTGCAGGCGCATCTCGGCAAAGAAGAGCCATGCAAAGGGGTTGTACCAGTTGAGGGCGGTGAAGCCTTGCAGCAGGCAGAGTTTCAGGAAGTGGCGCCGGCGGATGTGGGCCAGTTCGTGCATCAGCACATAGCGGGTGGTGGCCTCGTCCATCGAGGTGCGCAGGAAGATGTTGCGGCCGAAGGAGAAGGGGGCCAGCTGGTCAGTGTGGTAGATGTTCACGCCGTCCTGGCACTCGCCGTGGTACTTCCTGCACAGGGAGTAGAGCCACAGCAGCTGACAGCCGAAGTAGACGAGCACCAGCACCACGCCAATCAGATAGAGCCTACCCAGCAGGGGCAGCGCATTCTGGAACGCCACCGACGGCGAGAACTCCAGCGCAGCCGCTTCTTTAGCCGTGAGGGCAGAGCCATGCGCAGCCGCTCCCCGCCCCTCAAGGGGATGGGTCAGGGGTGGGGTCTGTAACTCCCCATCAGCGGCATAGGCTGAGATACCATCGCCAGCTCCGCCACTGGAAGGGAGGGTAGCAGCTGTTCCGGAGGCATCGCCGGAAACGACGGGAGCTGCCTGCGCCACCACCTCGCGCACCGGGGCCACCAGCTGCACGGCTGTCGTCAGCAGCAGGGCCACGGCAATGAACACCTGTGCCCATCGGCTGGGGCACTTCAGGCGGAGCACCCACCAGTAGAGTGCAAAGAGTGCTCCGCCCACCAGCAGTCCCATTACGGGGAAGAATCCTGTCTCCATCGCGTACATAGTTATTAATATAAGGTAGTTTGTTGTTAGTTAGTGTCTGCTCTTAATCAACTTCACCAGCTCGTCGATTTCCTCGTCGCTCAGCTGCTCTTCCTTGGCGAAGAACGATACCAGCGAGGCCGCACTGCCGCCGAAGAACGTGTTCTTCACCTCGGTCATGTACTGGCGCGTGTACTGGTCGCGGCTCACGGCGGGCATGAAGCGCAGGGCCTTGCCCACCTTCTCGGTCAGTACGTAGCCCTTCTCCCTGAGAATCTTCAGGAAGGTGAGCAGCGTGGTCATCGCGGGCTTCGGCTCGGGCATGCGCTCCATAATCTCTGCCGAGTTGGCACCTTCCTGGGGCAGGCTCCACAGCGCGTTCATCACCTGCTGCTCGGCTCGGGTCAGTTGTTTCTTGGTTTCTTTTAGCTTCATATTCTAAAGTTTTAGAATTTCACGCTGCAAAGATATTCTAAAATCTTAGAACGACCAAATATTTCATTCTAATTCTTTAGAATATTAATAATTTTTAAGAATATCACGGCCGACCAACGAAAAGTGGCTGTGTAGTTTAGAAGCCCTTCACGAAATCTTAAAAATAAATAATTTTAAGGAAAAATTGAACACTCAACCCTCGAAAATACTCAAAAATTTCGCGCGAGAAAACTTTTGGACGAAAATTAGCGAGTTTTGAGAGAGTTCGCTAAATATTTGATTAACTGATGCTTACGCTTATTTCATCAAAATTTGGCAGCTTTTCGTTTTCAAAAGTCAACGCCAAATTTTCAAAAGGCGTTGACTTTTGAAAATTTGGCGTGCTTAAAAATGAGCGAAACGAGCCAAAAAACGCGAAAAAAGAGCGAAAAAAAGCAGAAAAAGATGCACAAAAAACGTCTCAATTGTGCATTTTTTGGCCTTTCCGACTCCTTCTTCTCAGTTCGGCAAAGAGCAAAAACGGCTCGAAACTCCCATTTTTCACTCCAGAATGCATCGGAATTCTGAACTTTTCATTTTAGGAATTTTAAGGAAATTTTGAACACTCTGAACCATTCTACAAAGAGCAGACGGGGGTTCGTTCGGAGTGGACACCAGCCTCGATTTCGGACTTTTCGCAGCAATTTGCTCACATTTTTATCCCGACAGGCAGAAAATCTCGATTTTTTTATCTAATTTTGCAGCCGATTATAACATTATTAAAGACTCATGAAGATTGAAACACTCATAAGCCAGGCCGCCGCCGAGGCTGTGAAGGTCCTCTACGGTATGGAGGCCACAGAAAAGATGCTGCAGCTGCAGAAGACGCGTAGCGAGTTTGAAGGAAACCTGACCCTGGTGGTCTTCCCATTCGTGAAGGCTGCCAGGAAATCGCCAGAACAGACGGCGCAGGAGATAGGCCAATATCTGGTGGAGCATTGTGCCGCCGTGGAGAAGTTCAACGTGGTGAAGGGCTTCCTCAACCTTAGCATCGGCAACGGGGCATGGCTGCAACTGCTCGAAGCCATCGACCAGGACGCCAACTTCGGCCGCAAAGCCGTGAACGAAGATTCGCCCCTCGTGATGATTGAATACTCTTCGCCCAACACCAACAAGCCGCTCCACCTGGGCCACGTGCGCAACAACCTGCTTGGCTGGAGCCTGGCACAGATCATGGAGGCCAACGGCAACCGTGTGGTGAAGACGAACATCGTGAACGACCGAGGCATACACATCTGCAAGTCGATGCTCGCCTGGCTGAAGTATGGCAACGGCGAGACGCCGGAGAGCAGCGGCAAGAAGGGCGACCACCTCATCGGCGACTACTACGTGAGCTTCGACAAGCACTACCGCGAGGAAATCAAGCAGCTCGTGGCCCAGGGCATGGACGAGGAGAAGGCCAAGCAGGAGGCTCCGCTCATCAAGGAGGCCCACGAGATGCTGGTGAAATGGGAGCAGGGCGACCCCGAGGTGCGCGCACTGTGGGAGAAGATGAACGCATGGGTGTATGCCGGCTTCGACGAGACCTACAAGAAGATGGGCGTCTCGTTCGACAAGATATACTACGAGAGCCAGACCTACCTGAAGGGTAAGGCCAAGGTGGAGGAGGGGCTGCAGAAGGGTCTGTTCTTCCGCAAGGACGACGGCTCGGTGTGGGCCGACCTGACGGGCGAGGGACTGGACCAGAAGCTGCTGCTGCGCAGCGACGGCACCAGCGTCTACATGACGCAGGACATCGGCACCGCCGAGATGCGCTTCCAGGACTACCCCATCGACAAGATGATCTACGTGGTGGGCAACGAGCAGAACTACCACTTCCAGGTGCTCAGCATCCTGCTCGACCGTCTCGGCTTCAAGTGGGGCAAGGAGCTGACGCACTTCAGCTACGGCATGGTGGAGCTGCCCAACGGCAAGATGAAGAGCCGCGAGGGCACCGTCGTTGACGCCGACGACCTGATGGAGCTGATGGTGGAGGATGCCTACAAAACGTCGATGGAGCTGGGCAAGTTCGACGATATGACTGAGGAGGAGCGCCGCGAGATAGCCCGCATCGTGGGCATGGGTGCCCTGAAGTATTTCATCCTGAAGGTCGACGCCCGCAAGAACATGCTCTTTAACCCCGAGGAGAGCATCGACTTCAACGGCAACACAGGGCCCTTCATCCAGTACACGCATGCACGCATCCGCTCAATCCTAAGAAAAAGCGGACTCTCACCCTTACCCCTACCTGAGAGGAGGGCGGAACAGGGGGAGAGTCTTCTTCCTAAGGAAATAGAGCTCATCCAGAAGATGAACGAGTTCCCCGCCGCCGTGGAACAGGCCGGCAAGGACTACTCTCCTTCTGGCATCGCCAACTACTGCTACGAGCTGACAAAGGTCTTCAACCAGTTCTACCACGACTACAGCATCCTCAATGAGCCCGATGCCCAGAAGAAGGCCGTCCGCCTCGTCCTGGCCCGCAACGTCGCCAAAATCATCAAGAGCGGCATGAGCCTCCTCGGCATCGAGGTCCCCGAACGCATGTAGCTCCTTAACCGTAATATTGCGACTCTGTCGCAATCTCAAAGTCATGCCACAAAACCCTCCTGACTATAGCCACGACACCGTGCTGCCACTTCCACCGGAAGTGACAGCCGATGCCTGGGCCGTGGATGCCGCCTGCTCGGGAAACCCGGGGCCGATGGAGTATCAGGCCATCGACCTGCAGACGGGATACAGGGTCTTTCACTTCGGCCCCATGAAGGGCACGAACAACATCGGCGAGTTCCTCGCCATCGTCCATGCCCTCGCCCTCTGCTGGCAACATGGCCTATACGCAAAGACCATCTATTCTGACAGCTACAATGCTATTCTCTGGGTGAAGAAGCGCCAGTGCAAGACGAAGCTGGAGCGCACCCCCGAGACGGAGCCGATCTACCAGATTATACAGCGCGCAGAAATCTGGCTGCGCACACACGACTATCGCAATCCTATCATCAAATGGGAAACGTCGAAGTGGGGCGAAGTGCCCGCCGACTTCGGTCGAAAATGATGAGGGTTAAGTGTTGAGAGTTGAGAGACGTTAGACAGGTCGGCAGAACTAACGTCTCTCAACTCTAAACCCTTAACACAAAACAACTTTCAACAAGGCAATGGGGCAAAGATGGTGATGGCATTCTGTCCATAGCTGCAGCTGCTCACCACGCGGGCTGGGGCAGGCAGCTGGGGCGCACGGGTGCCTCCGCTGGCGGTCAGCGCATGGTTCGTCTCCACACGAATCTCGTCCCAAAGACCTTGAATCAGGAAACTCTCAAGCGTCTTGCGGCCTCCCTCGACGATGAGCGACTGCACGTTGTGATGATAAAGACTCTCGAGGTTCAGCGGGTGCTGGTGGTCAACGACCAGCCGCTTGGGCGACGGCCCCACCCAGTGGCGCACGTTCAGCTGCGGATGCTCGCGCTCGTCGGTCACGCGGCCCACAAGGATGGCGTCCTCCTCGGCACGCAGCTTGTGGCTGAGCATCTGCGTGAAGGGCGACGAGATGGCCAACGCGTGCCCATGATCATCGATGAAGCCATTGGCTGTCTGCGCCCATTTCAAGATGATGTAAGGACGGTGCAGCCGATGGAAGGTGAAGAAACGGCGGTTCAGCCATCGGCATTCCTCCTCGAGCACGCCCACGGTGACGTCGATGCCGGCATCGCGCAGCTTCTGCACTCCCCTACCCTGCACCTCGGCAAACTCGTCGATACAGCCCACGACCACACGGCGCACTCCTTTGCTGATGATAAGGTCGGCACAGGGCGGTGTCCTTCCATAGTGCGAACAGGGCTCCAGCGAGACATACATCGTGGCCTGGCTGAGCAGCGGCTCGTCCTCGGCGCGCACCGAGGCAAAGGCGTTCACCTCCGCATGGCCCTCGCCACAGCGCACGTGGTAGCCCTCGCCGATGATTCTCCCCTCGGCATTCACGATAACCGCCCCCACCATGGGGTTGGGCTTGGCTGTCTGTCGTCCGTTGGCAGCCAGCTGCAGGCTGCGGCGCATATATTTTTCGTCTTCACTCATAAAAAAACTTTGCATTTTGAATAATAATTTGTAACTTTGCATCCGTTATGACCTATATGGAACTGTGGCACCGACTGACCGCCGTCTATGATGCTGGCGAGGCGAAAGCCGTTGCCCGCATGGTGCTGCAGACGTGCTTCCAGCTGTCGATGACCGACATTCTCATCGGCAAAGATACACAATTATCGGCATCCGACCAAGAAGAATTGGAAAAAATATCGCTGCGCCTGCTGCGTGGCGAGCCCGTGCAGTATGTGCTGGGGCGTGCCGAGTTCGGCGGACGCTGGTTCCGCGTGGAGCCAGGCGTGCTGATTCCCCGCCCCGAGACCTACGAGCTGTGCCAATGGATCATGCGCAGCGAACGGCGGCGGACGAAGCGCGACCGTCTGCGCATTCTCGACGTGGGCACAGGCAGCGGCTGCATCGCCTGCACGCTGGCCGCCGAGCTGCCGCAGGCCGCAGTAACGGCGTGGGACATCAGCGAGCAAGCGCTGATAGTGGCCCGCGACAATGCCGCACGGCTGGGCGTGAAGGTGGCGTTTGAGCGGCAGGACGCCCTCTCCCCGCCCGATAACCACCAGCACTGGGACGTCATCGTGAGCAATCCGCCCTACGTCTGTGAAAGCGAGAAGGCGCAGATGGCCCGCAACGTGCTCGACCACGAGCCTGCCGAGGCCCTCTTCGTGCCCGACGACGACCCGCTGCGCTTCTACACCGCCATCGGACGCTATGCCCTGCAGGCGCTGAAGCCTGGCGGCTACGCGCTCTTCGAAATCAACGCCATGCTGGCCGATGACACGCGCAACGAGCTGCGCCATCTGGGCTTCGGCCACATCAGGCTGATGAAAGACCAGTTCGGCAAGGACCGTTTCATCCTTGCTGCCGAACACTAAACCATTACAGACATGCCATACGGAACGAAAAAGGAACTGACAGCCCAGCAAGCCTTCCAGAAGCTGGCTGCCCTGTGTGCCAAGGGCGAGCACTGCCAGCAGGAGATGCTGGAGAAGATGCGCCAGTGGGGCGTCAGCGAAGAGGAGCAGGCCACGGTGATGGCGCGCCTCGTCGGCGAGCGTTATGTAGACGACCAGCGCTTCACCCGTGCCTTCGTCAGCGACAAAATCCGGTATAACAAGTGGGGGCGCCGCAAGGTGGAGCAGGCGCTCTGGCTGAAGCACATCGACAAGGCCATCGTGGCGCAAGTGCTCGACGACATCCCCGACGAGGAATACATCAGCGTGCTGAAGCCCCTGCTGAAGCAGAAACACCGCAGCACCAAGGCCGCGAGCGAGTACGAGCTGACCATGAAGCTCATCAAGTTTGCCATCAGCCGCGGCTTCACCATGGACATCATCAAGCAGTGCATCGAAGTGGAGGATGAGGACGAGTTTCTGGACTAAGCTGCTCGATGTCGTCTCGCCGCGCTGCTGTGTCATCTGCGGCAGCCGCCTCTCGGCTAACGAGCAGGTGCTCTGTGCATCTTGTCACCTGCACCTGCCGCTCACCCACTACGAGCGGTCACCCCTCGACAACCCGATGGCACGCCTCTTCTGGGGGCAATTCCCCGTAGAGCGCGCCGCCGCCCTCTTCTTCTACGAGCCGCAATCGGGCGTCAGCCACCTCATCTACGACATGAAATACAACGGCATGTCCGAGATCGCCGAGGCCATGGGCCAGATTGTAGCCCGCCAGTTTCTTGCCTCAGGCTTCTTCGACGGCATCGAAGCGCTGGTGCCCATGCCCATCACGCGCCTCCGCCAATGGCACCGAGGCTACAACCAGAGCATGGAGATAGCCCGTGGCGTGCGGAGCGTCACCGGGCTGCCCATCGTCAGCAAGGCCGTCAGCCGCACGCACTTCAGGCAGAGTCAGACAACGCAACATGCCTGGGAGCGGCTGCGCAACGTCGACGACGCCTTCCTGCTGAAGGACGCCGACAGCATTGCGGGCCGTCATCTGCTGCTCATCGACGACATCGTCACCACCGGGGCCACCATCACCGCCTGCGGCCAGCAACTGGCCAAGGCGCCGCACGTGCGCATCAGCATTCTTTCACTCGGAATTACGAAGTATTAGTGGCCCACTCCTTTAACTCCCTATATTTCTCTCAGTCTTCACCCACTGCAAAGGAGTGGTATTATAAAAACGGCGGAAGACGTGGGTGAAGTGGGCACTATCCGAGAAGCCGCAACGCTCGGCCACGTCGGCAATTGTCACGTTCGGATAGTCGGCCAGTATCAGGCAGGCCTGCTCCATGCGCCGTCGCATGATATACTGTGCCGGCGGTGTGCCCGTCAGGGCCACCAGCTTTCTGCGGAAAGTCGATGGGTGCATGAACAGCTGCGTTGACACATGCTCCAGGTCGGCCTCACCCTTCGGCATCAGCTCCACGATGATGGCGTCGACCTTCTCCAGGAACTGCTGGTCGAGCGTCGTCGGCAGCACCTCAGCGGCAGGTGCCTGCGGCTCCGTAGGCTCCTTGGCGCTCATCTGCTGCGAGAACTTCTCGCGCAGCAGTCGCCGCTGCTCCAGCAGCTTCTTCACGCGCACCTTCAGCACCTCTTCCTCGAAAGGCTTCGTCAGATAGGCATCGGCTCCAGCCTCCAGCCCCTTCACGCGGTCGCCGTCGGCAGCCAGCGCCGTGATGACGATGACGGGCACGTGGCTCGTCAGCTCGTCGCTGCGCAGCTGTCGGCAGAGTTCCAGTCCGTCGGTGTGCGGCATCATCAGGTCGGTCACGATGATGTCGGGCACCAGCGTGCGGGCCTTCGCCATGCCATCGGTGCCGTCGGCAGCGTAGCAGACCTCATAGCCCTCCTGGCTGAGCACCTTCCCCACGTAGTAGGCCACGGCCTTGTTGTCTTCCACGACGAGCACCCGCTGTCTGCTGGTATCGTCGTCGCCGCTGTCGGTCAGTCTGATGCTGTCGTCGATGCCGACGTCGGCACCATTACTGCTGTCCAATACCTCGTCGGCCATGCCTTCCTCAGCCGGTTTGATGTCGGCGATGTCGGTCTGTCGCAGTGGGAGCCTGACGGTGAAGCGCGTTCCCTCGGCCTCGCTGCTCACGGCGCCGATGGTGCCCTTCATGGCAAGCACGAGCTGCTCCGTCAGCGCCAGTCCGATGCCGGTGCCGTTGGCCATGTCGCCGTCGGAAGCCTGATAGAACGGCTCGAAGATGTGGGGTAGCACGTCGGGCGCGATGGGCTGGCCCGTATTGCAGACGCTAAGGCGCAGCGCGTCGCCCTCGGCCGTAGCCGTCACCTCGATGTGTCCGCCTTCGGGCGTATGCTTCAGCGCATTGCCCACCAGGTTGCCCACAATCTTCTGCATGTAGTCGGCCACATAGTCCATCTCCACGATTTTATCGTGTTTATAGGAGAATTTTATCCCCCCCATTTTTGCCATGTGGGCGAAGTTTTCAGCCATCATCGTGAGCTGTGGCATCACGTCGCCGTGCACCCAGCGTGCCATGCCGATGGCCAGTTTCACCTTCGAGATGTCGAGCAGCTGGTTCACCAGCGTCAGCAGCTGCTTGCCCTGCTGTTCAATGATGGCGGCCTCGCTGGCCACGGTGGCGGTGTCGGCAGCGTGGCCGGCATCTTGCAGCTGTCGGCTCAGCCCCTGGATGACGGTCAGCGGTGTACGGAACTCATGGGTGATGTTGGTAAAGAACTGTTCGCGTGTGTTCTGTAGCTGCCGCATCGCCTGGTTGGTGCGTTCGCGCAGGCGATTGATATAGAGCAGCACGCCGATGACCGCCAGCAGCAGAGCACCGATGCCCAGTGCCATGAGCAGAATCTGGCGGTTGCGCCGATGGCTGTCGGCATTGGCCGTCTGCAGCTCGTCGTTGTGCAGCTGTGCATTGGCCTGCCCGAGCACCTCGTGCATCTGGGCGTAGTGGATGGAGTCCATCATGCTGGAATAGCGGCGCAGGGCGGCCATGGCCACGCGGGGACTGTCGGGCTCAAGGGCCTCGGCCAGCGACTTATAGTCGTAGCACACCGACCGCGTGTTGCCCACCTCCTGCTGCAGGGCGATGGCCCGTCTGACGATGGGCACCGCCTCGGCGTTGCGCTTCATGTCGAGCAGGTTGTAGGCCACATACTCCAGGCTGATGGCCAGCAGGTTACGGTCGATGACAGGCATCTGCTCCACGGTGCTGACGGCCTCGCGGGCCATGCGCAGACCGGCCTCGTAGTCACCCTTGCGGTTGTAGGCATAGCTGAGCTGCGCCAAGTGATTGACAACACCCTCGGCATAGCCAATGTTGCGGGCAGCCTCCACGGCCTGACGGCCATACATGATGGCCGAGTCGGGTACCTTGGCCACGTTGTAGACCTCGCAGGCAATGCCCAGATAGTTGTGGGTGTTCAGATTGGAGCCCGACTCGCGGTCGGTCTGCAGGGCCTTCTTCACGAAGTGCTTGGCCTCGTCGATACTGTTCAGGCTCAAGTTAATGATGGCCAGATAGTTGTAGGCCCTGGCCAGCGGCAATAGCAGCTCTTCCTGCTTGGCCAGCCGTTCGGCCTCCATCTCCGCATCCACAGCCTCGGTGTTGTTGCCAGTCTTGTACAGGCAGTAGCCCTTGTCGCAGAGCAACGTAGCCCTCGTCTCCGCCCTCCCGTGCTGTGTCAGCGGCAGGGCTCGGTCAATCAGGGCGATGGCCTCGGCAAAGTAGGCATGATTGAAATAGTATCGCTCTGCAGCATACCACACGGCAAGGTCTATCGAGTCGTGCGAAGTGCGCTCGTTGAGGTTCGGCTTACGGTCGCGAGTCAGGGGGTCGTCGGCCATGCAGCGGTCTATCAGTTTCCTGGCCATAGCAGTCCGCAGGGGTTGGTCTGCCTTCCCGTAGGCCTCCAGCAGGGAGTCTACTTCGGATGGCGACACGGGATGGGCCTGCCCGATTGCCGGACTGGCAAAGGCCATCAGACACGCCAGCAGGCACACCCATAAGCGTCCGCCAACACGCGCGAAACAATTAAATAGAAAATTCTTCGCCATAATTTATGCAAAGTTACCAAAACGCTCTCAAACAACCTTGTCTATTTTTTACAAATCTGCAGTTTGTTAGAGATTCTAAACGAATTTTAATCAATTTTTCACACGTAGGGTCGTTTTGTAGCAACTCCGATGCCAGCGGAAAACATTTAGACATCTGAACAAATGAAAGAAATTTTCGTAATTTACACAAGAGCCCACTTGAAACGTACTTTTCGAACGGGGCAGAAAAGGCACGATAAGGTTTCTGTCCTTTTCTGGTTGGGGGGGGCAGTGTAGCTATGAAGCCTCATTGAAATCTTAAAAATAAATAATTTTAAGGAAATATTGAACACCCGCCCCTCGAAAATACGCGAAAATTTCGCGCGAGAAAGTTTTTGGCTGAAAAAACGCGAATTTTAAGAGGGCTTTCTAAATGGCTGGTTATCTGATATTTATGATTAATTTGCCAAAATTTTGCGCTTTTTCGCTTTCAAAAGTCAACGCCTTTTGAAAATTTGGCGTTGACTTTTGAAAATTTGGCGTGCTTAAAAATGAACGAAACAAGGCAAGAAAAGCGAAAAATGAGGCAAAAAAAGCTGAAAAAGCTGCACAAAACCACCACAAGTGTGCCATTTTCGGCCCTTTCGTCACCTGCTTCCACGCCCATCGCCCATCGAAAATCGTCCGAAACGCCCATTTGTCGCTCCAGAATGCTCCTGAATCGTGAACTTTTCATTTAAGGGAATTTAAGGAAATTTTGAACACTCACTTAGACAAACATCGTATTCTCTTAACAACGAATTAAGACGAATGGAACGAATGGCAAGGATTATACGAATTGCACTAATAGCAACGCGCAGCAATTCGTCCAATTCGTTAAATTCGTTGTTCATATAAATCATTTCGGTGTTTAGAAGGGACTACGAAAACGGGCTAAACGGGTGTTATAAACAGACAAACTCGTTGTATAGAAATGGCAAATTGTCTGTTTTTACCTCATTTTGTAAGAAAGCGACAATTTTTTGTAAATTTTAGACAATAAGATTTCTAATAATTCTCACTAACTTTGCAACAACAGAAAATGCTCATTTATGTGTTCATCAAAATGAATCAATTTAAGCATATCGAAGAACAGCTCCATCAGCTCCAGCTGAGCACCGCCGAGAAGGCTTTTCTCGACGATGTGAGGACCTACATCCTGAGCAACATGGCCGAGGGTCACCTCTCCGTGGAGTCGGTTGCTGAAGGGCTGTTCATCCACGAGTCTAAACTGCGCCGCCGCATCGCCCAGTCCACGGGGCTCACCCCCCGGATGTTCCTGGCCGTGGTGCGCATGGAGCGCGCCTGCGAGTTCCTGACCACCTATCCCGCCATGACCATCGAGCAGATTGCCTACGAATGCGGCTTCGCCGACCACAGCCACTTCACCCACTCCTTCCGCCGGCTCTTCGGCATGAGCCCCACCAGCTATGCCAGACAGCTGTCTGCTTCCTGAGAACAATCACCTCCAAAATAAGTGCGATATGAAAAAGACACTTCTCCTGCTGACCACCCTGCTGAGCCTCGGTCTCGGTGCATACGCGCAGAGCGCATGGACCGGGCCCGACGCCCACCAGTATAACGACGAGACCGTCGTCTATGCCACGCTGAGCATCAACGGCCATGCCGCCGGAGCCGACAACGCCGACTACGCCGTGGCCGCCTTCATCGGTGACGAATGCCGCGCCGTGGCCGAGGAGGCCATGACGGGTGTCGGCGGCACGACGCTCTTCGTGCTGCGCGTGGGCGGCGACCGCGAGGCCGACCAGGGCACCACGCTGCGCTTCGAGGCCCGCTACAAGGCCAAAGGCACTACCTACGCCGTCAGCGCCGCCACCGCCGTCACGTTCAACAGCGAGAGCTGGGGCCGCCCGTCGCTGCCCGTCGTGCTCAGCGGCGAAGGCTACACGCCACACACGTCGGTCACTGGCTTCGAGTGGAGCCTCAGCGGCCAGCCCTACAACCGCGAGACTGTGCAGCTCAGGCTGACACCACGGCCCGCCAACGCCACGTTCAGTCCGGCCGACCTGCGTTTCCGCTACACCTCCGACTACAACTGGGAGCAGGTGTGGCAGATTGTCGACTTGCAGCTGGCCTCGCGCGAACCTCTTATATATAATGTCACGTTCCAGGTGCCCATGGGCGCCGACATCAAGGCCTACTGGGCCGACGAGCCCGACGTGGAGGTGCCCCTCTGGCCTGCAGGCGAGACCGAGGCCTACTGCGCCATGACAGCGTGGTTCCGCCTCGACCTCAAGGAGGGCTGGCAGTGGCGCTCCAACCCCTGCGGCTATCTCTGGGACGACGACCTCGAAGCGGGCTTCGGCCCCTACCTCATCGAGGCCCGCACGCAGGACGAGCTGCTCTACAACGACCCCTCGTGGGGCTACTTCGGCACGATGATGGAAGGCAACGGCATCGACGACAAAATGGCCTACAAGGTGCGCATGGCCCAGGACTACCGCTCGCGCACTTTCGGCTCCACCGTCGGAACGGGTGGCGACCCCTTCGAGCTGCCCGTCAGCGAAGGATGGACCTGGATGCCCTCGCCCTACCTCTACGACCGTCTGCTGCAGAACATCTTCCAGGCCGACCAGCTCGTTGAGGGCATGGTCATCATCTCGAAGGAAGAAGGCTCGGCCGAATGGAACGGCAGCCAGTGGGAAGGCGACCTCGAAGTGCTGCCCACCGAGCAGAGCTTCCTCCTCTATATGCCTGAAGGAGCCAGCTTCAACCTCCGCTTCAACCCCGAGCGCTACATGCCGCAGGGCAACGAGACAGCCCCCACCCCCTCGCGCCGCTCTGAGCAGGCTGAGGGCGCTGCCAGCGTAGGCCACGAGGTGGCCCGCCGCTTCCGCGACAACCTGACCATGGTGGCCACGCTGTCGCTGGCGGCTAATCAGGCTGACTACCAGCTGCGTGCCTACGTCGGCGACGAACTGCGCGGCGTGGGCCATGCCGGCCAGGCCGACCGCGTGTTCGTCACCGTCCATGCCGATGGTGGCGAGCGCGTCAGTTTCCGTCTGGCCGACCTGCACACGGGCGCCGAGTATGCCGTCGACGAAACGGTCGTCGTGGCACAGCCGCGCCTCGGCTCGCTGCGACAGCCCGTGGAGCTCCACGCCACAGCACTCACGCAGGGCATTGCCGACCTCCCCACGGAAGCCACGGCAACAGCCGCCACCCAGCGCTACGACCTGCAGGGCCGCAGCCTGTCCTCCTCTTCCCCTTCGAAGGGCATCGTCATCCGCCGTGCTGCCGACGGCAGCGTCCGCAAGGTGGTGCAGCGGTGAACGACTCCTATCGACAGTAAGCATAAAATCAGAAACAATCAATATTAACAACCAAAAAAACAGTAACAGTTATGAAAAAGCTATTATCACTGCTGATGGTCTTATGCTGCGCCATCGGAGCATCAGCACAGCAAGGCTGGACAGCCCGCACGGGCCAGTCGCAGGACAGAACGGTCGTCATAGCCGACTTTTCCGTAACCAATGGTGCGTCTGTCTATGAAGGCAACTGGCGAATTGGCGTCTTCGTCGGCGGCGAGTGCCGCTTGGTAACGAGTGACAACGCTCAAGGCGTACTGACGCACATGAACAACCAACAGTTCCTGATGCTCGAGGTTCCCGGCAACTTCGACGATGAGAACGACGAGGGCAAGGAAATCGTCATCAAAGTCAGTTCATCGATGGGCGACGTCTACACCCTGAAGCCCGACCAGACGCTGACATGGCAGCCTGAGACCACCTACGGCGTAGGCTCCGGCCCCCGTGTGCAGTTGGCACTCACCCTTCCCGCCGAAGTCACTCTTAGTGGTTTCAGAATCGATGCAGGAAACAGTGTCGACCTGACAAACTTCCTGAACGTCAGTCCCGCTAATGCTCAGATTCCTGAGAATCTCATCTGGTACGTTGGCAACAACTACTATCAGCCAGGTGACTACGGTCAGTTTGCCACCATCAGCGGCAGCACGCTGACCGCCGTGAAGCCCAACCTGAGCGAAGGCGAGAACCTGCCTATTCCCTACGGCTTCGTCATCAATGCAGGCAACTACATGCCACTAATCGTCAATGGCAACCCTGTTGAGAACGCATCTTTCTACATCGAGCAACCCGCTACGACCCTGACCATCGTCACCGAGACATTTGAGGTAGAGAGGGGCTTTGCTGAGGAACTGACCGTCTTCATGCGCAACCAACACAACTACAAGGCCTACAGCACCACCCCAGAAGAAATTACCGACGAGGTGAAGTGGGAAATTGAGGATGCTACCTACATCCAGGAAGATCAGGGCACGTGGGAACCCATCAAGGGCGGCACCACCCGCATCCGCCCCTACATTGAGCGCGCTGACGGCAACCTCTACCCCGAGGGCAACAAGTGGATTACGGTCAACATCATCGTGCCCGTAGAAGAAGCTTATTTCAACTGGCCTTACGACCCACAGACGCAGCAACAGATCACCTTTAAGTGCAATGTTGGCGACGAGAACATCCTTCAGCACCTAGACCAATATGTGAGAATTCTTCCTTTGGATGCTACCGACAGGACTTACACCATCACCGACATCAGCTCTTACGGTTCGCCTCAAGAACTTGGCTACAGGCCTGTACTTTATGTCAATTCCGACAATACCATCGAAGCCAGTGCGTCTGGTTATGCCGAACTCCTGATTCAACCCAATGGCATTGGTGGCGAAGATTTGGCATTCACTGTATTTGTAGAAGTGGACGATCCTCTCAAGGAGGTAAGCTTCACCGAGGATCCCCTTACATTCGACTCAGCAACCAACACGCTCGAAACCATCACCAGCGGAATCCGTCGTAACATCATCTGGCAAGATGAGTACAAGGCCTTGCAATTCGGAACGCTTAGCGTAGCGGGTGTTCTCACTGGCTCTGGTGAATTCTCGGCCAACGGTCCCATGCTGACCCTGAACAACACGGAAATCCCAAAGGGCGAGAGCACCATTACCGTCAGACTCGGATGGAATGACTACAGCCAATACGACGGTACGGAAGAGTCCATCGCTCAGCAGTGGAACGCAGGCCAGAGCTTCAAGGTCGTCATCACCATGGGCCTCGACCACTTCACCATCACCGTCACCCCAAGCAGCGATGATCCCACCCGCGGCACCATCACTCTGACGCCCGTGCCTGCTGACGCCGACTTCGACTGGGCCGACTACGCAGACATCCTCACCGTCAGCAGCGATTACTACGATAGCTCTTGGCACACCATCGACATCAAGGCTGGAGGCGAAGGCATCTACACCTACGTGGCGCTGCTGCCTGGAATGTTCGCTGCCAACTGCGACCCTGACGAAGAGGACGTGTTTTTTGAGGTTCCCTACAGGGTCACCTTCGCCAACGGATGGCAGTGGAAGAGTAATCCTTACGGCGATATGATGTCGAACAAGAACCTCTATAGTTACTTTGGTGACGACCTTGCTGAGGCCCGCACCTACGACAAGCTGCTTTACAACGATACCGAATGGGGCTACTGGGGCTCGCTCTACGACAGCCAAGAAATCGCCATCGAGCAGGCTCAGATGTATAAGGTGAAGATGAATGCCGCCCATGAGACCTTCCTATACGGTGGTAATAGTGCAGAATGGAACGAATTTAACGTTGCCAAGGGCTGGAATTGGATTGGCTCGCCTTACTTCTATAAGCGCACGCTGGATCGCATCACAACTCCCGTCGATGGAATGATCGTCGTGGGCAAGACAGGCTCGGCCGAATACGACTACAACAGCAACACCTGGAGCGGCGATTTGAAGGCCATCGAGCCTGGACAGGGCTATTACGTCTACATGCCCGCAGAGACAGAGACCGGAACCATTATTCTGGAATGTGAGGTCTTCGGACACATGAATCAGAGCGACGATGGCGGCGCCGGTGCCCGTGCTGCCCGCCAGAGCGTATGGAGCTACGATCACTCGCGCTTCGCCAACAACATGACGATGGTGGCCGAGGTGAGCGACCTTGACAATCCCGAGGAGTACACCATCGGTGCATTCGTCGACGGTGAGTGCCGCGGTGAGGGTATCTTCGAGGATGGACGCGCCTTCATCACAGTACACACCGACGGCGGCGAGCAGGTGGCACTGCGCCTGCACAACGAGCTCACCGGCGAATACACTGACATCGACCAGACCATCAGCACCACGGCCATGCGCCTCGGCTCGCTGAAGGCTCCCGTGCAGCTCACGGCACAAGGCGTCGTCACCGGCATCAGCACCGTAGAGGGCGCACAGCAGCCGACAGAGCGCTTCGACCTGAACGGACGCACCGTGAAGGGCAACCACAAGGGCATGACCATCGTGCGCCAGGCCGATGGCAGCGTCCGCAAGGTAGTTCGCTAAATGTTAAGGGTTGAGTGTTGAGAGTTAAGAGTTGAGAGACTTTAGACTGGGCGGCAGGACTGACGTCTCTCAACACTAAACACTGATCACTCAACACTCAACCCTAATTCAGCAGAACTAAAGTCTCTCAACTCTCAACCCTAAACACTCAAACCTAATATGATGAGCAGGAAAAATAACAATAAGGTACGCGCGTACATTAAATTTATTCTATGTACCGCAGCAATGCTGACCTCTTCCGGATGGAGGGGGCAGGGGGAGGTCTCGGCCCAGTCCATCACGCTGGGGCAGAACACCATCTCAAACATCGCCAAAAGCGACCCGCTCATCATCACTGGCGCCATCGGCACGCAGAACACCTATTACCACTCCTCCATAGGCAATGGCTACCGTTCACCGTGGGCCAACTCGTTCTACGCCGACCTTAACATCTCGCTCTATGGCATCTCCATGCCTTTTGCGTTCTACTACAGCAACAACAACTCGTCGTGGAGCTTCCCCCACATCTCGTTCCACATCGACCCTACGTACAAGAACTGGCGCGGCCACTTCGGACGCTCCAATATGGGCATGCACCCTTATCTGATGAACATGTCGTTCAACGGTGTGGGCCTGGAGTACAACTCCTCAAAAGTGCGCGTAGGAATCTTCCACGGCGAACTGCGCAATGCCATCAACGACGACCCCGAAAACCCCAGCGCCCGCAACCCGCAATATCGGCGCATGGGCTGGGGCATCAAGGCTGGCTATGGTTCCGGCCGCAACCACCTCGACCTGTCGTTTCTGCGAGCCTACGACCGCATCAACTCCATCGACCCGCGCTGGCAGGAAAGGATTAATCCACAAGACAACATCGCCGTGGCCGTAAAGGGCGGACTCGGCATCACCCGCTGGCTCACACTGCAGGGCAACCTGGCCTGGACAGCCTTCTCATCCGACAAGCGCGCCCAACGCCTGCATACCGAGCAAACCGACCGCTGGGACAAGGTGTTCGACGCCCGTTACACCTCGCTGATGCGCATTGCCGGCGACATCTCAGCCACACTCAGCCTGAAGGGCTTCAACACCACTGTGTTCTATCGCATGGTGCAGCCCGACTACACCACCCTGGGACTCTACTACACCTCGAACAACTACCAGTCGCTGGGCATCAACGCCTCGACCACCCTCTTCAAGAAAGTAACCCTCTCGGCATCGTTCAGCGGCCAGGAGGACAACATAACGCGCCGCCAGCTCTACACCACGCGCGGCTTCGTCTACAACGCTACGGCTTCCACATCGCTCACAGAGAACCTCGCCCTCACTGCTGGCTACAGCGGCTATCGGCAGCTGCAATCCGACTGCAAAGCCCGCGTCAACGACACCACGCGTGTCAACCGCATCATGCACTCACTCTATCTCACCCCCTCCTACACTATCGACGGCGAAACCACCGAGAACACCTTCGCGCTCTCGGCCAGCTTCACCAAGAACAAAGACCTGAATCGCTTCGCCACAGGCATCAGCGACGTGACGACATTCTCGGCCGGACTCAGCCACTCCATCATGGTGAAGCCATGGGAGATGTCGTTCTCGACCTCGCTATCCCACCAGCAGTCGAAGGGCTACCAGACACGCTACTCTTCCGAGATTCTCAGCTTCTCCACGGGACGCTCGTTCCTCAAGGAGAAGAACCTCTATACGTCGGCTGCCCTGTCGCTCTGCTACAACGACGTCCGCAACCAGCAGCGCAACCTCTCTGTGGGAGCCGACATCACGGCAGGCTATACGCTGGCCAAGGTGCACCAGTTCTCCTTCGCGGCCGGATTCAACAAATACAGCGACACCAACATCTCGGCCGACTACACTTCCATGGGCACCACCGAGATCAGCCTATCGCTCAACTACAACTACACCTTCTCGCTGCTCCAGCTGAAGAGCAAAAAGACGGCAGATGCGGCCTCCGGCCAAAATAAATAATGATAAATGATATATGGCTATGAATAAAAAAGAAAGAATAAAGAGTTTCTGCTCAATGATAAAGGACAGTCGATGGATGATGGCGTTAGCCCTATCATTTATCATTTACCATTTGTCATTTAGCCGCGCAGCGGCGCAAGACGTGACCCTCCAGGTGACGCCCGTTCAGAGCGTGCTGCCCCCACAGGCCGGCAAGTATATCGACAACCTGGGCCGCTACTTCAGGGTGACCGTCATCAACAACACCGATGCCGCCCAGCGCATCTACTTTGGCGTTCAGGTGCAGCAGAAGTTCCCCAACGACGTGCTGTGGATGTCGACCAACGTGGAGACGATGCACATCCCTCAACAGCCCATCGTGCTCTCGCCCAACCAGCACAAGACGCTCAACAGCATCGAACTGAAGCACCTCTTCGACCACTTCGACTCGCACGACATCTTTGTGCGCGAAGGCCGCTACAAGAACATCCTCGACTCCGAGTTCGGTCTGCTCGACGAAGGACAATACGAGCTGCAGCTCACCGCCTACAAGTGGGATCCCGAGCTGTCGTCGCCCGTAGTGCTCAACAACCAAACCGATGGCCTGGCCCTCTTCAACATCTGCTACGAGGCCGAGGCCCCAACGTTCATCAGCCCTATCCGCTCGTTGGTGCCCGATGGTCTGAGCGACCTGGCCATCACCAAGATTAATAAGAAGCAGGCACAGATACGCTTTGAGTGGACGCAGCCCACGCTCAATTGCAACGCTACGATGGTGAACTACCGCTATCGCATCCGCTTCGTCGAACTCGGCTCGATGATGCCCGACGAGGCTATGGAGGAGAACACCATCACCTTCCTTGAGCAACGCGAGCTGCTGACCAACAGCTACAGCATACCAACGCCCTACGTCGCCCAGATGATTGCCGACACTGCCGCCTACGGCAAAGTCTACGCCATGCAGGTGACGGCCTACACCCCTTATCAGAACAAAAACTCGCTCAACGTCGCTCTCATCAAGAACGAAGGCAAGAGCGACATCTTCCTCTTCCAGCTCTACGATCCGGAAAAAGCTGACAGAAGCGTTACGAAGGGCGAGGCGAAAGGCTCCGACGTGATAGCAGAAGACGGCGGGGTGCTCTACCGCTTCGAGCAGCCCACGCTGACATCACCACAGTTTCCTGACAACAGGAGCCGACTGATGTTTGTTGGCGACAGCATCAAGGTGGAGTGGCGCAAGGCCTGGTTTGCAGGCGGCAAGGGCGAACGCCAGGACACGGTGAACTTTGAGTACACCGTCAACCTCTTCAAGGGAAATACGGCCGACACCCGCGAGGTGATACTGAAAACCACCAAGCCCTTCTATACAAAGACCACCAAAGAACTGAAGGACACCATCCGATGGAAGGCCATTCAGTCGGAAATCAAATCTGGCGACTACTGCATCCTGCGCGTCACCGCCAAGCCCACCAACAAGCCCGACTCCATCTTCAAGATGCAGGGCGACTCACTCAACTTCAAGGACTTCGCCTTCACCTCGCACTTCGACGAGACCTACATGTGCGGACGCAACACCGCCACGGTGGAGAACAAGGAACCCATTGCCGAGAAGCCCAAGGCCGGCACAAGATACAAGATTGGACAGTGGAACCTGGAACTCATCGACGAGCCATCCCGCCCGCTGGAGTTCGACAAGGAAAAGAAGACGCTGAAGGGCTTCGGGCGCATCGAATGGAGCGTCATGAAACCCAAGGCCTACATCGCCGTGAAGTTCGACAGCCTGAAAGTCAATACCGACGGCATTGTCTTCGACGGCATCTGCAAGACCTACGCCAAGAGCAGCCAGAAGGTGGATGGCACCGAGTACACCGAAGAGCAGATTGTAGACTCACTGTTCTCGTTGGCCAGCCTCGACAATATCTTCGGCTCGCTGTCCATCCCGAAAAGTGTTCAGGACCGTGTCACTGGCTATGCCAAGGACGAGGCCACCAATCTGGCGAAGAGCTACAACCTGGGCAAATACTACACCCAGTACAAGAAGGCCGAGACCACTTGGGAAAACTGGCAGAAGGGCGACCTGGGCGACCTCTACTTCCCCTTTGAGGCCCCCGATGAGATCAAGAAGTACCTGCCCAAGGACTTCAGCCTGCAGATTGGCAACATGACATTCTCGCCGTCGTATTCCGTGATGAACCTCATCGGTGCCATCACGCTGCCCAACAGCGACATCTTTGAAGACCAGAATGTGCTCGTCTTCGGCGCGCCACGCCTGTGCATCTCGCCCGACCGATTCTTCCCCGAGGACGGCGTGCTGGCTCTGCTGAGCAACTTCGTCATCAGCGACCCGTCGAGCGACTTCAAGCTTGTCTTCAAGGCTCCCTCCGACCCACTTAATCCCGTCACTGAAGACGGCTGCTTCATCAAGTGGGAGAATGACGAGTTCGATGCCCTCGGCATGGAGATTGCCATGACCATCCCCAACACCACGCGCGTCGTCGACGGCAAGACACAGAAGGACGTGCCCGCCCTGCTCGACCTGTGGACCACCATTGAGGCCGGAGGCAACGCATGCGACTTCATCGCCGAAGGTACCATGACACCCTTCCAGGTGAACGACCTGCCCGACTGGACCTTCACCGTGGGCAAAAAGATTGTCTTTGACCACCACCTGGAGCGCAACGGCAAGAACATGCCCACCCTAAAGACCGTTGAGGAGTGGAGCAACAACACCTACGACCTCAAGGAGGTAACCAACTACAAGAGCTGGGAAGCCTGGCAAGGGGTCTACATCGACGAAATCAGCGTCCAGTTCCCCAAGTGGGCGGTCATTGGCAACGGCGAGAAGGGTGTCACGCTCGGCGGTCAGCACATGATCTTCGATGCATCGGGCGTCACGGCCAAGTTCTTCGCCAAGGATGTGCTGAATGCTGAGACGGGCAAGTGTGGCGGATGGAAGTTCACCATCGACGAAGCCAACGTGCAGATAGTGCAAAACAACTTCGACAACTGCTCCATCAAGGGCGGCTTCGGCGTGCCCCTGCTGGGCAAGGTGTCACAAGAGAAAGCTGGCGACAAGGCTGGCGACAAGGCCGGCGGCAAAGATGGCAGCGGAGGAAAGAGTGGCAGCGGCGACAAGGGCAAAGAAGAGGAGCACCAGGATACTGACATTGATTATTTCTGCCAGATCCGCAACATGACCGACCCGGAATCCGTCGAGACGTACTACACCTACGACAACGATGGCAAGAAGATTGAGCACACTCGCAAGAAGTACTACGAGGAAAAGAACCGCTATGGCTACGTCTTCACCACCCAGAATGCCAGCAAGGCCAAGCTGGGCCTCAACTTCTATATTGCCGACATGACGCTCCTTGAAAAGCAGACCTACTTCCTCGTGGAGTCGGTTGACACCGTCATCAACAAGGAGGAGACGCAGTACACGCAGGTGGAGCTGTGCATGGCCGGCGACATCACCATAGCTGGAATCGACCAGCTGAACGGCACCAAGAGCGATAGCCAAAAGAGCAGCTTCGCCAAGCGCGTGGAGGAAATCAACAAGAGTCTGCCTCTGCCACTCAAGCTGCCCGGCATACACTTCGCTAAGATGCGCCTGTCGAACAAGGCGCTCAATGACTGGAAGAATCTGGGCGTTGACTTAGAGAACACCCACCAGAAGGGCATCGAGGCACAAGAGAAATGGGAGCAGGATAACAAGAAGCTCTACGAGTTCAGCGCCGGCAAGGAAATCGCTTTAGGCAAGGAGTGCTACTTCAACTACGGCGAATGGTCGCTTGCATCGGCCGAAAAGAAGCTGGGCCCCTTCACCTTCACCCTGAAAGAGTTCAAACCCGACATGAAGGGCGATAGCATCATGCTCGACGTGGAAGGCCAGATAGGCCTCATGGACGGAAAGTTTGCCGTGGGAGCTGGCATCAGGCTCCAAGCCATGGCCCACACCCAAGGCTCCATCTCCGATTGGTACGTCGACGATGGCGAAGTGAAGTTCAAGAGCTTCGAAATGAATGTCGACTGGGAGGTGTTCAAGTTCAGTGGCCGCCTTGACCTTGAAGACTCCGGCACCGACAAGGGCTATGGCGGCAACATCAACCTGGAAATCAAAGACCTCTTCAAACTCGACGTTGCCGGCGGCTACTACAATCACAAGGGCATCTCGGAAGAAGAGAAGAAGACAAAGATTGCCGACGCCAAACTTCGCGCTGCCAAAGAAGACCACAACGAGAACCTCTACAAGAAATATTACAATCCCGATGAGGACTTCTACTCATGGGGCTACTTCCTCGCCACCGTCGGCGGCCAAGGCCTCCGCATAGACCCCATCGTCATCAACCGCATCACGGGCGGCTTCTTCTACAACTGCAATCCCGTCGTAGGGCAGAAGGATGCCAAGGGGCGTCCCTCCTATACTGGTAAGCCAACGGCAAAATACGGCACCATCGGCGTGGTGTTCGGAGTGGGCATCACAACGTCGGGCGGCGAGGAGACCATCCAGGGCGACTTCGACGTAGTGGTCATCTACGACAAGAAGAACAGCCGCATGTCGCACTTCGAGTTCAATGGCGACATATCGGCAGTGGGCGACATCGTCCATGCCAAGGCCAGCATCATCTACGAGAACAACGACGCCGACCGATACTTCTGCATGAACCTCACCATGACCGTCGGCCTCGACTCCGATGCCATGGTGGAAAAGCTGGGAGTCATCAGCAATGAACTGTCAGCCCTGAAGAACGAGCTGGATAAATTCCAAGGCTCCATCAGCAGTGTCGTGATGAAGAAGCCCAGTAAGGATGAGATGAAGGGCGACCTTGACAAAATGGAAAGCGACTACGGTAACAAGACGAAGAAAGCTGACGAAAACAAGACCGACGAGAAAGTGAGCAAAGGTGCCCAGAAGAGCACGGTATCCTACGGAAAGACCGACATCTACGTGGAGTTCAAGGTGACCTACCGTGAGAATGGCAGCGATACATACCCGACGAAGTGGCACCTCTACCTGGGCGAGCCCAAGAAGGAAAAGCGGTGCCTGTTCCAGACCATCGATTACAAGGACGAGAATGGCATTATTGCAGTAAACATCGGCTCCGACGCCTACCTCTGCGTGGGCAACGAGCTGCCCGGCAACGGACAGCTGCCCGACATCCCGGCAGAGATTACCGAATTCCTCAACGGCCACAAGAACTCAGCCGTCTCCACTGGCGCTGACATGTCGAAGGTGAACAATGCACGCTCGAAAGTCATCAAGGACATGTTGCAGAATGCTGGCACCAAGGGCGGTGTCATGGTGGGCGCCTCCACATGGGGCTTCGTCAATGTCGAACTCGGACTGTTCTACGGCTACATGAAGGCCATCGGCGGTTTCGACATCTCGCTCGTCAAATATGCCAACCCGCAGTATTGCGCCAACTACGGCGGCTACATGGGCATCAACAACTGGTATGCCATGGGACAGCTCTACGCTTACCTCGCTGCCAAGTTTGGACTTCACATCAAGCTGGGCAAGCTCATCGACGAGCACGTCGACCTGGTTGACGCCGGCATCGGCGGGCTGTTCAAGCTGGGACTGCCATCACCCACATGGATTGAGGGCCAGGCACGCGTGAAGGTGAGCCTACTGGGTGGACTGGTGAAGGTCGACAAGGGCTTCAACTTCTCCGCCGGTAGCAAGTGCGTGCCCTTCAAGGGCAATGCCCTCGACGACTTTGCACTCTTTGGCGATTTTACCGTGGCCGACGACGACGTCAATGAAGGCTGGAAGAAAGAGAACGCCGTCAGCGTCAAGGATGCCAAGAACATCCAGTTCAGCACCTACGCCAACCTCGGCGAGCGCTACCGACTCTACGACCCCACCACGGGCGGTGAGCTCAGCGAAGAGACGGGCTACAGCGAGGATCAGATGAGCCTCTATGCCTCGCGCACCTACATCTTCGACATCAACAAAGCCCGCGTCTTGGAGGAGAACAAAAATGCGAATTATAACATAAGCCTCGGAGCAAGACTCTACGAAATACCATTGGATGCCGACATCATTGTCGACCGAAAAACTTACAATTACTATAAAAATGGAACATTTACTGGCAATGGCTTCAAAGGTGTCGTAAAGCCCAATGACGACAATTTCTTGAAATATTTATACAAAAACGACAAAGGCGGTTTGTATTCTTGGAACAATGCCATCATGAGCCGCTGGATGAAAAATCAGAATCTGGACTGTCAGGAGAAAGAAATGAATGAAGATGACTTTGAAGGGGATGAGGCATTATGGAATGTGAGATACTGGAAAGGCTATAACTTAAAGCGCGAATCGGAAAGAGAGACATGGCATGATCACTATGATGGTGTGGAAGAAATGATTAAGCCCTTCCTCGTTGCAGACACTATGCAATACCAGATAATGCCTGGGTTTTATTTACCTCTCCTGGTTCCTGGCGGTGTGACCATCAAGGAAAGCACCGGGCGTAATTTCCACCTGACGCTGTCTAACCTTAAGCCAGGCAAGCTTTATATCCTGGAACTGAACGGCCAGGCCTTCGAGGTGCTCAACGGCAAGCGTGTGTGGACGAAAATGACAGTGACGACCAAAAAGAAGGGCAAAGAAAAGATGCGCGAGGAATACGTGCGCTGGGAGCAGAAGCGCCTGGTGTTCTTCCGCACGAAGACCGAGGCGGAGGAGCAGGAAGCTATCCCCAACAACCCAACCGACATCCAGCCATACGTGGCACTGGCCTACCCCTCGGCACCTGGCAACAAGCTCTTCCAGACCAAGGCAGAAGGAGAGAAGAACAGGGCCAACATCGTAGACATCAAGCGTCCCACCATCGCCTTGAACACCGACATACGCTCGAAACTCTCGAGCGGAAAGCTGGAATGGGTGCTACAGGGATATGCCTACAACTCCACCGGTACGAGAGCCATCAAGCAACAAACGATAGAAAACGAATTCAAGGATGTCAGCGGCTGCGTGAACATGCAGCCCAAGAAGGATTTCGACCTCTCCTCATTGCAGAACACGTATCCTGAACTTGATGACTTCCAAATCTTGCTGAAACACACCTATCCCGTCTACAAGGGAACGACCAAGGTGGCTGCATCGGGAGAGTCTATGGATGAATTGACAGCAAGATATGCGGCCGTGCACGGAGAGGGAGCATTGTACGATTATATCATTAATTACTATAACAATCTTGTCAGCGACGAAGCGAAGCTTGACATGAGCGGAGCTACGCTTGACAAAAAGGAAGCGACTTGCTTTGGGATAATATTGGGATTATATTTGGCAGGTAGTCAGCAGGCCGTAAACGACCTTCAAACCAATTTATTAAGCTTATTGGGTACTCGATTTGTTGACCAAGAAGTTTACAAAGACACCACCGTCTATCTGGCCAACATGTGGTTCAAGGGTTTGCCCGAAGCCTCCTGGCATTTGGGCAACAATGGCCCTACGGCTTACGAGAAGCAGTTTGTGGGCATCCGCCCGTTCAACACGCCAGAATTTACCTTTGGCGGCTGGAACCCTGACGATGACTACACCACAGGCAACCAAAGTGAAGAGAACGGACAGCCGATGAGAATTGCCGACCCCTACCTCTATTTCGCCTACCTGTCGAAACATGTGTTCATCGGCGACGTGGCACTCGACAAATACGATTTCGACGATGTGAAAGTGCCGCACGCCAGCGAATCGCTCACCTTCAGCTTCAATGGCCACGGCATCTCAGGCTCGCTCATCCCAGGCAGCAAATACCGCGACAAACGCATGTCAACGCTACGCGGAGAGATGTACGACACCTGGAGGAAAGCCTGGTACTATAAAAACAACACCAACTACTCTGACTTGGTCTATCCGCTGCCCCTGTATCCGGACGAAGACTGGGGACTGACAAGCAACAACCAGACGTTCATCTCGCAACGATACAATAAGTTCAACAACTGGGATGTCAATTATGTTGGCTCGGCCGTCAGGCGGAGCGATAAGACAAAGGACGGCAAAGGCGGCAAATACCTGGCTCAGCAGTTCACCGCACCTTACTACATCGCCGAGACTTTGAGTAGACAAATGGGAAAGATTGCCAACCAGATTTATAATATCTACAAATCATCTTCCGACAACAAGACAGTGAACAAGGCTATGATTGCCTGGCAGAATCTGCATCGCGGTCAATATCTGTCGGTGAGCAGTTGCGGTTTTGAGGTGAAAGTGCCCTACTATCAGTTCCCGCTCATCTTCGGCGACTGTCTCAGCGGCGACCGCACGTTCAGCAAGTCCATCAAGGACAATGCCGACAACCTCATCACCAAGTTCAGGAACGACAGGAAGACGTCCAACCTGTACTTCTTCCGCCTGATGGGAGGAACGCCATTAGACAAATACGATAAGAAAAATTATCCCTACATCTACAATTCCTCTGGCAATGTAACACAAGATTTATTCAGTGCTTCCGCAGCATTAAAAACAGTAAAGAAATTCGACTACCTGGCCTATCGCGTCAACAGCTACGACCTGTCAACCAATCGGTATGAGTACAATACCGGCATTGGCAATAATGGCACGTACGCTGGGACATATCCCAATACTGACGTGAGCGTCACGCTTGTCGACAATAACAACAACAATACTAATGGTTACTACATCAATATGGAGTATGCCATGCGCACGTTGGGCCAACCGGATGTCTACATCAACGGGGTTCCCAATCAGAATTGGGGCGATGGCAACAGTGCCATAGTGACCGCTACCGCATTGTCCAACCTCTCCCGATGGATGCAGGACAACGTGCCCGACCTCTATGCCATCTATAAGGAAAGTAACAATGCCAACAAGATCAAGATGCTGCAGGAATGGGCCAAGGCAAACGACCCGACGCTGGGCAAGGAGAACAAGGCCCTACACGATATCATGTTATGGGACAAAAATGCGGTTTCTTATTATAAAGTACAAAACCAGATTAATCTGATATATGGCATGCCTGCTACTTACCCCGAATCGGAACCCAAATTCCCCAACACGCTCTTCAAAGACATCATCTCACATAAATATGGAATTATATGGTAAGCAATAAGAATATCCTCGTTGTTGGGGCCACGCTGCTCATGAGCGGCTCCACGGCCATGGCCCAGTCTACTGACAGCATTGCCAGCCCAGACATCCTGACGGTAGCCGACAGTACCCAGCATCGTCAGCTGGTCGACGCCGACACCATCATCTACCAGGAGCCATCCATCATCACCACGAAGATTCGCGCCCTGGCCCGCACCTATGGCGACAGCATCGCGCTGCGGTGGGTGCCCGAAGACTACGTGTCATGGCGCTACCTCTGCCAGACGGGCGTCAACATCCTTCGCACGGAGAGCAACGCCGAGACCTTTGCCATCGACACGCTGGCCTATGCGCTGAAGCCCCTCAGCGAGGAAGCGTTCAGGGCGAAGTATGCGCCCAACGACAGCAACGCGCTGGTGGCTCAGGGCATCCTCTATGGCGAGGGTCGCCTGGGTGCCAACCAGACCGAGAACTTCCCTGGCTCCATGGGGGCTTCGATGGAATACAACAACGAGCAGGATCTCTCATTTGCCTTCGCCATGCTCGTGGCCGAATGGCGCCCCGACCTGGCCCGCGACATGGCCGTAGGCTTCCTCGACCGCACCGCGCAGCCCGGCAAGATGTACGACTACTACATCCAGCCCACGCAGTGGGACACCGACGGCCGCCTCATCTTCGAGCCTGGTGTGGCTGAGCGCGTGAGAAACCATGAATACACGCCCGACATCTTCGACCCTCGGATGGTAGACTCCATCTCCAGTCCGCGCCGCCACGTGCTGGGCTGGTGGGACGACAAGTACTCCACTTATGACATCTATCGTCGCCACGTGAGCGATGCCGATGGCAATCCCGTTGACGGGACGTGGAAGCGCATCAACCAAAAGCCCTATCTCTCCATCATCGAGCTGCCAGAGGGCGACGACTACAAAGCCTACTCCGACTCCGTGCCCAGCTTCGGCGTCTACGAATACTTTGTTGTGGGCCACGACCCCTTCGGCACCGCCAACCCATCGCTCCACCATCTCAAGGTGAACGTCTACGACAACGAGCCGCCATCGGCACCACAGCTGAAGGGTATCGTCGTCGACTACCCCGACGACGACATCCGCGGACGAACGCGGGCACACATCATCTGGGAGAAGGACACGATAGAGGGCGACCTACAGGGCTACGTGGTCAGATACTACAACGCGAAGATCAGCGGCGAGACTTGGATAGAGCTGAACGACAAGATGATTCCCCCGACGGACACGATGTTTGTGGCCGACGTCACCGGCCTGCGCACGGGCATGCTGCAGGTGGCGGCCTACGACCTGTCGGGCAACGAGGCCACGTCGTTTTCGCAGCTCATCGAGCTACACGACTTCAAGGCTCCCGCCCCCCCTGACTCACTAACGGCACAGGTGGTGGTGCCACAACTGACACCGCTCTACAAGAAAGAGATGAAGCATGCCTACGTCATCCTACGCTGGAAGCCCAACCCTGCCGACGACGACATCATGCACTACGACATCGCCTTCGCCAACGACACCACCCACGCCTTCCAGCGACTCAACGAGCAGTCCATCAACGCCCAGTGGTTCATCGACTCGCTGGCCCTCGACGCCAACCAGAAATACATCTACTACAAGGTGCGCGCCACCGACTATTCTACCAACGAGGGCGAGTGGAGCCCCTGGATTCAGGTGAAGCGCCCACACCTCACACCGCCCACACAGCCCCACTTGGAACGCTCGAACAACAGCGACGAGGAGGGCATCCACATGGAGTGGGTGATAGGAACTGATGCCGACATGGAGTATCACAAAGCCTTCCGCCGCCGTGGCGAGGTGGGTGAATGGGAGCTGATAGGCCGCTACGACCACGACTCGCTGACGGCCCACAGCTACACCATCGTCATCGACGACCGGCCAGAGTTCGACCGCCAGCAGCGCTACTACTACTACGTGGAGTCGTTCAACTCGTCGCCCTTCACCTCGAAGAGCCTCGCCGTGAGCTTCCTCTTCCAGGGCCCGAAGATATGGGACGTCAGCCTGAAACTCATCGGCGACTACGACGAGAAGACGAACCTGACGCGACTGGTGTGGGACACGGGCAAGCTGCCCTTCGATGCCCCCTACTACTACTGCATCTACCGGCGAGCCGCTGGCGAGGAGCGCTATGAATACATGGGCAACGTGCCAGCTGACACACAGGAATTCACCGACCAGCGCCTGAAGCCGGGCGAGCAGGCCGAGTACTATGTGATGATACAGTGGCGCGACGGACGGCAGAGCACACTGTCGAATACCATCACGGTGAAGAGAAGTGAAAAGTGAAGAGTGAAGATTTTGCTTCCGCTGAAAAAACGCAAAAGGATATGAAAAGGAGAATGTTTTGGCTTCAGAAGCGCTGGGCATCGTCACTCAGCCTGATAGCGATAAGTGCATTGTTGGTCGCCTGCGGCGAATACTGGGAGGGCGGCGAGCCCGTGGCTGCCCGGAAGATGACGCTGGGGCGAAAGGTGGTGAACATGGTGGTGGGCGACCGCTACCGCATTCCCGTCTTCTTCGAGCCCGACACGCTCTCGAACCGCGCCGTGTTCTGGCAGACGGAGGACAATGAGATAGCCCTGGTGGAGAACGACACGGTAGTAGCCGTCAACGTGGGCCTCACACGGGCCTACGCACTGAGCGTCAGCGACCGACAGACGGACTCATGCTGGGTGAACGTGTTGCCACCGATGTACATCAACTCTAAGCTGTACCCCTACGACATGGTCATCTATGCCGACGTCACCATCCATGGCCACCACTACACCCAGGCCGACGAAGACTCGCTCATCATCGCCGCCTACTCTGGCGATGACCTGCGGGGCATCGGCAAGATGCGCCAGTGGAACGACAAAGACTACATGGAGCTGCGCATCTGGAGCCCCATCCGCTATGGCGGCGAAGTGCAGCTGCGCTGCTACTACCGGGGCAAGGCCCTGGCCGAGGTATTCCCCGACGTGCTGGAGTTCGACGGCGACGCTCACGGCACGCTCTCGAACCTCTACCCGCTGGTGCTCGACAACAACGCCGAGGAATACCTGCCCGCCATCGACCCCGACGACTACGACCCCTACCACGAAGATGGCGATACCATCCATGTGGTCATAACCGACCCAGAACCTTAAAAAAAAGCATAACCATTATGAAGACGATCATATCCCGACTCTGCTGCTTCATAGGCCTCACGGCCATGATGGCCTCATGCAACCTCTTCATCGACGACGACGAGCTGGAGGCCAACGAGTTCAGAAACGTTCCCGTGCATTCGGGCGAAGGCTACGACGCCCCAGTAAAAGAACACGAAGGCGGCTGCGACATTGAATATCAGTTCAATGAAGACGTGCGGGTGGTGGCGGCCGAGACGCAGGATGCCTACATCACCAGCGTCAAAGCGGACGAAGACAACATGTCGCTCATCGTGAGCTTCCGCGCCGACACGCCAAAGGAACTGCTTCCAAAAGCCGGTGAAATTTTCCTCAGCACAGCGACCAACAAGTTCCCCATGGGAGCCAACCACCGAGTACTGGAGTGCGAGAAGGAGGGCGATGGCTACCAATGCGTGATGGCCTTCGCCAAGCTGGAGGAAACGTTCAAGACGCTGCACATCAATGGAAGCGTGGACTTTGGAACAGACTCTTTCCAAGTTGCCAGTCCACCTTACGAGGAAGAAGCTGGTGCACGCACAAGAGCCGAGGGTGATGACGCCTCCGTTACGGCTGATGTGAAATGCGAAGGAAACGAAATATCCTTCAGCTTGCCTTTTAGCTTTAGCCTCAACTACCTCCACCCTAACGGACTTCATGGTGAAGCTACTGCAAGCAAGGAAAAGAATTTCTATAAGGTGACCAACGAATTCAAGTTCGACGATTTCTCGCTCGACAACATGAAGGCCGACTTTGTTCAGACCATAGAGGAGAGTGCAGGCATCGTTATCTCCGGCGGGTTCACAAAGTCAGTCAGACTGACCAAGAATTCCTTATATATCCTGAGGAACAAGCCCGTTCTCATCGGATCCGTGTTGGTATTGGTATTTTGGATCTCCGCCGATGTGTATCTTGACTTGGATCTTTCCGCCACTATCACCATCAGCAAGCACAAGAAATACCAAAACATCTACCACCTCGACCTATACGAGCAAAAGTTAACCAAGGAGACCAAAGTGCTGATTGACAAAGAGTGGCATCTGGATGCGAGCATCGATGGCAGCTTTGGCCTAAGAGTGGAACTGACAATCGGCATAGGCATTTATGGAAAAGTGCTTTCCGTCAGATTCATTCCTACGCTTAGGGCGATGTTCACACTCACCACTCCCATCGTCTCACACGAATCAGGTCAGTTGTGGTTCGATCTCTCTAATGCTGCGGGACTAACCTTCACAATTGATTTCTCAGTAAAACTTGGCGTATTCCTCGATTTGTCACTGAAAACTTTGTTTGGTGACAGTAGTAAACCCATGAAGAATAAGGAACTGATAGACAAAGTGAAGAAGGGAGACCCAGAAGCAAAGAAAAAGTTCGACGAATTGGCCAATCAAGCCAGCAACAATGACCATATTGACGAAAAGGGTGCATACCTCAACTTAGGGCCATGGATACTCTTCACCAAAACGTTTACATGGTATCCCAAATTGGACGACAAATCATTCCAAATCATCAGGTCATGGGACAAAGACAATAAGCAGATGACGTTCTCTGCCCAATACAAGCTCTCAAAATGGGGGTTTTGGACATCCATCATGGGCAGGCATTTCACGCCAGGTTTGATGATTAAGAGGGGGAAAAAATACATCACCACTATCTTCCCCAATGAAGGAGGAACAGAGGCGACATGCTCGCTCGATAAAACATACACCTTCGACATCCCTATCGACTATGATGAAAAAGACATCATGTACACAGCATATCCATGCTTCTTCGAATTGCCATGGAAGAGCAATATGCCCGATGCTTTCGACAAAGGTCTCCCCTTCTGTAACACCTCGCCCGAAATAGTTATCAACGAAGTAGTACCCTACGACCTGCATAAGGAGTGGCTCTCCGAGAATGGAGAGTTAGTTTTTGTTGAAGACGATTTCTATGACTACGCTTACACCTTTGATATCAAGACTCTTACCGCCATCAAAGGCGCAGCGAATATAGATTCTTGGCAAATCAATGAGTTATACACGGGAACAAAGCATAAATACAGTTCGAAAAAAGACAAAAAGAAAGACGGCATATACATTATGTACTGGGACTTCACGGTATACCGGAAAAACGACAAGAAATTTCCTATGTACCTGTCTTTCTACCCGATATTTTCGCTCAAGGATAGCAATAGTTCATGGACGACAGGAAGGAAATACGATATGACAATATGGAGCAACAGGACTTATGAAGTGACACAAGACAGCTACGGAGGCAGCTTTACAGACACTTTCTCGCGCATGCGAGATGCCAATCCAGACAGCGACGACGAGAAGAGCGTGACGAAATGCCAGTTGAATGCCATTGAATGCGACGGCGAAATCATCTGGCAACGGCCCGGCAGCAACTTCCAGAAGCCCGAACCATCGACCACGCCGTTCCAAAAGCTTTAATCGTCCTTTACAGAGGACAACACCACACCTACTCCCCGCTGCCATTCCTCCACTCACAATGTGGCAAGGATGACAGCGGGCTTTTTCGACCTATTCGGTTGAATCGCGATGCAAAGGCGTTTCCAACCGAATATACCGCAGAGGCTTTTTCACTCCGTTAAAAGTAGGAAATCACCTTATGTAATTCTGTCCTGCGGCATGTTGTGCGGCGTTAGACAAGCTAACGCCCTACAGCGGCGGAGAAGCGGCGGAGAAAATACAGCGAGACTTGGATTGATTTTCGTTTTTGAACATACCGACGGATTAAAATTGTCAAAATATTTCACAAAAAAACAGCTCACGGCAACGAGGCAAAATTTGGCGAAAAATGGCCGTTTTGGGGGCTTAGAGAACCCATGGGGAGCCTCTCTTAAAGAAAGATTAAGTAAAATAATCTTAATTATTGCACAAACCCCCTAATTTTGCGCACGTTTTTCTCGCATTTTTTGCCCATTTTCGCGTTTCTGTAAGCACGCCAAATTTTCAAAAGTCAACGCCAAATTTTCAAAAGGCGTTGACTTTTTTTTCTCAACGAACGCCTTTTTTCGCAAAAATCAGCCCAATATACTAAAAATCAATCATTTAACAAACCCTCTCAAAACTCGCTCATTTTCGTCCAAAAGTTTTTTCGTGGAGAATTTTCGAAATATGGAGGCCAAAAATGGCCATTTTGTCAATATCTTTCAAAAAAAATACATCCTCGTCCTGGCAGTTTTTTTTCGCTTTTAGTAACCATAAAAACCGCAACAATTCTGTGGTGGCACGCTATTTATCACAATTAGTGAAAAGGACATTTTGGCTGCGCCGAAGGTACTCCCGTTTGGAAAAGCAAAAGAAAAAGGTGTTTTTCTTTTGCTTTTCGCTCACTTATTCGTACCTTTGCAGAAAATTTTGAAGGAACATTATTATATAATATATATGAATAGCAACATGGATAGCATCAAGAAAATCTTTGCAAAGAAGCTGCTTGAGGTGAAGGCCGTCAAGCTGCAACCCCAGGAGCCGTTCACATGGGCCAGCGGCTGGAAGTCGCCCATCTACACCGATAACCGCAAGACGCTGTCGTTTCCCTCGCTGCGCTCGTTCGTCAAGCTGGAGCTCTGCCACCTCATCCTGGAGAACTTCCCCGAGGCCGAGGCAGTGGCCGGCGTAGCTACAGGAGCCATTGCCCAGGGTGCGCTGGTGGCCGACCAGCTGGGCCTGCCCTTCTCGTATGTGAGGCCGAAGCCGAAGGACCACGGCATGGGCAACCAGATTGAGGGCGAGGTGAAGAAGGGTGCCAAGGTGGTGGTGGTGGAAGACCTCATCTCTACTGGCGGCAGCAGCCTGAAGGCTGTGCAGGCCCTGCGCGACTACGGCGTAGAGGTGGTCGGCATGGTGGCGTCGTTCACCTACGGGTTCCCCGTGGCCGAGGAGGCTTTCCGCGAGGCCGGCGTCAGACTGCTGACGCTGAGCGACTATGAGCACGTGGTCAGCGAGGCCGCGAAAACGGGCTACATCCGCGAAGAGGACATGCCCGTGCTGGCCGAATGGCGCAAGAACCCCGGGGAATGGAAAAGCACGGAATAAACGAAAACAGATGATAGTATGAGCAAGTACGAGAGTAGCATCAAGACGGTGCCCTATCCGCAGGAGGCGGTCTATCGCAACATCAGCGACCTGAGCAACCTGGCTCGCATCCGCGACCGCATACCCAGCGACAAGGTGCAGGAGTTCACCTTCGACCAGGACAGCGTGTCGGTGAGCGTGCCGCCCGTGGGGCAGATCACCCTACGCATCGTGGAACGCGAGGAGCCGAAGTGCATCAAGTTCGAGGCCGTGCAGAGTCCCCTACCCTTCAACCTCTGGGTGCAGATTCTGCCCATTGACGAGCAGACGTCGAAGATGAAGGTCACCGTAGACGCCGATATCCCCATGATGCTGAAGCCCATGGTGAGCGGCCCGCTGCAGGACGGCGTGGAGAAGGTGGCCGACGCACTGGCACTCATTGACTACAGAGATTGACGACAGACTATTGACTGAAAGACCATAGTCTGAAGCTCCAAGTCAACAAACAAAAGTCGCAATTAATATTTGTCGGAACATGAAACTGTGGGAGAAAGATTTTGAAATCAACAGCGAGATAGAGCGGTTCACCGTGGGCCGCGACCGCGAGCTGGACCTCTACCTGGCCCCCTACGACGTGCTGGGGTCGATGGCCCACGTGACGATGCTGGAGTCGATAGGCCTCATCGGGAAGGACGAGTTGCCCGTGCTGCTGCGCGAGCTGCGCGCCATCTACGAGCAGACGCAGCGAGGCGAGTTCGTCATCGAGGACGGCATCGAGGATGTGCACTCGCAGGTGGAGCTGATGCTGACGCGCCGTCTGGGCGACATGGGCAAGAAGATTCACTCGGGTCGGTCGCGCAACGACCAGGTGCTCGTCGACCTGAAGCTCTTCACACGCCATCAGCTACAGTTGGTGGCCGAGGCGGTGAAGGACCTCTTCGACCAGCTCATCCAGAAGAGCGAGCAGTACAAGGACGTGCTCATGCCCGGCTACACCCACCTGCAGGTGGCCATGCCCAGCTCGTTCGGCCTGTGGTTCGGAGCCTACGCCGAGAGCCTGGCCGACGACATGCTCTTCCTGCATGCGGCCTACAGGATGACCAACCGCAACCCCTTGGGGTCGGCAGCGGGCTATGGCTCCAGCTTCCCCCTGAACCGCCAGATGACCACCGACCTGCTGGGCTTCGACTCGATGGACTACAACGTGGTTTACGCCCAGATGGGCCGTGGCAAGACGGAGCGCAACGTGGGCTTCGCCCTCGCCACCATCGCCGGCACCATGGCCAAGCTGGCCTTCGACGCCTGTCTGTTCAACTCGCAGAACTTCGGCTTCGTCCGTCTGCCCAAGGAGTGCACCACGGGCAGCAGCATCATGCCCCACAAGAAGAACCCCGACGTGTTTGAGCTGATTCGCGCCAAGAGCAACAAGCTGCAGGCACTGCCGCAGCAGGTGACGCTCATCATGAACAACCTGCCCGTGGGCTACTTCCGCGACCTGCAAATCATCAAGGAGGTGTTTCTTCCGGCCTTCGACGAGCTGCTCGACTGCCTGCGCATGACGGCCTACATCATCAACCGCATTGAGGTGAACGACCACATCCTCGACGACCCGCGTTACGACCCGATGTTCAGCGTGGAGGAGGTGAACCGCCTGGCAGCCGAGGGCATGCCTTTCCGCGATGCCTACAAGAAGGTAGGCCTCGACATCGAGGCGGGACGCTTCACGCCCTGCAAGGACATCCACCACACCCACGAGGGCAGCATCGGCAACCTCTGCAACGACCGCATCAAGGCACTCATGGACGAGACCATGCGCCAGTTCGGCTTCGAACGCGTTTCAAAAGCAGAAAAAAAGCTCATCTATGCGTAGGCTACTGTTGGGTTTCTTGCTTTGCCTGCTGGCGGCTTGCCAGACCGACAACATGTACAGTTCGGCCTATTGCCGCTTCACGTTCAACGCCTCGCTCTATCCCTCGAGCGCCCTCACCCGTGCCGTTGGCTCTGCTGGCGGCGACTTCTGCATCGTGAAGGCATCGGTGAGGAACGGCATCACCCACCTGCTGCTGACGCCTAACCGCGGCACTTACGCCCAGACCGACCTGGACCTGCCGATGAACACCGCCATCAGCGGCGAGCGCACCAGCTATGCCGCCATGGGCTATCGTCAGGGGCTTATTATCGGTCGCTCACTCTATGGACAGCTGCGCTGCTACGACCTGATGTGCCCCAATTGCGATAACATCAACGAGCTGAAATGGAGCGAGGAGCAGACGCTCGACCTGGTGTGCGGCAAGTGCCACCGCACCTACAACATCGACGGCGAGTATGGCTACGTGAAGTCGGGCGAAAAGGGCCGCGCACTGACGCTCTACCGCAACATCAGCTACGCTCCCGACAGCGGCATGCTCATCGTTAGCAATCCGTAAGCGGCGCTACGCGCCTAAATAATAAATGACAAATGATAAATGACGGGGCTGCTCAAGCCTGCTATCATTTATCATTTGTCATTTATCATTTAGGACGAAGCACGCAATCCTGGTGCCGCGAGCGGGACTCGAACCCGCACAACCCTTCCGGGTCAAGGGATTTTAAGTCCCTCGTGTCTACCATTCCACCATCGCGGCATCCATTTCGCGTTGAAATCGGCTGCAAAGGTAATAAAAAGTTAGGAGTTAGGAGTTAGGAGTTAGGAGTTTTTGCTCCTCCCTTAATTATTTTTAACTCGCAACCTCAAACTGCCAACTCCTAACTCATTCAATGGTCTCTCCATTCACCACGACGTTCTTCAGCATCAGGTTGTCGATGGGGCGCTGGGAGAAGGCTTTCTCCTTGGCGTAGTCCTTCACGTCAATATCTTCAAACGCGAAGTCCTTCAGCGCATACTTGTCGGAGCCGGTGACATTGAAGAACACGTTGCACGTCATCTGGATATTGCGGAACGTGACGTTGTTGCACTGCGAGAGCGGCATGTCGAGGCGCTCCTGCTTCTCGTAGAACTGAGTCCAAGGGCGCACGAGCAGGAAGTTGCGGCACTTGCCCGTGAAGCCTTCCACGTGGACATATTCGTAGTGCTGCGGCGTGTCGGGACGCATCTTCAGCCAGAGCACGTTGTTCGTGTCGTCGGCCACGCAGTTGCGCATGATGACGTTCCAGTCGTGGACGCTCTCCGAGCCTAAGGTCATGCAGCCATGCACCATGCCGTAGTGGCAGTTCTCCACCAGGATGTTGTAGCAGGGGCCATTCTCGGGAGCCTGGTCGGCGAAGGTGCCCTTGCCGCCCTTCAGCACCACGGCATCGTCGTTCACGTTCATGTAGCAGCCTCGCACCACCACGTCGTGGCACACGTCGATGTCGATGGCATCGGTCGACGGGCCCTTGATGCCCGTGGTGGACGAATAGATGTAGAGGTCGAGGTAGCGCACGTGGTCGCAGCGGTAGATATGGTTCGTCCAGAAGGGCGAGTTGATGAGCCGCACATCCTGGATGGTGACATTCTTGCAGTTCGAGATGTAGGTCAGGCGTGGCCGCTGGGCATCCTTGTTGGTGCACTGCGGATTCCACTGGCGGCGAATCCAGAACTCCTCCCAGTAGTCCTGTCCGTTGCCGTCGATGGTGCCCTTGCCGGTGATGGTGAAGCCGTCGAGGCCGTCGGCATTGACGAGTGCCACGAAGTACTTGCACGTCTGGCCCTCAATGCGCGTCTCGCGGATTTCGAAGTCGTGCACGCGGTCGCTGCCTTTCAGCACGGCGCCCTCCTGCAAGTGCAAGTGTGTGCCCTGCTTGAAGAACAGGCTGCCGCTGAAGAACGTTCCCTTCGGCACAACGATGACGCCGCCACCCTCGGCAGCCGCCTTGTCGATGACGGCCTGAATCTCGCGCGTCTGGATGTCCGTCGTGCCCTGACGCACGCCATAGTTAGTCAGCACATACTGCTTGCCCAGCGTACTGACATCCACCTTCGCCGTGTCCGTGAACCAGGCATCCATCACCTCGCCGTTGGGCCACAGCTCTTGTTTCACCACTTTTTTCTTTCCCATGGCCACCGTGCACAGCATCAGCATCACGAGGCCCATCAGTAGTCTCTGTCTCATGTGTAAGTTTGTTTTGATTTGTTTAGCCGCGACAAAGGTAATAAAAAACGAGGGAAACGCAAAAGAAAAGCGGGCTTTTCTTTTGCGTTTCCCTACACCTGTCAATGACGGCGAGGCTTAATCGACCTCCTCGTCAGCCTCGTAGCCGCCCATCTCGCGGATGGCGTTTTTCAGCATGGTGTACTGCTGGTAGAGGTTGTTCACCGGCTCCTCGCCTGTGGTGTAGTCGTGCTGCGGCGACTTCAGGAAGAAGGAGAGGAAGCGCTGCGTGCCGTAGCGGCCAGCACGTGCTGCAAGGTCGGAGAGCAGGGTGAGGTCGAGGCAGAGCGGAGCGGCAAGGATGCTGTCGCGGCAGAGGAAGTTAATCTTAATCTGCATGGGATAGCCCAGCCAGCCGAAGATGTCGATGTTATCCCATCCCTCCTTGTTGTCGTTGCGGGGCGGATAGTAGTTGATGCGCACCTTGTGGTAGTACTGCGTGTCATCGTCGTTGCCGTGGCCATAGAGGTCGGGCTGCCAGTCGGGCTTCAGGATGGTCTCCAGCGTGGAGAGCTTCGACACCTCCTTGGTGCGGAAGTTGGCAGGCTCGTCGAGCACGAGGCCGTCGCGGTTGCCGAGGATATTGGTTGAGAACCAGCCGCTGAGTCCCAGCGAGCGCACACCGATGATGGGTGCGAAGCCGCTCTTCACCAGCGTCTGCCCCGTCTTGAAGTCTTTGCCGGCGATGGGCATTCGCGTCTGCTCGGCCAACTGCCACATGGCGGGAATGTCGACGGTGGTGTTCGGAGCGCCCATGATGAAGGGAGCGCCCTCCTGCAGGGCAGCGTAGGCATAGCACATCGAGGGTGCCACGTGCTCGCGGTCGTCGGCCTTCATGGCGGCTTCGAGGTCGCTCAGCTGATAGTGCACCTGCTTGTCGACAGGCACGTAAATCTCCGTCGAGGCAGCCCAGAGCACCACCACGCGCTCCACCTGCTTCTCTTCCTTGAAGCGGCGGATGTCCTCGCGCAGCATCTCCACCATCTCCCAGCGGGTGGGCAGGGCTCCTTCCCGGGAGGCTTTCACGTTGTCGCCGTCGAGTCGCTTGGCATAGTTCTTGTCGAAGGCGGCCTTCATGGGCACTATCTGCTCCAGCTCGTCGCGCACCTGGTTGATGTCCTTCTCCTTCAGCACCTCGGCATACATGGCTGCCTGATAGGCGTTCTGCGGATAGACATCCCAGCAGCCGAACACGATGTCGTTGAGACTGGCCAGCGGCACGATGCTGCCCACGGGCAGATACTGCTTGTCGGCCCCACGGCCCACGCGGATTTTGTCATACTGAGTGAATGATCCCACGGGCTTGCCCAGCCCCTTGCGGGCCAGGAGGACACCCGTCATAAACGTGGTGGAGACTGCGCCGCAGCCCACGACCAGGATACCCAATTTGCCAGATGCTGGCTTTACTTTTGAAGTTTCCATTACAACGAATTTACAAATAATTAGTAAAACTGACGGCAAAGTTACAGCTTATTTATCGAACAACACCATTTTCCGCCAACTTTTTACTCCTATCAGGAAGAAAAAGAACATTTCAGACACGATTTGAAACATTTGAATCATGAAACAGACCGTTTTTCAAAATCTTTTTCCCAATCATGGAAGCTGATTGCGTTTTTTTTCGTAACTTTGCCGCCGTGAACGTGAAGACTAAACGACATATCGCTTCTTGGTTGCTGTTGGCCGTATTCGTGCCAATGCTATTGCTGTCGTCGCTTCACATTCACGAAGCCGTACAATCAGAACTGACATCCTGCGCCGAATGCGTCCAACATCATTGTGGCGGACATCTGGGCCAGCAGGCCATTGCGCTGCACGCCTGCGTGCTCTGCCAGTTCCTCACCCTGCCCATGCTGGCCGTGGCCGTGGCCACCCTTCTTATATTTAATAATGTGTGCAAGGCGGCACCCTTCACCTGGCGGCGCAGCGTCTGCGTGGCCCATCTCAGCATGGTCGGGCTGCGCGGCCCACCTGCTGTTTGATTCCTTCAGTACCATCTCGTCTTACGAATCAAACAGCATGAATCATGATCAGCAACATAGTGGCTGCAGCACTCTTGTCGTGCGCAGTCAATGACACCGTGGTCACGCTCGATGCCGTGACCGTCACGGGTCAGCAGCGCCACGACTACCAGATGCGCTCGTCGCAGAGCGCCGTTCAGGTGAGCGGCGACTATCTCCAACAGCATTTCGCTGGCAGCCTGATGCAGACGCTGGAAGGCATCCCCGGCGTGAAGGCCATGGCCATCGGCTCCGGGCAGTCGAAGCCCGCCATCCGCGGCCTGGGCTTCAACCGCCTGGCCGTCAGCGAGGACGGCGTGAAGCACGAGGGCCAGCAGTGGGGCGACGACCACGGACTGGAGATAGACCAGTTTGCCATCGACCGCGCCGAGGTCATCAAGGGCCCCGCCGCCATCCTCTATGGCAGCGACGCCATCGGCGGCGTGCTCAGCCTCTACACCAACCACGTGCCGACGAAGCCGCTGGAGGGTGCCGTGCAGCTCTTCGGCCGCACGAACAACGAGCAGCTGGGCCTCTCGGCCAAGGTGGGCGGCCGTCACGGCAAGTTCTTCTACCGCGCCAACGCCACGTTCATCGACTATGCCGACTACCGCGTGCCGACGGACAGCATCCAGTACTACTCCTACTGGATTAAGCTGAAGGACCAGCGGCTGCGCAACACCGCCGGCACAGAGCGCGACGGCAGCCTGATGCTGGGCTACGCCGGCTACAACTTCCACACCGACGTGCGCCTGAGCGACAGCTACTCGAAGAGTGGCTTCTTCGCCAACGCCCACGGGCTGGAGGTTCGCCTGAGCGACATCGACTACGACCACTCGCGGCGCGACGTCGACCTGCCCCGCCAGTGGGTGAACCACCTGAAGGTGCTCAGCCACACCACCTGGCGCAGCGAGGCCACGTCGGCAGAGCTGAACCTGGCCTACCAGAACAACCTGCGCGAAGAGCTGTCGGAGCCCGTCAGCCACGGCTACATGCCCACCCCACCCAACTCCTTAGAGCGCCGCTTCAACAAGCACACCTACACCGCCTCGCTCTCGCTGCGCCAGCAGCTGGGGCGGCACGAGCTGCAAGGGGGCATCAGCGGCGAGCTGCAGCACAACCGCCGCGACGGATGGGGGTTCATCATCCCCGACTTCGAGACGGCCACCGCCGGACTCTTCGTCTTCGACCGCTTCACCCTGCGCGAGAACCTGGCGGTGAACGCCGGACTGCGCTACGACCATGCGAAGACCCACATCCACAGTTATCAGGACTGGTACCAGACTCCCTCGGAAGAGGGGGAGGCCTACCAGCAGCGCTCAGCCGACCGCAGGCGCCACTTCAACAGCATCACGTGGTCGGCAGGCGTGAACTACAGCACGGGGCAGTGGGTGATGAAGGCCAACGTGGGCAAGTCGTTCCGCGTGCCCATCGCCAAGGAGCTGGGAGCCAACGGCGTGAACTACCACATCTTCCGCTACGAGCGGGGCAACGCACAGCTCGATCCTGAAGAGTCTTACCAGATAGATGCCACCGTGAGCTGGAGCAACGACCGCTGGGAAGTGCAGGCAGAGCCCTACCTAAACTTTTTTCCCAACTACATCTACCTGAACCCCACGGCGCAGTATGTAGAAGGACTGCAGCTCTATCACTACACCCAGGCCCGCGTCCTGCGCTACGGCCTGGAGGCCCAGGCCACCTGCCACATCAGCCGTCGCTGGCAGGCCCACGTGCAAGGCGAATACCTCTATGCACGTCAGCGGTCGGGCGAGAAGAAGGGCTACACCCTACCCTTCTCCACCCCGTGGTCAACCGATGTAGGGCTGCGCTATGCCTTCGCCCCCAATGACGAGGGATTCGTGGCGCTGAACGCCCACATCGTTGGCCGACAAGACGAGATTGTACCCCCCGAGAAACCTACCGACGGCTACTGGACGCTGAACCTCTCGGCAGGGAAACGCTTCCCGCTGAAGGGCAGCACGACGCTCAACGTGGCGCTCCATGCAGACAACCTGCTCGACCGCCGCTACTACGACCACACTAGCTACTACCGCCTCATCGACGTGCCCGAACCGGGGCGCAACGTCGCACTGAAGGTAGGGCTGGAGTTTTAGCAGACCCCTCCAACAAAAAAAACGAACAAAACAATGAAAACAAATAAGAAATATCTGAGCCTCATGATGGCTCTTGTGGCTACATTCACCTTTGGTTTTGCTGCCTGCAGCGACGATGACAACGAGGAGAAGGACATGACCTATCCCGAAATCAGCAGCCAGGGCATCGCCGCCAACCCCATCGACTGCCAAGTCTATGAACGCGGCAGCGTCATCCCCTTCTGCTACGTCTTCACCGACAACCAGGAGCTGGGCAACTACAACATCGAGATTCACACCAACGCCGACCACCACTCGCACAGCACGTCGGCTACCGAATGCGAGGAGGACGAGGACCACGACCACGAGCAGCCCTCGGTGAAGCCCTGGGTGTTCAACCAGGACTACGCCATCCCCACAGGTCAGAAGGCCTACACAGCCCGCTTCGACATTCCCATCCCCGATGACATCGACGCTGGCGACTACCACTTTATGATTCGCCTCACCGACCGTGCCGGATGGCAGCAGCTGAAGGCCGTGGCCATCAGGATTGAATAAAACAGGGCAACAGCTATATTATTGCGCACAAAGAAAAGCCAAGCAGGTTGAAAGACCTCGCGTTTCCACACAGCAGCAGGGAGGAGAGGAAAAAGGCGGCGACAATTTGGGACCCGGCCATACCGGAGTGGGAAAAAGGGCACGCCTTTTCCGTTTGCAGCGGACGGGGACGATATTGGCAGCGGCCGCTGCCAATAATGGCAGCGGGCGGGAAAATTAATGGCAGCGCCCGCTGCCTTCCCTGCTGAGAACAGCTGCGCACAAATAGGTCAACTGCTATATCATTGCCAAAAAAAGAGTATCTCCATCGGTGTGGAAGCCTACACGCCGATGGAGATACTATGAATGCTCTGACCAGCTCTTGCAGCGGCCTATGCTGCACGGTTTCTACTACTTGTAGTTCTTGTGTTGTATGGAGAAGCCGTCATAGCCAGTGAGGTCGCCGCCGATGAAGAGTTTTTCGCTTTCCTTATTGCCCTTCAGTTGCCAGTCGAGCCATGCCTTCACCATGCGGGCGTTGGCACCACCGCTGGGCTGCTCGTAGGTGCCACCATGACCACTCTGGGTGTTGTCGGCCAGCACCACGGGCACCCGCTTGATGGCCGATGGCGCTTTTGCGTAAAATTGCGTTTTTTTTCGCCTTTTTGTAGTATAGTACGAAAAAAAAGTGTAACTTTGCGCGTGAATTATCATTAAACCATTTTTCAGATGAAAGATTTTTTCAAATACATGATGGCCACGATATGCGGCATCATCGTACTGATTATCGTTGGCGGCATCCTCTTCGCACTCACGCTGATGGGCATGCTCGCCGGAGGTGACACCAAGGTGAAGGCCAAGGAGAACAGCGTCTTCGTCCTCCAGCTGAACGGCTCGGTGAGCGAGCGGGTTGAGGACAACGGCCCCCTCTCCATCCTGCTCGGCTCGGCTGGCATGGACGAGATGGGACTCGACGACATCGTGAACGCCATCCGTCTGGCCCGCGACGAGGAGAACATCAAGGGCATCTACATAGAGGGGGGAGCCGCCATGTTCGACTCGCCCGCCACGGCCCAGCAGGTGCGCGATGCGCTGGCCGACTTCAAGAAGAGCGGCAAGTGGGTGCTGGCCTACGCCGACCAGATGATGCAGGCCAGCTACTACGTGAGCTCGGTGGCCGACAGCCTCTTCCTGAACAAGACGGGCATGATCGACTTCAAGGGCCTGGGCGGCAAGCATGAGTACATGACCGGCCTCTACGAGAAGCTCGGCGTGAAGTATCAGGCTGCCCGCGTGGGGAAGTACAAGAGCTACGTGGAGAGCGTCACCCGCAAGGACATGAGCGCCGAGGACCGCGAGCAGCGCGAGGCCTACCTGAAGGGCATCTGGCAGCAGTGGACGACACAGATGGCCGAGAGCCGCCACCTTGCCGCAGAGCAGCTGGACCAGCTGGCCAACGACAGCATCATCTTGTTCGCTTCGGTCGACGACTACCTGAAGGCCGGCCTCATCGACCGCGCTTTCTATCCCGAGGAGATGAAGCAGGTGGTGCGCCGGAAGCTGAAGATTGACAAGGACGACGACATCAACCAGCTGACGCTGACCGACATGCGCAACCTGAAGCCCGCCAAGAAGGTGAAGCAGAAGGGTGGCGAGGTGGCCGTCTACTATGCCTATGGCGAAATCGTCGACGAGGTGGCGAGCGGCTTCATGAGCGGCCATAGCATCGTGGGCAACACCACCGTGGAAGACCTGCAGCAGCTGGCCGACGACGACAATGTGAAGGCCGTGGTGCTGCGCGTGAACAGCGGTGGCGGCAGTGCCGTGGCCAGCGAGCAGATAGCCCATGCCATCGACTTGCTGAAGGCCAAGAAGCCCGTGGTGGTGTCGATGGGCGGAGCAGCTGCTTCGGGCGGCTACATGATCAGCTGCGGTGCCAACTACATCTTTGCCGAGCCTACGACCATCACCGGCTCCATCGGCATCTTCGGACTTATCCCCAACTTCAGCGGACTCGTCACCGACAAGCTGGGCATCACCTGGGACGGCGTCAGCACCAACAAATACTCCGACTACGAGACGAGCCTCATCTTCGGCTCGGAAAACAGCGACGAGATGCGCTATCTGCAGGGCTACACAGACCGCGGCTACGAGAAGTTCCTCGACATCGTGGGTAAGGGCCGCAGCATGACCAAGGACGAGGTGAACGAGATAGCCCAGGGCCGCGTGTGGCTGGCCACCGATGCCCTCGGCATCAAGCTCGTCGACCAGCTGGGCTCGCTCAACGATGCCGTGAAGAAGGCTGCCGAGCTGGCCTCGCTGCAGGAGTATCACACTGCCGCCTATCCTGCCAAGACCGAATGGATTGACAACCTGCTGAACAGCGATGAAAAGAAGGGCAGCTACCTCGACAGCCAGCTGCGCCAGGCACTGGGCGACCTCTATGAGCCCGTCATGCAGCTCCGCCTCGACCAGATGCGCAACCGCCTGCAGGCCCGCCTGCCCTACAGCATCGCGGTCAGATAGTGTTGAGTGTTGAATGTTTGTTGTTGAGTGACTATAGACAAGGCTATGGATTTCAACTACAGGAAGCTCAAGGCCTCATTCCTAAAGTCACTCAACAATAAACTAAAAACAATAAACTGAGTAATGGAGGGTGACTTTATAAAGATACGGGAGAGCCTGCTGCCGCTGAGCTGGATCTACGGCTGCGGGGTAAGCCTGCGCAACTTCTGCTTCGACGTGGGGCTGCTGAAGAGCCACGCGTTCCACGTGCCCGTCATTGCCGTGGGCAACATCACCGTGGGAGGAACGGGCAAGACCCCCCACGTGGAGCACCTCATCCGACTGCTGCAAAACAGGTTCAAGGTGGCTGTGCTCAGCCGGGGCTACAAGCGGAAGACGAAAGGCTTCCAGCAGGCCGACAGCAGCACCACCGCCAAGGACATCGGCGACGAGCCCTTCCAGATGAAACGGAAATACCCCGGCATCACCGTGGCCGTGGACAAGAAGCGCGTGCACGGCATACAGCAGCTCACCGACGACGATGCACAGCTCGACGTGGTGCTGCTCGATGATGCCTTCCAGCATCGCTACGTGAAGCCCGGCGTGAACATCCTGCTGGTGGACTATCACCGCCTCATCATCTACGACAAGCTGCTGCCTGCCGGCCGCCTGCGCGAGCCACTGAAAGGCAAGAACCGCGCCGACCTGGTCATCGTCACGAAGTGCCCCCGCGAGCTGAAGCCCATGGAGTTCCGCGTCATCACCAAGGCCATGGACCTCTATCCCTATCAGCACCTCTTCTTCACCACGCTCAGCTACGATGAGCTGCAGCCCGTCTTCGGCAACGGTGCCCCGGCACCACTATCCGGAGGACTCGACGTTCTGAAGGGGCAGAACGTGCTGCTGCTCTCGGGTATCGCCTCGCCCCGACAGCTGGAGGAAGACCTGAAGACGCTGGCCGCTCCGGCACAGCTGACACCCCTCGTCTACCCCGACCACCACAGCTTCCGCCGCAAGGACGTGGAGCGCATCAACAGCACCTTCGCCGCCATGCCCTCGCCCAAGTGCATCGTCACAACAGAGAAAGATGCGGCCCGGCTGACCAGCGTCAGCGGACTGAGCGACGAGGTGCGGAGAAACCTCTATGCCCTGCCCGTGCGCATCACGTTCATGCAGCCCGAACAGGAGGAGAAGTTCAACGAGACCATCGTAGGCTATGTGCTGAAGAACTCACGAAACAGCATCCTCGTGAAGGGCAAGGACGACAGCAAGCCCCACGACAGCCAGCACACGGGCAACAAGCCACGCACCATCAGTTTCAGATAGACACTCAACAACAAGCATTCTACATTTAAGCAAATCATGGAAATAGCACAGCTGGGGGAGTTCGGCCTGATAGACCGACTCACCAAAGACCTGGACAAGAAGAACGAAAGCACGAAATACGGCGTGGGCGACGACTGCGCCGTGCTGAGCTACCCCGACACAGAGGTGCTCGTCACCACCGACATGCTGATGGAGGGCGTACACTTCGACCTGACCTACATCGACCTGAAGCATTTGGGCTACAAGTCGGCGATGGTGAACATCAGCGACATCTTCGCCATGAACGGCACGCCGCGCCAGATGACCGTCTCGCTGGCACTGAGCAAGCGCTTCACCGTGGAAGACGTGGAGCTGTTCTACGAAGGCCTGCGCCTGGCCTGCCAGAAGTGGGGCGTCGACATCGTGGGCGGCGACACCACCTCCAGCTATACGGGCCTGGCCATCAGCATCACCTGCATCGGCGAGGCCCGGCGCGAGGACATCGTCTACCGCAATGGCGCACGAAACACCGACCTCATCTGCGTCAGCGGTGACCTCGGCGCCGCCTATATGGGCCTGCAGCTACTGGAACGCGAGAAAGCGGTCTACTACAGTCAGGTGGACGGCCTGCAGAAGAAACTGCAAGCTGCCCAGAAAGCTGGCGACCAGACACAAATCGCCAATCTCAATGCTCAAATAGCCAATCTCGACCAGCCTGACTTCAGCGGTAAGGAATATCTGTTGCAACGCCAGCTGCAGACCGAGGCACGTGGCGACATCATCGCCCGACTGCGCGAGGCCGGCATCCATCCCACCGCCATGATGGACATCAGCGACGGACTCAGCTCCGAGCTGCGCCACATCTGCAAGCAGAGCCACACAGGCTGCCGCATCTTCGAGAAGGAGCTGCCCATCGACTACCAGACAGCCGTGATGGCCGAGGAGCTGAACATGAACGTGACCACCTGCGCCCTGAATGGCGGCGAGGACTACGAACTGCTCTTCACCGTACCCATCGGCGACCTGGAGAAAGTGCGCCAGATAGAGGACGTGCATCTCATCGGCCACATCACCGAAGAAAAGTACGGTCATGTGCTCGTCAGCCGCGACGGAAACGAGTTCGAACTGAAAGCTCAAGGCTGGAATCCGCTGCAATAATGCGCTGAAAATGCCGAAAAAACGGGGAATCAGCAACTTTTTTGAAAAAAAACGGCAAAAAGTTTGGTCAGTTCAAAAAAAAGCAGTACCTTTGCACTCGCAAAACGAAAGGAATGCAGTGACACTATGGTGCCTTAGCTCAGTTGGTAGAGCATCGGACTGAAAATCCGTGTGTCCCCGGTTCGATTCCTGGAGGTACCACTCCTCCTTTCATTATGACCCCGCGAAAGTCGCAAGACCGTAGCGGGGTTTTTCGTTGTTTATCAGTGAGTTATGAAATGTCGCTCTTTGCTGTGGCTTTTATAAGTTGTCGTACTTGCACCACATTTGCACCACTCGCCTTGTTTTTCGCCTTTTAGCAGCAGTTTTGCGCGTTTTCGTATTGCGTAGTATTGCACGCCCCAATATACGTTTGCTGTCAATGCCGTTTTAGACGGCAAAGGTGCTGGCTTGTTTCGCAACACGCCAACACCACAAACGTATATAACATTCCTTATTTGCGAGGAACCATCACCCTGCACGATGACAGGCTTTCCGTCGAGCATACGCCGGAGCACCTGCCAGCAACCTTTCGTCCCATGAACGGAGACGGGTACGGCACGCTCACAATAGGTATGGCTCGGCCGGACGATGGTGACAGGGAATCCCGTTTCTGCATATTCTCGCATCAGCCTTTCTTCGCAGGCAATCTTGTCGCGCGAATACTGCCAGTAGGGATTGGCCAGCGCCGTTCCCTCGGTGATGACATGGCTGGCGGCAGGCTTATGATAGGCCGATGCAGACGAGATGAAGACATACTGCTTGGTGCGTCCTCGGAAGAGCTTGATGTCGCGCTCCACCAGACTGGGCACTTCGTTCTTTCGGCTACCTCGGTTCAGCAGCCACAAGTCATGGCCACTGGCGGCTAACTGGCGGGTGATGGCACTGCTGATGGTGCCGGTGCCACCGATTAACAGGATTTTCATTGCGTCTTTTCTTTTTTAGTATTAATGATGTCTTTCAGCGCCAAGCCGAAGATGATGTATTGCGTGTTACCGGCAGGGAAGCCAATAATATAATAATGCATTCTTCATGACTGTACTTATGTTGGTGATGATTCATCCGCGGGCCATGCGATAGATGGCTTCCATGTCCTTTGCCTCGAGCACCAAAATACGATTTTTCCCCCACTCCACCAAGGAAATACGGCAAAACTTTCCCTTTTGTTTACACAAAGAGAACAAAATGATACATTTGGCTGAATTTTAGTGCCTGATTATTTTGCTCAATTAAAGAGAAATGCCTAATTTTGCAAACAAATCACCAAAACATTAACTAATGCAATTAAGAAAAAAACTACTGACCATGACAGCCGTAATCGTGTCATCGACAGCCCTGGCCCAACAGGCCCCGCAACTGAGCGCCGACAACATCGACGAAGTAATGAAAGCCATGACCCTTGAAGAAAAGGCACAATTGCTGGTTGGCGGTGCCAACAAGTTCTTCAGCGCCGACGCCGTCGTGGGCAGCGAGGCCACGCTGGTGGCTGGTGCTGCGGGCACGTCGCCCGCCATCCCCCGGCTGGGCATTCCCGCCACGGTGCTCACCGACGGCCCTGCCGGCGTGCGCATCGACCCCACCCGCAAGGGCGACACACAGACCTACTACGCCACGGGCTTCCCCATCGGCAGCTGCCTGGCCTCTACGTGGAACGCCGACCTGGTGAGCCAGGTGGGCGAGGCCATCGGCAACGAGACGAAGGAGTACCGCTGCGACGTCATCCTCGGCCCAGGCATGAACCTGCACCGCAACCCGCTCTGTGGCCGCAACTTCGAGTACTACAGTGAAGACCCGCTGCTCACGGGCAAGATTGCCGCCGCCTACATCCGCGGCGTGCAGCGACAGGGCGTGGGCGTCAGCGCCAAGCACTTCGCCATCAACTCGCAGGAGACCAACCGCACCAGCGTCGACGAACGCGTCAGCCAGCGCGCCGCACGCGAGCTCTACCTGCGCGGCTTCGAGATTGCCGTGCGCGAGAGCGACCCCTGGACCATCATGGCCTCCTACAACAAGGTCAACGGCCAGTTCTCCATGGGCAACCGCGACCTGCTAACGAGCATCCTGCGCGACGACTGGGGCTACCGGGGCATCGTGATGACCGACTGGATAGGCATCCGCGAGGAACTGCCCACCATCGCTGAGGTGCAGGCAGGCAACGACCTGATGGAGCCTGGACAGGAGGCACAGACCAAGGATATTATCGAGGGCGTGAAGAGCGGACGGCTCAGCCAGGCCGACGTTGACCGCAACGTGCGCCGCATGCTGGAGTACATCGTGAAGACGCCCAGCTTCCGCCACTACCCCGCCACGAACAAGCCCGACCTGAAAGCCCATGCCGCCATCACCCGCCAGAGTGCCTGCGAGGGCATCGTGCTGCTGAAGAACGCCGTCTCACCCTCCCCCGCCAAGGCCGGACAGCCCACCCTGCCCCTGCGCGACATCAAGACGGTGGCCCTCTTCGGCGAAAACTCCTACGACTTCCTCAGCGGCGGCACCGGCTCTGGCTGCGTGCACACGCCCTACGTGGTCGACATGGTGAATGGACTGAAGAACGCCGGCATCAGCTCGTCGGAGACGCTCACCGACATCTACCGCAAATACATCGCCTACGCCCGCCTGAAGTTCCAGGCCGAGCGCCATCCCTCGAAGTGGTTCCAGACCGAGGCCATGGGCCAGCAGAAATATCCCGAAACAACGTTCAGCCCCCTGGCCATCGGCAAGGAGGTGGAAGGCGCCGATGCCGCCATCATCACCATCGGCCGACAGGCCGGTGAGGGCGAGGACCGCGACATCAACACCGAGTTCAACCTCATCCCCGAGGAGCGCCAGATGATTGCCGACGTGTGCCAGGCCTTCCACGCTGTGGGCAAGCCCGTCATCGTCATCATCAACAGCGGCTCGGTCATCGAGACGGCCTCGTGGCGCGACCTCCCCGACGCCATCGTCTGCGCCTGGCAACCTGGCGAGGAGGGTGGCAACAGCGTGGCCGACATCCTCACCGGACGCGTGAACCCCTCGGGCAAGCTGCCCATGACATGGCCCATCGCCGCCACCGACCACCCGTCGACGCAGAACTTCCCCGGCGGCAACTCCTCAGCACAGGGACGCGACGGCCGACTCGTCACCAACCACGAGGAGGACATCTACGTGGGCTACCGCTATTTCGACTCCTTCTGCCGCGACGTGGCCTATCCCTTCGGCTACGGACTCAGCTACACCACGTTTGAATATGCCAAGCCCACGGTGAAGGTGCAGGGCGACAACATCAGCCTCAGCGTCACGGTGAAGAACACCGGCAGCGTGAGCGGCAAGGAGACCGTGCAGGTCTATGCCACGGCACCGCAGGGCACCCTTGAGAAGCCCGCACAGGAGCTGCGTGCCTTCGCCAAGACGCGCGAGCTGCAGCCCGGCGAGAGCCAGCTGCTGACCATGCAGCTGCAGCGCCGCGACCTGGCTTCGTTCGACGAGGCCCACTCGCAGTGGCTCACCGAGGGTGGCATCTACACCTTCCGCTTCGGTGCCAGCAGCCGCGACATCCGCTGCACCGCCACGGCGAAGGTGAGCGAATACACCGAGCCGGTGAGCAACGCGCTGGCCCCGAAGGGGAAGCTGAACCTGCTCACGAAAAAGAAATAAGTAACTACTCATAATTATCTTATATGATGTTTTTAAACACAGAGACACAGAGGTACAGAGTTTTTCTATATTCTCTGTATCTTTGTGTCTCTGTGTTGATATAAACTATTTGTGCTCACCTACTTAATAATGACATGGAGATACTGCCGATAGCACATTTCCGTTCGCCACTGACGTCGAAGTTCGGCATTCCCCGCCAGAGCGGTCTCGCCGCTCTGGCGGGGACCGTCGTCTTCGAGCCGCCCTACCGCCAGATGGATGCCGTTCGCGGCCTCGAAGACTTCGACTACGTGTGGCTGCTCTGGGAGTTCTCGGCCAACCGGGAGGCACCGAAGAGCCTCACCGTGCGCCCACCACGTCTGGGCGGCAACCGCCGCATGGGGGTCTTTGCCACGCGGTCGCCCTTCCGGCCCAACAACCTGGGGCTGTCGTGCGTCAGGCTGACGGCCATCGACCACGACACGCAGCTGGGACCCGTGCTTCGCGTCAGCGGAGCCGACCTCATGGACGGCACGCCCATCTACGACGTGAAGCCCTACGTGGCCTATGCCGACAGCCACCCCGATGCCCGCAGCGGGTTCGTTGACCAGACGGAGTGGCACCAGCTGCAGGTGGTCGTTCCGCCCGCCGTGGCCAGCCAGCTGTCGGCAGCCGACCTGCAGTCGCTCAGGGAGCTGCTCGCCCTCGACCCGCGACCACGCTATCACGACGATGCCCAGCGCGTCTACGGCATGCCCTTCGCAGGCAGCGACGTGCATTTTCGCGTAGAGGACGGCGTGCTCTACGTACTTGAGCATTAGCATCTGTCCTCGTTAGTGATTCTTCGCTTTCGAGGATTTTTGTGTCCGTTTAGCAGCGCTCGGGAACAGGGCAGGAGATAGTGTTTTTCATGCCAAAATGTCAAAATATTTCACAGAAAATTTTGTTCACGGCGACGACGCAATTTTGAGCGAAAAATAGCCATTTTGGCCCCTCATCCAGCCCTCGCCCGATGAAAAAACAGGGCGCGAAAGGCCAAAATTTGCACACAGGATATACTTTTGTGCACGTTTTTTGCTCAATTTTTGCCCCTTTTTGCGTTTTTGTAAGCACGCCAAATTTTCAAAAGTCAACGCCAAATTTTCAAAAGGCGTTGACTTTTTTTCTCAACGAACGCCGATTTTCGCCAAAACCGAACCAACCAGCTGACAATCAAGCATTTAGCAAACCCTCTTAAAATTGGCGTTTTTTCGTCCAAAAGTTTTTTCGTGGAGAATTTTCAAAATATGGAGGCCAAAAATGGCCATTTTGTCAATATTGTTCAAAAAAAGAGCTATGTAAATCGGAGCTACAAGATGGGGTTCCATTAACCCAACCAGACAGTTTTTTTCGGCAGTGATTAAACTTTTCGATGGGTGGTACGTCAGAAGAATAGTTGCAACTCAGAAACTAATAACAACAATAAACAATTAATCAAAAAACAGAAGCAATTATGAAGAAAACGATTTTGGCTATTGCAGCCGCAATGATGATGAGCGCCAACATGATGGCCCAGAACACCGAAGTACAGCAGCCCCGCCAGCCCCAGCAGATGGACCGCACGGAGATGATTAAGCAGCGCACCGAGATGACGGCTAAGGAATATGGCCTGAACGAGGAGCAGAGTGCCAAGCTGCTCGAGCTGAACACACAGTATGCCGACAAGATTCCCATGATGGGTGGTCCTCGCGGCCAGCGTGGCCAGCGCCCGCAGGCTGGTGAGCAGCGTCAGCGGCCGCAGCAGGACGGCCAGGCCGAGGGTCAGCGTGGCCAGCGCGGTCAGCGTCCGCAGATGAATTTCGAGGAGATGCGCAAGAACATGGAGGAATACAACGCCGAGCTTCAGAAGATTATGACTCCTGAACAGTATCAGAAGTATCAGCAGGCCCAGCAGCAGCGCATGCAGCGTATGCAGCAGCGTGGCGGCCGCCAGGGCTTCGGCGGCGGTCAGCGTCCGCAGCGTCCGCAGGAATAAGAAATGAGGAGTGAGAAGTGAGAAATGAGAAATGGATAGTTTCAGGGCGGATATGCCGTTGGAACTATCCATTTCTCATTTCTCACTTCTCATTTTTCACTCCTGCGATATACCGCCCCACGTCGTCCTGCAAGCGCAGGAAGAGCGGGCACTGCTGATAGCCGGTATTCTTTTTCAACATGACCTTGATGTCTTGCCGCGAGTTCTCGTAGCAAGACATCTCGTTTCTCTTCTGGGTGGAATGGGCCTGTGCATGGTAGATTTCCGTCTGCCGTTCCTGACGCAGCACGTTGCACACCTTGGTCAGGATGGGAGCCACGACGGTGTCGAACAGATGATGCCCCTGCATATAGAGATAGGTGGTCTGAGGCGTCACCCCCAGCTGTCGAATCTCGTCCTTCAGCTTCAGGAACTGCTCTTTGTTGTTGGGATACTGGCGCTGCAGCTCGTGCACCTTCGTCTGCACCTTGCGGCGCACGTTGACGATTGACACCTCCGGCTGCTGCACGGAGAAGTTGCCAGGGTCGCAGACGCGGTTGAAGTCGGTCAGCGAGAACTTGCTGTGCTGCCCCGTGCGATAGGCCCACACCGACCAGACGAACAGGGGGAAGCAGGCCTCGCTGTAGAGGCGGAAATATTCACGGAAGTCGAACAAGCGATGGTCGTTGAGCGTCACGGCCACGCAGACATCGTGGAGCGAGGGAGCATAGCACTGGTAGTTCTCGATGGCATAGACGTAGGTGTGGAACACGTAGGGACTGCTGAGCACCCAGCGCGACTGCTCGGTGGCTCCCTGCAACAGGTAGTCGTAGTCGGCATCCACGCAGGCAATCATGTCCTCTCCCAGCCGCTGCTCGCCCTCAGCACCGTTGCCATCGCCCTTCAGGAAGTTCTTCAGCACCGACTTCTTGCCACGCGTCAGGTTCACCTTCGAGGGCAGCATCACCTCGAAATAGCGGTGGTCATCCTCGAAGCGCGAGAGCACGGTGCGCCAGAAGTAGACGTCGTCGTAGCTCTCCACGTAAGCCACGATGCGCTGCCGGGTATGCTTCCCCCTAAGGGCGTTCGCCGCCTCGACATACTTGCTGTTGATATTGTCTTTCAGTCGGTTAGCCATACCACCCAACTCCTAACTCGTAATGTCGCTCACTTCGGTCACGCTGTCCACCCATCCGTTCATCACCACGGCAGGCGAGTGAGTGGTGAGGATAATCTGCACGTTGGGGTTCAGCTCCCTACAGAGGTCGATGAGGCGCTTCTGCCACTCAATGTGCAGGCTCACCTCCGGCTCATCCATGAAGAGCACGTAGGGCTGGTTGTCCTCAACGAGCACGGTGAGCAGGATGGCCAGCATCTGCTTCTCGCCGCTGGAGAGCTGATAGGGCATGAGCGTCTCGCCAATCTGCGTGAAACGAATCTCGTTCTCGGTGCGCACGATGCGCTTCCCAGTCTCGGCAAAAAGATCGTCGACGATGTCCTGGAAGCGCGTCTTCTTCTCCGAGAGCTGCTGGGCGGCCTCAGTGCGACCGGCCTGCAGCTCGGCAATGATGCGGTTACCGATGTTCACCTGATAGTCGAGATACTTGCGCTGCAGCTGATAGAGCTGGAAGTCGAGCAGCGAGCCTCCCCCACCCTTGATGACGGGCAGCACCTGGCGCAAGACGCCCTCCTCGTCGGCGAACACCTGCGAGAGGCTGCTGTCGAGCGAGCGAATCATGTCGTAGCGAATCCACTTGGCATCCTCGGGCACGACGTCGAGACGGACGCCCTTCAGCATGTGGCTGGGAAACTCACCGCCCTGCGACAGGCCCTTCACCACCTTGTTGATGATGGTCGACTTGCCCTGGCCGTTGATGCCGCTCAGGATGTTCACATGGGGATCCAGCTCCCACACGATGTGCTTCTTCCCGCTCCACAGCGAGTCGATTTCTATTCTCTTGATGTAGTCGGCAAACTTTTGCATAGGTTTTTAGGCTTTTACACGGCAAATTTACAACTATTTTGCCGACTGACAAAAGAATTATGGGAAAAGTTTTGGCGGTATGGAGCAAAAAGGCTATCTTTGGAGCGATTATTAACCCCTTAAAACAAAAAAACATGAAGAAAATGATGAAGACACTGGCCATTGCAGCATTGACGCTGGCTTTGGCTGCCTGTGGTGGCAACAAGGGCGGAGCTCAGTCGGCTGACGGTCAGTCGACGGAAGCTAAGGGCAACGTCAGCTACATCACCTACACGAACGAGAAGTATGGCTATTCAGTAGAGGTGCCCGACTACCTGACGAAACGCGAGACGATGGTTGAGGACAACGGAACCATCTTCTCGGACGACGGCGCTGAAGGCATGACGCTGAACCGCATTGACATCGGTGCCTACGAGAGCATGTTCGTAGAGGAATACACACCGGAGAAGGTGAAGGAGGAGTTCGATGAAGAGATTGCAAAGCACGCCGATGATGGACTCACCAGCAGCGAGTGCGGCGACAACAACTACACCTACTCCCTGAAGGGCGAATATGTCAACGAGATGTATTATGTACTCTACAAGGGCAATAAAAGTCTGAGCGTGACCATCTGCTATGAACCCGACCACGCTAAGAAATTTGAAGGCGAGGTGGCCGACCACGTGTTCAAGTCAGCCAAGTTCAATTAAGCCAAAAGCATCAATCGACAAAGGCGGATTCCATGGGCCATGGAATCCGCCTTTAAGTTTTGGGGCAAGTTGCCAGCGAGTGATTACCGCTGGCGGCTGCTCCACGGGCTCATTGCCTCTCCGGCAGGGCTGAAGTCGATGAGCATCAGGTCGAAGATGAGCACGCTATGCCCCGGAACGATGAGCACTCCATTATCCACGTAGTCATTGTCGCCATAGGCCAGGTCGCTGGGCACATAGAGACGCCAGCGGTCGCCGCGGTGCATGTGCTGCAAGGCGGTGGCAAAGCCGTCAGTCATGGAAGCCACATACATCTTTCTGGTAGCGGAAGTCTTTGACGAGAAGTCGCCATAGACCGAGCCTTTGTCGAAGAGATATCCCTGCGGATAGGTGACTGAGGGGATGAGCCGGCCCTGGTAGATGACGCGCACGGAGTCGGTGTAGGCGGGACTCTCAGTGCCCGTGCCCTGCTCAATCACCTTGGCATAGACATAGTCGGTGGCGTTGCCCTCCACGCTGGGGTCGAGCGAAAATTTTTTCAGCCGCACCCACTGAGCGGGCTGGGCCTTCAGCGAGTCGGCCAGCGTGGCGAAGAAGGTTTCGTTGCGCTGCTGCCAGTTGTCCCACTCGCTGGCTTCGGCCTCTTCCTCAGAACAGGCGAGGGTGAGAAAGAGAAAGCCTATCACGGCCACTCCCAGAGGGAAGGACAGCCCACCCCGACCCCTCCCGGTGGGGAAAGGCAACGGGTAGGCGAGCTTAGCTCGGGAATGGGGCTTGTATAGACTTGCTATGAGTTTTCTCATGTTTCTTTTCGGTTTATACTTTTTCTTATATCTACCTAAGCCCCTCCCTTGGGAAGGGGTTGGGGTGGGCCGTTCCTCCATGGGGAGGGGTTGGGGTGGGCTTTTAGAGTTTCTTCAGCAGACTGGTGATGCTCACCTTGTCCTCGATGATGCCGTTCAGGTCCTCAATCTTCACACGTTCCTGCTCCATGGTGTCGCGGAAGCGCAGGGTGACGCAGCCGTCGGTGAGCGTGTCGTGGTCGACGGTGACGCAGTAGGGCGTGCCGATGGCATCCTGGCGGCGGTAGCGCTTGCCGATGGAGTCCTTCTCGTCGTACTGGCAGGTGAAGTGATACTTCAGGTCGTCGATTATCTCGCGGGCCTTCTCGGGCAGTCCGTCCTTCTTCACCAGAGGCAGCACGGCCAGCTTCACGGGAGCGAGGGCTGCAGGTAGCTTCAGCACGGTGCGTGTCTCGCCGTTCTCCAGCCTCTCCTCGTCGAAGGCGTGGCACATGATGCTGAGGAACATGCGGTCAACGCCGATGGAGGTCTCAATGACGAACGGCGTATAGCTCTCATTCGTGGCGGGGTCGAAGTACTTGATGCTCTTGCCAGAGTACTTCTCATGCTGCGAGAGGTCGAAGTTGGTGCGGCTGTGGATACCTTCGACCTCCTTGAAGCCGAAGGGCATGTGGAATTCGATGTCGGTGGCAGCATTGGCATAGTGAGCCAGCTTGTCGTGATCGTGGAAGCGGTAGTTCTCAGCGCCGAAGCCCAGGTTCTGGTGCCACTTCATGCGCGTCTCCTTCCACTTGGCAAACCACTCCAGCTCAGTGCCGGGCTTCACGAAGAACTGCATCTCCATCTGCTCGAACTCACGCATACGGAAGATGAACTGACGAGCCACAATCTCGTTGCGGAAAGCCTTACCAATCTGTGCGATGCCGAAGGGAATCTTCATGCGGCCCGTCTTCTGCACGTTCAGGTAGTTCACGAAGATGCCCTGAGCCGTCTCGGGACGCAGGTAAATCTTCATCGAGCCGTCGGCGGTGCTTCCCATCTCGGTGGAGAACATCAGGTTAAACTGGCGCACGTCGGTCCAGTTCTTCGTGCCGCTGATGGGGCAGACAATCTCTTCGTCAATAATAATCTGCTTCAGCTCCTCCAGGTCCGGACCCTGCATGGCAGCGACATAGCGGGTGTGCAGGGCGTCGCGCTTCTGCTTCGTCTCGGCCACACGGGGCGAAGTCTCCAGGTACTTAGCCTCGTCGAAGCTCTCGCCGAAGCGCTTGCGGGCCTTCTCCACCTCCTTCTGAATCTTCTCGTCGTACTTGGCTATCTGGTCTTCGATGAGCACATCGGCGCGATAGCGCTTCTTCGAGTCGCGGTTGTCGATGAGCGGGTCGTTGAACGCATCCACGTGCCCCGAAGCCTTCCAGATGGTGGGGTGCATGAAGATGGCCGAGTCGATGCCCACGATGTTCTCATGGAGCATGGTCATGGCCTTCCACCAGTATTGCTTGATGTTGTTTTTCAGTTCCACACCCATCTGGCCGTAGTCATAGACAGCGCCCAGACCGTCATAGATTTCGCTTGAGGGGAACACGAACCCGTATTCCTTGCAGTGCGATACAATCTTCTTAAAAACGTCTTCTTGTGCCATATTAATATAAAGTATTTGCAAATCTGGCTGCAAAGGTAATGAAAAGTTAGGAGTTAGGAGTTAGGAGTTAGGAGTTAAAACAACGGAGTTAACATTTTTTATTCCTTCTCCACAGAAAAAAACTTCTAACTCCTAACTCCTAACTCCTAACTCTTTTGTACCTTTGCACTCCCAAAATAGTAAATCGTAAATCAGCAAATCGAAAATATACATGGTTGTTTGTATAGCAGAGAAGCCCAGCGTAGCGGCCGACATTGCCCGCATCATCGGTGCATCGGCTCGTCACGACGGCTACTTCGAGGGCAACGGCTACCAGGTGACGTGGACCTTCGGCCACCTGTGCGAACTGAAGATGCCCGAGGACTACACGCCGATGTGGCGGTCGTGGGCCCTGTCGTCGCTGCCCATGATTCCGCCCCGCTTCGGCATCCGGCTGAAGGAAGACCAGGGCGTGAAGAAGCAGTTTGCCATCATTGAGAAACTGTTCCAGCAGGCCGACAGCATCATCAACTGCGGCGACGCCGGACAGGAGGGTGAGCTTATCCAGCGCTGGGTGATGCAGAAAGCGCAGGCCAAGTGCCCCGTGCAGCGGCTGTGGATATCGTCGATGACCGACGAGGCCATCCGCGAAGGCTTCGCCAAGCTGAAGAGCCAGAGCGAATACCAGTCGCTCTACCTGGCCGGACTGAGCCGTGCCGTGGGCGACTGGCTCCTGGGCATCAACGCCACTCGGCTATACACCATCAAGTATGGCCAGAACCGGCAGGTGCTTAGCATCGGACGCGTGCAGACCCCTACCCTCGCCCTTATCGTGAACCGCCAGAAAGAGATTGACAACTTCAAGCCCGAGCCCTACTGGGTGCTGGCTACCATCTACCGCGACACCACGTTCACCGCCACGAAGGGGAAGTTCACCAGTAAGGAGGAGGGCGAAGAGGCCTTCAAACTGATTGAGGGGAAACCCTTCGAGGTGACCAAGGTGGAGAAGAAGCAGGGCAAGGAGGGGGCGCCGTCGCTCTACGACCTGACGTCGCTACAGGTAGACTGCAACCGCAAGTTCGGCTTCTCTGCCGAGATGACGCTCAACCTCATCCAGCAGCTCTATGAGATGAAGCTGACCACCTATCCACGCGTAGACACCACTTTCCTCAGCGACGATGTCTACGCCAAGTGCCCACAGACCATGAACGGTCTCTTCCAGGTGAAGTTTGCCGGCAAGGCGCCCTACGCCGAGCTGGTGCGCCCCTTAGGCGGCAAGCCTCTGCCGAAGTCGAAGAAGGTCTTTGACTCGACGAAGGTCACCGACCACCACGCCATCATCCCCACGGGCCAGATTCCCGGCGGGCTTTCCGATTTGCAGCAGAAGGTCTACGACCTCGTGGCGCGCCGTTTCATCGCCGTTTTCTATCCCGACTGCAAGTTCTCTACCACTACCGTGCTGGGCTGTGTTGCGACTGAGTCGCAACAAACAGAAAAGGACGCCATAGAGTTCAAGGTGACAGGCAAGGAGATTCTCGACCCTGGCTGGCGCGTGGTCTATGCCAAGGAGCAAAAGAGCGACGACGAGGAGAAGAAAGCAGAGGACGAAGAACGCACGCTCCCCACCTTCACGAAAGGCGAAAGTGGCCCCCACACCCCCACGCTGACCGAGAAATGGACTACACCGCCGAAATACTACACCGAAGCCACGCTGCTGCGCGCCATGGAGACAGCAGGCAAGCTGGTGGACAACGAGGAACTGCGTGCCGCCATGAAGGAGAACGGCATTGGCCGCCCCTCCACGCGTGCAGCCATCATCGAGACGCTGTTCAAACGCCACTATATCCGCAAGGAGCGCAAGAACCTGCTGGCCACGCCTACGGGCATGGAGCTCATTGACCTCATCCACGAAGAGCTGCTGAAGAGTGCCGAGCTGACGGGCATCTGGGAGAAGAAGCTGCGCGACATAGAAGCGAAGAAGTACGACCCGCAGCAGTTCATCGACGAGCTGAAGCAGCAGGTGACGGAGATTGTGCGCCAAGTCATCAGCGACCAGTCGAACCGACGGGTCGCCATCACTACCGACGACGACCTGAAGAAGAAGCCCAAGGCCCCCACGAAGGCCGCCAAGCCCAAGGCTCCCAAGGAGGGCGACCCCTGCCCCGTTTGCGGCAAGGGCCATATCATCAAAGGAAAAACCGCCTACGGCTGTTCCGAGTGGAAGAGCGGCTGCTCCTGGCGACATCCCTTCTGATACGCCCGATTAGCTATTGGTCTGGATTTCGTTCATGAGGGTGTGTCATAACTCAGTTTTCAATCGGTATATCGGCAGTATACCGATGGTATATCGGCGATATACCGATGGTATACCGCCGATATACCAAATGGAAAGAATGTTTTGACACACCTTCATGTACTTTTAATATATCGGCCATGTACGAAATTCAAACGAACGCTACGTTTACGCCTCACAACCGCAAATATGCGGGAAAAGGAGTGGGCGAAAGAGGATGCACACACAATAAATCGACGAACGCAGCGTTATTATATGGTATGCAACGGTTGTACACATTATTATATTGGGTAGTCGTCTTGCTGGCACTCGCCTCGTGCGGGGCCGACACGGCGATGAAAAAGGGCGACAAGTTCTTCGCGCTTGGCGAATACTATGATGCCGCCACCATGTACAAGAAAGCTTATTCTCAAACGGCTGCCAAGGACCGCCCCCTGCGTGGAGTGCGGGCACTGAAGATGGCCGACTGCTACCGCCGCATCAACCAGACGCAGCGGGCCATTGCCGCGTACAACAATGCCGTGCGCTACAAACAGGCCGACACCACCGCTCTCTTCCACCTGGCTCAGCTGCAGCTGAAGAACGGCTCCTACAAGGAGGCGGAAAAGACCTATCAGCTCCTGCTTGACAGCTTGGGAACTACGGAAGCCAACCTCAAGTCGAACGCCAGCAAGAAAAAGCCTCAAATCACAAGTCTCGAATCCCAGATTCTTGTCGGCCTTGAGTCGGCACGCATGGCCCCGCAGTGGAAGGCCGAGGCCGAATATTCGGGCTACACGGTGAAAAAGCAGGAGCTGTTCAACTCGCGCCGTGCCGAATACTCACCGGCGCTGGCTGGCGAGGACTACGACCAGCTCTACTTCTCGTCGACGCGCAACCAGGCGAAGGGCGACGAGCTGAGCGGCATCACGGGCACGAAGAACGCCGACATCTTCTTCTCGCAGAAAGACGACAAGGGGAAATGGTCGAAGCCTGAGCCCATCGACAGCGAGCTGAACACCGAGGAAGACGAGGGCGCCACGACGTTCTCGTCGGACTTCAAAACGATGTACCTCACCGTCTGCAAGACCGACCCCAGCTATCCCCGCTATGCGCAGATAGCTACCTCGAAGCGCAGCGATGCCTCGTGGGGCAAGGCCACCGTGCTGGAAATCTCGAAGGACACGCTCTCGACCTTCGCCCACCCGTCCATATCGCCCGACGGACAGTGGCTCTACTTCGTCAGCGATATGCCCGGCGGACAGGGTGGCTACGACCTCTGGCGTGCTGAACTGTCATCCAGCGGCGTCATCAGCCTCGAGAACGTGGGGGCACCCATCAACACGCCGGGCGACGAGCTGTTCCCCACCTTCCGCCCCAATGGCGACCTCTATTTCAGCAGCAATGGCCACCCCGGCTTTGGCGGTCTGGACATCTACTACGTCGAGAATGAACAGTTAGCTGCCAATTCATCACCCGACAAGCCTCACCCCTCACTTACCATCGAGCACCCCGGCTGGCCGTTGAACTCGGCTGGCGACGACTTCGGCATGACCTTCGAGGGGCTACACAACCGCGGCTATTTCAGCTCGAACCGCGGCGATGCCCGTGGCTGGGACCACATCTTCTCGTTTGAGAAGAGCGAGGTGATACAGACGGTGAAGGGCTGGGTGTACGAACAGGATGGCTACGAACTGCCGCAGGGCCTGGTCTACATGGTGGGCAACGACGGCACGAACAAAAAGATATCGGTGCGTGGCGACGGTTCCTTCGAGGAGGAAATCAAGCCTGGCGTGGACTACGTCTTCCTGGGCACCTGCAAGGGCTATCTGAACCACAAGGAGGAGCTGCGCGTGGAGCCGGTGCTGGAGTCGGAGGAGTATGTGCTGCAGTTCCCGCTGGCATCCATCACCGCCCCTGTGCTCATCGACAACATCTTCTATGACTTCGACAAGGCCACGCTCCGCCCGGAATCGGAGGAATCACTCGACAATCTCATCGCCCTGCTCAACGAGAACCCGAACGTGACCATCGAGCTGAGCGCACACACCGACAACCGCGGCTCGGATGCCTACAACGAGCGACTCAGCCAGCGCCGCGCCGAGAGTGTGGTGAACTACCTGATAGAGCACGGCATTGCTGCCGACCGCCTGTCGCCAGTTGGCTACGGCGAGAAGAAGCCGAAGGTCATCAAGCGAAAGCTGACGGAAAAGTATGACTGGCTGAAGGCCGACGACGTGCTGACGGAGGAGTTCATCAATGCCCTCGACGACGAGGAGAAGCGCGAGGTGTGCCATCAGCTGAACCGCCGCACGGAGTTCATCGTGCTGCGCACCACCTACGGCATGTTCGACGCCGAGGGGAAGGTGAAGCAGCAACCCGCCAAGCCTCAGAAAGAAGAACAGCAAGCCCAGGAAGACCTATGGTAGAGCTACCCGAAGCATTTGTCAGCCAGACGCGCCAGCTGATGGGCGAGGAACGCTTCGCCCGCTATCTCGCCGCCTTCGACGAGGAGCCACCCGTCAGCATCCGGCTGAATCCACGATGCCTGCCCCTTTCCCCTTGTAAGGAAAAGGGAGATGATGTTGTCCCCTGGTGTCCGCTGGGCCTCTACCTCCCCACCCGACCGAACTTCACCTTCGACCCGCTGCTGCATGCAGGCTGCTACTACGTGCAGGAGGCCGCTTCGATGTTCATCCACCATGTGTTGTTGAGTGTTAAGAGTTTAGAGTTGAGTGATAAGTGTTTAGAGTTGAGTGATAAGTGTTTAGAGTTGAGTGATGAGTGTTTAGAGTTGAGAGACTTTAGTTCCGCTCCTCATCACTCAACTGAAGTCTCTCAGCTCTCAACTGAAGTCTCTCAGCTCTCAACTGAAGTCTCTCAACACTCAACACTTAACACTCAACGCACAACACTTCTCGACCTCTGCGCTGCCCCCGGTGGGAAGTCCACCTGCGCCATCAGCGCCCTGCCCGCTGGCAGCAAACTGTGGAGCAACGAGCCCGTGCGTCAGCGCGCCAGCATCTTGAGCGAGAACATCCAGAAGTGGGGCTATCCCAACTGCATCGTCACGAACAGCTATCCCCGCGACTATGCCCGTTCGGGCCTGACGTTCGACATCATTCTCTGCGACGTACCCTGCTCTGGTGAGGGCATGTTCCGCAAGGACCTGCAGACCATTGGCGAGTGGAGCCCGCAACAGGTGGAGAAATGCTGGCGCCTGCAGCGCGACATCGTCAGCGATGCCTGGCAATGTCTGCGCCCCGGCGGAATCCTAATATATAGTACGTGTACATTTAATACAAAGGAAAACGAGGAGAACGTCAGCTGGATGCTGGAGCAGTTCGATGCCGAGCTGCTTCCCATACCCATCCAGCCCGAATGGGGCATCACCGGCTCGCTGCTCGATGGCTTCACGGGCCCCGTCTACCGTTTCATCCCCGGCATCACCCGAAGCGAAGGGCTTTTCGTAGCCGTTCTCCGCAAGAAAGACGGCCATCTGGCGAAGGGAAAGAATAAGAAGCAACCACCGCTCAACATCATCTTCGACAGCAGCCAGCCCCACGACATGCCGGTGGTCAGCGTCGAGCTGAACTATGCCGATGCCATCAGCTACCTGCAGCGTCAGGCTCTGCGCCTGCCCGCCGACACGCCTCGCGGACTCGTTGAAGTGCGTTTCCAGGGCCATGCCCTCGGCCTGGTGAAGAACATCGGCACACGCGCCAACAACCTCTACCCGAAGGAATGGGCCATCCGCAGCACCCACGTGCCGCAGGACTATCAGCCTGTATGGGCATGGGGAGATGCAACAATCTGATATGGTAAGATTATGAAACAATATCTCGACATACTCGACCGCATTCTGCGCGAAGGCGTGCAGAAAGGCGACCGCACCGGCACGGGCACGCTGAGCATCTTCGGCACCCAGAGCCGCTACAACCTGGCAGATGGATTCCCGCTGCTGACCACGAAGAAGCTCCATCTGAAGTCTATCATCTACGAACTGCTCTGGTTCCTGAAAGGCTCCACGAACGTGAAATACCTGCAGGAGCACGGCGTGCGCATCTGGAACGAATGGGCCGACGCCGACGGCGAGCTGGGGCCCGTCTACGGCCACCAGTGGCGGTCGTGGCCCGACTACGACGGGGGCACCATCGACCAGATTCAGCAGGTGCTCGACCAGATTAAGCACAACCCCAACTCGCGCCGCATGATTGTCTCGGCATGGAACGTGGCCGAGGTGAACCAGATGGCGCTGCCGCCCTGCCACACGATGTTCCAGTTCTACACCTCGCCCGACCCTACCGAAGGCGACGGCAAGCGGCGCCTGTCGCTGCAGCTCTACCAGCGCTCGGCCGACACGTTCCTCGGCGTACCGTTCAACATTGCCAGCTATGCCCTGCTGCTGATGATGATGGCGCAGGTGTGCGACATGAAGCCCGGCGAGTTCATCCACACCACGGGCGACACCCACCTCTACCTGAACCACCTGGAGCAGGCCCGCCTGCAGCTGACGCGCCAGCCACGCCCCCTGCCACGCATGCGCATCAACCCCGACGTGAAAGACCTCTTCAGCTTCGACTTCGACGACTTCCAGTTAGAGGGCTACGACCCCTGGCCACACATCAAGGCCGATGTCTCCGTATAGTTGAAAACACCATTCAATCCGTCAATCGCCCATGATATCCATGATTGCCGCCGTGGCCCGCAACCGCGCCATCGGCTATAAGAACAAGCTCATCTACTGGCTGCCCAACGACCTGAAGCGCTTCAAGCAGCTCACCACCGGCCACACCATCCTGATGGGGCGCCGCACCTTTGAGAGCCTGCCCAAGGGGGCACTGCCCAACCGCCGCAACTGCGTGCTCACCCGCAGCAAGAAGTCGCTGCCGGGCTGCGAGTGCTTCAGCACCTGGGATGAGTTCCTCCTCACCTGCCAGCCCGACGAGGAGATATACATCATCGGCGGAGCAAGCCTCTACAGAGACCTGCTCAGCAAGGCCGACCGTCTCTGCCTGACAGAGGTGGACGACACACCAGCCGAGGCAGACACGTTCTTCCCCGACTACAGCGAAGGATGGGAAGAGACATGGCGTGAAGACCATCCTGCCGACGACCGTCACAGCCATGCCTACTCATTTGTTGACTATTCTTCTTCAGGCAAGTCCATCACCGGCAGCTGACGGTCGATGGCCGAGTGGAACGAGATGATGCTCTCGCTGCGGGCCAGGCCCAGCGGTTGCAGCTTGTCGTGGATGATGTCCAGCAGATGGTGGTTGTTGAGGGCATAAATCTTGATGAACAGGTCGTAGTTGCCCGTGGTGTAGTGGCATTCCACCACCTCGGGCATCTCCTTCAGCTTTGCCACCACCTCGTCGAACGACTCAGGGTTCTTCAGGTTCAGTCCTACGAAGGCGCAGGTCTCATAGCCAATCTTCTCGGGGTCGATGATGAACTGCGAGCCCTTCAGGATGCCAGCGCTGGTGAGTTTCTGAATGCGCTGATGGATGGCTGCGCCACTAACGTCACAGGCACGGGCCACCTCAAGGAAGGGAACGCGTGCGTCTTCGGCTATCATTTTTAGTATCTGCTTGTCAAGCCGGTCAAGCTTCGAGTTTGCCATAATATTATTTTTTAATGTTATTTTGTATGTCATTCTTTTCGGTTGCCGAGTAGTTGATGCGCAGGGCGAGCGACTGCTGCAACTCGCGCTTGATGTCGGAGATGATGCCCATGGGCACGTCGCGGTCGGCCTTGATGCTGACGGTCATCCGCGCCAGGTCGTCGCTGTTCATGCGCTGCCGCTCAGCGTCAATGAACGCCGCGATGTCCTCCAGCGAGGCCACCTCGTTGTTCAGCTGTATCTGGAACTCGCCAGCGTCATCGCGCCCCACGTAGATGTGCACCAGGCTGGCCTTGTGGCCCAGCTTCTGCACCTCCGTTCCCTGCGGCACCTCGTAGTGCACCTTCAGGTTCACCTCGCGCATGTGCGTCACAATCATGAAGAAGAAGAGCACGGTGAAGATAAGGTCGGGCAGCGAGGTCATGTTCAGCCCCATCACCTCGTCGCGCTCGCTATTCCGTTTGAAATACCTGTTCATCATCACTTATCACTCATCACTTATCACTTCATCACTTATCACTTCATCTCTTCCTCCGGCAGTTTCTCGCTGATGCGCTGAGGATAGACCAGCTGAATGGCGTCGCGCTGCTCCTGCGTACACTGTGCATAGCTATGTCCGAAGCGGCTGTTGGCCAACCGGTTGCGCAGGTTGTTATAGGCCCTCACGATGGCATTCTGCATCTCGAAATAGGCGTTGTAGGTGGTCTCGCGGTCGGCCTTGACGGTGATGACGTGGCGGTCGCTCACACGGCAGCGCCCCATCAGGTGCACCTCGCGCTCGCTCTTCTCCGGCAGCGAGGGGTCGTCGGCGCTGTTGGCCACGAACTCCTCCACCCTGCGCGTCAGCTCCTGCAAGCCGATGTCCTCGCCGTTGCACGTCAGACGGTCAGCAGCATCCAGCTCCAGCTCCATCACGTTGCGGCGTTTCACCTCCAGCTCATGCTGCGAGGTCTCGTCCTCGGGAGTGGGCAGCTGTCGCATCAGGCCCTTGTCGGTATCCATCGACGAGGTGACGAGGAAGAACACCAACAGCATGAACGAGATGTCGGCTGTCGATGTGGTGTTCAGTCCCGGTATTTCCCTGCGTCTTCTGCTAAACATCATATATCTCCCTCAATCACTCATCACTCATCACTCATCACTCATCGCTTATCACTTCTTAACCTTTCCCCACAGTGCCACGGCCACGAGCACCACGGCCAGCACCACGGGCGTGGCAATGAGCATGTCGCTGGTCTTCAGCCAGAACGCGCTGGTAAACGGTTTCCCGTTGACGGTCAGCGGTGCCGTGCTCCCCAGGAGCCATGTGGCCCCCAGCGTCAGCAGCAGCAGGGCCAGGGTGAGCAGCGCAATCTTTCTGGCGGGCACGCCGTGCTCCGATGCCCCCTCGCCGCCCCTTGTCCGCAGGCCGCGCACCACCGACCACGCCGTCAGCGCCACTGCGGCGAGCAGCAGCACATAGATGGTGCAGAGCACGATGTCTACAAACAGCGGCGAGGCAAAGTTCATCATCGGGTCGTCAGGCTTCGTTTGTGCTTCATGATGATGTCGAGCAGGTCGATGGCCGACTCCTCCATCTGCGACGTCAGGCGCTCAATCTTCGACAGGATATAGTTGTAGAACACCTGCAGCACCAGCGCCACGATGATGCCGAAGATGGTGGTGATGAGCGCCACCTTCATGCCCTCGGCCACTATCCTGGGGCTGATGTCGCCCATCTCCTGAATCTGGTCGAAGGCCATCACCATGCCGATGACGGTGCCCAGGAACCCCAGCGAGGGGGCGATGGCTATCATGAGGCGAATCCACGAGCAGCCCTTCTCCAGGTTGCCGCTCTGCACGGTGCCATAGCTGACGATGGAGCGCTCCACGGTGGCGATGTCCTCGTCGGCATGCATCAGCCCCTGATAGCAGATGCTGGCCACGGGGCCGCGGGTGTCGCGGCAGAGCGTCTTCGCCCCCTCCACGTCGTCAGCGTCCACCCGTTTCTCGATGTCGCGCAGCAGCTTCCTGGCATTGATTTCCGACAGCGTCAGGTAGATGATGCGCTCGATGCACAGCGCCAGCCCGATGACCAGCGCCATGGCCACCAGCGACATGAAGCCTGCCGAGCCCTCGACGAACTTCGTCTTCAGCTGGCTGTGCAGCCCCAGGCCCTCGACAGCCACCATCTCCTGCAGGGCTGCCATGTCGTCCTCGGCCCCCCTCGTTTCCCCCAACTGGGGAGAAGAGGCCCCCCCTACGGCCCCCGAGGGGGCTTCTATAGTTTCGCTATCAAGGGTAGAGACTATCGTAGCCCCCTCGGGGGCAGAAGGGGGGGCTTCCCCCTCGGGGGCAGAAGGGGGGGCCGCCTGGCAGAAAAAGGCCAGACACATCATTATGATAGCGGCAATACGCTTTATTTTATACATTCCAAATAAGTAAACAGCTATTAAGTCGATGCAAAGATAAAGCATTTTTTACATATTCGGAAGCGATTGCCCATCTTTAACGTCCATTTAACACTATGCCGAGGTCTGAGAATTGAATCTAATGAATCTAATAAAACTTTTGTAATTTTGTTACAAATGTTACAACACGAATAAACACTGGGGTTTCCAGCCATTTCACACCCCGAAAACACCCAAGGTATACCCCTGCACACTCTCCCACAGAGTGTGCAGTTTTTTTTTGGCGTTCTCGCCGAAAAGATTGTTCGTGCACACGCGCGAGGCGAGGCGCGAAAACGGCCGTTTTAACATTTATTTTTGTTTGTTAGCAGGGGTATACCTACCTTTGCACACGGCTGGCGAGCGTGACAAAATGACAAAAATGACAAAACAAAAGGTGGGATATCAAGTTCTAATAATTATAATATAATTATTAGAGCAAAAATAGAAAAACGGGGGTGCACACCCGGCTCGTAGTTTTGTCAGTTTTGTCAGTTTTGTCAAGCCGCCGCCAAGGAACAAACATCATTAACCCTCTAAACCGTAAGAAGTTATGGAAATTATTTG
>CACYME010000006.1 GCA_902775475.1 uncultured Prevotellaceae bacterium
CAAAGGTACAACTTTTTGGGCAGACGAAAAAATCTACCTCTCAGTTTATGCGGTCATGCGGGTCTGTGTGGGTTGCCACGGAAAAATCCGGGTGCGCCGGCCTCTCGCTTCCCCACAGCAGCAGGGATGCGAGGAAAAAGGCGGCGAGAAATTGGGACCCGGCCACACCGGAGCGGGAAAAAGGCCTCGCCTTTTCCGTTGGCAGCGGACGGGGACGATATTGGCAGCGGCCGCTGCCAATAATGGCGGCGGGCGGGGAAAACAATGGCAGCGCCCGCTGCCTTCCCTGTTCAAAGCCCGTCGATAACTACACAGCGTGGCGAACTGAGTTGCTTTTCCCCGTCGAAGCGGTAAAAAAAGTTAATTGCAAGCTATTAGCGCCCTGCTTCTGCTTTCAAACTCCCAACTTTTATTTATCTTTGCATCCTGATAGCCAATAACAAAAGAAACCCTCCCGCCGATGGATAATTTGGAAGCAAAGATCTATACCAGTGGCGATACTTTGCCTACAGGACTGCTGGAAGACAATTTCTTCCACAGTGCCCGCTTCTTTGCCATCTGCCAGCAGACGCCCCGCCACCGGCCCTATCTGGTGACGCTCGAGGACGCTGGCGGCCGGGTGGTGGCCCAGATGCTGGCCGTGGTGCGCTATCGCACGTCGTGGTTCCCGCCTTATTATTATATGCACTGCCGCATCATGGGCGAAGGGGCATACGCCGAGGCTGGCGACGGGCCCCTCTTCGGACAGATGCTGCAGAAGCTGACGTCGAAGCTGGGGCCGCGTATGCTCTACGTGGAGGTGAGCCACCTGAGCCACAAGATGTTTGGCTATCCCCAGCTGTGCGACAACCGCTATTTCCCCGTGCGCTGGATGAGCATCCACAACTCGCTCCACTCGCGCACCCCCGAGGAGCGCATCAGCCAGCAGCTGCAGCACCGCATCGACGCTGCCTACGAGCGCGGCGTGGTGACCGACGAGGTGCAGACGCCCGACGACTTCAAGGAGTTCATGCGCCTGCTGCGCCATCACAACTGGCTGAAGCCCAAACGCTACATCCCTGCCGACGAGTTCTTCAGCCAGCTGCACGAGCAGCCCGACGTGGGCCGCCTCTACGTCACCCGCTACAAGGGCCACATCGTGGGCTGCTCGGCCGTTGTCTACAGCCATCGCCAGGCCTATCTCTGGTATGCCGCCTACAGACGGAAGACATACGCGATGGTCCATCCCCGCGAGCTCACCATCTGGCATGCCATCAAGGACGCCCATCGCCGAGGCTACGAGCACATCTTCTTCATGGACGTGGGACTGCCCTTCCGCAAGAACGCCTTCCGCGACTTCATCCTCCGCTTTGGCGGGAAGCCCGTCAGCACCTATCGCTGGTTCCGCTTCTCCATCAAGTGGCTCAACTCGCTGCTCTCACGAATCTACCGCGACTGAAGAGAAAACGCCGTCAGCATAATATTTTGCCGGTTTGCGCGTTATTATTCTGATGAAACAGTTCAAAAATCGATATATCGCCCTGCTCATCGTGCTCATGATGAGCCTTTGCGGCATGGCCCAGAACACATTTACGCTGAAGGGACTGGTGACCGACGACGAGGGCAACGCCCTGGAGCTGGCCACGGTGAGCTGCGTGGAGCAGGGGAAGGTGACGATGACCAACCTGAAAGGCGAATACCAGATGACGCTGCGCTCGGCCGACTCCGTGGTGGTGCGCTTCTCGATGGTGGGCTACAAGGCCCGCACCCGCACGCTGCGCAAGCCAAAGGGCACGCAGACGCTGCGTGTGCTGATGCGCTCGGAGGAGCTGGGCGAGGTGGTCGTCACCGAGAAACGCCGTCAGACCGACCAGATGGAGCAGCTCGACCTGACCGACCTGAAGAGCGGAGCCGTGAGCGTGACGGGCAACGCCGTCGAGGAGCTCATCCAGCAGCAGGCCGGCGTGAGCACCCACAATGAGCTGTCGTCGCAGTACAACGTCAGGGGCGGCTCCTTCGACGAGAACTTCGTATATATAAATAATGTGGAGGTCTACCGCCCCCTGCTCATCCGCAGCGGCCAGCAGGAAGGCCTCTCCATCATCAACCCCGACATGGTGGAGCGCGTGGGCTTCTCCACTGGAGGCTTCTCGGCACGCTATGGCGACAAGATGTCGAGTGCGCTCGACATTACCTACCGCAAGCCCACCAAGACCGAGGCATCGGCCACGGCCAGCCTGCTCGGCGGCAGCGTCTACGTGGGAACGGCGGCTGGCAAGAAGTCGCAGACGCCTGGCTCCAGGTCGCAGGTCTTCACCATGAGCCACGGCCTGCGCTACAAGACCAACCGCTACCTGTTGGGCTCCTTAGAGACAACCGGCGAATACCGCCCCAACCAGCTCGACTATCAGGCCTACATCACCTACAACCCCAACCGCCGCTGGGCGCTCGACTTCCTGGGGAATATCTCGGAGAACCACTACAACTTCCGGCCCAAGGACCGTGAGACCAGCTTCGGCACGATGGAGGACGTGAAGTCGTTCCGCGTCTATTTCGACGGTCAGGAGAAAGACATCTTCCGAACACTCTTCGGCACCGCCTCGCTGACCCGCCATCTCGGCGACTCCACCCACGTGAAACTGCTTTGGAGCGCCTTCCACACCAAGGAGCAGGAGCGCTACGACATTCAGGGCCAGTACTGGCTCGACGACACGCAGAGTGCCGAGCAGCTGGGCGTGGGCACCTACGCCGAGCATGCCCGCAACTACCTGACGGCCAACGTGCAGAGCCTGAAGCTGATGCTCAACCGCCGCTTGCGCCAGCACGACATCGAGGCCGGCCTCACCTACAAGTGGGAGCACATCAAGGAGCAGAGCCGTGAGTACGAGATGCGCGATTCCAGCGGCTATTCCATCCCCCATACTGCCCAGCAGCTGAACCTCATCTACACGCTCTCCTCCAACCAGCGCATGCGTTCAGAGCGCGTAGAGGGCTACGTGCAGGATGTATTCCGATGGAGCACGGCCACAGCCCAGACGGGACCGTCTTCTGGTGCGGCTGATGCTAACGGGGAGTCCTCGGCGTCGGAGAGGCCGAGGGGATGGGGGAGCGCTTCTTCCCCCCAGTCGGGGGGATTGAGGGGGGCTTACTACACCCTGACCTACGGCCTGCGCTTCGCCCGTTGGTCCTTCAACCGCGAGGCCATCCTTTCGCCGCGCCTCTCGCTGGCCATCGTCCCCGCCAGCAATCCCGATGTCACCTACCGGCTGGCTACGGGCCTCTACTATCAGGCACCCTTTTACAAAGAGCTGCGCGACACCACGCTGACCAGCAGCGGCATCACCGCCGTCACGCTCAACCGCAACATCAAGAGCCAGCGCTCCTGGCAGGTGCTCGCCGCCGTCGACTATCGCTTCAAGATGCTGGGCGACCGGCCCTTCAAGTTCACCGCCGAGGCCTATTACAAGCTGATGGGCAACCTCATCCCCTACAACGTGCAGAACGTGAAGGTGACCTACTACGGCGAGAACCTCACCAGCGGCTATGCCCTCGGCCTCGACATGAAGCTCTATGGCGAGTTCGTGCCCGGCACCGACTCCTGGCTCTCGCTCTCGCTCATGCGCACCCAGCAGAAGTACCAGGGGCAGTGGGTGCCGCTGCCCACCGACCAGCGCTATGCCCTGAACCTCCACTTCACCGACTACTTCCCCGGCACCGACCGCTGGAAGATGACACTCCGCCTGGCCTATGCCGACGGCCTGCCCTTCGGCGCTCCCCACCGGGGCATCGAGGCACAGAGCTTCCGCGCACCGGCCTACAAGCGAGCCGACATCGGCATGAGCTATCTCGCCTACGGGCAGCGCGGTGCCCAGCGTTCGTCGTTCGGCGTCAGCCGTGTGTGGCTCGGCCTCGACTGCCTCAACCTCTTTGGCATCTCCAACGTCAACAGCTACTACTGGGTCACCGACGTCACCAACCGCCAGTGGGCCGTGCCCAACTACCTGACGGGACGCCAGACTAACGGCAAGGTGGTCGTGGAGTTCTGACCCACGGCAAGCACTACTTCTACCCAAAATAGGGGAAAAATGAGCCGATGGCATCATTTTTTCCCTTATTTCTTGCTGTGTTTCGAAAAAAAACACTAACTTTGCACTCGCAATCCGTAAAGGATGGCCCACGAAGGTTTGCTTAGCCGCAATTAATTGGGAATGGGGTGCGAATCCCCGACTGTCCCGCAGCAGTGAGCTCCGTTCGTTACTGGCCCCGAAGCACAAATGCCATTGCCCACTTGGGTGAGAAGGCGCTTGGGGGTGGAGCAAGTCTGAAGACCAGCCTTCATCAGTGGAAAATGCCGGCACATCACGATGTATGGTGTGCGTCGGGGCGAAATAGTTTTCTTCTTGTGCTGAAGTCATGTTGCCTCGCGCCATGAGTGGGCTGTGTTGTATAGACATACGTGTATTATTATATTAAGATTCTCTGGGGAGATACCGTCGTGACGACAGCATCTTCCCTTTTTCGTTTAACATTTTTTATTCCCCTTCCGTCGAAAAAAACTCCTCACTTCTCGCTCCAAACTTCTAACTTTTCGCTACCTTTGCATGCAGATTGCGAAAAACCTAAAAATCATCTATCTGCTATGCTGCAAATACGTTGCAAGAACAATGGCATTACGAAGAGTTTCCCCGAGGGATGCTCGCTGCTCGATGTCTATCAGGAGTTTGCCGACGAAATCAAGCTGCCCTATCCGGTGGTGTCGGCCAAAGTGAACAACACCTCGCAGGGGCTGAAGTTCCGCCTCTACCAGAATCGCGACGTAGAGTTCCTCGACGCCCGCGAGGGTTCGGGCCACCGTGCCTACGTGCGCTCGCTCAGCTTCGTGCTCTACAAGGCCACGCAGGACCTCTTCCCCGGCTCGAAGCTCTTCATCGAGCATAGCATCAGCCGAGGCTACTATTGCAACTTCAGGCCTACCCCCGGCCCCTCTCCAAAGGAGGGGAGGGCGGTCACCGACGAGATGGTGGAGCGCATCCGCCAGCGCATGCAGGAAATCATCGACCTCGACATGCCCTTCCGCCGCACCGAAGCCACCACCGAGGAGACCATCCGCGTGTTCACCGACCGGGGCTTCCAGGACAAGGTGAAGCTGCTCGAGACCAGCGGACAGCTCTACAGCGACTACTACACCCTGGGCGACACCGTCGACTACTACTACGGCCCGCTGGTGCCCTCGGCAGGCTACCTGCAGGTGTGGGGACTGGAGCGCTTCGAGGACGGCATGCTGCTGCGCGTGCCCGACTGGAACCGCCCCTCGCAGCTGGCCGAAAAGGTTGACCAGCCGAAGACCTTCGAGATGTTCGCCGAGAAGACCCGCTGGGACATCATCATGCGCCTCTCGAATGCCGGCGACGTGAACAAGGCCATCATGCGCGGTCATGCCTCGGAGCTCATCCAGGTGAGCGAGGCCCTGCAGGAGAAGAAGATTGTGCAGATAGCCGAGGAGATTGACCGCCGTTTCCACCGCGAGCAAGACCCCGTCAGGCTGGTGCTCATCACGGGGCCGAGCAGCTCGGGAAAGACCACCTTCTGCAAGCGACTCAGCGTGCAGCTGCTGGCCTGCGGACTCAGGCCCATCTCGTTCTCCACCGACGACTACTTCGTCAACCGCGTCGACACGCCCAAGCTGCCCAACGGCGACTACGACTTCGACAACGTGGAGACCGTGGACTACCAGCTGCTCGAAGACCATCTCACCCGGCTGATGCGGGGCGAGCGCGTCGAGGTGCCCGAATACAACTTCGTCACCGGCGAGCGCGAATACAACGGCAAGCGCCTGAAGCTGGCCAGCGACACCGTGCTCATCATCGAGGGCATCCACGCCCTGAACCCCCTGCTCACCCGAACCATTCCCGACGCCGTGAAGTACAAGGTCTACATCTCGGCCCTCACCAGCATCTCGCTCGACGACCACAACTGGATTCCCACCCGCGACAACCGACTGCTGCGCCGCATCATCCGCGACTACAACAAGGGGGCCTTCACCGCCCGAGAGACCATCAGCCAGTGGAAAAACGTATGCGAGGCCGAGGACCAGTGGATTTTCCCCTTCCAGGAGACCGCCGACGTGATGTTCAACTCGGCCCTCAACATCGAGTTTGCCGTCCTGCGCACCCATGCCGAGATTATCCTCTCCAGCGTGCCCCGCAACTGCCCCGAGTATAGCGAGGCCCACCGCCTGCTGAAGTTCATTCACTTCTTCCTGCCCGTCAGCGACCAGGAGATTCCCCCCACCAGCATCATGCGCGAATTCGTCGGCGGCTCCAGCTTCAAGTACAAGCGCTGAGTTTTGTTGAGTGTTGAGGGTTTAGTGTTGAGAGTTGAGTGTTGAGTGTTGAGAGACTTTAGTTGAGTGCTGGGGACGGAACTAAAGTCTCTCAACACTCAACTCTCAACTCTCAACTCTCAGGGGGCTTCCCCGTCCCATTTTGAATGTGTAACGCTGCTGGAATCGCGCGATTTTGTCAGAATTTTTCACAGAAAATTTAGTTCACGGCGACGAAGCATTCTGGAGCGAAAAATGCCCCTTTTTCCCCCTTCCTCGGCCTTCGCTCACTGAAAAACCGAGGCTCAGAAGGCCAATTTTTGCACACTCACCATAGTTCTGTGCACGTTTTTTGCTCAAATTTTGCTACTTTTCGCGTTTCTGTAAGCACGCCAAATTTTCAAAAGTCAACGCCAAATTTTTCTGCGGCGTTGACTTTTGAATCCGAACGAATGCCTCTTTTCTGCAAAAACGGCTTCAAATGTCTAATTCACAGCTATTTAGCAAAATCTCTCAAAATTCGCGTTTTTTCGTCCAAAATCTTTTTCGTGGAAAATTTTCAAGTTATGGAGGCCAAAAATGCCCTTTTTGTCAATATCTTTCAAAAAAATATGCACGCAATACTGAGCAAGAGATGATGCAGCAGAAGAACACCAAAGAACTCTCATCATTGAAGATTAAAGGATGAAGATTATTCTGAAAACAATGGGAAAGAATTGCAAACAATTAAACTCAATAATTGGCAATCATTTTTTTCCAATTGTTGGAGCAAATTGTTTTTTATTCTTGCTCATTGTTTTCTGAGTTCTTTGGCAAAAATGGCGCGGGAGTCTGACTTGATGTAGTGAGACTATATCCCCCCTGCCGGAGGTGGGAATGATTCCTCCGATATAATAGATGGGATGCAGAATTTGCGTGCCGCTTAGCGAGCGGGCAGCAAGACTTCCAGCAGGAGGGGACGGGAATCGTCGGTGGCGGCGGTGAGCCACTGCAGGGCGTCAGACAGTTGGTCGATGGCGGTGAGCTGGCGGTAGTCTACACCGTTCTGGCGGCAGATGCCCTCGGCGGTGGCGCTGTGGGCTCCGGCCACGAGGGTCGTGGCAGCAGGGCTGGCGGCGAGGCCGGGGAGCTGGTCGAAGATGGCGCCGTGGGCGTTGTTGAGCAGCAGGATGCGCAGGCGCGGACTGAGGTGCTGGTTCCACAGGGCGTTCTGGTCGTAGAAGAAGCTGAGGTCGCCGATGACGCAGAAGACGATGCCCTCGGTGGCGGCGGCGAAACCGGCGGCGGTGCTCAGCGAGCCGTCGATGCCGTTGGTGCCGCGGTTGCACCATACGGGATGCCCCTGAGCGTAGCGGTTGGCCAGGCGAATGGGGGTGGAGTTGGCGTAGTGCACCTCATAGGCATAGCCCACCGTCTGCAGCTGTCGTTCGAAGGTCTGCACGACGGCGGCGCTGCTGAAGGACTCCACGGGCACTTCGTCGGCTGCCTTGGCGGCTGTCAGCAGCTGCAGCCACTGGCTTCGGTAGCTTGAAGTTTGCTGTTTGAAGTTTGAAAGATGCAGTCTTTGGCTTTTCTGCAACTTGCTGCTGAGCGACTGGAGCGTGCGCTCGGCATCGCCCACGACGATGCCCCGCAAGTTCAGGAAGGTGTCTTCCACGTCGCCCGTCAGGCTGATGCGCCAGGTGCGTGCATCGGTGGCCTGGCGCAGGAATTGCTTCAGCTGCTTGCTCACAATGGCATCGCCCACATAGAGGATGAAATCGGGAATTTGTTGAGTGTTCAGTGTTGAGTGTTGAGAGACTTTAGTTGAGTGTTGAGGAACAGAACTAAAGTCTCTCAACTCTAAACTCTCAACACTCAACTCTGAACTCTCAACACTCAACTCAAAATGGCTGATGCTGGTGAAGGGGGCCAGTGCCTCGTGGAGCACGATGACGTGGCTGAAGAGGTAGTCGATGCCCTCGTAATGGAAACGGCGGGGACTGAGCTGCCCGAAGACGATGAGGGGGCGCTCGGCGCTGAGCAGGTCGTCGACGAGGGCCTGTGGCAGACAGTCGTAGTCGGCGGCAGGCGTATAGCGGCGGATGACGCGCTCACGGGGCAGCTCCTCTACGGTGAACTGAAAGAGCGGTTCTGAGAGCGGCACGTTGATGTGGACGCATGGATGGTGGTCGGCGGTGGCCTCGATGAGAGCCTCGTTCACCAGACGGTTGCAGTAGGTTCCCCCCAGGACGGGGCTTGTCGGCAGGTTGACAGTCTTGGCCACCCATGGGGCGAGGGCTCCGGGCTGTCGCAGCGTCTGGCCGTCGAGCTGGTCAATCCACTCGGCGGGTCGGTCGGCAGAGACGACGACGAGCGACTGGTGCTGGTAGTGGGCCTCGGCCACGGCGGGCGCGAGGTTGAGCAGGGCCGTGCCGCTGGTGACGCAGACGACGACGGGCTCGTCGGTGGCCTGGGCGATGCCGAGGGCGAAAAACCCGGCAGAGCGTTCGTCGTTGACGGGATGACACGTGATGTGGGGGCACTCGTTCAGGTTGTGCACAATGGGGGCATTGCGCGAGCCGGGGCAGACGACGGCGTGGCGGATGCCGTGGGCCACGAGTAGTGCCGTCAGCGTGTTGACGTTCTCTTTATTGCTGTACATATAATTTCATTTTGAAATGAGGAATGAGAAACGGAAAAATGAGAAATGTTTAGAAGAGACTTCTCATGGTCTGCAGCTTGGCTTCCGTCTCCTGCCATTCCTGTTCCTCACGGCTCTCGCGCAGCAGTCCGCCGCCGGCGTAGAGGGTGTAGCTGCTGCCCTTGATGCGCATGCAGCGCAGGGTGACGAAGAGGCTGGTCTCATGGTTCCAGTTCAGCGGCCCCATGAATCCGCTGTAGTATGCTCTGGGCGCGTGCTCGTGCTGCAGGATGAAGCTCAGGGCCTCTGCCTTCGGCAGCCCGCAGACGGCCGGCGTGGGGTGCAGGGTCTTCAGCAACTGGCTGATGGGTACTTCCTGGGGCAGGCGGAACTCGAAGTCGCTGCGCAGGTGTACCAGGTCGGCGGCGCGCACCGTGCGGGGGCCGTGCTCCTGGTAGTCGATGGAGAGCGCCTTCAGCCGGTCGGCAATATAGCTGGCCACGTATCGCTGCTCCTCGATGTCCTTCGGTGCCCAGCGCATGTCCTCGCCCTCGCCAGCGAGCTGCTCGCCGCTGAGGCGCATGGTCCCTGCCAGTGCCATGGTGTGGAAGAGCCCGTGGCTGCCTCGCAGCAGCACCTCGGGCGTAGCCGTGAGCCATAGCTCGTCGCCGGGCAGGGCCACCAGTGCGACGAACATGCGGGGATAGCGCTGGCAGGCCCGCAGGAAGAGGTCGGAGGCATAGCCGAAGCGCTCCTCGGTGGTCATCGTGACCGTCCGCGCCAGCACAATCTTGTTCAGCCGCCGTTCCGCGAGCTGCTGGTGGAAGCGCTCGAAGTCGTCGTGGTAGGCCGTGCGGTCGTCGTCCGAGCCCGTCACGCGGGCGTGGTCCGTCGGCTTGTCGAGATACTGGCAATGGGCGTTCACTGCGTCGGGTTCTATCAGCACGATGGGCGTCTGAGGCGTCACCTGAAAGGGAGCCACCACGAAGCCCTCGCGCCCCTCCAGCTCCTCATAGGAATGGAGCAGGAGCGCCTCGCGGTAGTCTTGCAGCAGTTCCACGTAGTGGTCTTCGTGGGGCAGTCGGTAGAAGGCAAACAGGTTGCGGTCGTTCCAGATGCTCATTTCTGCTTCTTCTGTTTGATGATGTAGTTGGTGATGCGGACACTGCTGATGAGTTCGCCGGCGGTGTCCTTGATGTCCACCTGCCACACGTGGAGCGTGGTGCCCCCGTGGAGCAGGCGGGCGTAGGCGGTGACGGTGTCGCCCTCAACCACGGCCTTCACGTGGCTGCCGCTCACCTCGATGCCCACGCAGGCACAGCCGGGGCACAGTGCCGACGAGCCCACGCCGGCCACGTTCTCGGCCAGCGCCAGCGACGCACCGCCGCTGAGGAAGCCGAAGGGCTGGCGGTTGCGCTCGTCTACTTTCATGCGGGCCAAGCACGTGTCGGCCTCGGGCGTGGACAGAAATTCCATGCCCAGGGCGGTGCTCAGATTGGGGCGGCTATTGATGATTTGGTTGATGTTTTCTACGTTCATAGCAATAGTTTTTGGCAAAAATAGCAATTATTTTCATCATTGCCAAAGGATTCTTCGACTTTTTTTTGCCCATGTCAACATTATTCTTTAATTTTGCCGCCAAAATGTAGTATTTATATCAACTTTAACTTTTAATTTATTATTCATTATTATGAAGAAATTAGTTTTTTCGCTGATGGCTGTAGCAGCCATTATGCTGACATCGTGCTTCGGCAAGACCGAGGCACCGGGACAAGGTGATGCACAGGCTGAGGCTCCCAGTGAGGTGAGCGACCTCGGCGCAGCCCTGCAGTCGCAGCTGAGCGCTGGCAACGGCGAGGGCCTCTTCGCCCTGGTGAGCAACATCCAGGAGAAGGCCATGAGCTTCATCAAGGACAATCCTGCCAAGGCCAAGGAGTATCTGGGCACCGCTCAGAAGTTCCTCAAGGACAATGCCGCCGCCATCGGCGAGCTGGTGGGCAAGATTAGCAACAGCGACATGGCCACCCGTGCACAGGAGGTCATCAAGAGCGTCAGCGAGCAGCCCGTGGACCAGTTGCTGGGCCTGGTGGGCGCCGTGGACGGTGCTGCCGAAGGCCTTCAGGATGCCGCTGCCGACAAGGTTGACGAAGCCAAGGACGCCATCGAAGAGAAGGTGGGCGAGGTGAAGGATGCCGCTGCCGACAAGGTGAACGAGGCCAAGGACGCCATGGACAAGGTGAAAGGTGCCGTCGACGAGAAGGTGAACCAGGCCAAGGACGTGGTTGACAAGGCCAACGACGTGAAGGACGCCGTGGGCGGTCTGCTCGGTCGCTAATCCTTTTGCTGAACAGAACGGGGCATTCGCTGAACGCATTTGCTCCGTTTTTTCTTTCTTGCTATTTTTGCACTCAGTTTTTAACATGCAAAGATAAAAGAAAGGAAAAAAAGATGAAGAAGGTAATGACAATCATGATGCTGTGCGCATCAGTGACCCTGCTGCCAAGTTGCAGCTCCGATGACGACGATAACTGGCTCGACGACTGGTATGGAGAACAAGAAACTGGCGGTGCTGTCAGCACGGGGGGAAGCGTCTCGGCTTCCTCGGGCGAGCTGACAACGTTCACCGTGAGCGTCGACAAGACCTCTGCCGAGCCTGCCGCCACCGTGAGCGAGGTGTTCCCCGACGAGGAGGACAACATGGCCAGCAACAGTTTCAGCACCGAGGTGGCCATTACTTTCGATGGAACGAACGCTACCTATACTACTGCCGAGGGCGTCAGCGTCACGGTCAACGGTGCCCACGTGGTGGCCGACCACGGCGCCACGAAGGGCGTCTGCTACACCGTGAGCGGCAGCACCACCAATGGCTCGCTCACCATCGTGGGTAGCAAGAAGTATGAAGTGAAGCTCTGCGGGGTGAACGTCACCAATCCCGACTCCGCCGCACTGAACCTGCTCAGCAGCAAGCGTGCCTACATAGTGCTGCAAGACGGCACCGCCAACACGCTGGCCGACGGCACCACGTCGAAGGCCGACCACAAGGGCGCGCTCTACTGCAAGGGTAAACTGCTCTTCAACGGCAGCGGCTCGCTGGAGGTCTACGGCAACTACAACAACGGCATCCACTCGGCCGACTACATCCTCTTCCGCCAGGGCAATAATGTCTACGTGAACTCAACCGCCAACCACGGCATCAAGGCCAACGACGGCATCTACATCAATGGAGGCATCGTCAACGTCGAGGTGAGCGCACTGGCTGCCAAGGGCATCAACTGCGAGAGCAACATCGTGGTCAACGGCGGGCGTACCACCGTCATCACCACCGGCACGGGCACCTACGACAGCGACGACGGCGGCGTGAAAGGCTCGGCGGCCATCAAGGCCGATTCCACCTACACGCAGAACGGCGGCGAGGTCTACCTGAAGTCCACCGGCGCTGGCGGAAAGGGCCTGAAGACCGACTACGAGGCCTACGTGAACGGCGGCCGCCTCTGCGTCATCACCGAGGGCACCCGCTTCACGAGTTCGGGAGATACCGCTTCGCCCAAGGGCATCAAGATTGGCACGAAGAACGTGCACGGTGTGCTGCAGCTGACCGATGGCACCGTGCTGGTGCGCACCAAGGGCACTGGCGGCGAAGGCATCGAGAGCAAGGGCACGCTGGCCATCAGCGGCGGAACCGTGCAGGTGTCGGCCTACGACGATGCCGTCAACTCGGCTTCCGACATGACCATCAGCGGAGGCACCGTGGTGGTAGTGGGAACGGGCAACGACGGGCTGGATGCCAACGGCAACATGTACGTCAAGGGCGGCAACATCGTGGCCTACGGGGCCAGCGGAGCCGAGAGTGGCATCGACACCGACGAGCAGCACCGTCTCTACATCACCGGGGGCAGCATCTTCGGCATCGGAGGGCGCATCGATGCCTCGCTGGGCAGCACCACGCAGGGCATCGCCACCGCCAGCGGCTCTGTCAGCGCTGGCACAGCGGTCACCCTCGCCGACGGCAGCACCACCATCGCCTCGTTCACCATGCCCCCCTACAGCTACTCTAACGGCACCATCATGCTGTCGGCTCCTGGCATGACCAGCGGCAGCAGCTACACGCTCAGCCTGGGCGGCAGCACGCAGAGCATCACGGCTTCAAGCACGCTCAGCAGCGGAATGGGCGGTGGCGGCATGCAGCCCGGCGGCGGCCGACATGGAGGCTGGTAACATCTGTATAGGGGCCAGGGAGTGAGCTCGCTCCTTCGGCTCCTTCTATATGTAATAGAACGTTTTTATTAAGAACCAAATCAATGAAGAAATATCTACTTTCACTTTTCGCCATCTTCGCAGGCATCGGCACCATGCAGGCCGTCAGCAACAACACGGTGGAGATTAAGTACAACGGCAACACGGCCACGGTGACCATCGCCAGCAACATCGCCAGCTATATCACCAACAACAGTAGCGGCTCGCATGTCAGCCTGGTGCAGAGTGCCAGCTTTGCCGGCGTGAACCCCACGACGAGCAACTCCGACGGCGAGATTATCTACGTGCTCTCGGGCACCAGCGCCAACGGCGAGTTCTACCTGGAAGGCTCGTTCAAGTGCACCGTGGAACTGAACGGCCTCACGCTGACCAACCCCAGCGGCCCTGCCATCAACATCCAGAACGGCAAGCGCGTAGAAGTCAGTGCCAAGAGCGGCACCACGAATACCCTTACCGACGGGGCCAACGACGCCTACAACGGCTGCTTCCACTGCAAGGGCCACACCAAGTTCAAGGGCAAGGGCACGCTCAACGTCGTGGGCAACTCGAAGCATGCCATCTACAGCAAGGAGTATGTAGAGGTGAAGAACCTCTCGCTCAACGTCACCGCCGCAAAGAAGGACGGCATCCACTGCAAGGAGTACTTCCTCATGGAGAGCGGCACGGTGAAAATCGCCGGTGTCCAGGATGACGGCATACAGGTGGAGCAGAGCAGCGACCCCGTGACGGGGAAGACCGCCGACCACGAGGACGAGAACTCGGGCAACTTCTACCAGGAGGGTGGCACGCTCACCATCAGCGGCTATGCCGGCAAGGCCGTGAAGGCCGACGGCACCATCACCCTCTCGGGCGGCTCGCGCAACTTCACGACGGCCAACACCGAGGAGAATGCCGAGGTGGGGAGCATCGCTGCCGAGCGTGGCGCTCAGACCGTCTATCATCTGAACGGCTACAAGGCCAACGGCCTCGTGCGTTCGGGCATCAGCATCGTCCGTCAGGCTGGAAAGACCATCAAGAAGATTGCAAAGTAAAATGTTGGGGGAGTTAAAGGAGTGAAAAGGAGTGAAAAGACAATAGTTCTTCTCTCGACTTCACGCTCCTTGGCTGATGTCCTTTAACTCCCCCCTAACTCCCCCTTATCCCCATGCCCGTCTTGAAGCACAACCGCCAGGAGCTCTTCGTCTACCTGCTCATCTGGGGCATCCTGTTCTTGCTGCCCATCGTCGGACGCTACGTCAGCGTAGGCCAGCATGCCGACATGCTCTTCCAGTGGGCCGACGTGTTCTTCGTGTGGAGGCAGTTCGCCCTCTTCCTCGTTGTGTTTCTCGTGCATAACTTCCTGCTGGCGCCGCTGCTCGTCGAGCGGCAGCGGCGCTGGCTCTATTTCTCCTTGGCGGCCATGCTCGTCGCCGCCTTCGTCGTGGTGCAGTGCTCCAGCAGGCCATCGCCGCAGCACCCCGACGGAGAAGGGCGCGACGGCCACCGGCCCCGCATGGAGCGCATCGACGACCGCCAGCGCCCCGGCGACATGCCGCCGCCAGAGTGGGGCGATGCCCCCGACGGGCAGCAGGACCTCGGCGCCGTGGATGCCCCCAGCATGCCCATGCCCGACCACAAGCCTGGCATGGGGCCGCGCCATGAGGCCGAGCGTCCGCCCTTCGTCTTAGGACAGCTCGATGTCGTCACCACCATCATGCTCATCCTCATGCTCGGCATGAACCTGGGCGTGAAGCTCTACTTCCGCCAGCGCGACGACCGCCAGCGCATGGCCCAGCTCGAGAAGCAGAGCCTCGAGCAGCAGCTGCAGTACCTGCGCTACCAGATTAACCCCCACTTCTTGATGAACACGCTCAACAACATCCATGCCCTCGTCGACATCGATGCCGAACGGGCGAAGGAGAGCATCGTCGGCCTGTCGAAGATCATGCGCTTCGTGCTCTACGACGGGGCGCGGCAGACGGTGCCCCTGGGGCGCGAGCTGGCTTTCACGCAGGACTATATCGAGCTGATGCGCCTGCGGCTCACCGACCGCGTGAAGGTCTGCGTCAGCATGCCGGAGCGCGTGCCCGACGGCCAGCTGCCCCCGCTGGTGCTCATCACCTTCGTCGAGAATGCCTTCAAGCATGGCGTCAGCTATCGCCAAGACTCGTTCATCGATATCGCGGTGCAGGTCAGCGACGGCCAGCTGCACTTCGCCTGCCGCAACAGCAAGGCTCCCAGGGCCGAGGGCCAGCAGCAGGGTGGGGTGGGGCTGCGGAACGCCCGCCAGCGCCTCGACCTCATCTATGGTCAGCGCTACACGCTCCGCATCGACGACCAGCCCGACACATACAATATTCAGCTCGCCATTCCGTTATTAAATAGATAAACGACGAATTTAACGAATTGGACGAATTGCCACCATGAACATCCGCGTCTTAGCCATCGACGACGAGCCACTCGCCCTGCAGCAGCTGGCGGCCTATATCCGCAAGATTCCCTTCCTGGAGCTCCGCGGCCAGTGCAGCAGTGCCCACGAGGCGCTCGACATCATGGAGCGCGAAGTCATCGACGCCATCTTCTGCGACATCAACATGCCCGACCTCAACGGCATGGACTTCGTGAAGCAGCTGGCCGTGCCGCCGCTCGTCGTCTTCACCACCGCCTACGCTGACTATGCCATCGAGGGCTACCGCGTCAACGCCGTCGACTATCTGCTGAAGCCCTTCGGCCTGCAAGACTTCCAGCGGGCGGCGCTGAAGGTGAGGGAGCGCGTGCAGCAGAGCCAGCCCCAGCCCGCCGGAAGAGGAGCCGACGGCCCGGCGGCGGAAGAGGCAGGGTTGTCGCCCGACTCGTTCTTCGTGAAGACCGACAGCCGCACCGTGCGCGTCGCCGTCAGCGACATCCGCTATGTCGAGGCCATGAGCGAATACCTCAAGCTCCATCTCGCCAGCCTGCCGCGGCCCCTCATCGCCTACCTCTCCATGAAGAAGATGGAGGACTTCCTGCCCCCCACCTTCATGCGCATCCACCGCTCCTACATCGTCAACCTCCAGCAGGTGCACGAGGTGAACAAGAACCGCATCATCATGGGCCCCGACGAGTATCTGCCCATCGGCGACAACTACCGCGAGGCCTTCAACAGCTATCTGAACACCCGCATGCTCACCAGGTGAGCATGCGGGCGTTTCAACTTTTTTTCCTGTTTTTTTGAAGGCGTACCTGTCAACGGCTGATACGCTTGCTGCCCTTTCTAATCTGTAATCCCCGCTGCTTGCTGTGGCGGATGCCGTCGAGGGTGTAGACGGCGTCGTCGTCGGCAGGCTCGGCGGTGGTCAGTGGGTGGATGGCGGTGGCCTGGCTGACGATGGCGCTGATGTCGCTGGCCGTGAGGGCTCGGTTGTAGATGCGCACGTCGTCGAGGTAGCCGGAGAAATAGGGGTCGGCATTGAACTGGCTTCGCCCCAGATAGTTGACCACGGGCTTCACGTCGGCAGGGCTGATGGTGATGGCGTCGGTCTGGGCGGCCAGCTGCCCGTCGATGTAGATGGCGGTGTGGCCAGGCTTCATGGTGACGGCCACGTGGTGCCACTGGCGTAGGGTGAGTCGGGTGGCGTCGAGGGTCTGCTCGCTGCCGCCGTTCTTGATGGCCAGGCGCATCTTCGAGCCGTTGGTGTGGGTGAGGAAGAGGTAGTGGTCGGTGTCGTAGCCGAAGTCGAAGATGCGTTGCCAGGATGTGGCTGCTTCGGGCAGCACCCAGAGGCTGACGGTGAGCTCGTCGCCCTGGACGATGGTGGGGGGCAGCTGCACGTACTGGTTCGACCTGAGGTGTAGCGACTTGGTGCCCTGGCGGTGCTCGTCGCCGAAGAGGAGTGTGGGCAGTGCGGCAGCGGCGTGGCGCTGGTTGGGTGTGGCGTCGGTGAGCGTCTCGTCCATCGTCCAGTGGGCCACCAGTGCCGTCTCTTCCGGCATGGTCACTATGGCCTCGGCTGAGGGCTCGCCCTGGTTCTGTGCGCGGTCGATGGCTTTCACCTTATAGATATAGGTGTGGCCTGCGAGGGTGCCGTTGTCTACGTAGGGTGGGGCGACGCGTCGGGCGATGGTGTTCCACTCTTCCGAGTCCTGCTCGCTGCGCAGCACCATGTAGCCGTCGAGGTCGGGCTCTTCGCCTGGTGTCCACGTCAGGCTGACGGATGCGGTCTGCGGCGTGGCCAGCAGCCCTTCGGGGCGTGCAGGGGCCAGCGTCTCGTAGTCTGCGTCGGGTGGCAGCAGGCGCCACAGCAGCCGGTCGCGTGCTGCCTCGTCGGCGGGCATGGTCTTCTGCACCACGTTCACGCCGTTCGACTGGGTGCTGCTGGCGGCGGCGAGGCAGAGGGCGCTCTCGCGGTTGCGGATGTAGTAGTAGCCGTCGCCGGCATACTGGAGGTACCACTGCTCGTTGCTGGTGGGCGTGGCGTTCTGCGAATAGACCATGATGTTGGCGCCGTCGGCGGTGGAGAAGTCCTGCAGGTTCATGCGGTTGCGGGTGTTCTGCACGGAGGTGATGTCGTAGAAGCTGTAGTCGCCGCCGGTGCGTGGGTCGCTCATCGCGAGGTTCCACTGCTGTGCCTTCGAGCCGGTGTATTTCTGCATCACGATGTTGCTGCCCGAGACGGCGGCGGCATTGCCGGTGGCCTTGTTCATGAGCTTGTAGGTGCCGTCGGCGATGTAGGTGGGCTGCACGTCGTCGCCCCAGGTGATGTCGATGACGCGCTCGGCGTTGGTCTGCCCCTTCTGGTAGCCCGTTCCGCCGGGAATCTCCATGCGCAGCTGTCGCATGGGGCCTTGTCCGTCGAAGTAGACGTCGCGGTCGAGGCTGACGAACTGGTAGCTCGTGGTGACGGCCTGTCGCTCGCTGCTGCCGATGAAGGCCTTGGTGCGGCCGTCGCCGTCGTGTCGCCACACGCTGGCGGCGGTCCAGTTGTTGCGGTGCTCGCCGTAGGCCAGTCGCTCGCCGTGGCGGCTGATGTCGCAGAACTCGCCGCGGGCCCGGCTGTCGAATCCCCACCAGATGCCGACGGTCATGCCGTATTCCAGGCCTACCATGGCCTCGCCCACGTTGTGCATCTCGTCGGCATAGCCCACCTTGCCGTCTTTCTTCAGCTGCTGGAAGAAGTTGGCGAAGTTGGCGAACGAGCCTGCCAGCTGGTGGGTGTTTCCCCAGTCGTAGTATTGCTTCCCGCTGGTGTACCATTGCAGCGCCTTGTCGTCGTTGAGGGTGTTGCCGCCCACGATGGCTACGGTGTCCATGCGCGGATACTGCTCTCTGAGGAGCCGGGCCACCTGCACCTGCTTAGCCACGGTGGCGCCTTCCTCAACGGTCCAGTAGTCGGGCTCGTTGAAGGGCGAGACACCCACGACGGGGTGGCGGGTGTTCTGCTGCATCCAGTGCACGTGGCTGTTGATGTTGGCGGCCCAGTGGCTGACGTCGCAGTTCTCGTTCACCACGAAGTAGCTGTCGCTGCCAGCCTCCTGGTCGGCGGTGAGCACCAAGGGGAGGGTGCTGCTGACCAGGTTGAAGATGTTGGCGCGCCGCCGCAGGTAGCTCGTCTGGTCGCTGGCGAGCACGGAGTCGTTGGTGAGCGCCTTGGTGGTGCGGAAGCAGGAGCGCCCGATGCCGATGTTCTCCTTGCCCATGTGGTTGATGCCCTTGCGCAGGTTCTGCTCGCTGATCCATGCCTGGTCGAGTCCCCAGGTGGGCTGGAAGCGGGTGCCTGGCTGGCTGAGGTCGAAGCCCAGGGTGACGTCGGCCTTGTCGGTGACCGTGGCCACCTGTGCCGTGCTGACGGTGGCTGCCTGGCAGGCGATGAGTGTCAGGCCCAGTGTTAGTCGTCTCATTTGATGATGGTTTTGGTGGCTTTGCCGTTGATGATTCTCACGTAGATGCCGGGCTGGGGCTGGCCGCTGCCGACGGGCTGCCCGCTAAGGGTGTAGAGGCTGCCCTGCTGCTGGCCGTCAGCCGTTGCCATGCCGATGCCGGCGGCTATCTCCTCGTCGGTGACGCCCTCGATGGGGATGCTGGGGCCGTTCCACGTCTGGAAGATGGTGAACGGCTTGCTGGAGCGGTCGTTGAAGGGGCGGATGATGCCGCAGAAGCTGCTGGCCAGCGGGCGGTTGTCGCTCTGCACCTTCTGCCACTTGCCGTCGGTCAGCACGTAGTAGCCGGCGGGCACTCTGGACGAGCCGGTGCGCAGCTTCAGGAATCCGCGCAGGTTGCCGGGGCCGTCGGTGGCCGAGGTGGCCTCCTTGCCGTGCTCCAGGAACATGGCCTCGCCGAGGCTGCTCTTGTAGATGAACGGCACGCCGGCCTGCGTCTCGCTGATTTCCTCTAAGCAGATGTTCCGGCAGTCGTGGGTGATGCCGGCAATCTGGTAGAACGTCAGGCCGGGCGACGGTGCCACGGCGTAGGGCAGGCAGCAGGTGGCGTAGGCATCGGGCGTGGCGCTGATGCGGTAGAGCGGGTGGTAGAGCAGCTGGAAGTTGGTGGCTCCCCACCATCCCTCGCGGTGGTCGCCCTTGCTGCTGGTGTCGCCCACACGCCGCCAGGCCAGGTCGGCGGCTCCCTGCTTCGAGCCCTCGAAGCCGATGGTGAGCGTGCCGTCCTCGTCGACATAGAGGGGCATCGTGGTCAGCCGTTGCCAGCGCAGCGTGTCGTGCACCAGGGGCAGGTCGTAGAAGTCGGCCGTGAGCAGGGGTGAGCACAGCGAGTCGGTGCCGTTCACGATGTAGGCGTGCTGGTCGCTGAGGCAGAAGTGCTCGGTGGCGGCCCTGCACTCGAGGGCATAGAGCCCATGGGGCAGCGCGCTCACTTCCTGCCGGATGGCCATCGTCTGGCTTTCGTTGCCCTCCTTGGGGATGTCCCACCAGGCATTCCAGAAAGGAAATGCCCTGTAGTCGCCCCAGTACTGGTTCACGCGCTGGTCGCCGTCCTTGTAGGTGCCTGCCTTCGTCTGCCATCCGGTGGCGGATTCAAAGTCAGGCGACTTCACGAGCCCGTCGGTCGCCGTCATGGGCAGGTAGTTCTCCATGGCCAGCTGCAGGGCATCGTAGGTGTCGAGAATCCACTCGGCCGTGGGCAGGCACTTGCGGCTGAACACGTCGTCGATGTCGGCGCAGATGCGCTCGGCCTCCTCGTGCCCGGGGAAGGGATAGCGCGCCAGCAGCGACTTGGCGTTGGCGTGGAGCCGTCGCAGCTCCGGGTCGGCCTGCCAGGCGCTGATGGTCTGTGCCACGAGCTTGCCCACGTATTCCATGTCGGCCTTCGCGTCGTCGTGGGTGGTCAGCAGCTGGTCGGCGAGGTCGGTGAAGTGGCCGAAATAGCCGATGCAGGCCTCGGCACGGAGGCGCTCCTGGCGGGCACCGTCGGCATAGGCCTCCTCCTTCGTGTCGAAGAGCTGGCGCAGCATGAAGTTGTCGAACTGCGACTTGCCCTTCAGCGAGCGCAGCGACAGCATGGCCTTGGTGTAGGCGCCGCTGTAGAAGGTGGCAAACTGGGTGTTCCAGCTGGACGAGGAGTTGTTGAGCATGATGACGATGCTGTCGTTGACGGTGCCTTCCCTGGTGAGCGAGAAGAGCTTGCTGATGCCGTCGAGGTTGCATGCGTCGGCAGAGAAATAGTAATAGGTGTTGGGCTTGATGTCGATGAGCACTTTCACCGACTGCTCTACGTTCATCGACGTGCTGTGGCCGTAGCACTGCAGATAGGGGCCGCCGTCGCTGCCTCCGGCCTGTACGGCCTGGTACCAGGGCTGTGCCAGCGGCTCGCCGAGGCCGTTCTGCCAGCCCTCGAGGCCGAAGTCGAAGTTGCCGTTGACGAAGATGTTGCCACCCTGGTAGAAGGTCCTGTCGCCCACGTTGATGGCGTCGCCAGCCTTCACGTCGCTGTCGGCCACCATCACGCTGCGTGTGCGGCGGATGACGCCGTTGGCATCCTTCTCGCTGACGCGGAACTCCCATCCCAGCTGGGCCTCAATGTCGTAGACGACGACGTAGTGGGGCACGCTGCGGTCAACCTCTTCATACAATTCCAGGGAGTCTATCACGACCTCCCACGCCTCGCTCCCGCTCTTGCGGCGCTCCAGGTGTATGTATTCGTTCATCTCGCCGTTGTACTCACGCCATGCCACACTTGCCGTTCCGCTCTTTTTGACGAAGTCGAGCAAGATGTTCTCGGGGTCCATCTGCTTCGGGGCCTTGGGCACGTAGTCGTACTTGCCGTTGTAGCCCACGCCGCCGTCGAGCTGGCTGTACATCTGTCCGGCAGGCGTCAGGCTGCTGTTGCGGTAAATCTTCGAGATGTCGCGCTCGCTGTTCCAGTAGTAGTAGCGCTCCACGCAGTCGTAGCTGTTCAGGTTGGTGCAGATGCGCTGCAGGGCATCGCGCACCTGGGCCTCGGTGACGCCGTTGGCGAAGGCGCCGTTGCTGTTCCATGAGGCACCCCAGCACCACTCCGATATCCACACGGGGCGGTGCACCGAGCTGGTCCAGTTCTTCACGTTGCCGAAGTTGCCCTCGGGCCAGTAGCAGTGCAGGTCAACGATGTCGCAGCGCCATCCGCGAGCGTCGATGCTGTCGAAGAACTCCTTGAGGAATCCCGTTCCGTTCCAGTAGTCGCTGCCGTCCCACGACGAGGGCGAGCAGAGGCGCATGCCGGTGCGCATCAGCTCCTGCCAGTTGCCCAGAATCTGGTCGAGCGTGGCGGGCTGGTCGTCGGAGCCGTTGCGCGGCTCGTTGTTGGTCTTCATGTGGGGCGAGTAGTTGCACTGTCCCAGCGATGCCGGCGAGGGCCATCCCTCGTGGATGTGGTGGGGCACGCACTCGGCGTTGGGCAGACGGCTCTCGCCCGGCCCGAAGCTGTAGCACGACGTGACGTTCAGCGCCGCCACGGCCTCGGCCCTCGTGTCGTTGGCCAGGGCGGGCTTGCCCGTGTCATACCATTTGAAGATGCGGTAGCTCGATATGCTGCGGTCCATGATGGCAGGCAGCTCGGCCATCTCCAGGTCGCGGTCGGCGGCAATGAAGCAGCGGCTGTAGCCCCGGCCCTCCTTCAGCAGCGAGAACGTGACCATGTAGCCACGCTTCAGGCGGAAGGAGCGGATGCGGTTGTTCAGCTTCTTGTCCGTGAGGGTGTTCATGAAGCCGCCGCTGCTCTCCAGCCCGAAGTCGCTGCACTGATCGCCCTCGAAGTTCTGCTCGCTGAAGACGGTGAGCGGCTTCACGTTGCTGCCATAGGGCAGGATGATGCAGCCCCGGTTGTAGAGCTTCACCTGGCAGTTGGTGTTGTTCACGGCTTTCTCGCCGCCTATCAGCACGTGGCTGGCCAGCAGCGACTGGGCTGCCGAGGGCTTCACGGCGCTCAGAATGAGCACGGCGTGGTCGGTGTTCTCGATGTTCACCACGCCGTCGGCGGTGAAGGGCGTGGCCGACGTCACGACGTAGTCTACGTCGGTTGTCAGCGTCACCGTGCCACTCACCTGGCTGACGCTCTCCTTCGTGTTCAGTGCCCACAGTTGAGCCGACAATAGCAGGGAAGCTGCTATCAGGCTTGTTCTCAATTTCTTCGCTATCATTAGTTTTTTAGTTTTAGTTATACTTTCGTAAGTTAGGATCGTGCATGCTCGCACATTCGGAATCTGAATGAATTGTCCGCTTTTGCTTGCAAAGGTAGGGAAAAAAAACGAAACGGCGAAATATATTTAGAGAAAGATACTAAAAACAATGCCTGCCCCTGTATTTTCGCTGCAGAGCCGTTGTCTTTTCGGGCGTGGTTGACACAGCATAAGCCTGCCTAAACTACGTAGAAGACTATCTGATTCGCTGAATTGTTACGAAAATATAAAAAAAAGGCAAAAGTGTGGTGAAAATGAACACCCAAAACTTAAAAATACGCGAAAATTCTGTGCGAGAAAATTTTTGGCTGGAAATACGCGAGTTTTGAGAGGGTTTGTTAAATGATTGAGTGGTAGGTGGTTAAGCTTGATTTTTCAAAATTTAGCACCTTTTCGCTTTCAAAAGTCAACGCCTTTTGAAAATTTGGCGTTGACTTTTGAAAATTTGGTGTGCTTAAAAATGAGCGAAACGAGGCAAAAAAAATGCAAAAAAGCTGCACAGAACCGTCTTTTTGTGCCATTTTTGCCCCTTTCGCCACCTTCTTCCGCCCTCGTCAGCCGATGGAAATCGCTCAAAACGCCCATTTTTCACTCCAAAATGCTCCGAAAATCCTACACATGGATGAGTGGTAATTTTGAACACTAAAACTGTTAAGCTCTGTTAAGTTCCTCGTCTGGACTTCCTTGCCTGGGCTCGGCGGGGAATGACAGGTTTATAGCAAAATGCGGAAAAATGATGCAGATTGCGAAAAAAAACGTCGAAAAATTTGCAGGTTAAAAGAAAAGTGCGTACCTTTGCAGCGAAATTGAAAACTTAACTAGGCAAAAAGCATGAAACTGACAGCAAATGCATGGTGGTGGCGCAGCTCAAGGTCCAAAAGGTCGTGAGAAGCTTGCCCCATGCTGTTGCAGCAGAATAAAAAGGCTCGTCGTTCTTGCGGCGGGCCTTTTTAAGTTTTGGGGCTGCGACGCTGTCGCAGCATAGGAGGACAGAAACAACCACAAACAACCACAGAAACAACCATAAAAACGAATAATATATATGAAGTATCAAGTTGATGAGAATGGATTCTATGGAGAGTTCGGCGGGGCTTACGTGCCGGAGATTCTCTACAAGTGCGTGCACGACCTGCAGGAGGCCTATCTGCCCATCATCGAGAGCGAGGAGTTCAAGGCCGAGTATCACGTCCTGCTGAAGGACTACGTGGGCAGGCCGTCGCCGCTCTACTATGCCCGGCGGATGAGCGAGCGCTACGGCTGCCAGCTCTACCTGAAGCGCGAAGACCTGAACCACACTGGGGCGCACAAGATCAACAACACCGTGGGGCAGATTCTGCTGGCGAAGAAGATGGGCAAGACGCGCATCATCGCCGAGACGGGTGCCGGACAGCACGGCGTGGCCACGGCCACGGTGTGCGCGCTGATGGGCATGCGCTGCGAGGTGTTCATGGGGGCCACCGACGTGGAGCGCCAGCACACGAACGTGGAGCGGATGAAGATGCTGGGGGCCGAGGTGCACCCCGTGCGCACGGGCAACATGACGCTGAGCGACGCCTGCTCAGAGGCCATCCGCGACTGGTGCTGCCACCCCTCAGACACGTTCTACATCGTTGGCTCAACGATGGGTCCGCATCCCTATCCCGACCTCGTGGCCCGCATGCAGAGCGTCATCTCGGAGGAAATCAGGTGGCAGCTGCAGGAGAAGGTGGGACGCGACTATCCCGACTATCTCATCGCCTGCATCGGGGGCGGAAGCAACGCCGCAGGCACCATCTACCACTATATGGACGACGAGCGTGTGAAGATCGTGCTGGCCGAGGCCGGCGGTCACGGCTGGGACACCGACTACACCGCGGCCACCATCCACCGCGGCACGGTGGGCATCCTGCACGGGGCAAAGATGCTGGTGATGCAGAACGACGACGGCCAGATTCAGGAGGCGTTCACGATTAGCGCCGGACTGGACTACCCCGGCGTGGGCCCCATGCACTGCAACATGGCCCGGCAGGGACGCACCGAGGTGCTCGCCATCAACGACGACGAGGCCATCCGCGCCGGCTACGAGCTGACCCGCCAGGAGGGCATCATCCCCGCCATCGAGAGCGCCCACGCCATCGCTGCCCTGTCGAAATGCTCGTTCAGGCAGGACGACGTGGTGGTGCTCACCGTCAGCGGACGTGGCGACAAGGACGTAGAGACTTATCTGAAGAACAAAAACTTAGCTGGAGAATATGGAAACTTTTAACTACAAGACCACGAGCCAGACCATCCTGGCCGACCTCTACACGCCGGTAGGGGTCTACATGCGGCTGCGCGACCTCTATCCGCAGAGCGCGCTCATGGAGAGCTCGGACTACCACGACCAGAGCAACTCGCGTTCCTTCATCGGCATCAGTCCCCTTGCCAGCGTGGCCATCGGCCACGGCATGGTCACCATCAACTACCCCGATGGCAGCACGCTCCGCCAGGAGCTGGGCGCCACCTTCGGCACCGCCGAGGCCATCCACGCCCTCATCGACCGCATCAAGGTGGAGGGCGATGGCGCTGCCGTCTGCGGCCTCTTTGGCTACACCTCGTTCAATGCCGTGCGTTATTTCGAGAACATCGACGTGAAGGACGAGACGCAGGCCGAGAACGATGCCCCCGACATGCTGTATATATTATATAAGGTGGTGATTGTATTCGACCACCACAACAACCTGCTGCGGGTGGTGGAGCTGACCGATGCCCACCTCCCCGAACTGGGGGCCGACATCCTCAAGGCCATGAACCGTGGCAGCGTGAGGGAATACGGCTTCCACCCCGTGGGCGACGTTCGCTCGACGCTCACCGACGAGGAGCACAAGGCCAACATCCGCCGCGGCATCCAGCACTGCCTGCGCGGCGACGTCTTCCAGATTGTCCTCTCCCGCCGCTTCATCCAGCGCTACGAGGGCGACGACTTCAAGCTCTACCGCGCCCTGCGGAGCATCAATCCCTCGCCCTATCTGTTCTACTTCGACTTCGGCGGCTTCCGCATCTTCGGCTCCTCGCCCGAAACCCACTGCCGCATCGAGGCCGTCGTTCCCAGCGCTTCTCCGCTGGGCAGCGCCCCGCTTGCCGCTCCCGCCTACCGCGCTTACATCGACCCCATCGCCGGCACGACCCGCCGCACGGGCGATGCCGAGGCCGACCGCCGAGGCGCTGAGTTCCTGCGCAACGACCCGAAGGAGAACGCCGAGCACGTGATGCTCGTGGACCTGGCCCGCAACGACCTGAGCCGCAACTGCCACGACGTCCGAGTGGACTACTACAAGGACATCCAGTACTACTCCCACGTCATCCACCTCGTCAGCCGTGTCAGCGGAGAGCTGGATGCCGACAAGGACCCCATCAAGGCGTTCATCGACACCTTCCCCGCCGGCACGCTGAGCGGTGCACCGAAGGTGCGCGCCATGCAGCTCATCTCGGAGTACGAGCCCCACAACCGCGGTGCCTACGGTGGCTGTATCGGCGTTATCGGACTCGACGGAAGCCTCAACCAGGCCATCACTATCCGCACTTTCGTAGCGCGGGGTGGCGAGCTGTGGTTCCAGGCGGGCGGTGGCATCGTGGCCAAGAGTAACGAGGAGTATGAACTACAGGAAGTGAACAACAAGCTCGGTGCCCTGCGCCGCGCCATAACCCAAGCAGAACAACTATGAAAATCGTCATCATCGATAATTACGACTCGTTTACCTATAACCTGAGTCATCTGGTGAAAGAGCTGGGCACCGAAGTGACGGTGCTGCGCAACGACCAGTTTGAGCTGTCGGAGCTTCAGGCCTTCGACAAGATTATTCTCTCGCCAGGTCCGGGCATCCCTTCGGAGGCAGGCCTGCTGCTCGACGTCATCCGCACCTATGCTAGTCGGAAACCCATCCTCGGCGTCTGCCTCGGCCATCAGGCCATCGGCGAGGTGTTCGGCGCAAGGCTGGAGAACCTCAGCGACGTGTTCCACGGCGTGGCTACCCCCTGCCACATCGTGGCCGATGACCCGCTGTTCAGCGGTCTTGAGGCCGACATCACCGTGGGGCGCTACCACTCGTGGGTGGTCTCGCAAGAGGGGTTGCCCGATTGCCTCGAAGTGACCGCCCTGAGCGACGAGGGCCAGGTCATGGCCCTGCGCCACCGCGAGCTGAACGTCCACGGCATCCAGTTCCACCCCGAGAGCGTGCTCACCCCAGAAGGAAAAACCATCATTAATAACTTTATAGACTTATGAAAGAAATATTGCTCAAGCTCCTCAACCACGAAGAGCTCAGCCGTGAGGAGATGAAGACCATCCTCATCGGCATCACCCAAAGTGAGTATCCCACCGAGCAGATTACGGCCCTGCTCACCGCCCTGCAGATGCGCGGCGTCACCGTTGACGAACTGCTGGGCTTCCGCGACGGCATCCTGGAGACGGGCGTCCCCGTGCCGCTGGAATGCGACCGCTACATCGACGTCGTTGGTACGGGGGGCGACCGCAAGAACACCTTTAATATCTCGACGACGTCGTGCTTTGTCATCGCCGGAGCGGGCTACAAGGTGGCCAAGCACGGCAACTATGCCGCCACGTCGACCAGCGGCGCCTCGAACGTCATCGCCCAGCATGGCGTGAAATTCACCGATGACCTGAACCAGCTGAACCGCTGCATGCAGGAGGTGGGCATCGTCTATCTGCATGCCCAGCTCTTCGCCCGTGCCATGAAGTTCGTCGGCCCCATTCGCAAGGCCCTGCAGTTTCCCACCATCTTCAACCTCCTGGGGCCGCTGGTCAACCCCAGCCAGCCCTCGTGTCAGCTGCTCGGCGTGGCCAACCTCGACCAGATGCGACTCTATCATCAGGTGTACCAGCGTCTGGGCATCGACTACGGCATCGTGAACAGCATCGACGGCTACGACGAAATCTCGCTCACCGGCGACTTCAAGGTGTGCACCGGCTTTGCCCCCGCTGCTGCGGCCGAGGCGTCTTCCCTGGGCTACGAGCGAATCTTCTCGCCTGCCGACCTCGGCTTCGAGAAGGCTCGTCCAGAGGAACTCGTCGCCGGAGCCACCGAGCAGGAGGCCAAGGAGATTTTCGACGCGGTGCTCGAGAACCGTGCGCTGCCAGCCCAGAAGAACATCGTGCTGGCTAACGCCGCCTTCGGCATCCAGGTGCTTGAACACGGTCTGCTCAGCCTCGAGGAATGCATCGACAAGGCCCGCGAGAGCATCGACAGCGGCTCTGCTCTTCGCACGTTCAGGAAGTTTGTGGAGCTCAACAGCTAATCGTGGTTACAACGCGTCATAACGAAAACGGCGTTATAACGAAAACGGCGTTATAACGAAATAACGTCATAACAATATAACGTCATAACGATATAACGAAAAAAAAAACGAAAACAATGCAAGACATCCTTCACCAGATTATTGCCACGAAGCGGCAGGAGCTGGAACAGATGCGCCGCCCGAAGCCGTCGCTCCGCCAGGCCCTCCTCGCTTCCAGCACCGGCATCATTGCCGAGTTCAAGCGCCGCTCGCCCTCGAAGGGATGGCTCAAGGAGGAGGGGAACCCTTCCGAGATTCCCCTGAGCTATCAGCAGAACGGTGCCGCAGCCATCAGCATCCTCACCGACAGGCAATACTTTGGCGGTCACGACCGTTTTATCGTTGAGGCGCGCCAGTCGGGAGTCTCCATCCCCGTGCTCTACAAGAACTTTGTCATCGACGAGCTGCAGCTTTACGAAGCTCTGCTCTGTGGTGCCTCTGCCGTGCTGCTCATCGCCGCCTGTCTGCCGAAGCAGGAGTGCACCGCCTTGCTGCAGACGGCCCATGCCCTCGGCCTCGAAGTGTTGCTGGAACTGCATGACGAACGCGAGCTTGACTACGCTGACCTGCCCGCTGATGCCATCGGCATCAACAACCGCAACTTGGGCTCCTTCGTAACAAGCGTCGAGCAGTCCTTCCGCCTGGCTGAGCGGCTGCCGAAGGATGCCGTGAAGGTCAGCGAGAGCGGCATCTCCAGTCCCGAGACCATCAGCCAGCTACGGCAGGCAGGCTTCCGTGGATTCCTCATCGGCGAGACGTTCATGAAGACGCCTGACCCCGGTGTGGCGCTCCGAAACTTCATCGACGCCATAAAATAAAAAGGCCAGTTTGCCGTTGATATAAGAAAAGAGAACAACGACATGAAAGAAATGATAGTAAAAGTTTGTGGCATGCGCGACGGCGAGAACATCCGCGAGGTCGCCGAGTTAGGAGTACAGTGGATAGGCATGATCTTCTGGGACAAGTCGCCTCGCAACGTGACGATGATTCCCACCTATGCAGGCATCATCCCCGACCGCTCACCCCTCAACCCCCAGTCCTCAGCTGAAGTCTCTCAACCCTCAACCCTCAACCCCCAACGCACAGCTGAAGTCACTCAACACTCAACACTCAACACTCAACACTCATCCCCCCTCCGCGTCGGCGTCTTCGTCGACGAGATGCCGCAGAACATCATCACCCGAGTGGTCAACTTCAAACTCGACCTCGTGCAGTTCCACGGCAACGAGTCGCCCACTGCCATCCGCAACCTCCGCCGCACCCTCGACCCCGACATCCGCCCCGGCATCCGCTTCATCAAGGCCATCAGCGTCGGTTGCCGTGAAGACATCGATGCCTATAAACAGTACGAGGACTGCATCGACTACTTCCTCTTCGACACCCGCAGTCCGTCTGTCGGTGGCAGCGGCGAGCACTTCGACTGGAGCCTCCTCGATGCCTACGACGGCGACAAGCCCTTCCTCCTCAGTGGTGGCATTGGTCCTGATGATGCCGGGCGCGTCCTCGCCTTCCATCATCCCCGGTGCATCGGCATCGACTTGAACAGCCGCTTCGAGACTGCTCCGGGAATCAAAGACACACAAAAACTAAAACAGTTCTTAGACCAATTATGAACAAACTCAACCAAGTATTTGCAGAACGTGGCGACCGCAAGTTGCTGAGCCTCTACTTCTGCGCCGGCTGCCCCACGCTCGGCGGCACGGCCGATGTCATCCTCGCCATGCAGCGCCGAGGCATCGACTTCATCGAGGTGGGCATCCCCTTCAGCGACCCCCTGGCCGACGGCCCTGTCATCCAGTCGGCTGCCACCCAGGCCCTCAAGAACGGCATGAGCGTACAGCTGCTTTTCGACCAGCTGAGCGCCATCAAGGACCAGGTGCACATTCCCCTCATTCTCATGGGCTATCTCAACCCCATATTGCACTACGGCATCGAGCGCTTCTGCCAGTCGTGTGCCGAGGCCGGCGTCAGCGGAATGATAATTCCCGACCTGCCCTTTGCCGACTATCTGGAGCACCTGAAGCCCGTGGCCGACCGCTACGACCTGCGCGTCATCATGCTCATCACCCCCGAGACCAGCGACGAGCGCATCCGCTTCATCGACCAGCATACCGACGGCTTCGTCTACATGGTCTCCAGCGCCGCCATCACTGGCGCCCAGAACTCGTTCGACGAGCAGAAGCAGCAATACTTCCGCCGCATTGATGCCATGCACCTGCGCAATCCCCGCATGATTGGCTTCGGCATCAGCAATGCCCAGACACTGAAGGCCGCACAGGACAATGCCGCCGGAGCCATCATTGGCTCGAAGTTCGTAACGCTGCTTAATGAAGCCCACGGCGATGCCGACGCAGCGCTCGACCGCCTCTTCGAAGCCTTGCGTGCTTAGCAGATGAGCTTATAGCCCAGGCCGCGGACGTTGACGATGCGCACGTTGGGGTCCTTATTCAGCCTGTGACGCAGCTTCGTGATGAACACTTGCAACGACCGGGTGTTGAAGAACGAGTCATCGCCCCACAGCTCCAGCAAGATGGTCTGCGTCTCCACCACGCGGTTGCTGTTCTCGGCCAGGCGTCTCAGCAGTTCCGACTCACGGTGCGACAGCTCCTGTACCTCGCTCAGGTATAGGAGCTGTTGCGTTTTGGGGGTGAAGGAATACCGGCCGATGTCCAGGCATTGGTTGCTGCTGACTGCGACCGGGGCATTCAGGGCAGCACGCCCTAACAGCGCCTTGATGCGGATGATGAGTTCCTGCATGCCGAAGGGCTTCTTCAGATAGTCATTCGCTCCCAGCTCGAAGCCGTGCACGACATCGTTCACCGCCGAGCGGGCCGTCAGGAAGAGCACGGGTGTCAGACTGTCGGTCTGCCGGATGCGCCTCACCAGCTCGAAGCCATCCATGCGGGGCATCATCACGTCGGCCACCAGCACGTCGGGCTTCGAGTCGAAGAACAGGCGCAGTGCCTCCTCGCCGTTGCGCGCCGTCACCATCTGGAATCCCTGCGGTTCCAGCGTGTCGCGTATAATCATGGCCAGCGTTTCCTCGTCCTCGGCCAGCAGGACGCTTATCCTATCCATTGAATCTCAGTGTTACGCGTGTTCCCTTTCCTTCCTTGCTCTCAATGCCGATGCTTCCGCCGTGGCGTTCCATCATACATTTCACGTAGTAGAGCCCCAGTCCGTAGCCTTTCACATTGTGACGGTCGCCCTGTGGCACGCGGTAGAAGCGGTCGCAGACATAGCGCAGCTTTTCCTGTGGTATGCCGATGCCCTTGTCGACCACTTCGATGGTATGCTCACGGCAGCGGATGGTAATGTCGGCCTCGTCGCCGTCGGAATATTTGATGGCATTGTCGATGAGGTTGCTCACCATGGCCGTCAGGTGGTTGCGGTCGGCACGTAGCTCCAGCTCCTGCGGCTCAATGTCAATCGTGAAGCTGACGTGTCTACCTCCCTTCAGCCGGTATAGGTTGACCAGGTGTTCCACCATTTCCTTGACCCTCACCTGCTCCAGGTTCAGCTTCAGCGTGCGCCGTCGCTCCATGCTCATGCTCAGAATCTGCTCCACCATGTCGCTCAGCTTGGTGAGCTGCTCCTGGCAGATGCGCAGGTATTCCTTCTCCTTCTCAGCCAGCGTGCTGAAGTTCAGCAGCGCGTCGTTGGCTGCGTAGGCCACGCTGAGGGGCGTCTTTAGTTCGTGCGTCATGTTGTTGGTGAAGTCGGTCTTCATCTCGTCGAGTGTTCGCAGGCGCATCAGCATGTGTAGAAGATACCAGAATACGAAGGCCAGCACGGCGAGGATGACGAGCGATGCCGACAAGATGGCGGCCATCTGGCGCAGCACAGTGCTGTTCACGGGTTCCACGGTCAGACGATAGGCGGCCATCGTTTTTGGCGTGGTGTAGTAGATGAAATGCTCGGCCTTGCCCGAGGGGTGGTAGCCCGCGGTGCCGATGGTGTCGGTGGGCAGTCCGTCGTCGGCGATGGTTTCCACCCAATGCGGGCTCTTCAGCCCGCAGTCGGCCAGCAGGGCCGTCAGCAGGCTGTCGTAACGCTCCACGTCGGGCTGGGCCATGTCCTGCAAGGCCACGTGCAGGTTGCGCTGCACGGTGTAGCTCATGCCCAGCATGGGGTTCTGCTTGGTGAGCAGGCTGTCGTTGCCCAGGTCGCGGAAGAATTCCTTCACGGGGTGGGCCTTCAGCCTCTGCCGTTCCTCTTCGCTAATTTTCTGCCGGTCCAGCTGAATGTAGGTCGAGTCGCCCACGTCCTTGCGCGTCATGGTCTCCACGTAGCTGGTGTCCACGTTGTCGTATTTCGCCCAGGCGCCAAGGGTGACGGTGCCGTGCTGGTCGGAAGAACTACTGAAGTCGCGGATGCGCAGGTCCATCTCCATGTAGTCGGCCTGCACCACGGCCTGCTGAATGCGCTGGCGCAGCAGCCGCGTCTCGTCCTGATAGAGGCGCAGCAGCCACCAGGACTGGTAGGCGAACACGGCCAGCAGCACCACCAGCGCGAGGAGCGCAATGTGTCGGATGTTTGTTTTCATTGCTGCAAAGATAACACATTCCTGGCGAAAGGGCGAAAAACGTTAAGCCTAAATAACATTTCTCTTAAGACTTGATAAGCGAAAAGCTTTTGCCGTTCCTGAAACTCTGCCTACCTTTGCAGCCATGAAACAGCAAGCAACCTTGGCGCTGTGGCTCGTCGCAACGATGGCCGGCGCACAGACAGATTCTCTTCGCCTCGACAGCCTCATGCACACGCTGCCAGAGGTCATGGTCAGGGGCGAGCGCCCCTTGGTGCATGCCGAGCAGGGACGCCTCGTCTTCGACCTGCCCCACCTCATCCGTGACAAGGGCATCGCCACGGCCTACGACGCGCTGAAGGAGCTGCCCGGCGTGACCGAGCAAGACCAGCAGTTGTTGCTGACGGGGCGCCCCGTCACCCTCATCATCGACGGGAAAGCCTCGACGCTCTCGGCCAGTCAGGTGGCCCAACTGCTGAAGACGCTGCCTGCCAGCCGCATCAGCAATGCCGAGGTGATGTATGCCGCACCGGCCCGCTATCGGGTGCACGGCCAGGTCATCAACCTGAACCTGCGCCACGACGAGGCCCACCACGTGCGGCAGGGGCAGGCCCGTCTGGGCTACGAGCAGCAGCACGACGCCCTCTTCACCGAGGCCGCCAGCTTCTTCATGCAAGAGGGCCGCTGGACAGCCGACGCGATGTACAGTCACAGTCATGGCCGCACATTCCATGAAGGCGATACCCGCTCGCTGCACTCACAGGCTATGGGCCAGCTCTACGACATCCGCTCGCGCAGCCTGGTGCCGGGACGGAAGCACAGCCACGACTATCGGCTGGAGCTGGCCTGCGGCAAGGTGTTCAGCCTGGCCTACACGGGCAATTATCAGACAGCCCACAACACCAGCACCGCCGACGGCAGCATCGCCACCATCGCCCGAGGGCACAACCGCCACACGCTGCACAATCTGCGGGCCGACCTCAGCCTGCCCTTCGGCCTGCGTGCCGGTGCCGACTTCACCCATTACGATGCCCCCTTGACGGGTGTGCTCAGCGGCCATTTGCCCACGGGAAAGCTCGACTACGTGATGGAGAGCCGCCAGCGCATCAGCACCTGGAAATGGTTTGCCGACATGGAGCATCGCCTGCCCCACGACTGGCAGCTGAACTACGGCACCTCCTACACCACGACGAGCGACCGCAGCCACCAGCACTACAACATCGACGGAATGAACTCCTCGGCCCGGCTCCGCGAGCGCATGGCCAATCTCTATGTGGGAGGCAGCAGAAGCTGGGGTAAACATCTCTCTCTCGACCTCTCTTTTGCTGCCGAACACTTTTCCAACGCCGCCTACCGCGAGTGGGCGCCGTTCCCCCAGCTGACGCTGGCCTACACCCCTGCCGAGGGCCATCTGCTTCAGCTGGCCCTGACGGGCAGTCGCTCCTATCCGGAATACTGGGCCGTGACCAGTGCCAAGGGCTATACCGACGGCGGCTATGGCGAGGTAACGGGCAATCCCGGCCTGCGGCCTGCCAAGGACCGCCAGCTGCAGCTGGTGTGGCTCTTGCATGGCAAATATCAGATGGCCGTCTGGTTCCAGCATACCGACGACTATTTCGTGCAGACCTGCTATCAGCGCCAAGACCGGCTGGTGCTCGACTATCGCCACCTGAACTTCGACTTCCGCCAGCAGGCAGGCCTCATGGTCTATGCTCCCGTCAGGGTGGGGCAGTGGCTGCAGTCGGCGGCCTCGGCCTATCTGCTGTGGAGCCGCGAGAAGGATTCCGACTTCTACGACCTGCCCTTCGACCGCAGCATCGTCAGCGTGATGGCCAACGTGCGCACCACGCTCAGGCTCTCCCCGGTGTTCAGCATGAACGTCAATGCCTTTGCCCGCAGCAAGGCCTATCAGGGACTCTTCGACCTGCCGGCCTCGGGCAACCTGACCGTGGAACTGGTGGCCAGGGCGCTGGGAGAGCGCCTTACGGTGAAGGCCTACGGTACCAACCTGCTGCGCACCAATGCCATCCACCCCGAGATGAACTACCGCTCGCAGCACTACCGCATGGGCTACGCCGACTATCGTGAGCTGGGGCTCACCGCCACCTACAGCTTCGGCGGCTATCAGGAGCGCCAGCATCGACGGGTGGACACCTCGCGTCTGCGCCAGTAGCCGATAAGCAGGAGACCGTCTGGGAGAGGGCTGCCGTCAGTTCTCAGCAGGGAAGGCAGCGGCCGCTGCCAATGATTTTCCCGCCCGCTGCCATTATTGGCAGCGGCCGCTGCCAATATCGTCGGCGTCCGCTGCCAACCGAAATCCCGCTCCGGTGTGGCCTGGGCCCCATTTGTCGCCGCCTTTTTCCTCGCATCCCTGCTGTTGTGGCGAAGCGAGAGGTCTTTCGGGTTGCTTGGCTTTCCTTTGAAAATTTGATGTGCTTAAAAATGCGAGGAAGAGGGGCTCTGGCTTCGCCGAAGTTTCTTTCGTTCGGAAAAGCAAATGAAAAAAACGCGATTTTTCTTTGCTTTTCGCTCACTTATTCGTAACTTTGCAGCCAACAAACTAAAACAAATCAACCCATGAAGCGATTCCTACATCTATTGCTGCTGGCGGTCCTCGTGTCCGCAGCATCCAGTGCTGCCGTCTGGGACGAGCAGACCTATCGGCAAATTGAACAGAGCATCAAGGCTCCGCAGATTGCCGACCGTGAGTTCCTGATTACCAAGTTCGGGGCAAAATCCACCGCAGAGCCCGCCGGACAGGCGGCCGACGCTGCTGCCCGCAACCAGAAGGCCATTCAGAAGGCCATCGACAAGTGTTCGAAGAAGGGTGGGGGACGCGTGGTGGTGCCCGCAGGGCAGACGTTCCTCACGGGGGCCATCCAGCTGAAGAGCGGCGTCAGCCTTGAGGTGCAGGAGGGGGCCGTGCTGCGCTTCGCCTTCCAGCCCGAACTCTACCCCATCGTGGAAACGTCGTGGGAAGGTCTCGACTGCTACAACCTGTCGCCCTGCGTCTATGCCTATCAGGCCACTGACATTGCCCTGACGGGCAAGGGCACCATCGACGGCGGCGGCTCGCGCGAGACGTGGTGGCCCTGGTGCGGCTCACCCCGTTACGGCTGGGAGGAGGGCACCGTCAGCCAGAAGATAGAGGCCCGTCCGCGCCTGCTGAAGAACGGCGAGGACGGCGTGCCCATGCGCGACGAGCAGGGACGGCCCACGAAGGAGCGCACCTTCGGACCGCAGGACGGTCTGCGCCCCCAGCTGGTGTGCTTCAACCAGTGCCAGCGCGTGCTCATCGAGGACGTCACGCTGCTCGACTCCCCCTTCTGGGTCATCCATCCCCTGAAGTCGCAGGACGTCACCGTGCGCCGTGTGCGCATCAACAACGACGGCCCCAACGGCGACGGATGCGACCCCGAGTCGTGCGACCGCGTGCTCATCGAGAACTGCTACTTCAATACCGGCGACGACTGCATCGCCATCAAGAGCGGGCGCAACCGCGACGGCCGCGAGCGCGCCATGCCCTCGCAGAACATCATCATCCGCAACTGCGAGATGAAGAACGGCCACGGCGGCGTGGTCATAGGCTCGGAAATCAGCGGAGGTGCCAGGAACATCTTCGCCCACGACTGCACGATGGACTCGCCCAACCTGGACCGCGTGCTCCGCATAAAGACCAACTCATGCCGGGGCGGCATCATCGAGCGCATCTTCGTGAAGGACATCAAGGTGGGCCAGTGCGGTGAGAGCGTGCTGAAAATCAACCTCGACTACGAGCACAACGAGATTTGCTGCCGTGGCAACTACCCCACGGTGCGCAACGTGCTGATGGAAAACGTCACCTGCGAGAAATCGAAGTACGGTGTGCAGATCATCGGCCTCGACGAGGACACCTACGTCAGCGACATCGACGTGCGCAACTGCCGCTTCAACGGCGTGCAGCAGGGCAACACCATCACGGGCAAGACCAGCGGCGTGCGCTTCGACCGCCTGTTCATCAACGGCTCGCTGACGCTGCAGGAGAAGCCCTACAAGCACTACTCGGAGTGGATGACGCGCTCGGAGATGAAGCGTGTGCCGCAGTCGTACATGCTCGACTTCTCGTCGAAGCCCAAGTGGAGCTACGTCATGGGCATCGAGCTGGAAGGCATGCTCGACACCTATCTGCGCTATGGCGGCGAGGACATCCGGCGCTATTGCCAGATGTACACCGACACGATGATCAACGACAAGGGCGAGATTCGCGGCTACAACATCCTCGACTATAACCTCGACAACATCCGCACCGGCCACTTCGTCACCCGCATGTACCAGCAGTGGCCCGAGCCGAAGAACCTTGTGGCCATGCAGACCATGATGAAGCAGCTGCAGGACCAGCCGCGCACCAAGGCCGACAAGGTCTACTGGCACAAGGCCATCTATGCCTATCAGGTGTGGCTCGACGGCATCTTCATGGGCTTGCCCTATCGCTGCCTGACGGCTCCCATCATGGAGAAGAATGCTAAAGGCAACCGTAAATCTCAAACCTCAAACCTCAAATCTCAAACCATCTACGACGATGCCGTGGACCAGCTGCTGATTACCTACCAGCGCACGCTCGACCCCAAGACGGGCCTGAACCGCCATGCCTACGACGAGACGCGCAAGGCCTTCTGGGCCGACCCGCAGACAGGACTGAGCCAGCACTGCTGGGGACGAGCCCAGGGATGGTACACCATGGCCCTCATCGAGGTGCTCGACGCCCTGCCCGAGGACTATGCACGCCGCAGCGAGGTCATCGGCCTGTTGCAGAAGGACTTCGACGCCATCCTGAAGTGGCAGGACAAGCAGTCGGGTGTTTGGTATCAGGTGATGGACTCGCCGGGACGTGAGGGTAACTATCTGGAGAGCACCTGCTCTGCCATGTTCACCTACGCCCTGCTGAAGGCCTACCGCAAGGGCTACGTGGGCACGAAATACCGCGATGCGGGCATCCGGGCCTATAAGGGCATCATCAATCATTTCATACGTGTGAATGAGGACAAGACCATCTCGCTGACCAACTGTTGCGCCGTGGCCGGACTCGGCCCTGCCGCCACCGACGAGGTCGTAGCCGCCATGAAGCAGGTGAATCCCAAGGGCAGCGTGAAGGAGAACCGTCGGCGCGACGGGGGCTATGCCTACTATCTGTCGGAGCCTATACGCGACAACGACGCCAAGGGCATTGGCCCGTTCATCTGGGCTTCGCTCGAAATGGAGATGATGGGCTATGACTCCGAGAACATCGAGCGGCCCATTAACCGGCAGTCGGTCGTCTCGCGCAACAATCCCGTCATCACCAGCGCCGACCCTCTGGCTTCGCTCACCGTGGGCAACGGACACTTTGCAACGACGGTCGACGTCACGGGAATGCAGTCGTTCCCTTTTGATTACGAGGCAGGTGTGCCTCTGACAGCCATGTCCGACTGGGGATGGCATAAGTTCGAAAACACCAACGGCCTGACACCCGCCGAAAGTGAGAAGACTTTCGACCTGGGCCACGGCCATCCTGAGGTCTACGCCGTGGAGTATAAAAAAGGTGGACGCGAACAGGAGGCAACCACCTACTTCCGCGTCAACCCTCATCGCCTGAACCTCGGGGCCATTGGGCTGGAGCTGTCACCATCTGCCTCAGATGGTTCCGCCATCCGTCTAACCGACCTCAGCGGCATCCGCCAAGAGCTGAAGCTCTACGACGGCATCATCGAGTCGCACTTCGCGGTCGACGCTTACCCCGTCGGCGTTACGACAGCCGCCCTTCAAGACAAAGATGCCGTCGTCTATCGCATCAAGACACCATTGCTGAAGGATGGGCGTTGTCACGTGGCCATCCGCTTCCCTTATCCCACTGGCAAGCATGCCGACGATGCCGCCGACTGGACGAAGCCTGAGAGTCACTCCTCGCGCATCCTGATGAATGCTCACACGCATGTCGCCGACACCATCATCAACCGCCATTCCGCCATCATCGAGCATGTTATCGACGGCACACGCTATTATCTCCAGCTGCGGTGGGAAGGTGATGCCGTGCTGGAAGAAACCGCACGCCATGCCTTCAAACTCACCCCTGCCCATCAGGCCGACGTGTTTTCATTCGAGGCCATGTATAGCCCCACTCTTGAGGCGTTGGCTACCGATGGATTCTTCTATGAGCAGAGCCTAAAGGCCGTCATCAAGGCATGGAACCGCTGGTGGCAGCAGGGTGGCATCGTCGATTTCTCTGACTGCACCGACCCGCGCGCCAAGGAACTGGAGCGCCGCGTGGTGCTCTCGCAGTACCTTACCCAAGTGAACTGTGCCAACAACATGCCCCCGCAGGAAACGGGCCTGACCTACAATTCGTGGTTTGGACGTCCGCATCTGGAGATGACTTGGTGGCACATGGTCGATTTTGCGTTGTGGAACCGGCCCCAGACCGTTGCCACGGTACTCGACTGGTACAATAAGGTCGCTTATCCCGTGGCCAGGCAGATTGCACAGCGTCAGGGTTTCAAGGGCATCCGCTGGATGAAGATGACCGACCCATGGGCCGGCGAGGCTCCCTCGAACACTGGCTCGTTCCTCATCTGGCAGCAGCCACATTATATATATATGGCTGAAGAAATGTACCGTGCCAACCCCTCCAAGGAAACGCTCGCCAAATATGCCCGGCAGGTGGAGGAGACAGCTGAGTTCATGGCCGACTTCGTCACCCCTCTTTCTGTGGGTCGTGGAAAGGCCAGGACCCAGCAATACCACCTCATCGGCGCCACCGCCATGCAGGAGTCGATGTCGAAGGACTTCAGTTTTGACCATCCCTTCGAGCTGGCCTACTGGAGCTACGGCCTGCGCGTGGCCAACGACTGGCGCGAGCGCCAGGGCCTGCCCCGCCATGCCGACTGGGATGCCATCAGCAAGAGCATGGCTCCGCTGCCGCAGAATGCTGAGGGCATCTATACCGCCGGAAGGCCCAAGGGCAAGACCGACAACCTGAAGAGTTTCGACCCCTTCGATGCCGTTGGTGCCAATGCCAAGCCCGTCATGGCCACCGAGACCTTCGCTGAGAAGTGCCGCAACGACCATCCCGCCGTTCTCGGACCCTTCGGCCTGCTCCCCTCTCGTCAAGTATGTTGCGATGCCATCGCAACAACCAAGACCCTCGACTGGGTGATGCAGAACTGGAACTGGGCTACCACTTGGGGCTGGGACTACGGCATGGTGGCCATGGCTGCAGCCCGTCTGGGCCAGCCCGAGACAGCCCTGAAGGCTTTGCTCATCGACACGCAGAAGAACACCTACCTGCCGAATGGCCACAACTTCCAGACAGCTGACCGCCTGCGCATCTACCTGCCCGGCAACGGAGCGCTGCTCACCGCCGTGGCGATGATGTGTGCCGGTTGGGACGGTTGCCTGACTCCCAGCAATCCCGGCTTCCCGCAGGACGGCACATGGAACGTTCGGTGGGAGGGCCTGCAGCGCATGCAGTGATGGGAATTTATACTTTAGACATTTATAATTAGACTTTAGACAACATGAAGCGCTTACTGTTAGGTTTTTTATTTATTTTTTGTTATTTATTCGTTAGCCCCGTAGGGGCGCAAATCCCCGCCTTTCCTGGTGCTGAGGGCCACGGCCGCTTCACTACCGGTGGACGTGGCGGCAAGGTGGTCCACGTCACCAATCTCAACGACTCGGGCACTGGCTCCTTCCGCCAGGCCGTCAGTGGCAGTGACAAGAAGATAGTGGTCTTCGATGTGGGTGGCGTCATCGCCCTGAAGAGCAATGTCAACATCGGTGCCAACACCACTATCGAGGGACAGACGGCCCCTGCGCCTGGCATCACCCTGCGCTACTACACCGTTAACCCCAACGGTAACAACATCATCATGCGTTTCATCCGCATTCGCCGTGGTCAGGAGAAGGACGTCAACGACGGTGCTGATGCCTCTACGGCTCGCCATTTCACGGGAATGATGCTCGACCACTGTTCTTTCTCGTGGAGCATCGACGAGGTAGCCTCGTTCTACGACAATAACAACTTCACCATGCAGTGGTGCACCATTGGCGAGAGCCTGAACAATGCCGGCCACAACAAGGGTGCCCACGGCTACGGTGGTATCTGGGGCGGAAAGCTGGCCTCGTTCCACCATAACCTCATCTGCCATGTCAACAACCGCTCACCCCGCTTCAATGGTGCCCGCTATGACTGGACGGGCTACACCGCCAATCAGCTTTACAGCCAGTACCGATGGGAGAATGCCGTGCAGGCCGAGAATGTGGACTTCCGCAACTGCGTCGTCTACAACTGCGGCAATGGCTGCTACGGTGGCCCTGGTGGCGGCAAGGTGAACATGGTGGGCAACTACTACAAGTCGGGACCTGCCGCCAGCACCACTAACCTGACCACCGTCACTGTTGGTGCCAATGGCAACTCGGAGGGCTATCCCAAATATTGGGACATGACCAGTCGTTACTTCCTCAGCGACAATCTCATCGACGGGAAGGTCGCCGGATGGAGTCAGATGACTTACGACAACGGCACCTACACGCTCAACGGCGAGCACTACTCGGAAGACCCCAACCACTATAACGGCAGCGAGACGCAATACTACACCTTTGGCGGCACCGACTACGTGAAGATTAAGCTCGATGAGCCAGGCCCCGCAGGCGAGGTGACCACTCACAGCCCCGCAGTGGCCTTTGCCAACGTGCTGGGCTACGCCGGTGCTTCGCTACACCGCGACGATGTGGACCAGCGCTATGCCGACGAGGCCCAGAACGGCACGGCCACGTACAAAGGCTCCGTGACGGGGCGCTCAGGCCGTATAGACAAGGTGAGCGACGTCAATGGCTACACCGAGGAAAACTTTGGCACGGGCAGTCGTCCGGCCAATTTCGACACCGACAAGGATGGCATGCCCGATGCCTGGGAGACCGCTAACGGACTGAATCCCAACGATGCCAGCGATGCAAAGCTCTTCACGCTCGACGATGCGAAGTACTACACCAACCTGGAGGTGTACTGCAATTCCCTCGTGCAACAGATTATGCTCAGCGGCAATGCGCAGGCCGACGATGAACTGGCCGTGAAGGACTACTACCCTGCCTACCGCACCGAGGAGGGAACGCTGGTAGAGGCGGTCAATCCCGATGTGGTAGAGCGGGAGGACCCTAATCCTGGTGGTGATGAGGAGGTGCTGACCACGGGCACCCTGATCTGGAAGCTCGATGCCACCGATGCCCTGCAAGGCGAGGTGAGCAGCTCGTTGCTTCCCTACATCACTGCCAGCGACATCACCGTGGGTTCCAATCTGACGATAGACAAGGCACGCCGCGGTCTGATGGTCGACTTCAAGGCCGTAGCCAAGGAAAATGCCGTAGGCCTCACCAATGCACTCACCTTCAGTGCCACTACGACCAGCGGCTACAAGTTCAAGCCTACGAAAGTGGCCTTTTTCACAGAGCGTGCTGGCACCGACTCGGGTGTCATCGATGCCTTCTGGCTCGGCGAGACGACCACCAGCGTCACCTCGTCGCTCGCTCCGGCACGCAATGACTACACCCAGTTTGCACAAGAGCTGGAGGACGTACAGCCCCACGAGGGTCTCAGCTCGCTCGTCATCAACATCTACACCCTGAATGCCGGGAAGGCCATCGCCGTGGGTAATGTCGAGGTTACGGGCAGCATCGTTTCCGCCTCGGCAGGCATCCATACCATGGCGTCAGGGAAGTCCGTTCCCAACGTTGCCTACTATAACCTGCAAGGGCAGCGCCTGGAGCGCCCGAAGGGCATCTGCATAGAGGCCGTTACAGCCCCTGATGGCACCATTCACACGCGAACTTTATTCATTAAATAACTAACATCTATGAAGAAAAACAGAATTCTGAAACACTCGCTTGCCTGCTTCGTGGCATTGCTTTTTGGCAGTACTGCTATGGCAGACAACGCCTGGACCTGGCACGACTTCGGCATCGACCTCGTGAGCATCCTCACCGATGAACAGCGCGTTGAAAAGCAGGCGCAAGCCTTTGGCGTCGTTGTGGCCGATGATGGCACACTGTCGCAAGTGGCTACCGATGCTCCCAACGCCAACGTGGTGCTCACGGGTACTTACTGGAACGACCACGGTTGGACGAGCACCACCGCCGTGGTGCGTGTGGAAGGCCCGGTACAGATTGACCTTGGCAACTGCTATTATGGTGCTGGCGACATCAAGGTGACCAACGCTGAGGGGCAGACGGTGGCCTCGGGTGCCCTGCAGAAGGAGAATACCTGCTGGGGACAAGACCACGCCAGCATCGGGTCGGTGAAGTACACTGGTGGCCCTACCACGCTCACCATCACCTACGGCAGCTATCTGCCCTACATCGGCGTAAAGGCCATCGAGGCGACCTCGGTTGACGTGGCCTATGCCCTGGGCGATGTGGAGTGCATGGGCGACGTGCTGCCCGCTGGAGGCACCTTTGCCGCTGGCGACAGCTACGCTATCCCCGCCAAGAACTTCACGCTCTACAAAGAGGGCTACACCCTAACGGGCTGGACTGACGGTCAGCAGGTCTATGCTGCCGGTTCGGCCATCACGCTCACCAGCGACATCACCCTCACACCCGTATTTACCAAGAACGAGGTGAACCTCGGCGACCGCACAGAGCCTGTCACCGTGCGCTTCGACTTCCAGCGTCAGAACGGAGCCCCCACCGTGCAGTGGGAGGGCAAGACCGGTCTGGTGTGGGTGGCTCAGGCTGAGGTCAATGGACACACCATCGACGTGCCCGCCGACCTCTCCACCAGCCCTGGCAAGTTCGCTAATGCCAACTGGACCGACTGGTGTCAGATTAACAGCGGAACGACCTTCACCATTCCTTCCTGCAAGGAGGCCGTGGTGAACATCGAGAGCTATAGTGCCACCACTACGACCACCATCGACGGGCAGACAGACTACACGGCCAATGGTAACATCGTATCTTATCAGGTGCTCAATCCCGCTGAGACCATCGACATCGTCATTGGCGATGGCTCCTACTTCCGCTACATTCAGACCCTGTTGCCCGTACCTGAGCAGGGCTTCGAGCCACAGACCTTCGACAATGCCGAGGCCAGCATCGTGTGGAATCTCAACTCCGTCGATGAGTATGCCGTGCCTAACACCCTCATGCCCGAAGGTGCCTACTCGCTGACCACCGTCAATGTGGGCGACTTCACCGTCACCGTCGATGCTCCCTCGGCTGGAGCCAATAAGGGCGTGAAGATGCTGAAGCTGCAGCCCACCGGCGGCGACAATACTTCAATAGAGTTCATCGTAAAACCCTATCGCGGACTTACCTTCACCCCGACGAAGGTCTATGCCAAGGTGGCACGCTTCGGAACTGACGGCGGCACGCTCAACGTGACTGCCCGCAACGCCGAAGGCGAGGAAACCAGCCTGGCAACGGGCCTTATTCCTGCCCGCAACAACAAGGAGCAGGCCGATGATGCCAAGGGCAGCGACCCGAAGTACACCACCGAGTTCAGCTTCGACATCCCCGCTGCGCTGGCCACGCAGGAGAGCTTCTCGCTCATCGTCACCGAGAGCGGACTGGCTACCAGCAAGCAGTGGGGTATTGGCGACGTGCATATCAGCGGAACCGTCAACGGACAGACTGAGGACGTGGCCAAGTACACCGTGCAGGTGCTGGCCAATCCTGCCGATGGTGGCACCGTGAACTGCTATCCGCAGGGCGACACCTTCGACGAGGGCACCGAGCTGAAGCTCACCGCCACCGAACGTTTTGGCTATGATTTTGTCAACTGGACCGATGCCGAGGGCAACACGCTCTCCACAGAGCCCGTCTTCGTCTATACGCTGTTGGCCGATGCTGTGCTTACCGCCAACTTCAAGCAGGTGAACACCTATGAGCTGGCCTACGCCGTAGAGGGTGGTGCCAATCCCTATCAGGTACAGCCCACGCCGGCACCTACCGTGCGCGACGGCAAGAACATGTACGAAGAGGGCACCGAGGTGACGCTCGCTGCCACTGGCAATGCCATACTGGCGTTCAACAACTGGAGCAGCGGCGAGACGTCGAGCGAAATCAAGGTCGTGATGGACAAGAACTACGACCTGACTGCCAGCTTCTCAGCCGTTGACTACATCGTGGGCTGGGACTTCTATCTGCCCGGAAGCAACGGTCGTGTGGCCGACTTCTACAGCACCAGCGACAACGACAATGCACAGCTTGTACTCATCGACGACGAGGGCAACACCGCCGGATGGCTCGACAAGAGCACTCAGGGACAAGGTGGCTATGAGTCGATGGCTGGCGCTGCCGTGAACTGGAAGAAACTGGGACAGTATCACTATCAGACCCGCATCAACGCCAAGGATTTCAGCAACATCCGTGTGAAGAGCCAGTTGCTCTACAACTATAACGCCTACACACATGTATGGCTGCAGTGGTCTACCGACGGCCAGCAGTGGCAGACGGCGGGCGAGGTGACCATGCCGGGCGCAAAGACCGTCACCGACTGCGACTTCAGCCTGCCTGCCGAGGCCGACCACGCCGAGACGCTCTACATTCGCTGGATGCCCGACCTCAACGGCCCGAAGGACGGCTCGAACGCACCCGACAACGACGGTACCGCCATCTCGAACATCTTCGTGCTGGCCGATGCCGCCATCTACGACGACGGCATCGCTCCCGTGCTCGTCAGCACCGTGCCTGCCGATGGGACCACCAGTGCCTCGGCAACGGGCCGCATCGTGCTCAACTTCGACGAGAAGGTGAAGGTGAGACCGGGGGCCTTGGCGTTGCTCGACGACCATTGCGACTGCGTGGACCATTATACCGCTGCCTTGGAGCCTATAGTGTCGGGAAAGACCATTATCTTCGAGTATAAAGGACTGAAATATGATACCGAGTACTATTTCTCGTTCTCCGGAGATGCTGTCAGCGATCTGGCTGGAAACGCCATGTCGGCATTCATCAATGTTGTCTTCAAAACGATGGCGAAGCCGAAGGTGCAGAAGGCTCTCTACGACTTCATCGTGCCCGACGACGGCTCGTTCAAGGAGGCCCTCGCTGCTGCCACGGCCCGTGCTGACCAGTCGAAGCGCTTCCGCATCTTCGTAAAGCAGGGCGACTACATCATTCCTGCTAACCAGGATGTGAAGGTCGATGGCAACGACGGCAAGCAGTATCCCGACCCGAAGACTTCGTTCGGCTCTCCTAACGTGTCCATCATCGGTGAGGGCATGGAAATCACCTCCATCGCCAACCAGATGCCTAATGACCTCTCGGAGAATCCCGATGCAGGAAAGGGTGGCATGGCCAATCCGCTGGAGGGTATCCGCACCAGTGGCGTGCTCTACCTGACCAGCGGTGCGCAGAACACCTATTTCCAGGACATCACCCTGAAGACCAATACCCCTGATGCTACAGGCCGCAACGTAGTGCTCGTGGACGGTGGCAACAAGACCATCTGTAAGGATGTCTGCCTCTGGGCCTATCAGGACACCTACGTCAGCGACAATTCGCGCAATTTCTACTACTTCGAGGGTGGCCTGCTGCGTGGACGCACCGACTTCCTCTGCGGTTCGGGCGACGTGTTCTACAACCAGGTGACGCTGCAGATGTGCGAGCAGGGCGGCTTCATCGCCGTGCCGCGCGACAACGTGAAGTATGGCTATGTGTTTAAGGACTGCACCATCAAGGGCGAGGATTCCAACGTGAACGGCAACTACTATCTGGGTCGTCCGTGGACGAAGGGGGCCGAGGTCTACTATATCGACACCCGTATGGAGGCAGTGCCCACCGCTGTTGGCTGGCACGACATGAGCAGCGACGGATGCACCCGCATGTGCGAGTGGAACAGCACCTCGGCCAGTGGCAACCCCATCGACCTCTCTGGACGTACCACTACACTTGGCGGCAATCCTAACAACCCGTGGATGACCGAGGAGGAAGCGCAGGAGATAGGCAACATGGCCAACATGTTTGGCGACTGGGATCCGCGTCAGCATACAGAGCAGGCTCCGGTGCCCACTAACGTCAGACTCAGTGGCAATGCCATCACTTGGGACAACAGCGACTACGTGCTCTGCTGGGCTGTCGTGAAGGATGGCAAGGTGGTGGCCTTCACCACAGAGCCTGCCTACACCGTCGACGATGCCAGCGCACAGTGGGCCGTAAGAGCCGCCAACGAGATGGGTGGCCTCTCGGAGCCCGCCGCTGCCATCGATCCTGCAGGCATCAACGATGTGTTGCGCCCTGCTGACAACATCCAGTATTTCAACCTGCAGGGCATGCGTGTCAGTGGCAATGCTGCGCACGGCATCGTTATCGCCAATGGAAAAAAAGTGGTGAAATAAGTGCTTTTCAGTACCCTGAGAATACTACATGGCCGATGTGCGAATCGTACATCGGCCATGTGTTTTTTAGTCATTGATATAGCAGTTGACCTATATGTGCGTAGCTCCCCCCTGTTCTCTGCAGGGAAGGCAGCGGGCGCTGCCATTGTTTTCCCCGCCCGCTGCCATTATTGGCAGCGGCCGCTGCCAATATTGTCCCCGTCCGCTGCCAACGGAAAAGGCGTGGACTTTTTCCCGCTCCGGCATGGCCTGGTCCCAATTTCTCGCCGCCTTTTTCCTCTCATCCCTGCTGCTGTGGGGAAGCGAGAGGGTTTTCGAACTGCCTGGCTTTTCTTTGTGCACAAATAGGTCAACTGCTATATCATTGCCCAAAAAACGCCAAATGCAGATTTTTACAAAGTTGAGCGAATGTGAAACTTGGAACTATAATCCTTCACGATAGAAGTCAAGGGCTTCCTCAATCTCACCCTTCGTGGCTGTCTGGTTGATGCAAATGTCGCCTATATCACCAAGAAGTGTGAAGTTAATCTGCCCAGCAGTGTTCTTCTTGTCGTGGGTCATCAGCTCGAGCAGGGTGGGGTAGTCGTCGCAGGTGATAGGCATGCGGCCGTAGTGCTCCAGAATGAAACGCACCACTTGGCGCATCCGCTCCACGGGGAATCCGCACTTCGCCACGCTTAGGTAGAGCTCACAGACCATTCCCCATGCTACGGCGTAGCCATGCAGCACGGGTTGACGTTGCAGGGCCAGTGCCTCAAAGGCATGCCCGACGGTGTGGCCAAGGTTCAATGCCTTGCGCAGCCCTTGCTCCGTAGGGTCTTCCAGTACGATGCGCTGCTTCACCGCCACGCTTTCGGCCACCATGCGCCCCAGCTGCTTCAGATTGGGCCGTACCAAGTCGAACGTCAGTAGCTCTGTCAGCATCTGCTTCTCATCCCCCTTCCGTTCCTGTCCTTTCCCTTCTGTGGCAATGAGTCCGTGTTTTAGCATTTCCGCATACCCCGAGAGAATGTTCTCGTGGTTGAGCGTGTTCAGGAACAACGTGTCGAGAATGACTGCCGAGGCATTGCGGAACACCCCCAGCTCGTTCTTCAGTCCTCCGAAGTTGATGCCCGTCTTTCCACCGACGCTGGCATCTACCATTGCCAGCAGCGTCGTGGGGATGTTCACCAGGTGCATGCCCCGTTTGAACGTAGAGGCAGCGAAGCCCCCCAGGTCTGTCACCATGCCACCGCCCAGACTGACCAGTAGCGAGTGACGCGTGGCTCCCAGACGCTGCATCTCCTGCCACACATGGCTGAGGCTCTCAAGCGTCTTGTGCTCGTCGCCCGCCTTGATAACGATGAGCTCGGCACCCTTCAGACAGCCATAGTCGCTCACCATGGGCCAGCACAGCCGTTTGGTCGTCTCGTCGCAGAGCACCAGCAGCCTGTCGGCTCTGCACTCTTCGATGGCTCCTGTCAGTGCTTGTTCGAGGCCTTCCGATATAATTACTCTCTGTTCTTCCATACCGTGAGCAGTCAAATCAGGTGAGTTTAGCTATCTCTTCAACACTCCGTCTCAGATGTTTTGCAATAGTTTCAAGGTCCATGCCCATTTCAAGGAAGGTCTTAACTGACATGCGCAACATTTCTTCCTGCTCCGTGAGCTGCGCCTTTTGCTCCGTGAGCTGCGCCTTCTGCTCGGTGAGCTGCGCCTTCTGCTCGGTGAGCTGCGCCTTCTGCTCGGTGAGCTGCGCCTCCTGCTCGGTGAGCTGCGCCTTTTGCTCGGTGAGCTGCGCCTCCTGCTCTGTGAGCAGTACCGTCTGTTCGGCTATTTTCTTGTTTTTCACCAAGATTTCGGTATCTCGCTTCTCGATGATAGAGAAATACTCGTCCTCCACGTTCATGTCGTGGCGCAACTCAGCATCGGCGGCAGCGGCAGTGAGGCGGTGCAATATGCGTTCCATTTCAGCATCGTCAGCATACACCTGTTCGTCGAGGCGAAGTACATGTTCGTCACCTTGCTCCTTGCGTGTTTGGTCGAAAATGCTGAGCACCTTGTCCAAGCGGTTGTTGATTTGTCCATGCAGTCGCGGTATTTGCACGATGATGCTTGAGTGCGTCAGACTGTCGACGAAAGGATTGGGAAGACCCTTCGTCACCTCATTGCCATAGTAGTCGCTGGCATGGTGGTTGACATAGAGCACAGGTTCCTCGATGTCGCCAACCTTGTGCCCCAGCAGATAGATGGCTACCATGGGCAGTGCATACACGTCGTCCATGTTCTTCGGATTGGAGTAGTGCACGCCTAAATACTGGCGGAAACGAAGCATCTCTGTTTCCAGCCAGGTCTTCTGAAGCTCTATCAGGGTGAGTTGTTCGGTGCCATTCTCTTCGCGGATGGTGGCTGCAAAGTCGATGCGGAACACCGAGAGCGTGTCGCGTTGTGTGTTGGCGTATTCATGTGGACGAACCTCCACCTTGATGATGTCTTTGCGGAGCAGAGCCGAGAGAATAGTTCGGGCGATGCGTTCGTCCTCCATCAAGTACTTGAATACGATGTCGTAAATGGGGTTTGCAACAATCATCATAGTGTCATCTTTTGCAATTATGCTGCAAAGATAGCACTAATTTGCGAAACCGCCAAAAAAACGGGATAAAAAGAACGTAACCATCCCAAATAAGACGTCTTTTGTGGGAGCAAGGATTTTCGTATCTTTGCCCCTGCAAAAAACGTCTTACTATGTTTAGTCTGAATGAAACAAATCAGTTCATGGTCTACAGCAATTCTGTGGATCTGCGTAAGGGAGTCGAGCCTCTTTGCGGTATAGTCCGTTCTTCCGGTAAGAAGCCGACGGATGGTTCCGTGTATGTTTTCTTCAACCGCAGCCGCACGCTGATGAAGCTGCTTCACTGGGAGCGCGGTGGCTATGTGATATATTACAAGCGGATGGAGGACGGGCGGATCAGCCGGAAGGTGTTCCGTCGGCAGGACAAGTCTGGTTTTTATTGTCTGAGATGGGATGAACTGGTGCTGTTCCTTGAGGGTGTCTACCCATCTGCCGCTCGCCGTAAACGCTTTAACATTCAATAAGTTAGGATAATATTTGTTGTATTGCATATGTCAGAAAAAAGTATTACCTTTGCAACGTAAATAAAGGCAATACGCAGATGACCAAGAAGCAGTACATATCGCAGCTGACACAGGCCGAGCAGGGCATCCGGGGCAAGGATGTGCTGGAAAAGGACCGTGCCGGTGTGATAGACGGCCTGTGTGACGTTATCGCCGAGAAGGACACCATGATTGCCGACTTGTCCACCGTGATAGCCTCCAAGGATGCCGACATCGCCCGCCTGAACCAGATGGTGAAGATGTTCCAGCGCCAGATATACGGTCGTCGCAGCGAGAAGCTTCACCCCGAGGATCCCAACCAGCTGAGCCTGGACTTCGGCGAGGAGGAGGCGCTGCCCGTGAGCGACGAGGATCTGAAGCAGGCCGAGCAGCAGGTGTCCGAGGCCATGGACGGCGTGCGCAAGGATGCCGAGGCCCGCCGTTCCGCCGGGAAGGAGAAGAGCGCCCGCCAGCGCAAGGGCATGATCTACCGCATCCCCGCCGGCATCCCCCGCGAGGAGCCTGTCAAGCACTACCCTGAGGGCTACACTCCCGAGACGATGGTCGTCATCGGCTGGAACAAGCACGAGACGCTTGAGATAGAGAAGCCTCGCATGTACGTGCGCCAGGAGTGGGACGCCATCTGCAAGCCAGCCGATGCGAAGCCCACCGATGCCCATACGAAAATCGTGGAGGCCAAGGGCAGCCAGAACTGCCTTCCCGGCTGCATCGCAGGCAACTCGCTGATGGCCGTGATTGTCACCGACAAGTGGTGCAACCACCTGCCCGAGTACCGCCAGGTGAAGCGCTTCGCCGCCATGGGCGCGGACCTGTCAACGACGAGCGTCAACCGCTGGCAGCATGCCCTGGCCAACCGCCTATTCGCCCTCTATAAGTTGCAGATGGAGCTGGTGCTCTCCTCCATCTACCAACACCTCGACGAGAGCACGATACCGATAAACGACCAGAAGCACCACACTCGGAAAGGCTATATATGGAGTGCCGTGGACGACATGCTCCAATACGGGTTTGTGTTCTTCTACGAAGAGGGGAGCAGGGGCGAGAAGGTCCTGCGGCCCAAGCTGCTCAGGCGCAATGCCGCCATACAGTCGGACGGATACATCGTGTACCAGAACATCGAGAAGGATGATCTGATAGAAGTCGTGACCCTGTACTGCATGGCCCACGCCCGCCGCAAGTTCGAGGCCATCAAGGCCTCCTCTCCCGAGGCCCGTAAGGTGCTCGAGTACATCGCCGTGCTCTACATGCTCGAGGCCAATCTCAAGGACAAGGGAGTCACCCATGACGAGATTCGTCAGGAACGGCAACAGAAGGCCGTGCCCATACTCGGGGTGCTCAAGAAACTGCTGGAGAAGTACAAGACCGTGGACACGCCGCAGAGTGCACTTGCCAAGGCCTGCAACTACGCGCTGGATCGCTGGGACGGGCTGAACCGCTACTGCGAAGAGGGGTACTACGACATAGACAACAACGTCGTCGAGCGCAGCATACGCCCCCTCACCCTGGGGCGCAAGAACTGGCTCTTCGTCGACAGCGGCGAGTCCGCGCGCGACACCGCCGTGTACCTCACCCTCATTGGCTCATGCAACATGCTGGGCATAGAGCCCTACAAGTACTTCATGGCAATTCTACCCAGACTTCGCGACGGCGTGACGAAGGAGCAGCTCACTGCCATGCTCTCCTACAAAGTGGCAGAGGAACTGAGGAACAAATAGGAACCCAACAAAGAATAGCGGCACCGTCTGAGTAGACGGTGCCGCTATGGTTTGGGGGATACGTCGAAAATGGGAAGGTTACAAAAGAATAAACGTGTGCGAGGCTCTCCAGTGTCTGGTCGTCAACGTCTCTGGGGCCAGAGGGGTGTCCCCAAACCCCTTCCCTTCTTGCGTCCTGAAGGCAGCAAGAAGGGAAGGATTTAGGAGTTGGGGTCTAGCAGAGGACTATCGACGCTTGACAATGTATATGCCATCAATGAGCGTGGCACTGTGCAAGTTGGCAACGGTGCCACTATAGACGAGCACGCCGGCAGCGTTGTAGATGCTGACACTATCGTCGTCGCTGACGCCTGTCAGTGGCAACCGGCCGCCGCGAGCTGCCACCTTCAGCACGCTCCATGAGGTAGAAGACAGGTTGGCTTCGGGGTGCCTGCCGAACATCAGGGCCAGGCGGCTGACGATGTCGCCGCCTTCGCCGGCGGTCAGCGTGTAGCCGGTGGTGAGCAGGTTGGTGGCGGTGCCAGCCTCATGGTCGATGAGCCAGACGGCTTCCTGGTCGGCGTAGGCATCGGCCGACGGCAGGGCAATGACGTAGCGGCCCGCACGGGGCAGGCGCACGCCGAGCGGAATCTCGGTAGCGGTGGGAGCCTGTGTGGCCAGGGCGAGGCGCGTGCCGCCGGCGGTGGTGACGTAGAGCTGCGGCAGGCTGTGGTTGAGGGCCATCCACTTGATGCCGTCGCTGCCCGGACGATAGGGCATGGCGGCGTCGGCATCGGTCTGGGGATAGACATCGACCACATCGGCGAAGACGAGGGCGTCGTCGCCGCGCGTGGCATCGTCGAGGGCGGCGATGCCCACCTGCTGGCGGGCGGGCGCCACGGTGGAGCCGCTGTAGACGGGCAGCTTGAAGGTGACCGTCTCCTCGGGCCCTATGGCGGCCGTCTGGGTGAAGAAGGCGTTGGAGAGCGAGAGCGTGGCGCCGTCGGCCCACGACTGGGCGGTGTAGAACTGCCCGTAGCGGGCGTCGGCCGTGCCGTCGAGGGTGCTGTAGACGACGTGGGGCACCTGCATCTGATAGGTGCCGTCGGCCTGGGGTGACGTCTGGTAGGTGCTGACGAGCCAGGGCAGGCCCTTCAGGTTCCAGCCCATGTTCTCCTGCTTGGTGAAGTCGGCGCCGCCGGCGGTCGACGTGCGGTCGTCGTACTGCGTGAGCGTGATGGTCTTTGCCGTGCCGTCCTCCTCGTAGACGTAGCCGTCGCTGCTCCAGGCGGTGAAGCGCACCTTCTGCCCGGCGCTGCCCTTGTAGGTGGCGAGCCAGCCGTCGCAGGCCTGCATGGTGGCGTCGGCGGCAAGGGCGTCGGCCCAGCACTCCGATTCGTTCTCGTGGAAGTGGTAGCGCCACTGGCTGCGCTGCTCGCCGTCGTAGTGCTGAGCGTCGAAGTTGGAGCGCTCAGGCACCTGGCTGATGCTGCCGTCGCCGCCGTCGTAGCTGACGGAGTAGGCGTGCTGCAGGCCGTAGTCGAAGGGCAGCGAAGCAAGCGCGGGAGCCTCGGGGCTGAGGGCCTTCTCGGCGGCCACGTAGGGCAGCTGGATGTGGTAGCCCTGTCCGTAGAGCGACGCGCCAGACTGGGCCAGCAGATAGCCGGGGCGCAGGATGCCGTTGCCCGTCATCTGGAGCACGAGGCTCGACTCCTCGCCGAGGTAGACCACGCTGCCGTCGTGGGGATAGCGGTGGCCGCCGTAGTCGTTGGTGTAGCTCTGGTAGAAGCCGGTCTCGCCCTTGGCGGCGATGTTGGTCTGGTTGGTGGCATAGCGGTCGCCGCTGACGCGCCACGTCTCGAAGCAGCCGTTGTCCACGCTGGTGCTCAGGCGACGCGGGTTGCCCAGGACGTCGCGGTCGTGGCCGAAGTCGACGAAGGGGCGCAGCCCGGCGGGCAGCCAGGCGTTGACGGCGGCGCTCTCCTCGCCGGCGTCGATCTGCGTGCTCTGCTCGTGCAGCTGGTACCAGTAGGGCTGCCACGTGGTGAGCGTGGGGGCGTCGGCCAGGCTGTAGGCGGTGTTGCCGCCGCGGGCCTCGGGCCGTTGGTAGGGCGCGAACATCGGCGCGCGGGCAGCGGTGGGCTCGCCCACGCTGATGGTGTTCTTCACGTGGGCGGGGTTGCCGGCGCCGCCGATGAGCGTCTGTCCCTCGCTGCCCACGACGGTGCAGTTGAGCATGTAGGCACCCGTGCCGATGCTGACGACGGGAGTGGCGTCGCTGCCGGTGCTGTTGCCGAAGAAGAGGGAGTTGTAGAGCAGGCCCTGCTGCATGTCGAGGACGGGCTGGCCCTCGGTGCTGACGGTGTTGCCCGTGATGACGTTGTTGTTGAGCACGGTGAGCGGCTTGTCGACGACGAAGGGCGTGGCGTCGGTGCTGCCGGCGTTGAGCCAGAAGCCGTCGAGCTGGAAGCCCACCTCGGGCGTGGCGTCATTGTCGCTGGAGAGGCCGACGATGGTGCTGCTGTTGGTGCCCTTGGAGGCCACGCCGTCGCGGCCGGCCTGCACCTGGCGCACGTAGCGCGCCACCTCCTGGTCGCTGTACATGGTGTACTGGTTGGACTCGGTGTCGAGCTCGCGGTCGCGGATGGCCTCGCTGCCGAAGCCCATGCGCAGGCCGCCGAAGACGGAGACGCCGTCGCGGATGTTGACGGGCTTGCCGCCGTTGGCTGCCGACTCGGCACCCTTGACGAAGACGTAGGCTCGCTCCAGAGGCGTGGTGCCGCTGGTCATGGAGTAGATGCTGGCCACGTCGATGGCCGTCTGCAGACGGTCGAGGGAGTAGGCCTTCTCCCACGACGTGCCGTCGTTGCTGTCGCTGCCGTCGATGGAGACGTAGAGCACCCGCTCCACGGCGGCGGTGCTCTCGTAGGCACCGCGCTCCACGCGCGTTCCTTTGACACGCTGCACGCCGGAGAGCTCGGTCTCGGTGTGGTTGTTGGCGTCGGTGCCCTTGAGGATGGACTCGGAGAACTGCGAGGCTGACAGCCGATGGCCGCGCTGCACGGTGTGGAACCAGTACTGGCTGACGACCTCCGTATGCTCGTCGTCCTCGTAGACGTTGCGGAAGTGGGCGTAGGGCGTCGAGACGGTGACGTCGTCGGTGGGACCCTCCACGGCGGGGTTGGACGCGTACTTGGGATAGGTGGGGTAGTAGGGCACCAGCTCCTGGTACTTGGCGGTGTTGCCGCGGTTGATGATGCGCGCCGAGGGATTGATGTGGAAGTCGCGGGCCATGCGCTGCGACTGACGCTCGTCGGCGGTGGCTTCGTCGGCGAAGGTCTCCAGCGGATTCACGAAGTTGGGACCGAGCATCACGTTGTTGTTGGCATCGTCGAGCTTGACGTTGTGGTTGTCGGCCGACTCGTCGGTGTTGGCATAGCCGGTGATGGTGTTGTAGGTCATCCGGCTGGTGGAGGCGCTGCCGGTGAAGAGCGACGCGGGCACGTCGAACTGCGTGCTGCCGCTGCCGCCGCTGGCCTGGTTGTCCTTCCAGATGATGCTGTTGTGCAGCTGCGAGGGGAACGACTCGCTGCTGACGACGGTGACGCCGTCCTCGCCCTTGTACTCCTCGGTGACGTCGCTCAGCTTGAGGTGACCCTCGTTGAGGGCGAAGGTGCTGTTGACCACCTGCGTGTTGACAGCGTCGAGGGGAGCGCCGTTGTTGGAGTGGAAGAGCGAGTTGACCACCAGGGCCTGACCGCCGCCCTCACGGATGGACACCGCAGGGACATTGGCATCCTCGACACCGTTGCCCTTGAAGATGCAGTCGCGGATGATGAGCTTGTGGTATTCAGCGCCGCCAGGGGCGGGAGCGCCATCCTCCCCGAGGTCGACGGGCTTCTGCAGCAGGTTGTTGGTCTTGATCAGTCCGTCGGCGGTGGAGCGGTACTGCTCGTCGTAGAGCAGGGCTGCACCGCCCTTCTCGTCCTTGTTCTGGGCGTAGGCGTTGGTGAAGGTGATACCGTCGAAGATGATGGGCACGGCCTGTCCGGTAAACTGAGGGGGCGACGAACCGTCGTCGCTGAGGAAGTTACCGTAGGAGAGTGTCTGCTCGGCGTTCTCGATGACGAAGAGGTGGTCGAGCTGGTCGTCGGTGTTGCTGGAGTAGCGGCGCATGGAGATGACCGTGGGGTGCTGCTCCACGTCGCGGTCGGACTCGCCGTCGTTGGCATTGTCGAGGGCCATGAGGCTGTAGCCGCCACGGATGGTGAGGCTCTTGATGCCAAGGCGCCGGTCGCTGTCGCCGCCGGGCATGGTGACACCGTCGCTGCGCGTGGGGATGTTGATGAAGAACGTCTGCTTGTTGTTCGTCGTCAGGCGCATCGGGCTGTAGGTGCCCTCCTTGAGCTTGATCATCTTGTCGTGGCCGTTGCGGCTGAGCAGCAGCGTCTCGATGGCGCCCTGCAGGTCGCTGGTGGCCAGGGCGGCGGTGCTGCCGTTGTTGCCAAGGCCGGTCTCGGGGCCTACCCAGATGACGTCGACCTCGTCGCCAAGGGCGGAGAGCTGCACGTACTGGTACTCGTAGATGCCGATGTCGATGAACACGTTCTCCTCGTTGATGCGGGGGTAGGTGGAGATACGCATCATGTTCTGCATCTTGGAGCGGCCCGAGCGGCGGTACTCCATGTACTTCTCGTCGGCGATGGGCAGCAGGTCGTGGAAGCCCAGGTCGCCGAAGCGGTGGTAGAAGCTCTTGGAGAAGACGCTGTAGAAGCCGGCGCCGCTCAGCTCGTCGTCGTTGCCGGCATTGTCGAGGCGGTTGTCGCTGCTGTCGAGGAAGTTGGTGAGCAGGGTGGTAGAGTTCTCGCTTTTCTTGCGCACTCCCTGCTTGAGGTAGCTCCAGCCGTTGTCGATGAGGGCGTTGAGGCGGGTGACGAGCCAGTCGGCGTTCTCCAGATAGCCGTCGATGCCGGCGATGGCGGTGGGAAGCACGAAGTTGGGGCCGTCGCTGGCCGAGTTTGTGCTGCTCACAATCTGGTTGTGGTTGTAGGGCTTGCCGGTGGCGGGGTTGATGCCGAAGACGGCGGCCTTGTCGAGATAGCCGTACTTGATGACGTCGATGTCGTCGTCGGGGTAGACGCTGGTGTCGGTGGAGATGAGGTGCGACATCTTGGCCCGGTCGCGCTGCTGCTGGGCGGCGGCCACCTCGGCGGCCACCTCGGTGGGCAACATGCCTTCGGTGATGTTGGGCTGCGGCGTGGTGGCGGCGACGGCGGAGCCGTCCTCGTAGGCGCAGAAGTAGAGCATCTCGTCGTCTTCCTCGCCGAAGTTGGCCACGTGGTAGGGCTGGCGGTGGGTGCCGGCGCTGCTGCCGTCGAGCATCACCACCTGGCTGCCCGTTGCCTCGTTGCCCCAGAAGATGGTGTTCACGGCGTAGTGGCGGCCGGGGCCGTACTGGGCGATGGCGGCAGCGTCGGCGGTGCGCACGCCGTTGTCGATGTGGTTGTAAATGGCGGGGTACTGCACGGCCTTGTTCTTCACCATGTCGCAGTTGAGCACACGGACCACCGACGTGGCCGAGGCGCTGACCACGCCGCCGGAGCCCTGGCAGGCGTCGGAGTTGGTGTAGTTGACGCCGTACTCCGACATCAGCCTGTTGGTAAGCTCGGACGAGATGGGGTAGTCTACGCCCTCGTCCTGGCCTCGGCGGGCCTCGTTGTTGTCGAAGAGGCAGTTCCACAGGCTGCACTCGTAGTTGGTGGCGATGGCGCCGCCGGCCGTCCAGGGGATGAAGCGCTGGTCGTTCTCGCTGGTGGGGCCGCAGCTGTAGTTCTGGGTGAAGCGGCTGCCCACGGCGTAGAGCGTGCCGTTGGTGTAGATGGCGCCGCCGTTGCCGGCCATGTTGTTCTGGAACTGGCAGTTGACGACCATCAGCGGGATGTCGCGCTTGGCCACGCCGAGCACCTCGGCCATGGTACCGTTCTCGGTGAAGGTGTGGTTCCAGTTGCCGTCGACGAGGATGCCGCCGCCACGGAAGTAGGTGAGCTGGGTGGCCTTCTGGATGCCCGTGGGCTCCTCGCCCTCGGCCTCGATGTCGCGGTCGCCGATGAAGTTGGCATGGGCCTCCTGGATCATCAGGCCGTCGAGGATGATGGTGCGGCTGTCCTTGCTCTCGATGCTCTCCTGGTGGAGGTTCTCGAGCAGCTCGGGCTGGGTGTAGGTGTCATCGGGGTCAAGCTCGCTGAGCTCGCTGCCGTTGCTGTCGTAGCGGTGGGGCAGCAGGCCCACCTGCTCCTCGTCGCTGTAGCAGGTGATGACGTGGTAGACGTTGGTCTTCTCATCCATGTTCACGGCGTTGCCGCTGAGCACCGTCTGGTGGTACATCTCCCACGGTTCCTGCACGCTGTTGCCGTTGCGGTCCTGGCGCAGGCGGTCGTCGCGGATGAACTGGGTGGTGGCGCCGTCGAGGTGGATGGTGCGGCCGCTGCTCGTGGCGATGTTGAGGTCGGCAACATCGCCGGTGGGCTGGCCATAACCGGCCTGACAGTACCAGTGGCGCTTCGACTTGTCGTTGTCCACGCCGCCGACGACGGTGACGCCCTCGGGGACGACGAAGGTGTTGGTACGGGCCTCACCCTGCTGGCCGTAGGCGTTGCGGAAGGGGTAGAAGGTGCCGCGGGAGACGAACACCTCGAAGCGCTTGTCGCGGTAGTACTCGCCCATGGTGGTCTCCTCGCCGTCGATGGTGATCTTGTCGTGCACGGGGTCGTTGCCCTTGCGCACCTTCATGATGTACTCGAAGGCGTCGCCCAGACGGTGGAAGGGGTTGGCGTAGCAGGAGCCCATCTGGCGGTACATGCGGCTGTCGTCGTCGTCGTTGGTGTTCTCCTGCAGGGCGTAGGCCTCGGCAGAGGGCAGCACCTCGGTGGTGGTGACGAAGAGGCGCGTCATGATGCACTTCGGGTCGACGACGACCTCGAAGGTCTTGTTGAGCACGCGGGCGCCCATCTCGATGAAGGCGTTGTCCTTGGCCACGCGCTGCACGCCGCTCACGGTGAGGTAGTCGGCCTCCGTCTGCTCCATGCGCTGCAGGCCGGCCATGTCGGCCAGCTCCAGCGTGGGATAGACGTGGCGGGCGTTCTCCCAGGCGGCGTAGGTCATGCCGCCGCGGGCCAGCACCGACGACATGGTGATGGGGTAGTAGTAGAGGCTGTCGCTGCGCGTGGCGCTGCCGCTGTGGTAGCGGTGCCAGCGGTAGAGCTCCCACCAGTCGGTGTGGCTCCAGCGCACGCCCTGGTCCTCGTCGGTGGGCAGCATGACGTTGTTCACACCGCTGATGCGCTGGCTCTCCACGCCGCAGTAGACGAAGGGGTAGCGGGCGGCGGTGGGGTCCTCGCCGGTGATGTTGGTGGCGGTGGTGAACGAGCCGGCCACGTTGTTCAGGTCGTTGGCGGTGTTCTTCCAGAATACCGACGAGCTGGCGCGCAGGTTGGTGGCGAACCAAAGGCCGCCGGCCGTGGACGAGGCGTAGTTGCCCACGACAGTCGTGGTGTAGATGTGGGCGAAGGTGGTGTTGTCGGTGGTGATGCTCGTGCCACCGTCGGTGGTGGGCTCCTCGACGTAGATGCCGCCGCCGGTCTGGGCGGTGTTGTCCTTGACGATGGTGCCGCTGACGAGGGCGCACGGCTCCAGGTAGAGGCCGCCACCCGTATCGGCCGCCTCGTTGTTCTCCACGATGCAGTTGCGGATGTGGGCGTAGCCCGTGACGAGGGCGCCGGCGCCGCGGCGGCTCGACTCGTCGTTGCCGCTGGCGTGGCCGTCCTGGATGAACAGGCCGTCGAGCACGGCGCGGTTGCCCTCGCGGTTGGGGGAGTCGGTGTCGTCGGCATAGTCGTGGAGCTGTCCGGTGAGCTGGTTCTCGTCCTCACCATACACGATAAGCTTCTCCTTGGTGGTGAAGAGGTTCTCGGTGAAGGTGACGACGCGGAAGACGTTGCCCACGGTGCCCGTCTCCTCGTTGACGACGACGCCGCTCAGGCGGGTGGGGTAGGCCAGTACGTCGCGCGATTGGTCGCTGAAGGCGGGCCAGGTCTGGCCGTCGATGATGTTGCCGTCGGCATCGCGCTGCGGCACCTTGTTCTCGGTGTAGCCACCCCATACCTGCACGCCACGGGGCACGATGAAGGAGTACTCCAGCAGGTTCTCCTCCTGCTCGGGGTTGGTGACGGTGGTGCGCGTCGGGGCGTAGGCGAAGCCGGTCTTCACGTCGGTGTAGTCGCCGGCCAGCTTCACAATGACGGTGCGGTCCTTCAGCCCGGCGAGGCGCTCCTGCACGACGTCGGCGGCGAGCGACTGGCCAGCCGTGATTTCACCGTTCTTGACAGCAGCGAGGTTCAGCTCCGCAGTGAGCAGCTCCTCGGTGAAGTTAGTCCAGTTATGTTTGTAGTCCGGGTTGTCGGCGGGGTCGTAGGCATCGGTGTTGCCGTAGTAGCTGGCGGCATACTTCCAGCGGCCGGCGGCGTCGAGCACCTTCTGCAGCTTCACGGCGCAGGCGGCATCCTCGGGCGTGCTGGCCGTAGCCAGGCCGCCGCCGCCATTCTGCGAGACGTAGAAGATGGCCTTCCCCTCCTCGCTCAGGTCAGGCTCAATGTCCTTCGTGCCGTCGTACTCGTAGGCACCAATATCTATCTCGCAGTCCTGAACACGGTCGGCATACGCCACGTCGTTGTCAGGAAGGACGGCAGCCGCTACGCTCTGGTAAAGGAAACTGCTGTTGATTTGAGTCTCATTTTTTCCCTTATGACGAAGGACGGTGAACAGATTGCCGGTGAAGTCCTCTGTACCCATGTTCACGCAGATGGCTTTCTCGCCTGACAAACGGAAGTCATTATGAAGGCTGGCAGTTCCTATCCCAAGCAGGTCGGCGTCGAAGGGAGAGTTCTCGGCAGTGGCGGGAACGCCATTGAGGAACGTGTTGCCGACGCCGTAATTGCCAGTATTACTTTCACTCCAATTGTTGACATTCTTCAAAGTAGCATTGTATGGCTGTGCTATCTCCGATTGAATATAACAGTGAATAAAAGGATTGACATTATTTACATTTGTATTGCGATCGCGTATAGCAATGCCATTATTGCCATAAATAATGGTGTTGGCAATAAACAGATTGGGATTGGAAGCCGTTGCCAGAGAAATGGCTCCTCCCATGTAATTGTTGTTTTCTTTAAGCTGGCATGTGTTATAGACTATGGTGTTGTTGTAGAATCGTCCCACGCAGAAGCCCACGCCGCCTGCCGAGCCATTGCTGTAGTTTTTGGCGAAGAGCGAGTTGAAGCAGGTGCCCTCGTACATGAACATGCCTCCGGCGAAAATTTGGTTCTGCGAATAGCTGGCTGTGTCGCGCTTGGCGGCCGTGTTGTCGAGCACGAAGCATCCCTCTACCGACGAGTTGGAGCCGTCGCAGAAGATACCGCAGCCTTTCACTCGCCCACAGTAGGTCATATTGTTGACGATGATGCAGTTTTTCAGTCGTGCTCCCTCGTACATGTTCACGCCGGCTCCACCTCCATGCGCCATAATTTCGTCGCTGAGGAAACCGTGACGGATGGTGAAGCCATCCCATTCCACGTCGCTGTATTCTACATAGTGCGAATCTTCTTCCTTTGTTCGGGTGGTTGAGGTGCGGCTGTTTTTCTTCACACGGTCGGTATGGCACAAATCATCGCCAAACTTGTTGTCTTTTACTAATGGGTCGCCCACTCTGCCGCCGCCATAGGTGGGGACAGTGACATCGGGCATGGTCAACACACGCTTGCGCAGGGTGGTGCGGTGGTTCTGGGGGGTGTAGTTTGTTTTAGTAGATAAAGAGGGTGATGATGTACTGGTTACAGTCCTGTTAGTATTAGAATTATCTAACACGTATGAGGGTTCCTCAAACATATTTATAATATGCAGATTCGCCATCAGCACTTCCCTCCTGTTGGGATTATTGTTCAATGGAGGTAAGCTTCCTGTTTGTGGGTCGGGAGCTTTTGTACCAGGGGCAGCCATTATCCTTACTGTAAAGTCACCAGCAGTCTCCTGCACAGCGTCGAACGTATATCGTTTCAATTTATAGGGGGTTGATGGATTGGCGCAATAAATTGTTTGCGATGCACAGATGTTGCCGCTGGAATTGATAACATAGAATGTAATACCCGTATCTTCGTCGCCTGTGTCGTGACCTCCTCCTGTAGCCCTATAAAATGCAGCCAAATCAGCTTGAATCTTATAATGTCCGGCAGGAACATTCTTCATGGTTTGCCATACGCTCATTCCAATCATGCCACCACTCAATTCCATACCTCGCGGCACAACATCAATTACATTTCCATTGTCATCGACTACATTTCTGTTTCCATCAAACCTAAAACTATTATAATCTACGTTGTTGGACCTATTTGCATAGATTAGCTCCCAACTATTATTACCTCCGCCCTGATCACCAAAATATTGATATACGTACTTCTCTCCACTGGACCATGTCACACCACCTACGGTTATGCCACCATTAGGAGCGGTTTTATCCGTCTTATGCCGTTGAGCAAAAACATTTGTGTTGGGTGCAGCATAGAGCATATCGGGATAGCGCATGTATGTGGTGGTTTGCTCTTCATGATCTGCCCATCTATAATAATTTATGATGGAAACGTCTTCATCAATTGTTGTTTGGCTGTCTTCAACTATGGTTTCAGAAAGGTCATCGTCCCAGTATTTGACGGCCTCGGAGTTCAGTGTCTCGTTGTCCTGCTTCGGGTCTGTGTCTGATATTTGCAGTATGGTCTCGTAGTCCTCTGGCTCAAGGTTCTGTGCTGGCAACGACTTTGGAATGTTCGTTACGGCCGACATCAGCGCCTGTCGCTCGGTGATGCCGGGTGCAGCACCGTTGTTGACGGGGAAGCTGCCGAGGACAGTGGTATTGTCGCGCATGACGAAGCCCTTGTAGTCGGTGTATTTGCCGTTGGATACCCACACCTGCACCGAGTCCACGCCCTCTATGCGCTCGGTGCTCTCCTCGGGCAGGGCGTTGTAGGCTGCTGCCCGCTCCACGGCGTATTGCAACCCGCCCACATAACGCTCGTCGCGGTTGTTGTTGATCCAGCCGTTGGCGTTGCAGGCAGCAATGAAAGCAGCCAGATTAGCATAGTCGGCAGCGTTGTTCCAACCGGTTCCTTCGTGGTATGGGTTGGCGCGCCAGAAGGAGCGCGAGGCTCCCGAAATCTCGCCGTAGGGGAAGCGGGGGTCGTAGGCGTAGCCGGCGGTGAAGCCGCTAACGGTGCTTCCCTGCGAATTGATGGTGGATTCTGTTGTGACAGTGGGCGTTGAGCCGTCTTGCAGCGTCTCCGTCTCGCCGTCGCGTTCGCCGCCGCTGTAGACGTTTGTCTCCGTAATCCACGACTTGGTGACGGTGGTGGTGCTGGTTCCCCCCGTCTTCCTGTCGGTCATCCACACGCGTCCGAATCCTCCGCAGTATTTCTCGTCGGTGGTGAGCACGGGGTTGCCGTTGGCATCGAGGATGCGGTCGCAGGTGGGCTCGGCGTCGACGTAGTCGCCCGTGGCCAGTTCGGGTCCTGCGATGTTGTCAAGGCGGTAGACGGTGTTTCCGGCTATGGCGTTGCTCCATGACGAGCCGTCGCGCCGTCCTGCGCCGTCGGGTGTGACGTAGATGACCGTCCCTGCCTCTGGCAGCTTCACGTCCTCCACGGCTCCGGCGTCGGGTGCGCCGCCGTAGCTGCGGTCTTTCCATGCGGCGTCGTAGCTCATGGCGAGGGAGTTGACGCGGTAGGTGTCTTCACCCTGCGGCTGTAGCCAGTCGGAGGTGGCAGTCTCGGGGTTGGCGCCGTTGACAATGGGGTTCATGTTCAGCGGCTCGTAGCTGACGACGCCGCCATAGAGGGGCTTGTCGGTGTCCTCACTGTGGCCCACGTTGCGGCTGGGGTTGGTGAAGTAGGGGTAGTTAAGGGTCTTGAGATAGGCAGGACTGGTGCCATCAACATAGTTAGGGTTGGGCTTGCGGTCATCCTTCTTAGTGCGGGTGAGGATGTTGAAGCACTTCAGGTCGCTGGGCATGCCGCTGGGTTTCTGGGCGTCGTGGTCGAGGTAGATGTAGTTGCCGATGATGGAGGGCGACCAGGCGCAGCTGACGGGGTTTTGGATGTCGGTGCGGTCGGGGATAATCTGCAGACCGTTGGAGAAGAGGATGCTGTTGTATATCTCTATCTGGTAGCGGTCGTTGTAGTCGGGGCAGTTGCCGGTGGCGTTGGGGCTGTACTCGTAGCCGCTGTAGTTGGGCGACTCGGTGGCCTTGAGGGCGTAGCCGCAGTTGTTGACGATGTCGCAGTTGCGCAGCCACAGGTGGGCGTTGCCGCGGGCACGGACCACGGCGCCGTCGGTCTGGTGGGTCTCGAAGTAGTGGTTATCGCCCTGCATGTCGCCGGCGGTGGAGTTACGAATGACGCAGTTGATGATGGTGAGCTCGGCGCGTGTGAGCGTGCCGTCGGCCTTGGGGTTGTTGCCGTTGACGTAGACGGCGGCGCCCTCGGGGGCGGAGCAGTTGGAGAAGACGCAGTTGCGGATGAGGTTGCCCTTCATGTCGATGCGCTCTGTCTGGGGCCGCGAGGTGTTGTTGATGATGAGGCCTCCGCCGTAGCGCACGTCCTCGGAGGAGTAGGTGTGCGTGGTGCCGAGGTTGGCGTTGCCGGAGTAGAGGCGGAATCCGTCGATGATGACGTTGTGCTGGTTGATGATGGCGAAGACGTGGGCGCCGTTGTTCATGTAGGTGCTGTTGAGCACGTTGGCGCTGACGCGGGTGGCCGTCTGGCGCTGGTTGCGTCCGGAGGTGTCGGTGTCGGCGTTGGTGGTGGGGAAGGAGCCGTAGAGGCGCATGTTGCTCACGGGGCGCAGGGCGGCGGTGCGCGCCTGGGTGCCGAGGTAGCTGCCGGTGCCGGCGGTGTTGATGGAGCCTTCCTTGACGAGTATCTGCACGTGGCGGTACTGCTGGCCGTCGAACTCGTAGTAGGTGCTGGCCTCGTCGCCGCCCTCGTGGAGGTGCTTCTTGAAGTAGATGATGGCGTCGGGCACGTTGCTGGCGGGGTAGGTCCACGACATGCCCACCTCGTTGCCGTCGACGTTGTCGTCCCATCCGGTGCCGCTGTCGTCGTTCAGCTGGCCCACGACCTTTCGCTGCGGGTCGACGAAGAGGGTGGGTATGGCGTCGCTCTCGCCGCTTTCGAGCGAGGGCACGAGTGCGTGCTGGAAGTCGCGGGTGGTGTGGGCCAGTGCGCCGCAGGAGCTGATGGCCTCGAAGTGTCGGCCCACGACGTCGACATCGGTGTGGGCGTGGAGCACGCTGCTGCTCACGCCCTGGATGGCGTCGGTCACCTGGACGGACTTCAGGCGCAGGGCCGAGGTGGAGAGGGGATGCCAGTTGTAGACGCGCTGGTAGGGCTGGCCGGGCGCGGTGGCGGTGGGGTCGATGACGCCGTCGTCGCCATACTGTATGCCGGCGGCGCTCTCGCTGGCGCCCCACTGCTCAGAGGGCTGACGGAAGACGGGGAAGTTGCCGGTGGAGCCGCCCGGCTCGGGGGTGTTGGCCGAGGCGAGGGAGACGACGGCCTGCTTCGTGGCCGACGACCAGTCGGTGATGTCGTGCTGAGAGAAGGCGCTGTGGTAGACGGAGATGACGTCGGTGGCCTTGGCGTTGCCCTCCTTGAAGGAGGCGAACTGCACGTTGTTGTTCACGGGCGAGCTGTTGCCCCATGCCACGGTGTTGTAGATGGTGCCTCGGGTGCGCACGTAGATGCCTCCGGTACGTCCGTGGCGACGGCCGTAGTAGACGACGTCGGGACCTATGCAGGCATTGTTGACCACGGTGCAGTGGTTGAGCGTGCCGCCCTGGTCAAGGTAGACTCCGCCGGCCTCGGCGGCAGCGGTGCAGTTGGCAATGACGGTGGCCACGCAGAAGGGGCTGTACTGCGAGACTTCTGCGGGGTGGGTGGGGTCCTGGGCGATTGCCGACGCCTTGGGGTAGTCGTAGGCGTCGCCGTTGGCGCGGCAGATGGCCACGCCGGCACCGATACGCGCTGCGCTCTGCAGGATGTAGCTGTGCTGCACGCTGCCGTCGTAGTCTATACAGACGGCTCCTCCGTAGCCCTGCACCACGCCCACGCCGGCGGACTGGCAGGTGTGGACGTAGCAGCGCTCGACGGTGCCGCCGCCGTCGAGGTAAACGCCGCCACCGCGCTGGGAGGCGGAACAGCGCTCGACGATGCAGTTGCGCAGCAGGGCGTTGCGCACCATGTAGACGCCGCCGCCGAAGCCGGTGTGGTCGTGGCCGCTGGTGACGGTGCTGCTGGCGTTGCCCTCGCAGATGGTGAAGCCGTCGACGCAGGCCTCGCGGGCCAGGCCCTTGTAGTGGCCGGGATGGGTGGCGTCGTCGATGGTGCCGTTGGTGCCGAACCATACGACGTGGTAGCTGTTCAGCGGGAAGGAGGTGGTGTAGCGCCCGCGGGAGGTGTCGTAGGTGAAGGTGGAGGCGATGACGGAGTGGTTGCCCGAGAGTACGGTCTTGTACTTCAGGTTCCATCGGCGCACGGCGTGCTCGATGTCGTCCTGCTCGATGAGCTGCTCGTCGGCTCCGAGTGTGCGGTCGTTGGTCATGATGCGCTTGTAGGGCAGTGTCTCCACCCCTTTGCCGTCGTCGGGAGTCTCGTCGCCCTTGAAGCCGCCGAAGACGTAGATGCGCTCGTAGATGCGGAATGAGGTGTTGAACGACGAGCCGTCGGCATCGTCGGTGGCGCGGCGGGTGGGCACGTACTTGATGCCCTCGCCCTCGGCTCCGGCCACGAAGACGTAGCCCACGGCGTCGGCCTGCAGGCGTATCTCCTCGTAGAGGTCGTCGATGGCGTTCTGCAGGTTGCTCTTCGCCGTCTCCCACGACAGTCCGTCGTTGGCGTAGGCGCCCTCCGCGCCGTTGACGTAGCGGAAGTGGTAGTCGGTGGCGGCGCGGCCCTCCGTGGCCCATGCCGCCAGCGCGATCAGTACTATTATCAGCAGTCTATGTAGCTTCATATCTCGGTGTTCGTAGTGTCTTTTCCTTTACTGCACGTCGATGGTCATCCCGGGGGAGCCGGCGGTGGGAATGTCGGTGGTGAAGTTCACCTGTCCGCGCAGCCAGGGCACGAAGATCAGCATGTCAGGGTGCAGTGCCTTCTGCGCAGCCAGGTCGTTGCGGTAGGTGACGGTGTAGCCGTAGCCGGCGGTATGCTGGTTGTTGGTGCGGAAGCGAACGCTGACGTCCATCTTCCCCTCGCCGTTGACATGTCCTGCGGGGTACTGCCAGGGTATGACGTAGAAGGGGTGCCGTCCCAGCCACTGCGTGCCGGGGTCGGTGGCGAAGTAGCTGTCGTAGTGGGTGCCGTCGTCGTCGGTGGTCCACTCGTTCTCGGTGGGTCGGAAGAGGTAGCACGCGCGCTGCTTCAACCCTGTGGCGGCAACCTGGGTGATGCGGTTGCCGGGCTGCACGCCGTCGGCGACGTTCCAGATGACGTCCACCTTTGCCGCCACGTGGTAGAGCATGAGGTCCACGCTGGGCACCTTGCTGGCGAAGTTGGCGATGGTGCCGTAGTACTTCGTGCCGGTGCCAAGGTAGTTGTAGGGTGTGCTGTAGAGGTCGCCGAGGTGCTGCTGCAGCTCTGTGGTAGAGACGTCGAAGGTGAGGTCTTTCACCTCCTGCTCGGTCGTGGGGCTGTCGTTGCTGACGGTGAGCGGCGCGTAGGACACGGCGGCGTAGACGCGTCCGTTGTAGCGCGTCTCGGGGATGGAGATGGATAGGTTGCCGGTGTAGCGCCACACCTCGTCGTCCTCGGCCCTGAGGCTTCCGCTGTAGGTCTCCTTCACCCATTTCTCGGGTGTGAGCACGTAGTTGTACTTCTCCACGATGTCGGTGCCTGTGCCGTCGGTGCTCAGGTTGTAGATGAGGTATAGGTAGACGAGCCTTGGCAACATGAGGCTGGTGGAGAGACCCGGGTCGCCGGGGGCTCGGGTGAGGGCGTCGCTGGCGGGTATGGTGATGCTGATGGGCATGTCGATGCGCTGCGGCTGCGGCTCTGGCGCGTCGATGGGGTCGCCGCTGACGCAGGCGGCGAGCAGCAGCGTCATCGCGCACGCGCGTATATATAATAAGGTGTCAGACCTCATACTCGCCTCCTTTCTTCCAGTTGAGACTGGTGCTCACGCCCACCTCAGTGGTGACGGGCTGGAAGCTGCCGTCGGCCTGCATCTTCACTTTGATGATCTTCAGGCATGCAGCCCGCAGTGGCTGGTAGACGTTGATGACGTTGCGCGTGGTGGTGCCGTCGGGCATGGCCACGTAGGCGGTGATGGTCCAGATGGCGTTGGGGTCGGCGGCGCGCGTGGCGGCGTGCGTGGCGGCGTCGCGCGAGGGGAAGGCGACGGTGGCGAAGCAAGCCTGCCGCCCTGTGGTGGCTATGACCTCCTGCGTGCCGACGGTGATATGCTTGTCGTAGGTGTAGGTGCTGTCGCTGACGGTGAAGGCATCGGCGGTGCCGTCGATGCTGACGGTGATGCCCTGTGTGGCCACGCCCGTGGTGTCGATGACGAGTGCCGCGGCGCTGTTGGCCATGTAGAGCGTGGCGTGGTAGGCGTGTGGGCCTTCTGCCAGGCTGACGTCCATGGGCAGGCGGGCAGTGAAGAGGCCCGTGGTGTGTGGTGTGGTGGTGGCTGAGGCGATGGTGGCGGTGGCAGCGTCGTCAGTCCCGCTGAGAGCCACGGCGCTGTTGTCAGCCAGGTTGGCCAGGGCGAGGTTGTGGTAGCGGTTCAGGGGAAGGTAGATTGTATAGGCGGCCTGGCGGGCGTCGATGATGTGGCGCTCGTGGAGGTAGAGGGGGGCGGCGGGGGTGGGGGTGGTTGAGGGGGTAGAGGGGGTAGAGGGGGTTGAGGGGGTGGGGGTGGTGGGGCTGGGTAAACCAGCCCCCGCCAACTGATAGAAGGCGAGGTCGAGGTCGTGGGCGTGCTCGGCGAAGATGGGTGCGAGGTGGCTGCGCAGGGCGGCGGCCACGGGTGCGTCGGCGGGCTCGCCGAGCACGTCGGCCAGCTCGGTCTCCATGTTGGTCACCAGTTGCAGGTCGTAGGTCACGGCGGCGTCGATGCCGCAGTCGCTCAGGTCGTCGTCGATGCTGTTGCACGATGCCTGCGCGAGTGCGCCAAAGAGCGTGACGGCTGCCATGCCGAGGTGCTTCACTATGTCGAGCCTATGGGTCATGTGGTTTCGGTACTTTTTTTTTCGGTTTTAGTGAAGAGGGGAGGGAGGCTCCCGTGTGTGTGTCGCCCTCCCCTCTTGTCGTGGTGTCAGGCGCACAAAGTGCGCTGTTGGTTTACTGGAAGTTCTGCTCGAAGGTGATACCCTTACGCCAGTGCAGGTCGACGCTCAGTCCGAACTCCAGCTTCGGGCTGCGCAGGTCGGGCACTACGTTGTAGGCCTTCGACAGAGCCGTCTCGTTGATGGTCAGCTTGGCGGTGGTGACGTAGTCCTGCTTGAACACCTGATTGATGAGGTCGGTACCAGCGGCCCAAGGAGTCTCGGGATCCTGCACCTTGTAGGTGGTGTTGGTAGTGGGGTCGAGCTCAGCCACGAGGTAGAACTTCGTGCCGGCGGGGATGATGTTGTGGTCGATGCCGTAGAAGTCGTTACCAGTGTTCTCGAACTCCAGCGCAACCTTGATCTTGGCTTCAGCTGCGGTCTCCAGTGCCAGCGTGTAGTTGTCACCAGCGTAGGCGGTCTGCTGCTTGGCAAAGATGGTGTTGCCCATCACATTGTCCCAGATGGTGAACTCGTTGGTGCCGGTGGGCTTGAAGGCCCAGTCCACGTTCTTCTGTCCGCCGATGAGCACGCCGGTGAGCTTATAGCCGTCGGCAGGCACGGTGACAGGCTGCGGGATGGGGTTGTTGTGGTCGTCGACGAGGTCGCGGCTGCCGCTGTCGGTGATGGTGGCAGAGGGCTTCACGCGTACCTGAACGTCAAGACGGCCAACGGCATACTGCACCTGGTCCTTCATGATGACTGAGCGAGTGGCGGCGGTGACGGCTCCCGCGGCGTAGGCACCATTGGTCTTCACCTCAGCCCAAGTGGGGTACTCGTTGTTCAGTGTGGAGAGATACTCAGCATCCTTCACCATGGCCGGCGTGTTGATGGTGTAGTAGAGGCGAGCGGGATAGACGTAGTTGGTGAAGTCGGGCACTGAGAGTCCATCGACAGACGGAGTGACATACTCGAACTTGTCGGTGACGAACTGCACGGCAGCCGAGCCGTCGGGCAGGCCGAGCACGGTGTCGTCAGAGGGGAACTTCGGGTCGGTCTTCCACGTGAGGGTGAAGCCCTCAGTGGCATTTCCACTGACGTTGAACAAAGCCTCGATTTTGTCGATAATGGACTGCGTATAGGTAGCAGTGATGAGGGTCTCCAGGTTCTTCACGGCGGTGTAGACCTTTGTCATCAGTGCCTTCTGGCTGAGCGACGAACCGGCGTAGGGCTTGTAGTCGGGCGTGGAAGCACCAGGAGCACTGATGTCGTTGCGCAGCGTCTTCTGCAGAGCCGTCAGCTCAGTGGCAGCGGTGGTGCCGGCACCGGCAGCGCTAATCTGTTCGGTGATGGCGGCATCGACATCGTTGAGGGGCTTGATGGAAGCGATGGCAGCATCCAGCTCCTTCACCTTGGCCAGGGTCATCTCCTTCTGGATGGGCACGAGGTCGAAGTGGATGTTGCTGACGGTAGAGCTGGTGAGCATGGGCTCGGGATCCCAGTCAGCCGTTCCGTGGAACTCAGCCATGGGCATCTTCAGGTAGGAAGCCCTGAGCTTGCCGTTGCCGGGTGTCTGCGAGGCAGCATAGAAAAGGAAATTGTTCACGCCGACAGAGAAGGCCACGTCAGAGTAAATCTTGCCCTTTGCGTCAAGCACCTTGGGGTCGAAAGCCGAGAAGTCGGGCAGGTTGATGTAGCTCTCGCTGGTGACGGTCGTTCCGGTGATGGCAGCCTTGGCGGGGAAGAGGTAGATGTCGGTCATGCCGTTGAAGAGCTCATCCTGCTGGACGGGGTCGGCCTCCATGCGGGTGGTCGACTTCACATCGCCGACGGAGATGGTGAAGGTGGTCTTCACGGCCTCGCCGTCGAAGGTGGGGTTCACGTCAGCCACGTCGTCGCTCGACGAGCAGGCGGTGAACACTGCACCGGTGAGCGCGATGGCGCCCAGCAGTGCGTACTGATTGAACTTTTTCATACTGTTGTACATTTGGTTTGGTTGGTGAATAAATAATTGTTACTGTTCTCTCTTATATATATATATAATGTGTAATTAGGGGTTCGCGGGTTCCACCGTTCCCATCTGTATTCCCGTCTGCCACTCGAGGTTGACGAGCAGTCCGATGTCGAGCTTGGGCAGCCGCAGGTCGGGCACGAGGTTGTAGGCGTTGTGCAGGTTCTGCACGGTGAGCAGCGCCTGCGTGACGTGGTCCTGCTTGAAGACGTGGTTGATGAGCTGCTCGGGCGTGGTGGCTCCCCAGGGCGTCTCCGGGTCCTGCTCCTTGTAGTTGGGGTCGGCCTCGGCGGTGTTGACGGTGGGGTCGAGCTCTGCGATGAGGTAGAACTTGCATCCCTTGCTGATGAGGTCGCCCTCGTGTCCGTAGAAGTCGTGCCCGGAGTTGTTGACAAACTCCACGGCGATGCGCAGCGCCTCGTCGGGCTGGCTCTCCATGACGAGCGTGCGGCTGGGTGTCATCGTGGCGAAGACGTTGTTGGCCGAAGCCTTGAACGCCGTGGGCATGATGTTGTCGTAGACAGAGTAGCTGTCGGTACCGCCGGGGGTGAAGTCGAAGGCGGCGTGTCGCTGCGTGCCCACGATGACGGCGGTGATGGGGAATCCTCCGTCGCTGTATCTGACGCTGGCTCCCTGCTGGTCCTCGAGTGTTGCGCTGGCGCACTTCACCTTCACCTCGAGGCATGCCACGGCATACTGTGCCTGCTGCTTCATGATGACCGACTTCGAGTTGGCGCCCACGCCCTGGTCGTGGTAGAGGCTGCGTATCTCTTCCCACGTCTTGTCGGCGGTGTAGTTGTCGCGCTGCTCCTCGCTGCTGGTCATGACGGGGGTGTTGGCGTAGTACCACAGCGCCGGTGGGTAGACGAAGAAAGACCATGCGGTGGTGTTGAGCGGCGGCGTGTAGGCCATGGACTCGTTGAAGGTCCTGACCATGCTGAACCGGCGTTCGGCGGCGTTCCATGCCAGTGCAGCGGCGCCGTCGGGCAGTCCCACGTTGGCGGGGAAGTAGTCGGTGGTTGTGATGTCGCCGAGCAGGTCGTCGTTGAAGCTGAGGTTGCCCGCGGCGTCGACGCCGGTGACGTACTTCTTCGACGAATTGCCGTCGGCGTATGCGTTGAGGATTGTGCTTTCGACGTAGCCCTTCAGCTCGTCGTTCTCCCGGCACGAGGTGTAGAGCTCCTGCACCACGGCCTGTGCGTTGCGCGTGGAGCCTGCGAGTGGCTTGATGCCGGTGGGCGTGTTGCCGGTGAAGGAGTTGTAGAGGTCGCGCACCACCTGCGTGGGAGCCTGGCTCCAGGCCTGGTTGCTGCCATTCCTGCTGTTGGCTATCTGCGAGAGATAGTCGGCGATGTGTCGGGCGTAGCCCTCGTCGTCGAGCTTCGCCTCGGGGTTGATCTGCCCCAGCCGGAAGATGTTGCTGGCGGGCGCCTCGCTGATGGCCGTTGGGGTGAGCACGCCGTAGCGGTGCTTCTCGGCGTCGGTCTGGGGGTTGGCGATGGCCTTGCCGTAGAAGAGGAAGGCGTTGGTGCCGTTGGGCACGTCGACGTCCTCGTAGAGTGCCGAGTGGCTGCCTGTGAGCAGGTACTGGCTGCCGGCGGGGATGTAGTTGGCCTGCTCTTCGTACTCCACGGGCTTGACCATGCGCTCCAGTGCGATGTCGGTGCCCAGGGGGATGTCGTCGCGCTTCACGGGCCATGCGGTGAAGGGCTTGACCACGATGTTCTCCATGCCTCGGAAGTCGGCGAGGGTCTGTCCCCACTGCAGCTCGTCGTCGCCCATGCGTGTGGTGCGTCCGTCGGCAGCGACGGAGATGTTGAACTGCGTCTTCACTGTCCCTTGGGGTCGCACGTAGGGCTGCTGCGTCTCCTCCTCGGAGGTGGCGCAGGCGCTGCAGAGTGCTGCCAGCAGGGCGGCTGTGATGAGCTTCCGGTTCATGGTGCTTGTCTTTTGTTACTTGCTTGCTGACTTCCTTTCTTCGATATGCTTCAGATTCTGTCGTGCGTCGTCGTTGCCGTTGGCGGCAGCGCGCTGGAAGTAGCCGACGGCCTCGTCGCGGCGCCCGGTGTACCAGAGGGCGCAGGCCAGGGCGTTCCATGAGCGCGGGTCCTGTCGCAGGTCGTTCAAGATGGTGTATGCCTCCTGGTATTTCTCCTGTGCGATGAGCTGGCTGGCTCGGTTGATGGCCTCGGCGCGGTGGTCGGGTACGCGGTCGAAGTAGATGCGGAGGTAGCCGGAGTTGCGCTGGTCGGGCAGCAGCTCCTGGCGAATGTAGGCGTAGGTGCGCCCTCCGTTGAGCCGGCGCAGCTGCTGCTCGCGTCGTGCGGGGTCGGCCTCGCGGTCGATGATGGCGATGGCCTGCTCGATGTCGGCGGGTGAACCGCCGACCGCCGACGTGGCGGTGGCAGCTGCCAGCGCGTCCTGCAGCTGGTCGCGCAGCTCGGCCCATGCCTCGCCGCCGGCGTTGAGCTCGAAGAGCTGGTCGGTGGCCTCGGGCACCTGCTGCTTGATGTAATCGCGCAGGGCGGTGGCTCGGCCGATGGAGAGGTCCTCGTTGTGGGCTACGGTGCCCTCGACGGAGGCCAATCCGATGACCTGTATGAGTCGCACGTTGCTCATCGAGTCGGCCATGATCTGGCGGGTGATGCTGACGATGCGGTCGAGGGTGGCGGCGTTGTCGCGGAAGTCGCGGCGCAGGTCGGTCTTGTCCAGCGGGAAGTGGACGTAGAGCATGCCGCGCTCCTTGCGCAGGATGCGCGTGCGGTCGTAGGGTCGGTAGTTGGCATACTCCTCGAGCACGGGGTTGTCGGTGCGCAGGATGTCGCTGACGGTGGCCGGCTGCAGCTGGTGGACGAGCAGCTGGAGCGGCGGCAGCGTGACGGGCCTGATGGTGTCGATGGGCAGCAGGGCATACTGGGGCTGCGAGGGCTGCCGGTGGAGCACCAGGTTGAGGGCGAGCTTGGGCACGAGGAAGGGCTTCTTGTAGTCGCCGAGGCGTGTGCCGCAGTGTCCGCACTCGTAGCGGTCGCCCCAGGTGTAGCCCACGTCGATGCCGGCCTCGGCCTCCAGGCGCAGCCATCGGCCGAGTCGCCAGGAGCGGCCGATGCTGGCGCCCACGGCGACGAGGTCGCCCTGCAGGCGCTCGTGGCGCACGGCGGGGTAGAGGGTGCCTACGGGGAAGCCCAGGTTGGCGGCGTTGTAGTGGCTCCACAGGGCGTTGATGCCCCAGAACCAGGAGCGGTCGGCAAAGGTGGAGTCGCTCCAATGGCGCAGCTCGGGCATCAGGAGCAGGTGGCGCCACTTGGTCGACTTCGTGTCGTCGGTGGGCCAGGGGCGGTAGCCCACGGTGGCTCCCAGCGACCAGCGCTGCGAGAGGCGGTAGTCGACGCCCAGGTTGGGCGTCAGCGCAGCATCGTAGAGCAGGTTGTTGCGCACGGCGAGGGGTGGGGTGTGGCCCGGCACGGCGATGCGGGTGGAGTCGATGCCCATGGCAGGCGTGCCCATCGGCTGCTGTGCGTGGACTATAGAGGTCGTCAGCAGAAGAGCAGCAACGAGCATGAGCAGTCTGCCACCAAGAGGATGAGTCGTGATGTGATGATTTAGTATATGTGAAACATAGATGGTCATCGTCTTTTTACCGTGATTTATAATGCGTGCGTGTATTATATATTGAGGGAATTGGTGCAAATTTACGCTATTTTTTTGAATAAACGTAACATTCGTGCCGAAAAAAGTGGAAAAAATGTGCACAATTAACAGACTTTAAGTATTTTAGGGGGAGGTAGTTAATGGACGTTAACGGAGTGGATGGGCAGTTACGGGCAGGTTGTCACATTTTTTTTGGTAATGAGATAGCAGTTGACCTATTTGTGCACAAAGAAAAGCCAAGCAGCCCGAAAGACCTCTCGCTTCCCCACGGCATCAGCAGGGATGAGAGGAAAAAGGCGGCGACAAATGGGGACCAGACCACACCGGAGCGGGAAAAAGGCCTCGCCTTTTCCGTTGGCAGCGGACGGCGACGATATTGGCAGCGGCCGCTGCCAATAATGGCAGCGGGCGGGAAAAACAATGGCAGCGCCCGCTGCCTTCCCTGCTGAGAACAGGGGGGGAGCTACGCTCAAAGAGGTCAACTGCCATATCATTGCCCATTTTTTTTTGCAAAAGATGAGCGTAATTCGCCAGAAATAAGTACCTTTGCAGGCGATGAAACGACTATTCTTACTTGGAGGGCTGGCACTGACGATGCTGTTGGGTGCCTGCCGTGAGACGAAGGGTGGGGGTGAGCAGCCCATAGAGACCTTCAGCAGTCAGAAAGCACCGGCGCAGCAGACTGCCAAAACCGTTGAGCAGAACACGAAGACACACCAGGCGGCGAAGGAGCAGCCGGCGGTGAGCATCACGGCACTCGACCTGCTGAAGCAGCGGGTGGGGCGGGGCGTGAGCGAGACGCTGCTACAGCGCAAGGCTTACACCACGAGCTACAACCGGCAGACGCGAACGCCGAACTGGGTGGCGTGGACGCTGACGAAAGACCACACCTATGGGCGGCTGCAGCGCGAGAACGAGCGTTTCGAGGAGGACACCGACGTGAGCACGCCGCGCGCCACCTATCAGGACTACTACAACTCGCGCTACGACCGCGGCCACATGTGCCCGGCTGGCGACAACAAATGGGACCAGACGGCGCTGACGGAGTCGTTCCTGATGACGAACATCTGTCCGCAGAACCACGGGCTGAACAAGGAGGACTGGAACGACCTGGAGATGCAGTGCCGCACGTGGGCACGCCGTTTTGGCGAGGTGACCATCGTGTGCGGGCCGCTGTTCGAGGACGCCGAGGGGAGCGAGCCGCGCACCATAGGGCGCAATAAGGTGCGGGTGCCGACGGGATTCTTCAAGGTGGTCTATCGGCCTGAGCCTGAGCCACATGCCGTGGGGTTCATTTTCCGCAACAACGGCAGCAGTCAGCCGTGGCGCAGCTGCGTGACAACGGTCGACGAGGTGGAACGGCGCAGCGGCATCAATTTCTTTCTGATGCTGCCCGACGAGGTGGAGCAGCGCGTGGAGGCCGAGCAGGGACTGGGCAACTGGTGATAGGCTACGGACTTTTATGGTGATTGTTTTTTTTGCCACGGTTTTGCATGGTGCTTCCAAAACCGTGAAAACCGTGTTAAACCGTGGTCATTTTTTCAGATTGGAGTTAGCTTGTCTGATGTGATTCGCTGAACAGATACTGAAAAAACGTAGAAAAGTTAAATATTGTTTAATAGTTGGGGCCGTCCGCGGTTTTTTGGCGGAAAAATCGTAAATTTGCAACTTCAAAACGCATGCTGAGGGGCAGAAAGGCCAGCGAGGCGTGCACACAAACGAAAAAGAAGCGTGAAAATAAAGCAAGTGCTGGAGGCCCTTGAGAGATTCGCGCCCCTGCCGCTGCAGGAAAGCTGGGACAATGCTGGCTTGCAGATTGGGTTGACAGAGGCGGAGGTTTCAGGGGCATTATTGTGTCTGGATGTGACCGAACGGGTTGTCGACGAGGCCGCCCGGCGGGGCTGCAACCTGGTGGTGAGCCACCACCCGCTGCTGTTCCGGGGACTGAAGCAGGTGAGCGACCTGACCGACGTGCAGCGCACGGTGAGGCGGGCCCTGAAAGAGGACATCGCCGTGGTGTCGATGCACACCAATCTGGACAATGCCCACGAGGGCGTGAACTGGCAGATAGCCAAGCGACTCTGCCCCTCCGGTTCGGCCGAAAAAGACGGTGCAGCGGTCATCGAGGAAATGGGACCCGACGGGAAACCCGGCCAGTGGGTGATGCTGACGCTGGCGGAGCCGATGGAGGCCCGGCAGTTTGTGGAGCATGTGAAGACGCGCCTGCAGGCACAGAGCGCCATGTGCAACGAGCTGTTGCAGAGGCCAATACGCCGCGTGGCCATCTGTGGTGGAGCGGGTGACTTCCTGCTCGACGAGGTCATCGCCAAAGGGGCCGACGCCTTCCTGACCGGCGAGATGCACTACCACCAGTACTTCGGCCATGAGCAGCAAATACAGCTCTGCGTGGTGGGCCACTACGAGAGCGAGCACTCGACGAAAGAGCTGCTGCGCGACATCATCGAGCGCGAGTGCCCAGGTGTGAACTGCCTGCTCTGCGAGACGGATACGAATCCAATTAAATATTTATAACTGTATGGAGTTAATCCACTCTAACTCCCCCAAAAAGAAAAGAACCATGGCAAAGAAAGATCCTACAGACCTGTCGGTAGAAGAGAAGCTGAAGACGCTCTTCCAGTTGCAGACGGCCCTGTCGGCCATCGACGAGAAGAAAGCCCTGCGTGGCGAGTTGCCCCTGGAGGTGGAAGACCTGGAGGCCGAGATAGAAGGCCTCTCAACCCGCATCGACCGCATCAAGGCCGAGATTGGCGAGTTTGAGCGCGCCATCTCGCAGAAACGAGGCGAAATCATTGAGAGCCAGCAGAGTGTGGAACGCTACAAACAGCAGCTGAACGAGGTGAGGAACAACCGCGAGTTCGACACGCTGTCGAAGGAAATAGAGTTCCAGACGCTGGAGATTGAGCTGTGCAACAAGAAAATAAACGAGGCCAAGCGCCGCATCGACGAGAAGAACGTGGAGCTGGACGGCAGCGCTGCCGTGCTCGAAGAGAAGGAGGGCGACCTGGAGCTGAAGAAGAGCGAGCTGGACGAGATTATCGAAGAGACGCGCACCGAGGAGGAGAAGCTGCGCGACAAGGCTCACGACCTGGAGGCCAAGATTGAGCCGCGCCTGCTGACGAGCTTCAAGCGCATCCGCAAGAACGCCCGCAACGGCCTGGGCATCGTGTACGTGCAGCGTGATGCCTGCGGAGGCTGCTTCAACAAGATTCCGCCCCAGCGCCAGCTCGACATCAAGATGCACAAGAAAATCATCGTCTGCGAATATTGCGGACGTATCCTCATCGACCCCGAACTGGCCGGCGTGAAGACCGAGAAGCCCGTTGTGGCTGAGGAGAAGAAGACCACGCGTCGCCGCGCATCGGGAGTCAGCGTGAAGCGTTCTTCGAACTCGAAGAAGGCCACCGATGCCAACGATATGGCATAGAAGCGGGCAGAGGCGGGCTTCGCCCTAAATGATAAATGATAAATAATAAATGGCTGCGCTTATGTCGCTGCTATCATTTATTATTTATCATTTATCATTTAGGCCGAAGGCCGCAGAATAGTCGGGAATGTCGGGCAGGAACTCATAGCTGTGGCGGGCATAGTCCATGCGGCAGCAGTAGTGGTGAAGGCCATTGGAGACCACGAGATAGTCGACGTGGAGCAGCATGTTGTAGACTACAATCTGGTCGAAGACACGCTGCGTGATGGTTACGCTGGGTGCCTTATATTCAATAATCATCTGAGGCTGGAGTGCGGTGTTGTAGAGCACCGTGTCGCAGCGCAGGCGCTTCTCGCCCACACGAAGCTCCATCTCGTTGGCCAGCAGACCTTTAGGATAGCCCTTGTGCTCCACGAGGAAATGGACGAAATGCTGGCGCACCCACTCTTCGGGCGTCAGCGTCACGAAGCGCTGGCGCAGGAAGTCGAACACCTCGCGCCGACCCTGATGCTGGCGCAGGCTGATGTCGAAGGAGGGCAGGTTTATTTCCATCTGAAGTTTGGCTTTTCTCTTTTTTTTCGTGCTCCAGGCTGGCGGCAGAGGAGCTTTCGCCTGGAAAAGCGGAAAGAAAAACAGGTTTTCCTTTTGCTTTTCGCTCACTTATTCGTACCTTTGCACGTGCAAAGATACAAAATATCTTTCAAAAACAAATGGCAGAAACGAAAAATGTGACTTTCACAAGCATCATGCGCGAACTGGAGGCAGGAAAATACCGTCCGGTGTACTATTTGCATGGCGACGAGTCGTACTTCATCGACAAAATTTGCGACTATATTGCGGAACATGCACTTGCCCCCGAGGAGCGTGACTTCAACCAGACCATCTTCTTTGGCAGCGATGTGACAGCATCGCAGGTAGCCGACGCCGCCAGGCGCTACCCCATGATGGCCGAGCGACAGGTGGTCATCGTGAAAGAGGCTCAGAACATCAAGCAGACCGACGCGCTGGAGAAATACATGAAACAGCCGCTGAAAAGCACCGTGCTCGTGATGTGCCATAAGAACGGTAAGCTCGACGGCAGGAAGCGAGAGTACAAGAAGGCCATTGAGCAGGCTGGCGTTATCTTCGAGAGCATGAAGCTGAAGGACAGCAGGCTGCCGGAGTTCATCGAGGACTACTTGAACAAGCGCGAGGTGAGCATCGACCAGAAATCGACACAGCTCATCGCCGACCACATTGGCAGCGACTTGAGCCGACTCACCAGCGAGCTCGACAAGGTGCTCATCTCGTTGCCGGCCAACGACAGGAGGGTGACGCCGCAGGTGGTGGAAGACCAGATAGGGGTGAGCAAGGATTTTAACGGTTTTGAACTGAAGGATGCCATCGTTAATCGGAACGTTTTTAAGGCAAATCAAATTGTGAAATATTTTGACAAAAATCCTAAGGCTGGTAGCATCTACTCCTTCCTCCCGTTGCTCTTTAATTACTTCCAAAACTTAATGATTGCCTATTACGCTCCGCAGAAAAATAGTAAGGAGAGCATCGCACAGTGGCTCGAAATGAAGTCGTCGTGGGGAGCAATTGACTACATGACGGGCATGCGAAATTATACTGCTGTGAAAGTGCTGCAAATTATCGGAAAAATACGCGAAATTGATGCCAAAAGTAAGGGGTTGGACAACCCAAACACCCCTCCGGGCGAGCTGATGAAGGAGCTTATTTTCTTCATTTTGCACTGATTTTCCCCTTTTTTGCCCCAATTTTTTTCTAGAATGAGCACTCGCCAGGAGTGCTTTTTTTGACCCCAAAAGCCCATCGGCAAAGGTGTTTCGAGAGAAATAACCCCCTCCAAAACTCGAGAATTTTGAAATTGAAAGTCCGTCGTCCAGAATTTTTAAATTTTGGCCGTTTTTCGATTTTTCACCCTCAAAAAATTTAGTGTTAGCATTTGTTTGCATTTTGTTTTGTGAAATTTGCAAAAATAAATATTGCGGTTTTGTTGATAATTCGCATTTACAAATGTATATGAAACGCAAAACTAAAAGCAATTAAGCGATTCAAATAGTTGAATATTCAAATTTTAATTTGTGATTCAAAATAGTAAATTTATGATTATACAAAACGGTTATTTATTATGTAAATATTTGAAACTCATGCAAATATATTTGTTTGTAAAAGCAATTCGAAAAGAATGATCTCCTCAAGGAGCTAAAAGATAGAGATTTTGGCAGTTTTTATGTCTATATAGGTCAAATATCTATTTATCAATCATATATTTAGCAGATAATGCTCTTACAAACATTAACATGCTTAACGAAACCGTATTTTATATTTACAAACATAAACTAAGAAAACTCACAATTTATAATAGTGATTTATAAATTCAAAATTAAAAATTCGAACTTTAACCATGCAAATTTTTCTTTGAATTTGTTGCGCATGTCAAAAAAATGTTTTATCTTTGTAAACTCAAAGAAAAACGCCCCAAAAGGGCCCCAAAACCTACTTAAGCAACAATGAAGGATAGAATCAGGCAGATTATGGAGTCTCAGCACATGACCCAACAAGTGTTCGCTGAGTTCATCGGAACGACCCCCGCCACCCTGAGTGGCATCTTCAATGATCGCACTCGCCCTACTCTGAATATCGTAGAGATGATCAAGAAGAAGATTCCTGACATCAGTACCGACTGGTTGATGTTCGGTACGGGTAGCATGTACCAGCAGACTGGAGACCCTCAGAGGCCCGTCAACGGAGCTGACATAGCCACCAATACGGGAGGGAATTTTTCGGAGCCTATGATAGACTTCGGCTCCCCTCTTCCACCCAATGCTGCGACGAACGCAAAAGTGCAGATGCAGCAGCAGGTCGTTCATAATGGTGTTAGAATGACACCGTTAAATTATGCTTGCGACGATTTGAAAAATATTGACAAAATGAAGCGAAGAGTGACTGAAATCCGGGTTTACTATGACGATCAAACGTGGGAAAGCTTCACCCCTTCCAAAAAGTAGACTTATCTCGCTTGAAATAGCTGTTTTCTCGCTTGAAATAGCTGTACATTTCCGCCCAGAAGACATAAGAAAGCCTCGCAAGTCGGAATCAACTGATTTGCGAGGCTTTTTGTCGTCAAAATCATTCTAAATTAAGACGTGTGCGGCTTTCACCTATGCTTAAGCGGCAATCTTGTATGCCTGCCGTGTCTTGAAGGCTGTATAGACTGCTTTTATGCTTTATGGAGGTGTTTCAGGGTCATTTTAGGCGTTTTTTAGGCACTATGGGGGCCTTTTTGGCGCGTTTTAGGCATTATTCCACAAGGATTGTAATTAGTGGCTTCATTCCCTCTGAAAATCGTTAAGGAGCGTTTCCCCTAAAAACGATATAGAGGTATTATTCTCTATAAGAGTAACAAGGACGTTATTCTGCAGGGGTGATGCTGATGTGCTTAACGCGCTCGCCAGGCGTCTTGTCGCCCTCACGAGGCATGTAGACGGGTGCGTCAGCCTGCCAGGGCAGAATGCGTAGCTCCAGCTCGTTACAGCCCTCTGGTAGACGCCACAGACCATAGAGGAATGGTCGACCATACTGGAAGTTGTCGGCTATAAGTTTACCCTGGGCGTAGAGGCGAGCACAATCGCCCTGATACTCGACGCTTAAGAGAACATGCGCACGTGCTGAGTGCTCTGTAAGCAGCTTTATGCGGTAAATGGCGGCCTGCTGCCAGTCTTCTTCCGATGGTGCTTCAGCCACCTTGGCCTTGCCTTTTACTATCGTGCGCAATGGCCCTGGCTCCTTTATCTTTTGGCATTCAACAATGATGGCCTCGTCGGTGTGGGCAGTTTTGCTGAGCCCCAGATGCTCTGCATCCTCCTGCGTCAGCAGGAACACGTTATCGTAAATTGCTGTGTCTGTGCCCTTGGGCTTTACGTTTCTGAGTGTTTTGCCGTTTTGCAGGGCGATGGTGGTGGGAATGCCCTTCACCTGCATCAGGTAGATATTGCCGTCTCGCTTGGCCACAAGCTGTGCTGTAGCATAGCGTATGCCATCGATGTTGACGGGGAATATGGCCATTGTCCCGGCTGGAATGGTCAGACGGGGTAATGTCACACCACAGGCGTTCAGCTCTACGTTCTTCTTAGCAGAAAGGCTCTGCAGACGTTCATAATTGTTGATGAATATAAAGCCGGGGGCTCCTCTCGTTCTATCTGAAAGAGAAGCAGAGCGGACGGCCCATCGCAGAGCGCCGTCCTCGCCTTTTTTCAGGTCCTGTTTGGCTGGGAACGAGGCTTCCATTGTGGCCAGCAGCTCGCCATAGTCCTGCATGAAGAGGTGCAGAGGCCGCAGTCGATAATACTGCGGATAAGTCTGTCCGAACTCTCCCAGGGGCGCCTGAAAGTCGTATGTCAGCACAGGCAAGTCGTTGTTGGCAGTGCCCAGCGTGCGTTGCGTCTCGTTCAGCGTGATGCCGGTGCTGCTCTCTGGGTTAGTGCCTCCGTGGTACATGTAGTAGCCCAGCAGATTCGAGCCTGAGCCCAGCTTCACCAGTGCCATCGAGTAGGCATCGTCGGGGTAGATATAGGGCCGGCGGTGATAGGCCGTGGCCATGCCACCCCCCAGCTCACACGTGAAGTAAGGGTAGTCTTCGTCGCCCTTGTTCACCTTCTCTTCCTGCTTACCCAGCAGGTCGGTGCCAATGGCTGTCGACGAACGGAAAGCCTTGAAATTGAATGCTTTATAGAAATTTCCGATACATTCTTTCGTTTCCTTCTCCCAGAATCCGTCGGCATAGTCGCCGTAGAGGGGGAGCATCTCGCCGAAGGGTACGGGCTTCGACAGCTCTGGCCATCCCGTTCGGGTGTAGAAAGGCAGGTCGAAGCCGATGTCCAGCGCATTTCGCTTCAGCGCCATCAGATAGTCGCCAGAACCGCGATATTCATTGTCGAACTGACAGGCCATGATGGGCCCGCCGTCCTTCCACTGCAAGCCGATGACCTGCGAATATATTTGTCGGTAGAGCTTGTCTACATAGTGCATGAACGTGGCATCCTGCGAGCGCAGCTTGCATCCTTTGGCAAACATCCAGTCGGGAATGCCACCGTTCCTCACCTCGCCATGACAGAAGGGGCCAATGCGGAGCACCACGGGCATCTCCTGCTCCTTGCATACCTCGAGGAAGCGGCGCAGGTCGCGCTGGCCGTCCCACCGGAAGATGCCCTCCTGCTCCTCCACGTGGTTCCAGAACACGTAGGTGGCAACGATGGTCACGCCGCCCTCCTTCATCTTCCTCACCTCGTCGGCCCATTCGTTGGCAGGAATGCGCGAATAGTGCACCTCACCCATCACGGGGCACACGCGGTGCCCATCGATGAGCAGGCTATAGCGGTCCCACGCCACCTCCTTGCCAAAGTCAGCGGCCAGTATCGCCAGGCATTCCAGGACCATCAAGGCCAGGCAGATTATATATTTATTGAACATTTATGATCTCAGTAAGGGTTTTGTGTGCAAAGGTACGAAAAAAATGGGAGTTTTGACCAATGATTAAAAAGTTTTTTCTGCTCAGAAGGAATAAATAATGTTAACTGCTTCGTATTAACCCCCGACTTCTGCGGCCAGACTCCTTTCTTTTTCGTACCTTTGCAGCAAGATTAGACCATTTAAGCTTATGGAAAAATATGTACTTGACCTGAAGGTCCTTTCGGTCGAACGTCTTCACGAGCGCTATGTGCTCATCAAGCTGGGCAGCGACGAGCCGTTGCCGCCCATGGCCCCCGGCCAGTTTGTCGAGGTGCGTGTAGAAGGCTCGCCACAGACGTTCCTGCGCCGTCCCATCTCCATCAACTTTGTTGACCGCCAGCGCAACGAGCTCTGGCTGCTTGTGGCCACCGTGGGCGAAGGCACCCGCCACCTGGCCCGCCTCAGCGAGGGCGACCGCCTGAACTGTCTGCTGCCCTTGGGCAAGGGTTTCTCTGCCGTTCCCGCTGGCCAGCGCCTGCTGCTTGTGGGCGGTGGCGTGGGCGTGGCCCCGCTGCTCTACCAGGGCGCACTGATGCAGCAGGCAGGAGCAGACGTCACCTTCCTGCTTGGAGCCCGCACCGAGCACGACTTGCTCATGCTCGACGCCTTCAGCCGTTACGGACGGGTGCTGACCACCACCGAGGACGGTTCTATGGGCGAGCGCGGGTTTGTCACCAACCACTCCCTGCTGTCGCAGGAGCAGTTCGACCTCATTCAGTGCTGTGGCCCCACGCCGATGATGAAGGCCGTGGCACGCTATGCCCGCCAGACGGGCACGCCCTGCGAGGTGTCGCTCGAGAACCTGATGGCCTGCGGTCTTGGTGCCTGCCTCTGCTGCGTGGAGAAAGTGTTGAGTAATGAGAGTTTAGTGATGAGTGACGCCACTCACCCATCAAAGCTAAGCACTCAGAACGTGTGTGTATGCAAGGAAGGCCCCGTGTTTAATATTGACAGACTATTATGGCAAAGTTAGAAGTAAACATCGGCGCACTGCGCCTGAAGAATCCCGTGATGACCGCTTCGGGCACCTTTGGCTATGGGCTGGAGTATCAGGATTTTGTGCCGCTCCAGGAGCTGGGCGCCATCATTGTGAAGGGCACCACGCTGCTGCCCCGCGAGGGCAACGACTACCCCCGCATGGCCGAGACACCTATGGGCATGCTCAACTGCGTGGGCCTGCAGAACAAGGGCGTAGACTATTTCTGCACCCACATCTATCCGCAGTTGATGGACATCGACACGGCGTGGATTGTCAACGTGAGCGGCTCCTCGCCCGAGGACTATGCCGAGTGCGCCGCCCGCATCGACGCCCTGGAGCATGTACCTGCCATCGAACTGAACATCTCCTGCCCCAACGTCCGCGACGGCGGCATGGCCTTCGGCGTCACCTGCCAGGGGGCCGAGAGCGTGGTGCGTGCCGTGCGTGAGCGCTATCACAAGACGCTCATCGTGAAGCTCTCGCCCAACGTCACCGATATTGGCGAGATTGCCCGTGCCGTCGAGGCTGCCGGAGCCGATGCCGTGTCGCTCATCAACACCCTCATGGGCACTGCCGTCGACATCGAGCGGCGCTGTCGCCGGCTCAGTATCGGCACGGGTGGCCTCAGCGGTCCCGCCGTCAAGCCCGTGGCTCTGCGCATGGTGCTGCAGGTCCGTCAGGCCGTCAACCTGCCCATCATCGGCCTGGGAGGCATCATGAACGCCACCGACGCCATCGAGTTCATCATGTGCGGTGCTTCGGCCATACAGATTGGTACGGCCAATTTCATCGACCCCACCGTCACCATCCGCGTGCGCGACGGCATCAACCAGTGGCTCGATGCCCACGGCTGTCAGTCGGTCAGCGAAATCGTCGGGGCCATCAAGTAGGCGGCACTGCGTGCCTAAATGAAAAATGAGGAATGAGGAATGAGAAATGGATAGTTCCAGGGTTGGGATGCTGCGAAGATGTTCGCGGCAAGTCAGCCCATTTCTCATTTCTCATTTCTCCTTCTTCATTTTTCAGGCTTGTCCTATCATTTATCATTTATCATCTATCATTTAGCCCCGCAGGGGCGCAACTCCTCCGCCCTTCGTTCCTGCGTGCTGGCGACAGCATCGCCGTCATCTCGCCTTGCAGCTCGCCCGAGGCCAAGACCGTGGAGCGCGGCTGCATCATCCTGCGCCAGTGGGGCTACGAGCCCGTGGTGGGCCCCCACGCCTTGGCCGACTATCACGGCTTTGCCGGCACTGCCGACGAGCGCACTGCCGACCTGCTTTGGGCGCTGCGCGACAGCACCATCCGGGCCATCATGTGCACCCGAGGCGGCGACGGCGCCGTGCAGCTGCTCAGCCGCATCCCCCTCAGCGAGCTGGCCCGCCATCCCAAGTGGCTCATCGGCTTCAGCGACGTCACTGCCCTCCACAGCGCCATGGTGCAGGCCGGCGTGCAGAGCATCCACGGCTCCATGTGCCACGCTATCGCCGCGCAGGAGGGCACCGACACCGTCAGCGTCACGCTGCGACGGCTGTTCCGCGGCCAACTGCCCACCTATCGCCTCGCTCCCCATGAACTGAACCAGACGGGCACCGCCGAGGGCCTGCTCGTGGGTGGCAATTTTTCCGTGTTCTGCGGGCTGGCGGGGTCCGACTATGACTTCCTCCAGCGCACCGACGACCTCATTCTCTTCATCGAAGACACCGACGAAGCGATGACCAAGGTCGACCGCATGCTCCACCTGCTGGAGATACGCGGCATCCTTGGCCGTCTGAAGGGCATCCTCGTGGGCCATTTCACCAAGTACAAGAAGCCCGAGAACGGTTTTGCCGACATGTACGCCATGCTTCACGAGTACCTGCAGTACTATGCCATTCCCGTCAGCTACGGCTTCCCCGTGGGTCATGCCCGGCCCAATTTTCCGCTCATCGAGGGGGCGCGTGTGCGCCTCACCGTCAGCCGCCAGGGAACAACGTTGGAGTATGTGGAATAGGCTCCATACTCATCTCGATGTGTGTGGCGATTTTGTACGCCGAGAATTCCATACAGGTACTACTTGTTACCATCGTCTTTCCCCTTACGCTTCGCTTTCTTTTCAATGCCTTTAATGCTTTCCAGATTATTGGTGTCCGCTAAAACTTGAGCTCTCGTGTGCGCGTGTATGTGTGCATGAGAGGTCGAAAAATTCAGGGCTGATTCCTTTGAGGATTCAGCCCT
>CACYME010000007.1:0-13337 GCA_902775475.1 uncultured Prevotellaceae bacterium
CAGAACGTGTTCAAGGACATCACCATACGTGCCGACGTGCGCAACACGCGCTATCTCATCCCCTCACCGGCAGGCAAGCTTCGCAAGGCAGGCAAGCCAGTGGCTTTCTTCTGCGGCGACTCCACCATGCGCAATGGGTCGAAGGGCGACGGGGGCATACAGGGGCAGTGGGGCTGGGGACTATTTGCCCAGGAGTGGTTCAATGCCGACGAGCTCGTCTGCGAGAACCACGGCATGGGAGGAATGTCTTCACGCACCTACTACACCAGCAACCTTTGGCAGAACGTGAAGAACGCCCTGCAGCCAGGCGACTACGTCATCATCAGCTTCGGACATAACGACGGAGGCAGCAACTGGGACACCAAGTCGAGCATCGGCGGAACATCGGCCACGGAGACGCGCACGGTGACAAAGAGCGATGGCACCACCGAGACGGTGTACACCTTCGGGCAGTACCTGCGGTTCTTCATCGACGAGACCCGCGAAAAGGGGGCCACCCCCATCCTGTGCTCACGCACGCCTCGCTATGGGTTCACCAACGGCAAGCATAACATGGAGACCAACTACCGCTCCTGGGGAAAAACCATCGCCCAGGAAAAGGGAGTGAGCTATATCGACCAGGAAGCTGTGGTCAGCGAGCACTATAACACGTTCGGCGAATGGAAGACTTATCAGATGTATTGTGCCGACCAGTCGCTCCACCCCGGCCTGCGTGGTGCCTGGGAGTGTGCCTATGGCGCCGCCCTGGCCATTGCCGCCGACCCTGAGAATCCGCTCCATGAATACCTCATCGACATGACTCCCGCCACGCTCGACATCGAGCGCACCGAGGGTAAGCCCTACACCTTCACCATCGGAGGAACGAACCAGACGAGTGCCCGCGACTGCTATCGGTCGGGCGACTGGTATCTCGTCTACAACACCCTGCAGCCTGGCGACACCGTCATCATGCGCTTTGGCCAGTCGGAACTGACAGCTACACAGACCGGCAGCGAACTGGGTTGCCTGCAGTCGGCCGACGACAAGCAGAGCAACCTGAGCATGGCGGCCACGAAGCGCAACGAGATGGTCTACAGCTATGGTTGGTACATCCATTTCTTTGTCAACGACTGTCTGGAGCGAGGGGCCATTCCCGTGCTGGTGAACGACAAGGACTGGACACCCGAGGTCATCAAGGGCTGGAATCAGACATTGGCCAAGAAGTTCAACATCGAGCTGCTTGAATCCAACAAGTACAAATACAACATCAACGTCAGTTGCAATGGCAGCCTGCTGGCTACGCTCGTCTCAGGAACCATCTATGAAGGCGAGACGCTGACCATCCCCTATCCCCGCTACTACAACCTCAACGGCCATCTCTACGTGACTGAGCCCACCGATGGGAAGTATCAGCTGCAGCTGTCGCTCCACGCTCCACAGGACATTGCACTTGACTATCAGGACACCAACATCGGCGACGCCATCCTACTCTCCGAGGCCGAGAACATCAAAGCCCTAAAAACGGTGCAGAACGAGGAATGTTCGAGTGCTGCTGCTGCCTATGCCGCCAGCGATACCAAGCTGCTCAGGCTTTCTCCCGGCACATATTCCCTTACTGCTGCCGCCATCGGAGGCGAGATGCAGTTCAAGGCTGGCCACACGGTGGTGCTGACGATGGATGCCTCGTCCTCATGGAACGAGCAGCGCAGCGAAGCCTTCACACTGACCGAGCCTGCCGACCTGCTGTTCAAGGGCGGAACGGGACAGGACTCCGCACTCGACTATTTCTTCCTGCAGAGCGCCGACGGCACCGTCGTCGACGAGCTGTCGCGCTGGGACTTCACCAACTGGAGCGCAGCCACTGTGGCCAACCTTACCGCCGATGCCAATGCAGGCGACGAGACGGGATGGAGCGACCAGGAGTACCTGGGCTCGTCGACTCCCGTCGACAACCGCTGCTTCTGGTATCACTCCGACACCGACTATGGCACCGTGAAAGCCAACGGCGAGGTGATTGCCGAACTCGACGGACTCTACTTCCCCGAAGAATATTGCAACAAGCGCAACCTGGCCATCGCCGTCGACTATGCCTCCACCTCCATCGGCACCTACCACGGCCCACAGTACCTGTGGCTGGGCATTGCCAACACTATTTGTTTTGTCATCCCCGACGTGAAGGCAGGTACGGAGATCAAGATGGCCGTAGAGTCGCACCGCAACGGCAGCGCACGCGGTGTACAGCTGTTCCTGAACAACGGCACGCTGACCAACATCGTCAAGGGGGCAGAGCTGAAGGATCCCAATGGCAAGGCAGTGCCAGTGCCCGATGCCTATACCGAGCAGACATGGCTCGTTCCCGAGGATGCTGGCACGGTCGACGTGCTGGTCTACAACACCAGCGGATGCCACGTCTACTACGTCGAGGCTTTCCAAGCCCCTGGTTCCGCGACCAACAGTATCACTCCTCACTCATCACTCGTCACTCCTCAGCCGTCCTCAGGTCTCTTCTACAATCTCCAAGGCACGCCAGTAAGCCATCCCTCGAAGGGCATCTACATCGCTGGTGGCAGGAAAGTCGTCATCAGATAGACGCCGTGACGGGTGCCACACCACAGGTCAGCGGCCTACAGACTTTCACCTGGGACTTCACCGACCAAGAGGGCAAGAAGGTTGAATACGGCACCTACAAAGTGTTTGTCGAAGCCACATTATTTGACCCAAGTTCCATCACCCACTCAGGCACATTTACCATTCCGGGCAAGCCCGGCGAGTGTGTCACGTTCTCCTCCCAAATCACTGTGCCTAACGAGAAGCATAAGGACATGGTGACGGGAGTACAGGCTGTGCTGAGATGAGCTGTGCCGCAAAGCAAGCGTGCAGAGCGTGGTGTTTTTCGCTCTTTGACCTAAAACCGTGCGCTAAAAGACCGATTTCTGCCCCCGCCCTTTGCTTTTTCTACACTATCTTTGCAGCCGAAAAGAGAATTGTCTTGTTAAATTTACTAACCTTCAAAAAAATCAAAAACATGAAAAAGAAAATCTTTACACTCATCGTGGCTGCAGCCGCTGCAGCTGGGGCTGGGGCACAGATAGGCTCGCTGCCCCTCAGTGCCGACTTCGAGGAGTCAACGGCTCCCTTCGACGCTGGCATTGTGAAAGCCGCCACAGAAATCGGAAACGTGCTCTGTGTGAGCAACACCACCGCCACGGCTCCCTTCGCAGTGGGCGGCGAGGGTGCCTACGCCATCGCCGACAACGAGGAGGTCACCGTTCAGTTCAGCGGACTGCACGGCTGGGCTGGCGACGAGTCGACGTCCACCATCCAGCTCGTCAACTCCGATGGCGTGGTCCTCGTGGGCTACACCTACACCCGCAAAGCCTGCCAGGTCACCGACGTGCAGCTGGGCGGACAGACCGCTGCCGGATTCACTCCCTTCACCGGCCAGGCCAACTTCAACAACAACAAGAGTGCCAACGGCTTCACCCATAACCAGCACTACGTCAACACCGAGAACTACACGCCGAAGCTCACCTTCAAGGTGCACGGGCTGGGAGCCGTCACCTTCAACATGGTGTACCAGCCAGCCAAGAAAGCGCTGCAGGACATCACCTACTCGGCCAACCTCGATGGGGTGAAGATGGACTTGGCCAAGATTGTCATCATCGACAACTGCTCGAACGAAGACCGTAGCATCGGCATTGACAACCTCAGCATCGCCTCGGCTGAGAAAGTGCTCTACAAGTACGTCATCAACTATGTCGACGAGAACGACGTGGTGGTGAAGAAGGAGGAAGGCTCGGCCGAGAAGGGCACGAAGATTGACATCGCCACCGACCCCGTCTGGGCCGACGGCGTGAAGTACTATGTGGAGGGCGACGACAGCGAGGAGAACCTCGTTGACGAGAGCAACAACACCGTCATCACCGTCCGCGTGAAGCAGGCTGCCACCTACAAGTACACCGTCATTGCCACCGACGGCACCAACACGCTGGCCACGCTGGCCGACAAGGCTTACTTCGAAGGCGAGACCGTGGGCTATGCCTATCCACGCTACTTCAATGTGGATGGCACGCTCTTCAAGAAGGATCCCACCGACCAGGTCTACAACGGCAGCTTCGTGCTCGACGAAGATGGCAAACTGGTGGAGGCCGTCTATGCCGCTACCGAGACCACGGGCGTCATCTTCTTCACCGAGGCTGAGGATATTGCCGGACTGAAGGTTTGCAACACGGGCACCGTGGCCGACCGCTGCTCCTATCGTGCAGGAGCCTACTCATCGGAAGATGCCAAGATTGTGAAGCTCGCCGCTGGCACCTACAAGCTCATCGCTGCTGCCTATGGCGGCTCCTACAGCTTCAAGGTTGGCGACGCCGAGGTGCTCAACATCGCTTCTGCTGGTTCGTGGCGTGAGACCGCCAGCGAGGAGTTCACGCTGGCTGAAGCTGCCGACCTCACCTTCGTGGGAGGCTCTGGCGAGGCTGGCTCGCTCGACTATGTGGTGCTGCAGAGTGCCGACGGTGCCGTGGTGAGCGAGGTGACGCGCTGGGACTTCACCAACTGGAGTGCCGAGACCGTGGCCAACCTGAAGGCCGATGCTGCTGCCAGCTCAACGATTGGATGGAGCGACGTGGAGAAGAAAGCCGACGCCGAGGCTGGCAATCCTGCCCCCGAGGCCACGGCCGACAAGTGCTTCTGGCTGACCGATCCCGAAGGTGGCGAGCTGGAGGCCAACGGTGTGGCTATCGCCGAGCTGCAGGGCCTGACCTTTGGCTCCAAGTATGCCGGCAACCGCTCGCTGGCCATCGCCGTCGACTATCCCTCAACCACGCTGGGCACCTATAATGGTCCGCAGTACCTCTGGCTGGGCGGTGGCGGCAAGAACATGCCTTGCTTCGTCATCCCCAACGTGAAGGGCGGAACCGAAATCAAGATGGGCGTTGAGTCGCACAAGGCTTCCGATGCACGTGGCGTAAGACTCTATGTGAAGACCGACGAAGTGGATGCCAATGGCGACCCCGCCATCAGCGGCGAACCCCTGAAGGACATCGAAGGCAACGAAGTGGCCCTGCCCAAGACCTACACGGAGCAGGCCTGGTATCTGCCTGAGGATGCCGACATCATCGTCTACAACACCAGCGGTTGCCACCTCTACTTCATCGAGTGCGTGCAGACCAGCGAACCCACCACTGCCATCAACACCGTCGAGGGCGAGCAGAAGATGCCGGCCAACGCCATCTTCACCCTCAACGGACAGCGCGTGGAGCAGCCCGGCAAGGGTCTCTACATCGTGGGTGGCCGGAAGGTTATCTTCAAATAAGACTTCTTCGTAAGTGTTTAGTTATAAATTGTTAGTTAGTTAAGCTGATAGGGTGGTTCTTTGAGGGTAGAAAGATTGTTTTTCAGGATTTTACAAACAGAAAGAAATGACTCAGAACCATAACGATAACTCGAAGCCTGTCGTCATATTCACCGAAGGCGAGGAGCTGAAGCTAGAGAAACTGGCAGCCTACGAGAAAAGCACCCGAGGCCGGTGCCTGCTCTTCAGTCTGCTGGACTACGGACAGCCGGAGCTGTCGCGCCACGTCTGGGAGCTGATGAACCACGGCCTGAACGGAGTAGCCATCTCATGCAACCGTCTGCAGAAGGACGGCATCAAGCTCACATCACGCAGCATGATGCAGATGTTCCGTATGCTGGAAGACCGCGACGCCTATCTACTGGTGTCGTTCGGCGCTGACGACGAGTACTTCGACCAGATGAAGAGCGTGGTCACGGAATGCACACGGCTACGCGTCATCTTGGGAAATTTAGGATGAAACAAGAACAAACTACTTAGATATGAAAAGAATACTTTGCACATCGCTTCTGCTCATGCTGCTGGCAGGAAACAGCGTTGCCCAGCAAACGACACCCAATGAAGATCTGGCCCGCCACAACTTCTTCTATGCCGGCCAGAGCAAGCAGCGCCGCATGTTCATTGTAAAAGACGGCAAAATAGACTGGTCCTATTCCGACCAGCTTAAAAAAGGGGAAATCAGCGATGCCATGCTGATGACCGATGGCCATATCCTGCTGGCTCACCAGTATGGCGTGGCCGAGGTGGATGCCCAGGGGCAGACCGTGTGGCAATATGCGGCACCAGAGGGCACGGAGATTCACACCATACAGCCCATAGGGCGCAGCCATGTGGTGTTCGTGCAGAACGGCAAGCCGGCGAAGGCCGTGGTGATGGAGATTCCGTCGAAGCGCATCGTGCGCGAGTTTGAGCTGCCCTACAGCGAGAAAGGCTCCGTGCACGGACAGTTCCGCAATGCGCGGCTCAGCAGCCGAGGCACCTATCTTGTGGCCAACATGGCCATGGGCTGCGTCCATGAGTTCACCAGTCAGGGCAAGGAGGTAGACCGCTGGGGCGGCATGCTGCCGTGGTCGGTGCAGGAGATGCCCAAGACGGGCAACCTGCTCATCACCGGCCGCAAGGGCCTGATACAGGAAATCAACCGACAGGGGCAGACGGTGTGGCAGCTGAACACCACCGACTATGGCGTGACGCAGCCGCAGAAGACCGTGCGCCTGAAGAACGGCAACCATCTGGTGAACAACTGGTATAACGAATGGAACAAGGAACCGATGGACACGCTGAACGCTCCGGTGCAGGCCATCGAGGTGGACAAAGATGGTAAGGTGGTGTGGCAGCTGCGGGCGTGGAAGAATCCCGACCTGGGACCCTCGACCACCATCCAGCTGCTCGACGAGAAGGTGAACCGCGACCGCCTGTTCTTTGGCGAGTTTGGCAACAGTCCGAAGCCGAAGCTCACCATGGGCCCCAACCAGCCGATAGGGCTGGGGCGCGGCATCCATCCGGGGCGCGTGGCATGGGTGCACAGCCCTGGCGTGGCCTCGTGGGACGGCAAGACCGGGCTATGGGTGGAAGACCGATGGAACGACCAGGCGAAGGCCGACGCGATGACTGCCGAGGCCGTGATGCAGCTGACGGGCGAGGCTACCGCCAAGAAGGCGTGGCAAGCGCTGTTCAAGCACTTCAACAAGACGCACGGGCGAGGCAACCGTGGCTACAGGCGAGGGGAGATGATTGCCGTGAAGCTGAACATGAACAATGCCATCACCCACCACGACACCATAGAGCTCAACTCGTCGCCCTTCGTCACGCTGGCCCTGGTGCGCTCGCTGGTGCGCGACGGCGGCGTAAGGCAGCAGGACATCGTGGTGTGCGAACCCAGCCGTGCCATCACCGACTCTATCTACAACAAGATACACCGGGAGTTCCCCCAGGTGCGCATGATTGACAACATCGGCGGCGACGGTCGCGAGAAGTGTGAGTACTATCCCGAGCAAATCGTCTACAGCACCGACAATGGGAAGATGGCGCGCGGACTGGCCAAGTGCATCGTGGACGCCGACTACCTGATCAACTCGGCGCTGCTGAAGACGCACTCAGGGCCTGGCGTGACGCTGACATCGAAGAACTGGTATGGCGCCACCGACATCAACCTGCTGTGGCGGCAGAACGCCCACAACAACGTGAGCCAGGACAAGCGCAACGGCAAACCGCAATATAAGACCTTCGTAGACTGGATGGCCCACAAGGACATGGGTCAGAAGGCGCTGCTCTTTCTCATCGACGGCACCTACGGCTCGCGCGACGTGAACGGCGCACCCAACCCCAAGTGGATGAAGGAGCCCTTCAACGGCGACTGGGCATGCTCGCTCATCGTGGCCCAGGACGAGGTGGCGTGCGATGCCGTGGCCATGGACATCATCATCGGCGAGTGGCCCGAGTTTGGCAGCCTGAACTACTGCGATGAGTATCTGCGCGAGGCTGCCAGCATCCCCAACACGCCCAGCGGCACCATCTACAAGCAGGAAGGCAAACCGGTAGACAAGCCTCTGGGACTGTTTGAGCATTGGAACAACCAGGAGGAAAGGAAATACACGAAGATAGAGTTGAAATATAAGAAGCTATAAGAAGCCCCTCTCCCCAGCCCCTCCCCTGGGAGGGGAGTATTTAGACCCTTCGCTGAATTTTCGACGAAAAAGGTGACTACTCCCCTCCCAGGGAAGGGGCTGGGGGAGGGGCTTTTGTTCAATCCATGGGATAGCGTACGTCCCATTTGCGACGCAGGCCATCCATAAGCTGCATGACGTAAAGCGTCTCGTCGAGCGGCATCTCAAGCGGTTCCAGCATTCCCTGAAGCAGCGCATGGCGGCATGCCAGGAACTGATATTCATAACCCGTAATCTGCTGCGGCACATGAATGGTCTCGACATAAGTACGGTCAGGGCCGTTCACTGTTATCTGTTGCGGGTTGTTGATATTGTCGATAATTAAGTTGCCCTCTGTGCCGGCGATGACGCCTATGTTGTCGCCCACGCAGGCAGCGCTCGACTGCAGATTGCACACCATGCCGTCGCTGAGTATCAGCGTCATCGTATTCGTCAGGTCCATACCCGTAGCACTCTTCACGCAATGGCCGTCGATGGTCTGGATGTCGGCAGGGAAGAACATGCGAACGAAGTTGAGCGCATAGACGCCCAGGTCGAGCAGAGCGCCACCGCACAGGTCGGGCCGCATGATGCGGGGCTTGTCACCCATGGAGTAGCCCAGCGTGGCAGTAAGAAGTCGCGGCGTACCGATGCGCCCGTCGGCAATAAGCTGCCTGACGATGGCCACGGTGGGCTGATAGCGCGTCCAGATGGCCTCGGCAAGGAACACCTTTCGCTGGCGTGACAAGTCGATAATTTCCTTAGTCTGTCGCGCATTGGCCATGAAAGCCTTCTCTACCAGACAGGGCTTCCCGGCGAGCAGCGCCTGCCGCGTCACGTCGTAGTGATGTGAGTGGGGCGTGGCCACATAGACAAGGTCAACATCAGCATCGGCTATCAATTCATCGTAGGAGCCGTAGGCCCTGGCGATGTTCCACTTGCTGGCGAAGTCATCAGCCTTCACCTGCGTTCGCGACCCCACTGCAAAGGCCTCCACCTCCGTCAGTCCGTTAAGAGTGATAGCTGCTTTCTCGGCTATCCAGCCAGTACCGATGATACCGACTCGCAAAATACAATCCTGCTTCATAGTCCTATTTAGTTTTCACAATGAGTTTATCGCCGCTCAGGTCCACCTCAAACAAATGGGGAATGCGAACGGTGCGCCCGCGGGCATCCTTCGAGTGATGATGTACCGACATCATCCACTGGCCATCGAAGCGCTGGAAGAGCATGCTATGTCCATAGCCGGGTGGCGTGATGGGCTCAGGCTCCTGCAGCCAGGGGCCGTCGAGCGTACCACTCTCACTGTAGGCCACTCCCTGTGTATAGACATCGTAGACCCACGAGGTCCATACCATGCCAAGACGACCAGTAGCTGTACGGAAAAGATAGGGTCCGTCGGTCACCTTGTTCCAAGTAATGTTTCCCTGCTCGTCCTTCTCACGGCTCCACGGCGAGTCGCTGGCACGGAAGAGCACTTTCGGCTGGCCGACAGTGCCGCTGAAGTCGGGCTTCAGCTCAATCTTCTCAATGGTGCCGTTCCAGTTCTGCAGCCACTCTCCACAGAACACCATATAAGGGCGCCCGTCGCGGTCGCGCCAGAAAGTACCATCGAGTGTGGGGCGGTCGGCTGGCAAATAGGTGGCATCGCCAAAAGCACGATAGGGCCCCATGGGGTTATCGGCACGCAGTACCTGTGAGGCACGTCGCTCGATGACGTTACCCCTGACGGTGTCAATCTTCACGGCCTGATTGGTGAACGTGGCGAAGTAGTAATAGAATCCGTCGCCCGTCTGGTGCAGTTCGGCCGCCCAGATGGCAGGGCGCGGGCCCATCCATGAGTCGGCCTCGAACTCCGTCACGCGGTGGGGGCCTTCCCACAGCTGCAGGTCCTGGCTACGCCACATCATGCCGCCCGTGCCTGTCATGTAGTACATCTGCGTGGCATGGTCGGCCAGGATGGCTGGGTCGCTGAGGCGTATGGAGTCCAGCGGCACGTTATGCCTTACCCTGAAGCCGCGCTGTGCCGTAGCCATCAGGGGCAGGAGCGTCAACAGGAGCAATAGTTTTGTCTTCATCGTCTAATTGCGGAAAATCTTCTGTGCGAACATCGTCAGGTAGATACGCCAGTTGCGCCAGATGTGGCCACCGTCGTTTTCGTAATACTCATAGGGGTAGTGGTGCTCGTCAAGATAGGTGCGCAGTTCGGTGTTCATGCGCATCAGGAAGTCATCCTTACCGATGGCTATCCAGTAGAGCTTGGGCTTCGAGGCAAAGAGGCGAGCCATCTGCTCGTCGAACTTTGCATCGTTCCGCTGCATGCGGGCCGCTGCCGACTGCAGGCCATAGAAATCAAAGGTCTCCGGGTAGAGGCGCGAGATGCCGAAGGTATGGCCGCCGCCCATCGAGAGTCCTGTCACGGCACGGGCCGACCGTTTGGCGATAGTCTTGTAGTGGCTATCAATGTAGTTGACAATATCCATGAAGCTCTCCTCCATCGAAGCCTTCGCACCGCGATTGTTGAAGGCATTGCCGTCGGGGGTGTACATGCCCTCATGCCACCAGCCGGGAGCAGCGTTGCAGGTGGGGTTGCCGTTGGGCATTACCACAATCATCGGCACGGCACGACCCTCAGCTATCAGGTTGTCCATAATCTGCGACGTACGTCCCAGGTCACCCCACGCCGTCTCGTCGCCGCCATGCCCGTGGAGCAGGTAGAGCACGGGGAACTGTTTCTTGCCGTCATAGGCAGCGGGCAGATAGACGGTCATGCGGCGCTGCTGCCCCAGCGTGGGGCTATCATACCAGACGCGCGACAGTGTGCCATGAGGCACATTGTTCACCTGGTAGAGATGGCCCTTGTCGGCGGCATCCTTCGTGACGATGAAGATGTTGCTCAGCGTGGAAATGTCGCGATTCACATAGCTGTTGGCGGGGTCGATGAAGCGCTGGCCATCCACCGTGAGGCTGTAGGAATAGAGTTCAGGGGCAAGCGGCCCTGTGGTCACCGTCCACACGCCGTTGTCCTGCTTGGTCATGTTCAGCGTGCGACTCTGCGTCTCGGCAAAGTCGCCCACGACGCTCACCTGCTGGGCCGTCGGGTCGTAGAAGTTAAAGGTTACGGTGCCGTCGGCATTGACGACGGGTGATTTCACGCGCGGACGCTGGCCCAGGGCCTGCTGCCCGAAGCTGCTCACAGCCATGATGCTGCAGCAGAGAAGGGTTAGCAATCTTTTCATCTGAATAGTTTTTGGTTTTTAGGTAAAATTCGTTTAATTCGTTGTTTAGATAAAACAGTTGATTCGTTCAGCGCAGCCGGAACGTCCGCTCCACCATGCCATGATAGGTGTTGACGCTGAGGGAGAGCGTGTCGGCGCTGACGACCGACAGCGGGATGCTGACGAACGTGGTGGAGGAATAGTACTCCGGCTGTCCGCCCTGGTCGTGGTAGAGGGTCATGCGCACATGCTTCGGCGTGCTGAGGGCCGAGAAGCCGACGAGCCCGAGCGACTGCACGGCCTCGTCGTCGTCGGTATGCCCGGTGAGCAGGCGCAGGCGCAGGTTCAGGTAGCGGCGGTTCTGGCTCAGCCAGGCACTCTCCAGGTTGACGGGGTCGGTCTTCATGCCGCCCTTGATGCTGTCGGCATGGGGCAGCAGCACCCCCACCCTGCCGAAGCTGACGGCCTCGGCCTGTCCGCTGCCCGTCTTCTTGTAGTAGAGCATGGCGCGGTAGGTGGTGTCGGCGGTGGTAATCCACTTCGCCGTCAGGGGCTTGGTCATGGTGAGCCGCTCGCCCTGGTCGGTCTCCACGTGGTCCACTCGCTTCTCTGCGTCGATATGGGCCTCGACGAACTCTGCCGTCATGAGCGACAAGTCGCCCTCGCCCTTCTCGTAGGCATCGGTCTCGCAGGAGGACATGACGAGTGAGACGTGAGACGCGAGGAGTATCGCCATCGCGCTCATCATCCATCCCTTCCTCCGAATCATCTTCTTCACTATGTTCCTCATCACTTCTGTAGTTGCTCAACTATTTTTTTATTCCTGTAGGGGTTGGCATACATGGTCACGATGCGCTCACGCAGGAAGTCGCGGTCGGGATGTTCAAGCTGAATCCTGGCCAGCTGGCCGTCCACATAGCGGTCGAAGGCGGCGCGCTCCTCGGCAGTGCTGTCGGCCCCTGCCGCCACGCGGTTCGAGGCGTAGATGCGGTAGTGGCGGTGAATCTCTTGGTCGATGTGTGCGGCGATGGTGTCGAAGAGCTCACCCTTCGGCATGTCCTGGGGCAGCGTGTCGAGCCAGTCGTCAATGCAGGGCGCACAATGGTAGTGCACGCGCCCCTTGTAGCCCATGATGCCCGTGCGCATCGACTCCACGTCGTCCTGCTTCGTCTTCTTCCAGCCCTCCACGTCGCGCTTCAGCTGGAACTCACGGGCCTTCAGGTAGTCGCAGGGGTCGTATTCGTAGCTGATGCTCAGCGGCACGATGTGCAGCGCCTTCAGCCGCTCCACCACCGGGCCCTCGCCGCCCATCGCCATCATCTTCAGGATGGAGGGCTGCGTGCGGTCGTCGCTGTCCTTGGCACGGCCCTCGCGCTGGGCTATCCACACGTTGTCGTGCTTCTGGCCGATGACGAAGTGCATGTACTCGCTCAGGCGCTTCGAGGCCACGAGCATCTCGCGGATGCCTAATGAGCGCTCCACGATGAACGACTTGTTGATGCGCACCACGTCGCGTATCCACGGTGCGGCCAGCAGGTTGTCGCCGATGGCAATCTCGCAGGTCGTCCCGGCTCCGGCGTCGATGAGCAGCACGTCGAGCAGCGCCGAGTCGAGCACGATGTCGCGGTGGTTCGACACGAAGGTGTAGCGACGTGATACGTCGATGCTGGTGGCGTCCATGTCGAGACCCGTGGAGGCCTTCGCCATGAGCTGCTTCAGGAAGGGGTAGCAGAACGTCTTCTGGAAGTCCAGACACGTAGGGCAGCCGCGCATCTGCTGCATCACGGCCTCGAAGGGCACCTGCGGATAGAGATAGCTCACCACGGTGCGGAACTGGCCGTCCTGCTCCAGCCGGTCGTAGGCCGCTGGCAGCTCGCTGGCCTCAAAGGGCCTGATAGCATCAAAATCTTCTATTTTCATAATCTCCTTCTTATTCGCTTTCGTTGTTTCGAAGTCTAGTAAGTAGAGGGACTTTCACCCTCCCTTCTCACGGAACCGTGCTTGACAGTCTCCCATCACACGGCTCTTCGTACTTAACTCCATACCGCTCAAAGGGAACTTCGGGGTAATTGATTTCCATCCATCTGTCAAAGACGTAGTGCAGGAACAGGTTGGCCAGCACTGGCCCTATCACTGAAC
>CACYME010000007.1:13372-133096 GCA_902775475.1 uncultured Prevotellaceae bacterium
ACTTTGAGCCAACGCTCGATGTAAAGGAGCATCCAACGCTCTTGTACATGCCACTCGACTGCCTTCATCAGCAACGAGTGGTCGATGGTGTCGAAGAACGAACTACGGCCTTACAAACGGTCGATTTGTTCTCGTGACACACAAGTTTGCTACAAAGATAATAAAACTTATTGAACTAACCAAAAAAATAAAGGAAAAAGGTTAGCGGACCAAACGAAATTCCTTAAATAACGGTTAGTCCACTAAACGATTTTGTCGATAAATAGCATGCATTTCGCCCTACCCTTTTTCCATGATAGCCGCTGGAAACGCAGCAAGCAGCCAGTGCTCCGAGTGTTCAAAATTTCATTAAAATTCCTAAAATGAAAAGTTCAGAATTCAGACGCATTCTGGGATGAAAAATGGCCTTTTCGGGTCGATTCGGGTCGTTTTTTCCACCCTTCGAGCTTGGGAAAAAGTGCCAGAAGGGCCGAAAATTGCACAAACGGAGCATTTTGTGCTGGTTTTTTCGCGTTTTTTTGCCTCGTTCCGCTCATTTTTAAGCACGCCAAATTTTCAAAAGTCAACGCCGCAGAAAAATTTGGCGTTGACTTTTGAAAGCGAAAAGGCCAAAAATTTTAGCAAATTCAGCCTAACTTCCTGCTGCTTAGAACGTTAGTAAGTCCTCTCAAAACTCGCTTATTTTCAGCCAAAAGTTTTCTCGCTCGAAATTCTTGCGTATTTTCGGGGGTCGAGTGTTCATTATTTCCTTAAAAATAATAAATTTTAAGATTTTAAGACGGGGGCTTCGCCATCGCCCTATTCAACAAGCTGGGCACAATGGGCTACCCCCAAATTGCAGGTTTGTAATAGCAGCCCTCGACTATTTCAGAATGAAACACTGAGCCCAGCCGAGTCTGTCCGAATCAGAAGATATCGCCATCCCACAGCATTCTTAGGAAATCAAGGACGTAGACGAGTTCTATGTCGTCCGACATGCGCGTGATGGGGTCTAAGGACACAAGAATGAGGCGGCAACCGGGATGCTCCTCGTGGAAGGCTTTCAACCCGGCTTTATGCTTGGTCTTCACCAGCTCCGACGACTTGATTTCTATGGCTACCTTGGCATCGCCTATCACGGCGTCTACCTCTTTCTTGTCGTATGTATGCCAGTAGGCTATCTCTTCGCGCTTGTCGGCGTATCCTTTGTAGGCAATGATTTCCTGCATCACAAAGTGCTCGAAGGCGTGGCCATAGTCGTCGGTGCCGCGCCTTAGGCGGTGGCGGCCCATGAGGTAGTTGGCCAGTCCCACGTCAAAGTAGTAGAACTTGGGAGCCTGCACAATCCTTCGCTTCACTTCCTTCCTATAGGCAGGGATCTCATAGCCTATCAGCGTGTCATAGAGAATTTGGAAATAGGACTTGACGGTCTTGGCCGACACGCCACAGTCGGAGGCAATGTTAGAATAGTTCAGCATCTCACCGTCGGAGATGGCTGCCACCTCCATGAATCGCTCAAAGGCATCGAGTTGGCGCACTTCACCCTCTTCACGAATTTCTTCGTCCAAGTACACCTTCACATAGCCGGACAGACGCTTGGTGGCATCTTCCACCATGTAATGGCGTGGAATCATGCCATTCTGCACGGCCCGGTCTATCTGGAAGTCGGTCACCTCTGGCCAGACGAGGGGGTAGAGCGTCTCGGGGATGGCTCGTCCTCCCAGCGTGTTGGCTCCCGAGCGTTTCAGCTTCCTGGAGCTGGAACCGCTGAGGATGAACCAAAGCCCTTTTTCCACCATCAGCGTGTGTACGATGTCGAGCAGCTCGGGCACTTTCTGAATCTCGTCGATAATGACAATCGTGGCCGGAGCTTTGTTCCAAAGCGCCTCTTTTAGTGTGTTCGGATTCCTCTTAAAGGCTTTCCGTATGTCCGGATTTAACAAGTCGTAATAGACGGCTCCCGTGAAGCGCTCTTTCAGCAGTGTCGACTTCCCTGTCTGGCGTGCGCCAAAGAGGAACATCCCTTCGTCCAACTTGTTCTCGATGTCAAACAGTCTTTTATACATAACGGCGTGAAAAATCTACACGTACTCCCGATTTTTCCATAAAATTCGGGAGTACGGTTGCAAAATTAGCAACTTTTTCCGGAATATCCAAACTTTTGCGAAACTTAATTCATTGAGGGCTGATTGTTTTTAGTTACGAAAACTCATCGACGCCCTTAAACCGCCGCTCCTGTTCTATGAGTTCCTTTGTCACTGACATTCTTCTCGTTGTTTTAGTTAGTTTACTTAGGTCTCGCCGAAATCATATTTATGCCCCGCAGTGGGGCTGGATGGCCCCTTGGGAGGGGCCGCCCCACCGCAGGGCATAAATATGATTTCGGCGAGGCGCGATTTGTTCGAGTTGAAAAAGGATGCACGCAGTTCTAACGCACGGGACGCACGGATAATCGCTCGCTGACGCGGCTCCAGTAGTCGTTCCAGTGCGCGTCTCCATATTCGAAGTACAGGGCGCAGGCGCGGTACTCGCCATCAGGCCGCGACGACCCATAGCTGCCCCAGGAACCCACGCCATTGAGCTCGCCGTCCCAGCGAGAGCCTGCGGCGGGAAGGAAGATCGTACTGCCGTTAGGCCCGGTGAACTTGCCGCCGTTCACAGCGTTCTGAGTAGTCCAGGTGTAGGTACAATAGTTCACCAACTCCGCTATCTGGTCGAGCGAGGGGGCCGAGCCTACCTGCCCGAACTGATAGTAGCCGCCGTAGGCCTCAGGCGCGGAGGCTCCCTCATTGCAGCAGCGCCACTGCGTGCCGCTGGGCAGTCCCAGGTCAATCCAATGGGGGTGTTTGCCGTCGGTGCAGGCGGTAGTTCCCTTGGACTCTTTCGGGCTGTCCTCAGGCAACGACGCTTGTGCTCAACACTCCCAAGATGAGAGCTGCACAGAAGGTTGTTTGTTTCCAAAAGTGTTTCATGTAGTTTTGATTTGTTGAATAAGAAAAGGCGTAAAACCGTCCGATGCTTATTCTCAGCTTCTCGGTTACCGGCAAGTGACCTACAATGCAAACAAGCAAGAACAGTTCACGCCCTCATGGACGTGAACCTTCTGAACTGCTTGCTCTCGCATTGAATATTTTGCCGGTATTCTGAAGCTGAGAGAACAAGAGCAGAAAGCTCAAGTATCTAAAAAGAGTCGAACGGGGAGTACGCGCTTTCCGTTTTGGTTAATAATTGCGGTTTGTTGCTGAATTCCCCTCTTGTAAGCGCGGTGCCTCGCACCGACTTTTGCATTTCTCTTCCAGCCATTCGTCTGGTCTATCTGTTTCTTACTATTATTTGTATATATGGGGTTATTACTCGGTGAAAAAACTGTCGGCAAAGTTAACCAAATACTTCGACCACAGGTCTGGGTGTCCTCAGAACTGGTTCTCGACGATGTCGGTGAGCACGTCGGTCATCTTCAGGCCGGCGGCCCGCACCTGCTGGGGAATGAAGCTGGTGGCGGTCATGCCCGGCGTGGTGTTGATTTCGAGCATGGAGATGTCGCCCTTGGGCGAGATGATATAGTCGATGCGGATGATGCCGTTGCAGTGCAGGATGTCGTAGATGGCCGACGTGAGCTTCTGGGCACGCTCGGCCAGCTCGGGGGCGATACGGGCGGGGGTGATTTCCTCCACCTGACCGTTGTACTTGGCGTCGTAGTCGAAGAACTCGTTCTTCGTCACCACCTCGGTAACGGGGAACACCACCTGCTTGTCCTTCGTCTTGTAGCAGCCGACGGTGATTTCGGTGCCCTCGAGGAACGACTCTATCATCACCTCGTCGCTCTCCATCATGGCCACGCGCAGGGCGGGAGCCAGCTGGTCGACATTCTTCACCTTCGAGACGCCGAAGCTGGAGCCGTCGCAGGCGGGCTTCACGAAGCAGGGCATGCCGATGGTCTCAGCAATCTGCTGCTCGTCGAGCTGCTGCTCCTGACCGCGGCGCACGAGCACGCTCTCGGCCACGCGCACGCCGTAGCCCTTGAGGTACTGGTTGAGCACGAACTTGTCGAACGTCATGGCCTCAACGAGCACACCGCTGGTGCTGTAGGGGATGTGGAGCAGGTCGAAATAGCCCTGCAGGATGCCGTTCTCACCCGGCGTGCCGTGGATGGTGATGTAGGCGTAGTCGAAGTGGCGGGTGCGGTTGCCCTCGCGGAAGGAGAAGTCGTGCATCCTGACGCGCGAGGTGGTGCCGTCGGGCAGGTCTACCTTCCAGTCGGTGCCCTTCATGTCGACCACATACACGTTGTAGCGTTCCTTGTCGAAGAAGGAATAGAGGCCCTGGGCCGAACGGAGCGAGACGTCGTGCTCGCTGCTGTCGCCACCGCAGACGATGGCTATAGTACGTTTCTGCTGTTTCATATCGGGATTGAGATTTATTATTTTAGATTAAAGACTTGAAATGCGGTAGCAAATTCTTCACTCTTCACTTCTGTGCGTAGCCTCGACCGCCATTTGTCGATGAGCGCCTGAAGGTCGTCGGGCAGCGGCGAGGTGAAGTCCATCTGCTGGCCCGTGGTGGGATGCACGAAGCCAAGGGTCTGGGCGTGGAGGGCCTGACGGGGACAGAGCTTGAAGCAGTTCTGGATATAGGCCCTGTAGCTGGCCGTTCGCTCGCCTCGCAGGATTTCGCAGCCCCCGTAGCGTTCGTCGGAGAAGAGCGGATGGCCGATGTGGCGCATGTGGGCACGGATCTGGTGGGTGCGCCCCGTCTCTAATCGGCATTCCACGAGCGTGGTATAGCCGTAGCGCTCCAGCACGCGGTAGTGGGTGACGGCGGGCTTACCCGTCTCTGAGTCGGGCGGAAAGACCTCCATGCGCAGGCGGTCGCGTGGGTCGCGGCCGATGTTGCCCTCGATGCGGCCCTCGTCCTCGACGAAGTTGCCCCAGACGAGCGCTACGTAAGAGCGATGGGTGTCGTGGTTGAAGAACTGCTTGCCCAGGTGCGACTTCGCCTGCGGCGTCTTTGCCACGACGAGCAGGCCGCTGGTGTCCTTGTCGATGCGATGGACAAGGCCCACCTGAGGGTCGTTAGGGTCATAAGTAGGCAGATTGCGCAGGTGCCAGGCAATGGCGTGCACCAGCGTTCCGTGGAAATTGCCGCAGCCAGGATGGACCACCACCCCGGCGGGCTTGTAGATGACCATCAGGTCGTCGTCCTCGTAGCGCACGTCGAGCGGCAGCTCTTCGGGCACAATGGTCGTATCGAAATGCGGCCGCTCCAGGCGAAGGGAAATGACATCGCCCGCACGTACCTTATAATTACTTTTAACGGGACGGTCGTTGACAAACAGGTAACCGCCCTCAGCAGCCTGCTGGATGCGGTTGCGCGAAGAGTGCTGCGTGTGCTCGGTGAGATACTTGTCGATGCGCAGGGGAACCTGTCCGCGGTCTACCTCAAGGCGCAGGTGCTCATAAAGCTGCTGCGCGCCGTCGGCGTCCGATTCGCCGTCAAGCAGCTCGCCCAGCTCTTCGTCGATGATGTCCTCCTCGTCTATCATGCAACAGTTCTTTTAGTCTTCTTCATTTATCAGCACGGGCACGAAGCCGTCTTCATCGTCGTCGCCGGCATCGCCCCCGTCGGAAGCGTCGTCGTCATCGAAGCCAAACTCGTCTTCTTCATCCTCGTATTCATCGCCATAGGAGCCGTTGCCGATGACCAGCGTGAGCACCGACTCGCGGGCTATCAGCTCGCCGGCCCTCACGTTGCGGTCGCCCATCTTGATGCCGTAGACCCAGTCCTTCTCGCCATCAATCAGCTTAGGCTGCGTCAGGCGGAACTCGAGCTGCTGCAAGCGGGCCTGAGCCTCGCGGTAGCTACAGTTATCGACCAAGTCTGGTATGCGAATACGGGGGATGGTGAGCGAATTGATGGTGACGTAGACCGTGCGTCCTTCCTTCACCGTCATTCCCTTGGCGGGCGACTGCACCACGATGCAGCCAGCAGGCATCGCCTTCAAGTAAGTAGAGTCGTTGGCCATGATGCGGAGCCCCTGTTCCTCGAGCTGGTCCATAGCCTTACGGTAGTCCATGCCGTAGAGGTCGGGCACCTCGATGCCCTCGCCGTGATGGGTGTAGCTGAGCAGCCACCACTGGAGCCCGAAGAGCAGCAGCACCACCACGACCACCATTGCCAGCAGGTTCAGCCAGAGGTGTGCGCTGGCAAACTTGCGGAAAAACTTCTTCACTTTTTCATTCATAACTGCACAAAAATGCATTTGCCGTGCAAAGGTACGAATAAGCGAGCGAAAAACAAAGAAAATTCTCATTTTTCTTTGTTTGTCCGAGCGAAAGGACCTTCGGCGAAAGCCAAAGGTACGAATAAGCGAGCAAGGAAGGCAGCGGCCGCTGCCATTGTTTTTCCCGCCCGCTGCCATTATTGGCAGCGGCCGCTGCCAATATCGTCCCCGTCCGCTGCCAACGGAAAAGGCCATCCCTGCTGCTGTGGGGAAGCGAGAGGGCTTTCGAGCTGCCTGGTTATTCTTTTTGCGCAATAATAAAGCAGTTGACCTGTTAGCGCGTAGTCCATCCCCTACATGGAAGGAGAGTGGCTACGCACAAACAGGTCAACTGCTATATCATGACCAAAACAAATGGGACAGTACGCTCCCCATATCGGGCAGGAGTACTATCCCATTTGTTGGTCGTGCCGACACAACAGGCGTTTACTTGCCATGATGCTCATCGGATACGGTCAACTTCTTGCGGCCATTGGCGCGGCGCGAAGCCAGCACGCGGCGTCCGTTCTTAGTGGCCATGCGCTCGCGGAAACCATGCTTGTTCACGCGGCGGCGATTGTGGGGCTGAAATGTTCTTTTCATCGTTCTATTTATTGTTTATATTATTGAAATCTTTGTCGAAGAAGTGGGGTAAAACCACATTTCGGGCTGCAAAATTACACAAATCTTTTGAATTACGCAAGAAATCTTTGAATTTTAGCTGAGATTTTTGTTTTTTTTCGGGAAAAAGCGCTCCTTTTGGCTTCAGCGAAGGTTCTTTCGCCCAAGAAATCGAAGAAAAATCTGTTTTTTCTTTGTTTTTCGCTCGCTTATTCGTACCTTTGGCTTGCGCCGAAGGTTCTTTCGCTCGGAAAAACAAAGAAAAACGAGAATTTTCTTTGTTTTTCGCTCGCTTATTCGTACCTTTGCACCCGAAAAGTAATTTAAGGTAAAATAAGTTATGATTAATTCACAAGACATCAAGAAAGGAACCGCCATCCGCATGGACGGCAGCATTTGGGTTTGCATCGACTTCCAGCATCGCAAGCCGGGTAAGGGCAACACCATCATGATCATCAAGCTGAAGAACGTGAGCGACGGCCGCGTGCTGGAGCGCCGCTTCAACATCGGCGAGAAGCTGGAAGACGTCGTCATCGAGCGCCGTCCCTATCAGTACCTTTACGAGGACCAGTCGGGCCGCATCTTCATGAACCAGGAGACCTTCGAGCAGATTCCCATCGACAACGAGCTCGTCATTGGCCATGAGTACATGAAGGAGAGCGACATCGTGGAAGTGGTTTCCGACACCACCGACGGCTCCATCCTCTATGCCGAAATGCCCGCGAAGACCATTCTGCGTGTCACCCACTCTGAGCCGGGCGTGAAGGGCGACACCGCCACCAACACGCTGAAGCCCGCCACGCTGGAGACCGGCGTCGAGGTTCGCGTTCCCCTGTTCATCAACGAGGGCGACCTCATCCAGGTTGACACCCGCGACGGTTCCTATCTGGCCCGCGCTAAGGAATAATGAAATATTCGCTCATCGTACCCGTCTTCAACCGGCCTGACGAAGTCCACGAGCTGCTGGACAGCCTGACGCAGCAAACGCTGAGGGACTTCGAGGTGATTATTGTGGAAGACGGGTCGGAGAAGACATGCAAGGATGTCTGCGACCAGTTCGCAGGCATCCTTGAATTGTTTTATTACTACAAGGAGAACAGCGGCCCCGGCCAGAGCCGCAACTACGGAGCCGAACGCGCACGAGGGGAATGGCTCATCGTGCTCGACAGCGACGTGGTGCTGCCGAAAGACTACCTGGCCAACGTTGACAAGGAACTCGCGGAGCACACCTGCGATGCATGGGGAGGCCCAGACACCGCCCATCCCGACTTTACGTCCGTGCAGAAAGCCATCAGCTACAGCATGACGTCGTTTTTCACCACCGGCGGCATCCGAGGCGGCAAGACAAAGCTCGACAAGTTCTTCCCCCGTTCGTTCAACATGGGCATACGCCGCGAGGTCTACCGCGAGCTGGGTGGCTTTTCAAAGATGCGCTTCGGCGAAGACATCGACTTCAGCTACCGCATCGTGGAAGCCGGCCACAAGACGCGCCTGCTGCCCACGGCATGGGTGTGGCACAAGCGGCGCACCGACTTCCGTAAGTTCTTCCGCCAGGTGTTCAACAGCGGCATTGCCCGCATCAACCTCACTAAACGCCACCCCGGCACGCTGAAGCTGGTGCACCTGCTGCCCACGGTCTTCACGCTCGGCGTCATCGGGCTGCTGATGCTCTTCGGATTAGGAGCAGCGCTCTACTGCTACGGCGAATGGCTCGACCACTTCGGCCTGCGCCCCACCGACAACATGCACCAGGGGGTGGGCTTCGTGTTCTGCGTGCTGGCACTGCTGCCCCTGCTGCTCTATTCGCTCATCATCTTCATCGACAGCAGCCTGAAGAACCGCAGTCTCTGGGTGGGGCTGCTCAGCATACCCGCCGCCTTCACCCAGCTGATGGGCTATGGCCTGGGCTTCATTAAGGCCTGGTGGAAGCGCTGCGTGCTGGGGCAGGACGAGTTCACGGCCTTCGAAAAGAACTTCTACAAATGAGCGACAAGCTGACCATCGCCCACTGGGCCGAAGACGACCAGCCCCGCGAGAAGCTGCGCGACAAGGGGCCGCAGGCACTGAGCAACGCCGAGCTGCTGGCCATACTCATCGGCTCGGGCACACCAGGCGTCAGCGCCGTAGAGCTGATGCAGACAGTACTCAACGGCTGCAACAACAACCTTAACTCGCTGGGCAAGATGACCATACGCCAGCTGATGGACTACAAAGGCATCGGCGAGGCGAAGGCCATCACCATCCTGGCCGCCTGCGAGCTGGGCAAGCGCCGGCAGGCCGTTAGCCCAGAAGAGCGTCCCAGCCTGACAACTGCCACAAAGGTTTACCACTACATGCACCCGAAGCTGCAAGACCTGGACGTCGAGGAGTTCTGGGTGTTGTTGCTCAATCAGAACTACCGTCTCATCAAGGAAATAAAAATCGCCCACGGGGGCATCTCGGAGGTGACGGTCGACATTCGCATCATCATGCGCGAAGCAGTGCTGGCCAACGCCACCATATTGGCCGTCTGCCACAACCACCCAAGCGGTAGCATCCAGCCCAGCAAGCCCGATGACCATCTCACACAGAGCATCAAAAACGCCTGCAACCTGATGCGACTGCATCTGATGGACCACATCATCATCGCTGACGGCCTCTATTACTCCTATCACGAACAGGGAAGACTCTAACCATCGCCGTCCCGGGGCCACTCAACCAAAAAGAACCACATTTTTGCCCATTCGTTTGGCTGTTTCAGAAACTTTGCCTATCTTTGCCAGAGAAAAGAAAAGAATGTCATGACACAAGAAGAGAAAACTGCCATAGAAGAGCGCATCGTAGACGTGCTGAAAACAGTCTACGACCCCGAAATCCCGGTCAACATCTTCGACCTGGGGATGATTTACAAGATTGACGTTAAAGATGACACGACCGACCCTGAAGGCAACGCCATCGTCGAGCTCGACATGACCTTCACCGCACCGAACTGCCCTGCCGCAGACTTCATCTTAGAAGATGTGCGCACAAAGGTGGAGGGCGTGCAAGGCGTCAAGAGCGCCAACGTGAACCTGGTCTTCGAGCCTGCCTGGGACCAGTCGATGATGAGCGAGGAGGCTCGCGTGGAACTTGGATTTGACTAACCCCCTTCACTTTAACGCCAAATATGAAGCCGATATACTTTTTGAGCGATGCCCATTTGGGCTCCTGGGCCATCGAGCACCGCCGCATGCAGGAGCGCAGGCTGGTGCGCTTCCTCGACTCCATCAAGACAAAGGCCGCTGCTGTCTACCTGCTGGGCGACATGTTCGACTTCTGGTACGAATACAAGTATGTGGTGCCGCGTGGCTTCACGCGATTCCTGGGGAAGCTCAGCGAACTCACCGATTTGGGCGTCGAAGTACATTATTTCACCGGTAACCACGACATCTGGGCCTACGACTATTTGGAAAAAGAGTGCGGCGTCATCTTGCACAAACAGCCCATGACCACCGAAATCTACGGAAAGATTTTCTACCTGGCTCATGGCGACGGACTGGGCGACCCCGACAAGAAATTCAAGTTGATAAGATGGCTTTTCCACAACCGTTTCTGCCAGTGGGCGTTCTCAGCTGTGCACCCCCGCTGGGGCATCTGGTTCGGACAGACGTGGGCGAAGCACTCGCGGCTGAAGCGCCCCGACGGTGAGGAGCCGGCCTACATGGGCGAAGACCGCGAGCACCTCATCCTCTACACGAAGAAGTACATCCAGTACCACTCCAACGTTGACTACTTCATCTACGGTCACCGCCACATCGAAGTAGACCTGCAGCTGACGCGCAAGGCCCGCGTCATCATCCTGGGCGACTGGATCAGCCACTTCAGCTACGTGGTCTTCGACGGTGAGCACCTGCTCATGTCGCAATATATTGAGGGCGAGAGCCAAGTGTAAGAAGAAAGTAGCCATGCCTGCAGACAGCAAGCATGGCTACTTTCTCTTTGGCGACCGATGCTGGTCACTCCATCAAAGGAGGAGGAATCAGTTAAACAAATCGCCCAACTCTTCCATGTCAAGACCGGCATCCTCAGCCTGTTTCTTCAGACGCTCAATTTCCTTGTCGCCTTCCTTCTGAATCTTTTCAATTTTCTCTTCCAGTGGCTTCATGGTCTCTGCCAGCTTCATCAGCTCCTCAGGCGACTTGTCCTTGTAGGCAGCCATCAGCTCCTCGGTAATCTTCTCGGCCTCATCCTTAAAACTGGTCAACTTGGTCATCAGCGCCTTGGCATCGTCGGCCGTCTTGATGTTTGCACCTTTCAGTACACCCACCATATCTTCCATCACTCCGATGAGCTTGTCTTCAGGCGAACTGCTGCAAGAAACAAAGCCGAGACTCATTACCATTGCTGCGAGCACAGCAAAAATCACTTTCTTCATAATCATAGGTTTTTAATTTGCGCCTACTCTTTACAGGATTTTCGGCTTTCCTCCTTTCATATAAAAATGCTTATCTTTATCAATTCCGCGACAAAGATAAGCATTTTTTTTCAAACGGCCATATTATCGGCCGTCTTTTTTTCTGTTTACAGCAGATTCATCGTGTCTGTGGCAATCATCAGCTCCTCGTCGGTGGGGATGACCACGACCTTCACGCGTGAGTCATCGGCCGAGATGATGGCCTCCTCGCCGCGCACGCGGTTCTTCTGCTCGTCGAACTTCACGCCAAGGAACTCCAGGCCTTTGCACACTTCCGAGCGCATGCCAATCTGGTTCTCGCCCACCCCGGCCGTGAACACGATGACGTCGACGCCACCCATGGCAGCGGCATAGGCACCAATGTACTTCTTGATGCGATAGAAGTACATGTCCTGAGCCAGCTGTGCACGCTCGTTGCCCTCCTTGGCAGCGTTCTCCACGTCGCGCATGTCGCTGCTGCCGCCAGTGATGCCGGCCACGCCGCTCTTCTTGTTCAGCAGGTTGCTCATGCCATTGGCATCCAGGCCCAGCTTCTTCTCTAAGAAGAGTACGGCACCGCCGTCGATGTCGCCGGCACGGGTGCCCATGACGAGGCCCTCCAGCGGGGTGAGGCCCATCGACGTGTCGATGCACTTGCCATCGACGACGGCAGCGATAGAGCCACCATTGCCTACATGGCAGGTAATCATCTTCGTGCCCTCAGCGGGAATGCCCAGGAACTCGCAGGCACGGGCCGAGACGTAGCGGTGCGATGTTCCGTGGAAGCCGTAGCGGCGAACGCCGTACTTCTCGTAGAGCTCATAGGGGATGGCATACATGTAGGCCTTCGGCGGCATGGTCTGGTGGAAGGCGGTGTCGAAGACGCCCACCTGGGGCAGGCCGGGCATCAGCTCCTTCACGGCGTTCACGCCCTTCAGGTTGGCGGGATTGTGCAGCGGGGCCAGGTCGGAGCACTCCTCGAAAGCCTTCAGCACCTCGTCGGTGAGCACCACGCTCTTGTTGAACTTCTCGCCGCCGTGCACCATGCGGTGGCCCACGGCATCAATCTCGTCAAGGCTCTTGATGACGCCAATCTCCGGGTCGGTAAGCAGCGAGAAGATGAACTTCACGCCCTCGGTATGCTCGGGAATGTCGTGCATAATCTGCTTCTTTTCGCCGTTGGCCAGCTTCACCTTCACGAAGGCACCCTCCAGGCCCACGCGCTCAGCGCCGCCACTGGTCATCACACTCTTGTCATCCATGTTGTACAGCGCATATTTGATGGACGAACTTCCACAATTTAGAACTAAAATTTTCATCTGTCTTCTTTTTTTTGGAAAGAAATAATCGTAATTTACATAATTTTATTTGCCGTCAGGAAGAATGTAGCGTTTATAATTGTTCTGAGTTAACAATATGAAGCGTTCCTCACTCTTTTCAAAGATATAGCGCTCTGCCCTGAGGCTCTTCTCTCCGAAGTTAAGCAGAACACCTTTTTTCTGTTGGGCAATACGCATATAATTGAACAGTTGAGCTCTATGTTCTGACAATATTTTATCAACTGCTTTCATTTCCATAGCAAAAGCCTCTTGATATATCGGCTCTGCCATGCCATATCCTAACGTATTGTAGACTTCCATTGCTACGCCGACAATATCATATATGTCAAGATATTCCTCTCGTGTTATCATTAAGAATTACGATAATTACGAAAATTTCTTTCAGTTATTCTTAGAATTCATTTTTTAGCATCCATGGCCTGGCAGGCGGTGATGGCGACGAGGTAATAGATGTCTTCGACGGAGCAACCACGGCTGAGGTCGTTCACGGGACGGGCGATGCCTTGCAGGATGGGGCCGATGGCCACGGCGTCACCAAGGCGCTGCACCAGCTTGTAGGCGATGTTGCCCACCTCAAGGCAGGGGAAGACTAACACGTTGGCGTTTCCTGCAATCTCCGAGCCGGGTGCCTTTTTCTTGCCCACCGAGGGAACGAGGGCAGCATCGGCCTGCAGCTCGCCGTCAATCTTCAGCGTGGGGTCGAGCTCCTTGGCCAGGCGCGTTGCCTCCACCACCTTGTCCACCACCTCGTGCGAGGCGCTGCCCTTTGTCGAGAAGCTCAGCATGGCCACGCGAGGGTCAGTGAAGCCAGCCACGCTCTTTGCCGTCTGAGCCGTGCAAACGGCAATCTGCGAAAGCTGATTGGCATCGGGCATGGGCGTCACGGCCACATCGCCCACGACGAGCACGCCGTCCTCGCCGTATTCCGGCTTCTTCGTAATCATCAGCATGGCACCGCTGACGCAGGTGATGCCAGGAGCGCACTTGATAATCTGCAGGGCAGGGCGCAGCGTCTCACCAGTGGTCGAAAGCGCACCGCTAATCTGGCCGTCAGCGCCCTCGGTCTTGATGATCATACAGCCCAGGTAGAGCGGGTCTTTCACCAGCTCGCGGGCCTTCTCGATGGTCATGCCCTTCTTCTCGCGCAGCTTCTGCAGCAGCTGGGCCAGCTCCTCGCTCTTCTCGTAGTTCAGCGGGTCGATGAGCGTAGCCTTGCCGATGTGAGTAAGGCCCTTCTCCTCTGCCAGTTTGTGCACCTTCTCGGGGTTGCCGATAAGAATCAGGTCGGCGATGTCGTCGGCCAGCACGCGGTCGGCAGCAGTCAGCGTGCGTTCCTCTTCAGCTTCAGGAAGCACGATGCGCTGCTTGTTGCTTTTGGCACGTGCAATGATTTGTTCAATTAATCCCATAGTTTGTTCGTATTACATTAATAAATATAGGTTAAAGATTCATGCTTGCAAAGTTACACATTTTTCTCCACACAACGCCACAAAGAGCGAAAAATATTTTCCGCCAGACACAAAAAACACCGACAGCCAGCCTCTGGCCATCGGTGTTTTTATTTTCTTTTCGAAGGTAATACCGGTTTTAGTCTTCCTTCTTGACAGCGACGCGCTTCTCCTTGATGCGGGCAGCCTTACCCGTGAGCTTGCGCAGGTAGTACAGCTTGGCGCGACGCACCTTACCGTGCTTGTTTACCTCGATGCTGTCGATGTTGGGCGACTCCAGGGGGAAGATACGCTCCACACCCACGGTACCCGACATTTTGCGAACGGTGAAGCGCTTCTTCTCTCCGTGACCGCAAATCTTGATGACCACGCCACGATAGAGCTGGATACGCTCCTTTGAACCCTCGATAATTTTGTAACCAACAGTGATGGTGTCGCCGGGAGCGAACTCCTCGAACTTCTTGCCGGCTTCCTTGGCCTTGGCGCGATTGCTGGTTGCAAATGCTTCCTCAGCAACTTTAATTAAATCCATTTTTAAGTACTTAATAATTAAATTGTTGTATCGTTCCTGCGCAACATAGCGGGCAACTCTCCTATCTTCCCACCATCGGTTACGCCGAAAAGCGGGTGCAAAGGTACTACTTTTTTTCCATCCCGCCAAATTATTTTCCGTCTTTTTCTTTTTCCGTCTCCCTCGTTCGTTCGTTAAAATCAGCTAAAGTCGTATTTTTATCCGCAAAGCGCGGATTTTTGTCCGCCCACGTCGGATTTTCAAGAAAGAGCAACAGAAATAGCAATGATATAGCGCGTAACCCTGTCCCTTCCAATGTAGGGTTTCCGTTTTGAACAATCTTGACAAAAAGCCCCCCACGCCACACAGCTTGAGGGATGAGAGGAAAAAGGCGGCGACAAATAGGGACCAGGCCACGCCGGAGCGGGAAAAAGGCCACGCCTTTTCCGTTGGCAGCGGACGGGGACGATATTGGCAGCGGCCGCTGCCAATAATGGCAGCGGGCGGGAAAAACAATCTATGTTTTTGCCCCCAAAACTCCGGTTGCTGCCAAAAATGCTGAAAAAAAACTTTACCTTTTCGTGGGCAGTCTCGCGGAAAATCAGTAACTTTGCAAACGCTAAAACAACAAAACTATATGGCAAAGAACAAACTGCTACTACCCTTCGCGCTGCTCGCCATGATGGCCGCCGGGTGCACCTCGCACTACGAGATTGCCAGCGTGAGCCGCCAGCGCCTGCTGATAGACAACCGTTACGATCGCCAGCCCGACGCCGACGCCGCTGCCTTCCTGGCTCCCTACAAGGCGAAGGTGGACTCGGTGATGAGCCCGGTGATGGGCATCGCTGCCCGCGACATGGACAAGCGGCGCCCCGAGAGCGAAATCTCGAACCTGCTGCCCGACATCCTGATGTGGGCCAGCCGCGACTACGGCGAGCAGCCCGACTTCGCCGTGTACAACATCGGGGGCATCCGTGCCGCGCTATCGAAGGGCACGGTGACCTATGGCGACATCAACGACATAGCACCGTTCGAGAACAAGATTGCCTTCACCACGCTCACCGGCGCGAAGGTGCTGGAGTTGTTCCAGCAGATAGCCCACCGCGGCGGCGAGGGCGTCAGCCACGGTGTGGAGCTGGTCATCACCAAAGACGGCCAGCTCGTCTCGGCACGCCTGAACGGACAGGAGATAGACCCACAGCGCCTGTACCGCGCCGTCACCATCGACTACATCGTGCAGGGCAACGACGGCATGCCCGCCTTCCGCGACGGCACCAACCTGCGCTCGCCACAGGGCGAACTGGACAACTCGCGCTTCCTCATTATGAACTACTTTAAGGCCATGCACGCCCAGGGAAAGGTCGTGGACGCAAAGGTCGAAGGCCGCATCAGACTACAGCCTTAATCTTCAGACCTTAGACCTCAGACTTTAGACGGCAGACCATAGACGGTGGCACCGCCACAAATAACCCCCCAAAAAACAACGATTATGAGACGACTTACGCTAATAGCCCTATCATTTATCATTTATCATTTATCATTTAGCCCCGCAGGAGCGCAGACGCAGCTCACCATCCTGCACACCAACGACACCCACTCCACCATCCTGCCGCTGGGCCGCAACCTGGCCGACACCATGCTGGCCGACCGCGGCGGCTACCTCCGCCGCATCGCCATGCTCAACGAAGAACGGCAGAAAGACCCGCAGCTGCTTCTCTTCGACAGCGGCGACTTCTCGCAGGGCTCCGCCTTCTACTCGATGTTCGAGGGCGACGTGGAGATAGGGCTGATGAACCAGATGAAATACGACGCCGTGACCATCGGCAACCACGAGTTCGACTTCGGCCTCGACAACATGATTCGCCTGTTCAAGATGACCCAGTTCCCCATCGTCTGCTCTAACTACGACTTCGCCGACACCGAGCTGAAGGACATCGTCAAGCCCTACGTCGTGCTCAAGCGCCGCGGCGTGAAGATTGGCCTCTTCGCCCTCTGTCCCCCGCTCGAAGGCCTCGTCTTCACCAAGAACTATGGCCCGCTGCGCTTCCTCGACCCCGTGGAGGTGACCAACCAGATGGTGGACATCCTGCGCAACCAGAAGAAGTGCGACTACGTCATCTGCCTGAGCCACCTCGGCTGGCAGGTCAGCGAGTATCCCGACAACCGCTTCATCCAGCAGACCCGTGGCGTAGACCTCGTGCTCGGTGGCCACACCCACACCTACTTCGACGAGCTGCAATACGAGAACAACGCCGACGGCCGCCCCATACCCGTTGACCAGAACGGCAAGCACGCCGTCTTCGTGGGCAAGCTGCTGCTCACTTTCAACAAGAAATGACAAAAACACTACTACTTAAAGACTATGAAACGAACAGCTATTATCCTTTCCCTTTTGCTCTGCGCCGTGGTCTTCTGCACCGCGCAAGTGAACGACTCGAACACGCCGCTGCACCTGATGAAGCCCGACTACCGGCTGGGCTACGGCATCTCCACCCCGCAGGAGGTGAAGGCCACGATGGACCGCGTGCTCCGCTACATCGCCGCCGTGACGCCCGCACGGCTCGTCGACGGCAAGACGAAGAAAGCCGTCACCAACATGGCCGACATCACGGCTGACACCAAGCTGGAGCAGGGCGACTTCCGCCTGACGAGCTACGAGTGGGGCGTGACCTACAGCGCCGTGCTGGCCGCCTACGAGGCCACCGGCGACACGGCCTACCGCGCCTACCTCTACGACCGCTTCCGCCTGCTGCGCGACATCGCACCCCGCTTCCGCCAAATCTATCAGGACGACAAGCGAATCGACGGGAACATCCGCCGTGTCATCGACCCGCATGCCCTCGACGATGCCGGGGCCATCTGCTCGTCGATGATCAAGACCGAGCTGGCCGACCCCTCACTGCAGCTGCGACCGCTCATCGACAGCTACGCCTCCTTTATTATTAATAAGGAGTACCGCCTCAGCGACGGCACATTTGCACGCACGCGTCCGCAATATAACACGGTGTGGCTCGACGACATGTTCATGGGCATCCCCACGGTGGCGCAGATGGGCCGCCTGACGGGCGACACGCACTACTATGACGAGGCCGCCGCGCTGGTGCTCAGCTTCGCCAGCCGCATGTTCGTACCCGAGGCAGGGCTGTTCCGCCACGGATGGGTGGAGGCCATGTGGCCCCATCCCGCCTTCTTCTGGGGGCGCGCCAACGGCTGGGCCATCCTGACGATGTGCGAGGTGCTCGACGCGCTGCCCGCCAACCACGCCCAGCGCGAGCAAATCATGGAGCTGCTGCGGGCCCACGTGTGCGGACTGGCTCAGCGACAGGGCACGAACGGCTTCTGGCACCAGCTGCTCGACCGGCCTGAGACCTACGAGGAGACATCGTGCACCGCCATCTATGCCTACTGCCTGGCCCATGCCATCAACCAGGGATGGATTGATGCGCTGGCCTTCGGCCCCGTGGCACAGCTGGCCTGGCACGCCGTGGAGAGCGCCGTCAACGCCAAAGGCCAGGTGGAGGGCGTTTGCGTGGGCACGGGCATGGGCTTCGACCCCGCCTTCTACGCCTACCGCCCCACCCACGTGATGGCTGCCCACGGCTACGGCCCCGTCATCTGGGCCGGCGCCGAGATGCTGAAGCTGCTCCGCCAGCAGCACCCGAAGATGAACGACTCTGCCGTGCAGTTCTATCCCGAGGAAATCAACACCAACCAGCCCATCTTCAACGTCGACGGGTCTACGAGATTCTAAATGCGCCACCTTCTGCTATTGATAGTTGCTGCCCTCCTGCCTTATGCGAAGGGAGCAGCCCTGTCGGCACTCGACGCCCACCAGTTCAGCAGATACTGGCAGGTGGAGTCGGAGTCGCCCGACTACCGCGTGACGTTCATCGGCGACACCTGCGACATCGTCGCCCCCAAGGGGCTGACGCTCTGGCGCAAGGAGAAGCTGCGGGCCGACTGCGCCGTTGAGTACGACGTGCAGGTGGTGCTGGCCCCCACCCCTGCTGCGACCGACCGGCTGAGCGACATGAACTGCTTCTGGCTGGCCAGCGACCCCGCTGCTAAGGACATCTGGAAGCGCAGCAGCTGGCGCAGCGGCATCTTCGCCCGCTGCTACTCGCTACAGACGTACTACTTAGGCTACGGCGGCAACCACAACAGCACCACACGCTTCCGCCGCTACACCGGCGACGAGGCCGGCATCACCGACGAGAGCAAGCGCCCGGCCATTCTGACGGAATATACCGATGCGGCCCACCTGCTGCAACCCAACCACTGGTATCACGTGAAGCTGCAGACCGCCGGAGGGCGCACGCAGATGTGGGTCGACGGCGAGCCCATCGTCAGCTACCTCGACCCGGAGCCGCTCCGCGAAGGCTGGTTCGGCTTCCGCACCACGCTCTCCCACACCCGCATCACCAACTTCCGCAGCTACCCCGTCGAGCAGTCATCGCTGCAGACCACGGGCATCCCCCTGCACTGGATAGGCACCGACACCATCTCGCCCTACGTCACGGCGCTCATCTTCGGCATTCCCTTTGCCCCCGGCGAGCTGAAGGACGTCGACCGGCTGGCGCTGACGGGGAACACGCCGTCAGAAGCCTGGGTGACCGCCCGATGGCCCGATGGCTCGGTGAAGTGGGCCGGCATGTCGGCCGTGTCAAGGACGGGAAAGGAGCTGCGCGTCGTCCTGGCCGAGAAGAAGCCGAAGGCCAGCCCCTTCGTCAGTGAGACGGAAGACGAGTACATCGTGGGCAGCAGCGGCATCTTCACCTACATCCCCAAGCGCGGCTCGTGCATCATCGACAGCATCATCATGCGAGGCCACCGCGTGGCTGGCAGTGCCCAGCTCGTGGCCACCACCAGCGACAGGACGTTCACTGGCATCATCGACGACGTCAGGCTGGAGCGCAGCGGCACCGAGCTCACCGTGGTGCGCATCAGCGGCAAGCACGAGCAGTGGCTGCCGTTCACCGTCCGCCTCTACATCTTCAATCGCTGCCGGCAAATCAAGCTGGTCCATACCTTCCTCTACGACGGCGACGAGCAGCGCGACTTCATCACCTCGCTCGGCATCCGCTTCAACGTGCCCATGCGGCTGGAGCCCTACAACCGCCACGTGGCCTTCGCCACCAGCCTCCCCCAGAAAGGGAGCGCCTGCGGCGTCTGGGCAGAGTCCGTGCAGCCCCTCGACGGACGGCGCACGCTGACCAACCGCCAGGCGCAACAGCGGCAGCGCGACGGCCGGCGCATCCCTGCCTACAGCAGCATGAGCCCCGGCGACCGGCGCCTCATCGACCACTGGGCGGCCTGGGACAGCTATCGCCTGTCGCAGCTCACCGACAACAGCTTTTCTATTCGCAAGCGAGCCACCTCGCAATCGCCCTGGATAGGCACGTTCACCGGCCAGCGTGCGCCGGGCTATGTCTTCGTGGGCGACACGGAGGGCGGCTTCGGCGTCTACATGCAGGACTTCTGGCAGTCCTATCCCTCCACCATCCAGATTGACCACGCCCGCAGCAGCGAGGCGCAGCTGACCATGTACCTATGGAGCCCCGAGGCCGAGCCGATGAACCTGTGCCACTACGACACCATCGCCCACGACCTGCAGGCCAGCTACGAGGACGTGCAGGAAGGACTCTCCACGCCCTACGGCATCGGCCGCACCACCACCCTATGGCTGGAGCCACAGCCCAGCTACCCCGGCCAGCAGCTCATCAGCGTGCAGGCGCAACTGCTCTACGACGACCCACGCGTGCTGCCCACCCCCGAATACCTGCACCAGAAGCGCGCCTTTGGCATCTGGAGCCTGCCCGGCACGGGAAAGGCCGAGCAGCGCCTTGCCCAGTACCTCGACTTCTACCGCGATGCCGTAGAGCAGCACAAGTGGTACAGCTTCTGGAACTACGGCGACTTCATGCACGCCTACGACCCTGAGCGCCACTCCTGGCGCTACGACGTGGGCGGCTATGCCTGGGACAACACCGAGCTGGCCACGCCCATGTGGCTCTGGTACTCGTTCCTGCGCACGGGCCGCACCGACGTGTGGCGCATGGCCGAGGCGATGACACGCCACAACGCCGAGGTGGACACCTACCACCTGGGGCCGCTGGCTCCGCTGGGCTCGCGCCACAACGTCAGCCACTGGGGCTGCGGCGCCAAGGAGGCACGCATCTCGCAGTCGGCGTTCCTCCGCTTCTACTACTACCTGACGGGCGGCGACGAGCGCACGGGCGACCTGATGCACGCACAGACCGACGCCGACAAGCTGCTCTATGACCTCGACCCCATGCGACTGGCCGAGCCACGCGAGAAATATCCCTGCAACGCTCCCGCCCGGCTGCGCTTCGGCCCCGACTGGCTGGCCTATGCCGGCAACTGGATGACGGAATGGGAGCGCACGGGCAACGCCCATTACCGCGATAAGATTCTGACGGGCATGAAGAGCGTGTCGCAGATGAAGAACGGCCTCTTCCACGGCAACCAGGCGCTGGGCTACGACCCCGCCACGGGCGTCATCAGCTACGACGGCCCCGACGGCGTGACGCATGCCAACCACCTGGCCACCATCATGGGCGGCTTCGAGGTGATGAACGAATTGCTGAGCGACGGCTGCCTGTTGCCAAACAACGCGCAGTCACTCAACCATCAACGCTCAACCCTCAACAACTTCAGGAGCACATGGCTCGACTACGCCCGGCGCTACAAGCAGATGGCCCAGAACCACTTCCCCGTTCGCCGTCTGCAGGCCTACAGCGCCTGGCAGCTGCGCTCTCCCAAGCTGGCCGCCGAGGCCTGGGCCGACCTGTGGGGGCGCATCGAGCACGAGGCAGCGCCGCAGTTCCGTATAGACCGCATCACCCCGCCCGACGTCCCCGCCCCCATCGACGAGTGGCACGGACTGAGCACCAACGACGCTGCCCTGTGGAGCCTCGACGCCATCTACATGCTCGAAACCATCGCTCCTTAGTCCATCTTGTGGGATTTCGTTCATCACCATTTCCCAGGTAGCTACTCACAGCTCTGAATAAACAGAACTTCTTCCCGAAGGAAAGACGTTAAAGAAACTGAATGAATGTAAAGCCCTCATAAAAACAATGTTCAAAATCACCACAAGGAAAAGTTCGTCATGAAGAGTGATTCTGACTCGAAAATCGCCCTTTTCCAACCCTCTAAGAGCTGTTTCGCCGCGATGGCGAGGAGAAAAGCAGGCCGGTTTTTGCACATCAGCATCCATTCTGTGCAAAATTTGGGCGATTTTTAGGCATTTTTTTGCCTCGACACCCCCTTCTGTAAGCACGCCAAATTTTCAAAAGTCAACGCCTTTTGAAAATTTGGCGTTGACTTTTTTCAGCCGTCCGTTGCTTTTTTTCGCAAAAACAAACATAAACATCTCTATTCCAACTACTTAGCAAAACCTCTCAAAACTCACGTTTTTTCGGCCAAAAAGTTTCTCGCGCAAAATTTTCAAAATTTGGAAGGGGTTGAAGTGTTCTTTTTCGGAACTGCATTAACAAAATTTTAGAAACAGGGCGACTAATTTGATGTACCATAGCTAATAGTTACAGACCCCACCCCTGCCCCTCCCCTCGAGGGGAGGGGAATGGCTACCGCCTTGTCCGTCGCAGGAACTCCGCATGGCACTCCCCTCCCCTCAAAGGGAGGGGCAGGGGTGGGGTCTGTAATATCATATCGGCATCTATTGTAGTACAACAAATTGGACACCCTATCTCAGAAAACCACTCCCCCAAAAACAATGGAACCGCTCCTTGCTTCGATTCCCAAGAGAATCAGAGCAAAAAGCGGCCCCAGAGACTTTGCCGCAAGGCACGGCTTGGAAAAGGCGTTACTTCTTGATTCTGTAGAGGCGGAAGGCCATGGCGGGTAGCTCGTCGGTGAGCACGACGGCCTTCTTGTCGGCCACGGTCTGGGTCTTACCAGGACGCGGGATAATCTTTTCAGGCTGGTCGAGGGTGTTCTCATCGTCGAGCGAGCCGTTGGTGGCCAGCGTGAGCGTCTTCACCTCGCCAGCATTCTTCATGCCGAGCAGGTTCAGCTGCACCGTCTGGGGCTGCTTCGAGGTGTTGACCACCTTCACGACAACCTCGCCCGTGGCGGCATCCCATACCGACGAGGCGAACAGACCGTCCTGTCCCTCCTGTCCAGCTACGGGCACGCCCTTCTTGTTCTTGGCGTCGGGCATGGTCAGCGAGAGCACGTTCGTGCCCTTGTTCATGGCAAACATCTGCTGCACATAGTAGCTCACGGACTTGAACGAGCGCAGGTTGTCGAACCAGATGGCGTCGGGACGCCACTGCCAGCCCTCGACGTGGGCGAAAAGCGGTGCGTAGGTGGCCATGTGCACGATGTCGGCATTGCGCTCGATGCCCGTCATGTGGGCAGCCTCGTAGAGCGACGTCTCGAAGTGGTTCCACTTCTTGCCCCGTCCGTGGCAGGCATACTCGCCGGCGAACACACGCGGACCCTTGCGGTCGTAGCTGTCGTAGCGCAGGCCGTGGCTCAGGAACCACTGCTCGTTGCGATAGTAGTGCTCGTCGTAGAGGTCCACCTTCAGCTCCTTCATGCGGGGCTGCAAGAGGTCGAAGTCCCAGCCCTCGCTGTTCGGGCCGGTGGTGCCGATGAGCTTCAGCTGCGGATACTTGGCACGCAAGGCGTCGCTGAACTTCTTCAGGCGCTCGGTGAACACGGGGCCGAAGCCGCCGTGCTGCTCGTCGTAGTCCCACTGCTCATTGCCCACGCCGAGGAACTTCAGGTTGAAGGGCTCGGGATGGCCCATGTCGGCACGCACCTTGCCCCACTTCGAGTCGGCGGGGCCGTTGGCGAACTCCACGAGGTCGAGGGCATCCTGTATGTACTCATCGAGCTGGTCGACGGGCACGTGCACGCCGGGCTTCGTGGGGTCGGGGTTCTGGAACTGGCAGCTCAGACCGCACGAGATGACGGGCAGCGGCTCGCAGCCGAAGTCCTCGCAGAGCTGGAAGAACTCAAAGAAGCCCAGTCCGTAGCTCTGGAAATAGTCGGGGAAGAAGCGGTGACCGAAGGTGTAGTGCCAGCGGTTCTCGTTCAGCGGACGGTTCTCCACGGGGCCCACGGTGTTCTTCCAGTTGTAGCGTGTGGCCAGGTCGGTGCCCTCCACGATGCAGCCGCCGGGGAAGCGGAACACGCCGGGGTGCATGTCGGCCAGTGCCTGGGCCAGGTCGCGGCGCATGCCGTTCTCGCGGCCCTTCCACGTGTCGGTGGGGAAGAGCGAGACGTGCTCCACGTCGCAGGTGGCCTTCTCGCCGGCGAGGAAGATGCGCAGGGCGCCCTTCGGCTCAGTGCGCGGTGCCTTCAGCTGGGCGGTGTATTTCTTCCACTCCTTGCCACTGACGTCGACCTTGACGGTGGCAAACTCCTGGCGCTCGCCCATGGTGTCGTTGTCCACGAGGCGCACTTCGAGTGTGGCCTTGCCGCCCTCAGGGCAGCGGGCCCACACGGAGAAGCGATAGGTGGCGTCGCGCATGGTAGAGATGCCGAAGAAGCCCTCGTTCTCCAGTCCCGTGAACTTGTCGCTATGGCCGCTGTAGCGCAGGCGCACATAGTGCGGATTGCGCTCGAAGGGGCCGTCGTTGCGCACCTCGAAGTTGCCATAGGCGCGCCAGCCCATCAGGTGCTGGGGGAACTCGAAGGAGCGGTTCTTCACCATTTCGGCATAGAGGCCGCCGTCGGCAGCGTAGTTGATGTCCTCGAAGAAGATGCCATACATGGTTGACTGCACAGGGGCACCGAGCTTCTTGGTGTCGATGTTCATCACGTGCTGAGCCTGGGCAGAGAGTGCACCCGCAGCCAGGAGGGTGCAAGTTAGTAGTCTGAGGTTCATAAGAATAATATTTAGTAAAAAGTTATTTCACCTGCACAACCAGGTATTTGCTGGTGCTCCAGAACTGGCGGTAGTCGTTGATGACGAGGGTATAGACCTTGCTGGCATCGCGCTCCAGCGTGTAGGAGCCGTTGGGATGGGTGGTGAGCACCTTCACGCTCTTGGAATGGAGGTTGATGCGGCTCACGTTGCGGATGTCTATCTCGGTGAAGTAGGAGGCGTCGAAGCCCTCCTGCAGCACCTTCCCGCTACGCAGGATGTTGTGGTCCTTCAGCTCGCGCTTGCTGCCCACCACATACCAGGCGGCGTTCAGCTGGCGGTCCTGCTGGCTGATGGTCTGCGTCTGCTGCTGGCTCTGCTGCTGCAGCGAGCTCACGTCCTCGTGCAGCGTGGCCGTCTGCTGCTCCAGCTCGTCGATGCGGATGTTCTTGGCCTCCAGCTCGTGGCGCAGCTGGTTGATTTCGGCGTTCTTCTGGTCCATCTGAGCCATCAGGTTCTCGATGGTGTGCTGCAGCTCCTTGCTCTTGCTGCCGCTGGCCTTCAGCTGGCTCTTCAGCTTCTCGATGAGCTCAGCGTTCTGCTTCATCGTCTCCTGAATGTACTGCATGTTCTCGCGGATGCGCTCCTGGGCGTTGGCCCCTTCGCCACGGCGGGCCACGGTGAGCCGGCCCTGGGCCTCGTTGATTTCGCGGAAGCCGTCTTCAATCTCGTTGAGCGTCGACAGCAGCTCGTCCTGCTCCTGGCGCAGCATGTCGTTCTCGCGCTGCAGGTTCTCAATACTGTCGTTCTGCAGCAGGCTGCTGTTGGTGCCGCCTTTCTGGTCACCGCAGGCACAGAATGCGAGTGCCAGCAGTGCAATCATCATTGATTTCTTCATCATTTTCATTGTTGTTGATTATTTTCGCGTTTACCATTGTTTCCTTCCACCACCAGCACGAACTCGCCACGCGGCTCGGTCTCGGTGAAATGGGCTATCAGCTCGGCCAGCGTGCCCCTGACGCTCTCTTCGTGCACCTTCGAAATCTCGCGGCAGGCCGATGCCTGGCGGTCGGGGCCGAAGACCTCGGCGAACTGCTGGAGTGCCTTCAGCACGCGGTATGGCGACTCGTAGAACACCATCGTGCGCGGCTCGTCGTGCAGGGCCTCGATGCGGCTCTGGCGCCCTTTCTTCTGCGGCAGGAAGCCCTCGAAGACAAAGCGGTCGCAGGGCAGGCCGCTGCTCACCAGTGCGGGCACGAAGGCCGTGGCTCCCGGCAGCGTCTGCACCTCGATGCCAGCACGCACGGCCTCGCGCACCAGAAAGAAGCCGGGGTCGCTGATGCCCGGCGTGCCGGCGTCGCTGATGAGGGCCACGTTCTGCCCTGCCAGCAGGCGCTCCACCACCGAGGCGCTGGTGCCGTGCTCGTTGAACTTATGATGCGACAGCAGCTGGTTCTTAATATCGAAATGCTTGAGCAGGATGCCCGAAGTGCGGGTATCCTCGGCCAGCACCACGTCCACCTCCCTAAGGATGCGGATGGCGCGCAGCGTCATGTCTTCCATGTTGCCCACTGGCGTAGGCACAATATATAAAATGGCCATATTCGCCGACAAAATTACAATATTTCGGGCAGTTAAAAGGCAACTTGGAGTTAAAAGGAGTTAAAAGGAGTCAAAAGGCCGATTCTTTTTTGCATCAGCGCCTTTTCCGGGAAAAATCCGCCCTTAGCGGACTCGCATCCGACGAGCGCGGACAAAAATCAACCGTGGTCGGATTTTTACGGACGACGTACCCGGCAGCGGCCAACAGGCGGAAAATGGGAGGCGACGAAAGAAAAACGCGATTTTTCTTTGCCGTTCGCCAGCTTATTCGTACCTTTGCAAGCAAAATGAAAGAAAACTTGGCAGGTGAGGCACATCGCCCCGGTAGAATCGAGGTGGTGTGCGGCTCGATGTTTTCGGGCAAGACAGAAGAGCTGATCAGGCGGATGCACAGGGCGCAGTTCGCCCGTCAGCGTGTGGAGATATTCAAACCGGCCATCGACGTGCGCTACTCTGAGGAGGACGTGGTGAGCCACGACCAGAAGCACATCCAGTCGACACCCATCGACTCGTCGGCCAGCATACTGCTGCTGGCTGCCGACATCGAGGTGGTGGGCATCGACGAGGCGCAGTTCTTCGACATGGGACTGGTCGACGTGTGCAACGAGCTGGCCAACCGCGGCGTGCGCGTCATCGTGGCCGGCCTCGACATGGACTTCCGCGGCGTGCCCTTCGGCCCGATGCCTGCACTCTGCGCCATCGCCGACGAGGTGACAAAGGTGCACGCCATCTGCGTGCGCTGCGGCTCGCTGGCCTACCTGAGCCACCGCAAGGTGCAGTCGGAGAAGCGCGTGCTGCTGGGCGAGACGCAGGAGTACGAGCCGCTCTGCCGCGAATGCTACCAGAAGGCGCTGGCCGAGGACGCCCAGCAAAAGGAGGGCGGCACCACGGCATAGCCTTTTCGTTATCACGTCATATCGTCATATCGTTCAAAAAAAGAAATGATAAACTATAGTAAGACCATCACATTCGACATCTTCGTGCGCTGGCTCGGCTACGGCCTGCTGGTCGTGGCCATCTTCCTGCTGATCAGCTATCTGAGCAACGTGCTGCTGCCCTTCGCCGTGGGCTGGCTGCTGGCCTATCTGCTCCACCCCGCCGTGAAGTTCGTGCAGGAGAAGCTGCGTGTCAGGAACCGCGTGCTGAGCATCATCATCACCCTCGTCACCGTGCTTCTGGCCTTCGGCGCACTGCTGTGGTTCATCATCCCGCCCATGATTGAGCAGTTTGAGAAGCTGGGCCAGCTGGCCAGCAACTACGTGCAGCAGAGGGCCAACGTGGGCAGCATTCCCGAGGCCATCCGCCAGTGGACCGACAACAACCGCGAGAACATCGAGCGCTTCCTGCACAGCCAGGAGTTCAACGAGGGCATCAAGGCCGTGGTGCCCAACATATTCAAGGCGCTGGGCAAGACGGCCAACATCATCATCAGCATTGCCGGGTCGCTCATCGCCCTGCTCTACATGTTCTTCATCCTCATGGACTACGACTACCTGACGAAGGCCTGGATAAAGGTGTTCCCCAAGAAGAGCCGCCCCTTCTGGAGCGAGCTGGCCGGCGACGCCGAGCGCGAGCTGAACAACTACATCCGCGGACAGGGCACGGTGGCCCTCATCATGGGCGTACTCTTCTGCATCGGCTTCACCATCATCGACTTCCCCATGGCCATCGGCCTGGGCATCCTCATCGGCATCATGGACCTGGTGCCCTATCTGCACACGCTGGCGCTGGTGCCCACGGTGTTTCTGGCCCTGCTGAAGGCCGCCGACACAGGGCAGAACTTCTGGCTGATACTGCTCGCGGCGCTGGCCGTGTTTGCCATCGTGCAGGTCATCATCGACATGGTCGTCACGCCGAAGGTGATGGGCAAGGCCATGGGCCTCAACCCCGCCATCCTGCTGCTGAGCCTCTCGGTGTGGGGCGCGCTGCTGGGCTTCATGGGCCTCATCATCGCCCTGCCGCTGACAACGCTGCTCATGGCCTACTATCAGCGCTACATTACCCGTGAGGACGAAACTGCCGACGAGGAGCCACCAACATCACCCGCAACAACTTAACTATTCACCTTATATAAAAAACAAAGAAATGAAAAAAATTGCATTCATGATGGCGCTTCTGGCAGCCATCCTGCTGTCATCGTGCAGCAAACAGAAGAGCGCAAAGCTCGTTCCCGAGGACGCCACGTTCGTCATGCGTTTCGACGTGATGCAGACGACCGAGAAATGCGGCCTGAAGGGCGACAACTCGGAGATGAAGAAATGGCTCAAGGAGATGCTCAGCCAATCGGAGATGAGCAAGAAGATGCGCGACCAGGTTCTCGAGATTGTCGAGGATCCCACCAAGTCGGGCATCGACTTCACCGAGCCCATCTATGTGTATGCAAGCATGTCAAAGAATGGCCCCAAAGACATTGGCTTCGTGGCCGACATGGCCAGCAGCGGTGACCTCACCGACCTGCTGAACGACATTGCCAAGGAGAGCGACCAGGACGGCGTGGAGAAAGCCAAGGGCGGCGCCAGCTACATTGAGCTTGGCAAAGAGGGGGCCATCATCTACACCGACGACTGGTTCTTTGCCGGCATGACCGACGACGTCGACGAGACGGTCGAGACGCTGACGGCTCGCGCCAGCGGCGAAGGCTCGCTCGAGGGCAACAAGGCCTTCGAGGCCATGAACAGCAAGAAGGGCGTCATGCAGTTCCTCATGCTCTATGCCGGGCTGAGCAACATGCCGGAGTTCAAGGAGGCCAAGCAGATGATGCCCGAGGGGCTGGAGATTGAAGACATGGCAGTCGTGGCCGACCTGGAGCTGAATCCCGGTGAGGCCCTGATGACGGGCGAGATGGTAGCGCTGTCGAAAGAGCTGGAAGACTACATGAAGGAGACCTACAAAGTGATGAAGCCCATCAGCAAGGAGCAGACAAAGTACATCTCCGACAACGGTCTGAGCCTGTTTGTCAACCTCGATGTCACGAAGCTCTTCGGCATGTATGAGAAATTGCTGAAGAAGTACATCGAGAACGAAGAGGAGCTGGCCAGCGTGAAGAAAATCGTGGAAGACTTCACCGGAACGCTCTCCCTCGACCTTTACAGCTTCGACGACAACGGCCCGCTGCTGAACGCCTACGTAGGAACCAAGGACACCCAGCCGCTCGACATGGTCGTGGGAAGCCTGCTGGCCGACGAGCCGCTGGAGCAGGTGGCCGAGAAGGAGTTTACCGTGCCCTACAGCTATGATACCGAATGGGACGACGACTACAACATGACCCGCACACCGAAGGCATGGGGACTCGTGGGCTTCCGCGACGGCCAGACCTTCTTCTCCACCGACAAGGAGCAGGCCTTCACCACGCCCGGTGCCGCCTATCCCACCGACAAAATCAAGGGAAAGGGCTTCTACCTGCGCTTCAACTTCCAGATGCTTAACAACCTGAAGGCGAACATCGAGGACGAATCGGCCCAGAAAGTATTCAATGAGGTGGCCAACACCTTCGGCGAGGTAGAGTGCTACAACACCGATGACATGAAGAGCGTCTTCCGCCTGACCAACACCGACAAGTCGAAGACCACCATCGAGGCCATCATTGGCCTGGTGAAGAAATTCATTGACTAAGAAAGAATGAACCGGCTGTTGTACAGACTGCTGGGTCGACATGTGAACGCAGGGCAGCTGGCGGGCTTCGTGCTCGCCAACCTCTGCGGCATGGCCATCGTGCTCGCCGCCGTGCAGTTCTACAGCGACGTGAAGCCCCTCTTCACCGCCAGCGACAGCTTCATGCAACCCGGACGCGTGGTGCTCACCAAGCGCGTAGGCACGCTGGGCACGCTCACCGGCAGCTCGCCCGCCTTCAGCGACAAGGAAATCAAGCGCCTCGCGCAGCAGCCCTTCGTGAAGAGCCTCGCTGCCTTCACGCCCGCCATGTTCAGCGTCTTCGCCACCGTGGGCAGCCAGTCGATGGGCATGGAGTTCTCCACAGAGATGTTCTTCGAGGCCGTGCCCGACGAATACCTCGATGTGAAGAGCGACAAATGGCAATACGACCCCGAGAGCGACGATGTGCCCATCATCCTGCCCCGTGCCTACCTGAACCTTTATAATTTCGGCTTCGCCAGCAGCCAGGGCCTGCCCACGCTGTCGGAGAACATCGTCGGCAAGGTCGGCGTGCGCCTGCGACTGACGGGCACCCACACGGTGAAACTGAAGACGGGTCGCGTGGTGGCCTTCTCGCGCAGGCTGAACACCATCCTGGTGCCCCAGGCGTTCATCGACGACATGAACCGCCAGCTGTCGCCCGACCGCGAGCCGCAGGCCGCCCGCCTCATCGTAGAGACCACCAACCCCGCCGACGAACGGCTGGCCGCCTACATCAGCGACTACAACTACGACACCGAGGCCGGCGACAGCGACGCATCGCGCACCGCCTTCCTGCTGCGCACGGTGCTCACCGTGGTGCTCGCCGTGGGCATCGTCATCACAGCCCTCGCCTTCTACGTGCTCCTGCTCAGCATCTTCCTCTTGCTGCAGAAGCAGACCACGAAGATTGACAACCTGCTGCTCATCGGCTACACGCCTGCTGCCGTGGCCCGTCCCTTCCAGCTGCTCACCATCGTGCTCAACGCCCTGGTGCTCATCGGCGCCCTGGCCGTCGTCGTGCTCCTGCGCAACTGGTATCTGCCGCTCTTCGGCGACCTCTATGCCTCGTTCGAGCCGTCGGCCTTCCTGCCCACACTGGCAGTGGGCATCGCCATCTTCCTGCTGGTCACCGTGCTTAACCACATCGCCATCCGAAAGAAAGTGCGTGCCATTTGGCATCTGCATGAATGAAAAAAGAAAAAATAATCAGCGAAACATTTGGCCAATTCAAATTTTCGTTGTAACTTTGCACCCGCTTTTAGCAAAATCGGTCGATCCGCTAGCTCAGTCGGTAGAGCACAACACTTTTAATGTTGGGGTCTTGGGTTCGAACCCCAAGCGGATCACCAAGCGGGATGTAGCGCAGTTGGTAGCGCACTACGTTCGGGACGTAGGGGTCGGGCGTTCGAGTCGCCTCATCCCGACAGCAAGCGACAAATGAGGCTCCTCACTTGCCGCTTTTTCTTTTTCCACGATACGCAATCGTAATTGGAGACTGCGAAATGAGCAAACTGTTATTAGCCTCATATCTTTCTTGCTATGCCTACATAAAACGCACATTCTACAGTGTGGATAGTGCAGGAAACTGACGGTACGTGTTCCATCAAAATCAAGCCGTGATTTTCAAGGTGCCGAACTCTTAAATTTAATTAATTTTTAGGTAAAAATGAACACTCACCCCTCGAAAATACGCGAAAATTCTGAACGAAGAAACTTTTGGCTGAAAATACGCGAGTTTTGAGAGGGTTTACTAAACGACTGAGCAATAATTAGTTAGACTAAAATCGGCAAAATTCGGAGCCTTTTCGCTTTCAAAAGTCAACGCCAAATTTTTCTGCGGCGTTGACTTTTGAAAATTTGGCGTGCTCAAAAATGAGCGAAACGAGGCAAAAAAAACGCGAAAAAACCAGCACAAATCGCCCCTTTTGTGCAATTTTCGGCCCTTCCGGCACTTTTCCCCAAGCTCGAAGGGCGGAAAAAACGACCCGAAACGACCCGAAAGGGCCATTTTTCATCCTAAAATGCGTCAGAATTCTGAACTTTTTATTTTAGGAATTTTAAAGAAATTTTGAACACTCGGGTACCGATTTCTTGCTGCATTTCCGAGGGCCGACATTACGCCTGTCTCGACTCACTGCAGCAACCGTACCTTGAATCATTTGTCGAGCGGCAGATAATTTGTTCCCACGCAGAGACGCAGAGGGCGCAGAGTCTCGCAGAGAGCTTCTTTTCTGGGAGAGAGGCGCCTTCGGCGCATGGAGCCAACGGAGCAGTTCACAGACCTTTGAGGCTGCTCTGCGGCCTCAGCACCAAGGGTACTCTCTCCTTCTCTCCCTGCTTCCCCCTTTTTCTCTGCGAGACTCTGCGTTCTCTGCGTCTCTGCGCGAGTCGAAATACTTACCGCTGCGGTAAGTCTATAAAGACCTCGAGTCATCCGTACAGCTTGACAAACACGGTGAAACATCTATGAAAATTGTTCCGGAGTCCTGCCCCAAAAGGCCGATGCAAACAGGTTTGCTGGTGTCATGAAACATTTTTGAAAGAATATGAAACATCGGAAACACCAGGCGTACAAAAAGAAAAGTGGCAAAAACTCTGAGAGAAACAAAATATATAAAATATATTTAACTTTGCACGACCAAATTTTACGGACATTAACAACCCAAATCAATAATTAGCTTCAATGAAAACCGAAAGACAGAACAAACGGCTCAGCCAGACATGGATGCTGGCTGCTGCCTGCGCGCTGCTGGCAGGTGGAAGCACCTTGACGTCGTGCTCGCAATACGACCTCGACGAGCGAACCCCCGAAGGGTGGGGCTCCAGCATCTACAGCTGGCTCGACGAGCAGGGCAACTTCACCAACACAGTGCGCATGATCAGCGACCTGGGCTACCAGGATGTGCTGGCCAAGACCGGTTCGAAGACGCTGTTCGTGGCCGACGACGCGGCCTACGACAGGTTTTACCGTAACAACACGTGGGGTGTCCACAGCTACGACCAGCTGAGCACCTCGCAGAAGAAACTGCTGCTCTTCGGCAGCATGATGGACAACTCGATGCAGATCAGCAGCCTGCCCAGCGTGGAGGGCAACCCGCCCCGCGAGGGCGAGGCCATGCGCCGCTTCGCATCGAGCACGCCCTTCGACTCCGTGGCCATTCTCACGGCCAGCCAGATGCCCGACAACCCCTACTGGCGCCGCCACCGCGAGAGCGGACGCCAGATGGTGTGCATGATGGACAACTCGACGGTGCCCCTGGTGCAGTTCATCGAGAAGCAGCTGGTGAACAAGCGCATCACCAATGCCGACTACGACTTCATCTACAACCACACCACACAGCGCCAGGCGGGCGATGCCAGCGTGAACGGTATCCAGGTGGAGCAGCCCAACATCAAGTGCTCCAACGGCTTCATCCACAAGATGGCCGACGTGGTGACGCCGCTGCCCAACATGGCCGAGCTGCTGCGCCAGAAGCCCAACGTGAGCCAGTTCAACAGCCTGCTGGAGCGCTACTGCGCCCCCTACCCCCTCGACCAGGCCACGACGACGAACTATAACTTCCTCTACGACACGAAGGTGGACACCGTGTTCCAGAAGCGCTTCTTCTCGGAGAAGTCGCAGGACGGCAAGCCCGTGAACCAGACGCCCGACCGCGGCCCGGTGAACGGCCAGCTGAAGTTCGACCCCGAATGGAACGCCTACTATGCCGGTCTGAACGACCAGGACGGCAACATCGTGATGCAGCGCGACATGGCCGTGATGATGGTGCCGAGCAACGAGGCCCTGGAGAAATACTGGAACGAGGGCGCCGGCAAGGTGCTGCGCGACTACTACGGCACGTGGGACAAGGTGCCCGACGACGTGGTGTCGAAGCTCATCAACAACAACATGCTGTCGTCGTTCATCGGCAGCGTGCCCTCGAAGTTCTCCACCATCCTCAACGATGCCAACGACCCGATGGGCGTCGAAGAGGCCGCCATCGACTCGGTGTGGCTCGGCTGCAACGGCGCCATCTACCTCACCAACCGCGTCTACTCGCCCACGGCCTACGTCAGCGTCAGCTTCCCTGCCCTGGTCAACGAGACGATGCGCATCCTCTACTGGGGCATCGAGCAGCTGCAGTACAACGTCTACCTGAACTCGCTCAACTCCTACTATAGCTTCTTCATCCCCACCAACGGCGCCCTGCTGCAGTACGTCGACCCCTGCTCCTACGGCAAGAACCAGACGCAGGTGATGCGCTTCCACTACGACGCTTCGAAGGTGAACAAGGAGGAGCGCGTGTGGGCCAGCCTGTGGAACCTCGACTCCGAGACGGGCGAGCTGACCGACTCCATCGGCCGCGTCACCGACTATAATACCATCCGCAACCGCCTGAAGGACATCCTCGACACCCACATCGTCATCGGCAACGTGGAGGACGGCCACGAATACTACCGCACCAAGGGCGGCACCGAAATCCGCGTGAAGAACCCACAGCTGGGCAGCAACGGCATGACCGTCGAGGGCAGCTTCCAGACCAACGAGGGCAAGCCCCTGAGCGTGAGCTACATCTACGACCAGACCGACGGCGGTAACGGCAAGAGCTACATCCTGGACAGCGAGCCCATCATGGGAACGCGGCAGACCGTGCGCGACGTGCTGGCCCAGCACGAGGAGTTCTCGAAGTTCCTCGAGCTGATGGACGGCAGCGGCCTCTTCGAGGTCATCCACAACAAGCGCAATGCCACGGCCGGCCAGAACATCGCCTCGTTCAACACCTACCACTACACGGTCTACGTGCCCACGAACGAGAGCATCCAGCGCCTGCAGGACGAGGGCAAGCTGTCGTCGTGGGAGAAGGTTGACGCCTTCGAGGAGATGGGCAACATGACGGCCAAGACGCAGGACTCGCTGCAGATAGTGAACTTCCTGAAGTATCACATCCAGGACAACGCCCTCTTCATTGGTGCCAACACCGAGGATGGCGACTTCGAGACCGCCGTCATCGACCCCTCCACGCAGCGTTTCTACCGCCTGAACGCCGTGCTCGGCGAGACGGGCATCACGCTGCGCGACCACGCCGGCAACACCCGCCACGTGGTCACCTCGAACCCGCAGCTCTACAACCTCATGGCCCGCGAGTTCCAGTATAACTCCAGCGACGCTACCCAGGCCACGAACATCGAGACGTCGTCATCGGCGGTGATTCACCTCATCGACGAACCGCTCATGCTCACTGTTAAATGAGAACTGAAAAATGATAAAGACTATGCAGATAAAGAAAACAATCAACAAGGCTCATGGCCGATGGATGAAGATGATAAGTCTATCTTTTATCATTTTTCATTTGTCAGTCAGCCCCGCAGGGGCACAGCAGGCCGGCGACATCATCAGCGGTACCGTCACCGATGCCTATGGCCCGGTGATGATGGCCAACGTGGTGGAAATCGACGCCGCCAACCGTATCATCTCGTCGGCCGTGACCGACATGAGCGGTAACTTCTCGTTCAAGCTGAAAAGCCCGAAGAACAAGTTGCGCATCACCTACGTGGGCGCCAAGACCGTCGTCCTGCCGTTCAACAAGAAGCATTTCGTGGTGAAGCTGCAAGACGCCACGCAAATCAAGGAGGTGACCATCACCTCGAAGAAGCGCTCCGGCGGCAGCGGCCTGAACATCCCCGTCGACGAGATTTCCACTGCCCAGCAGCAGATCAGCATGGCTGAGTTCGAAGGCCTGTCCATCACCACCGTCGACGAGGCCCTGCAAGGCCGTATCGCCGGCCTTGACATCGTGGCCAACTCCGGTAACCTCGGTAGCGGCACGTCGATGCGCCTGCGCGGTGTGTCGAGCATCAACGGTTCCAGCGAACCGCTCATCGTCGTCGACGGCAACGTGTGGGAGACCAACACCAACGACTTCGACTTCTCCAGCGCCAACGAGGAGAAGTTTGCCGAGCTGCTCAACGTGAACCCCGAGGACATCGAGAGCATCGCAGTGCTGAAAGACGCCGCCGCCACCGCCATCTGGGGCTCGCAGGGCTCGAATGGTGTCATTGAAATCAAGACGAAGCGCGGTACGCGCGGCAAGACCCGCGTGAACTACAGCTTCCGCCTGACCGGCACCTACCAGCCCAACGGCTACAAGCTGCTCAACGGCGACGAGTACACCATGCTGCTCAAGGAGGAATACTTCAACCCCGCCATGAGCGACGTGGCCAGCAACATCCAGGAGCTGAACTACAACCCCTCGTTCGCCGAATACGAGATGTACAACAACAACACCGACTGGCTGAAGGAAGTGAAGAAGACCGGCTGGCGCCAGAACCACTACCTGGCCCTCTCCGGCGGTGGCGAGAAGGCCCACTTCCGCATCGGCGCCGGCTACGACCACGAGACGGGCTCCATCATCGAGCAGCAGCTCGACCGCTTCACCTCGCGCGTCAACCTCGACTACTTCGTCTCCGACCGCATCAAGATTGAGACCAACATCGCCCTGACCTACACGAAGAACCACAAGAACAACGGCGACCTGCTCAGCATCGCCTACGTGCGCATGCCGAACCTCTCTATCTATGAGCAGGACAAGAACGGCATCGACCAGGACGACTACTACTCGATGCTGCCCACCGTGAGCCAGGCCCTGCGCGACCAGCTGAACCACAAGAACCCCGTGGCGCTGGCACACCTGGCCAAGAACAACCAGACGAGCTACAACATCACCCCCGAGTTCAAGCTGCGCTACGACCTGCTGGGCGTAGAGATGGACAAGACGCGCCTGAACTACGAGGGCAAGGTGGTGTTCAACATCTTCAACCAATATGACGACACGTTCATGCCCCTGTCGCTGAGCACCACCGGCTGGAACGACACCGACGGCAAGCAGAGCAACCGCACCACGGCCAGCTCGTCGAAGAGCCTCGGCGTGACCACGACGCACACGCTGACCTTCACCCCCTCGTTTGCCAACAAGGACCACCAGCTGACGATGATGCTGCGCGGACAGCTCACCAGCGGCAACTCGTCGTCGCAGAACACGGTGACGTGGGGTGCCCCCACGGGCATCGAGAGCACGGCTGCCGACGGCATCATCCAGGACATCTCCACCGGCAGCGGACAGTGGCGAAGCATCTACTTCACCTACTCGGCCCACTATGCCTACAAGGGCCGCTACATGGCCGACTTCTCGGTGCGCCGCGACGGCTCCACCAAGTTCGGCGACGACCAGCGCTGGGGTAACTTCCCCGCCCTGTCACTGCGCTATAACATCAGCCGCGAGCCCTGGTTCAGCAAGGCCCTGCCCTTCGTGTCGATGCTCTCCATCCGTCCGGGCTGGGGCATCGTAGGCCGCCAGCCAGGTGCTGAGGCCCTCTACTTCAGCAAGTACCGCAACGGCTCGGGCTATCTGGGCGCAGGCAGCGTCTATCCTCAGAACATCCAGCTGAAGAACCTGAAGTGGGAGCAGAAGGAGACCTATAACCTGGGGGCCGACTTCGGCTTCTGGAACGACCGCATCAACGGTAACGTCGAGTTCTACTGGCAGTACACCACCGACCTGCTCATGTCCTCGCGCGGCATTCCCACCTCCAGCGGCTACAGCACGCTGGCCTATCAGAACGTGGGCGACATGAAGAACGTCGGTTGGGAGTTCAACCTCAACGGCGACAAGATCATCAAGGCCGGCAAGTTCTCTGCCGACTTCAACATCACCTTCGCCAACAACAAGAACCAGATCACGGCCATGGACGAGACCTGCCTGGCCTCGCTGAACAACGAGTTCAACCACTCCAACGGCTCCTACCTCACCCGCGTGGAGCTGAACACGGCCCTGGGAAGCATCTACGGCTTCCGCTACAAGGGTGTCTACCAGTACAGCGACTACAGCCCCGAGGAGGTGGCAGGCGTCAGCGGTCCCAACGCCCCCGTGGCCCGCGACAAGGACGGCGTGGTGATTATCGACGAGAACAACATGACCAAGCCCATGATCTTCCGCATCGCCGACCAGCAGGTCTACGAGTTCCGCGGTGGCGATGCCATCTACGAGGACATCAACTACGACGGACAGATTAACGAGCTCGACATCGTCTACCTCGGCTCCTCGCTGCCTAAGTTCACCGGCGGCTTCGGCTTCAAACTCCACTACGGCCGCCTGACGTGGAACAACCAGTTCAACTTCCGCTACGGCAACAAGATCATCAACGCCGCACGCATGGAGGTGGAGAAGATGTACGACAACAACAACCAGAGCCGCGCCGTGAACTGGCGCTGGCGTGTGGAGGGCGACATCACCGAGATTCCCCGTGCGCTGCGCCAGACGGGCTACAACTACCTGGGTAGCGACCGCTTCGTCGAGGACGGCTCGTTCATCCGTCTGAACTACTCGCAGCTCAGCTACTCGCTCGACCCGAAAATCATCAAGAAATGGGGTCTGACGCAGCTCAGCCTCTACGTCTCAGCCAACAACCTCTTCGTGCTGACCAAGTATTCGGGTGCCGACCCAGAGGTAGGCTACGGCTCAATGGGCATTGTCACCGACGGTGCCAAGACCCCGCGCGCCAAGTCGTTCACCGGCGGCGTCACGATTCAGTTCTAAGACCAGTAACTATAAGAATCCTACATATTATGCATACAACAGATATTAAACATTCGAGTTCCGCAAGTGTGGCGCATGTCCCCGTCCACAATAATCCGGCGTGGGCGGACAAAAATCCGCTGTCAGCGGATAAAAGTACGGCAAGCGCGGATTATTCAGAACTCATACCGTTAGGAATCAATCCGTTAGCATCGCCCGTTTCCTGGGTCGGCCGTTCGCGGAAGTGGCTCTGCGGCCTCGTGGCTTTCCTCTCTGGCGGACTGCTGACGTCGTGCTCCGACTTCCTCGACATCCTGCCCATGAACGACGTGGTGCTTGAGAACTACTGGACGGAGAAGGCCGACGTGACCAGTGTGATGAACAGCTGCTACGAGACGCTCGAACACAGCGACGCCATGATGCGCATGGCCGTCTGGGGCGAGCTGCGCAGCGACAACATGCGTGGCGGAGGCAACGTGCCCAATGACATCAACGAGATACTGAAGGAGAACCTGCTGCCCTCGAACCCCTACTGCAACTGGTCGAAGTTCTACGAGTGCATCAACCGCTGCAACACCGTGTGCCACTATGCGCCCCTGGTGCAGCAGCTCGACCCGAACTACACCGAGGAGGAGATGAAGGCCAACGTGGCAGAAGCCATCACGCTGCGCGCCCTCTCCTACTTCTACCTCATCAGGGCCTTCCGCGACGTGCCCTACAGCACCGAGCCCAGCATCGACGACACGCAGACCTACATCCTGCCGGCCACACCCTTCAACGACGTGCTCGACTCGCTCATCAATGACCTGGAGCAGGTGAAGGGCGACGCCGTGCGCCGCTACTATGTCGACGACAGCCCAAGCGCCTACCAGAACTCCAGCCGCGTCACCCGCTGGGTGGTCTACGCCCTGCTGGCCGACCTCTACCTCTGGCGCGGCAACTGGGACAACGCCATCCGCTACTGCGACCTGGTCATCGACTTCAAGCGCCAGCAGTACAAGGAGATGCTGGAGCGCGAGGGCAACGTGAACAACATCGAACTCATTGACAGCGTGCCGATGATTCTTGAGAAGCCCATCGGCAGCACCGTCTGCGGCAACGCCTACAGCGAAATCTTCGGCGACGGCAACTCCTTCGAGAGCATCTTCGAGCTCTACTTCAACTCCACGCAGAGCCAGCAGAACTCGCTCGTGAGCAGCTACTACAGCTACAACGGCAGCGTGGCCGGACGCCTGAGCGCACCCGACTTCCTATTCAAGGATGTCGCCTCGGGCAGCAACACCGTCTTCAAGCGCACTGACGGACGTGCCTACGAGTCGGCTGAGCTTTCCAGCGCCCGCTACGCCATCACGAAGTATGCCCGCACCAACGTGAGCTACACTACGCAGAACGTCACCACCGAGAAAGACCTGCAACTCTCGAGCACCTTCCGCTCCAGCGGCGATGCCAACTGGATTATCTACCGTCTGAGCGACATGCTGCTCATCAAGGCCGAGGCACTCATTGAGCGCAATCAGGAAGGCGACCTCGACAAGGCGTTCGCCCTCATCGACATCGTCAACAAACGGGCCAACGACGCCGTGGGCGGCAACCGCTCGAGCACGCTGAAGGCATCGGAATACACCGACACGAAGGCGGCCATGGAAGAGCTGCTGCTCGAAGAGCGTCAGCGTGAGTTTCTCTTCGAGGGCAAGCGCTGGTTCGACCTCGTGCGCTTCGCACGCCGCGACGGCGACAACTCGCGTCTCATCAACCTAGCCACGCGCAAGTATCTGGAGAACGTCAACGCCATCAAGATCAAGCTGGCCGACCCCAACATCATCTACTTCCCCTATGCCAAGAAAGAGCTGAAGGTGAACCCGCTGCTGACGCAGAACCCTGCTTTCACCACCGGCGAGGACTCGGAACTCACGAAGTAATAAACACAAAAAGCAATAAGTCATGATTACAAGAAACCTCAAATATTTCTTCGTCGGGTGCCTGCTCACCTGCATGGGAGCCAGCGCTCTCACCGCCTGCGTCGACAACGACGACGACGTGCCCGAGAACTACTACTCCTCGACGAAGCTCACCGCCGCCGCATTCCTCGAAGAGCGCCCCGAGCTGTTCAGCGAGTTCATCGGCATCCTGAAGCGTACGCCCTACTTCTCCATGCTCTCCACCTACGGCACCTACAGCAGCGCCGGCTTGCTGAAGTACACCGTCTTCGCCCCCACCAACGAGGGTGTGGAGCGCTATCTGCAGCGCCACGGCTACAGCAGCATCAACGACATCCCCATTGAGAGCTGCGACACGCTGGCCCGCACACACATCATCAAGAAGGGAGCCTTCTTCACCACCGACATCAGTGAAGGTGCCCTGCCCGAGCTGAACATGGACGATGCCTACATCGTCCTCTCCAGCGACAGCGACGTGACCAACAACAACAAGCTCATTTATTACATTAATAAAAACGCGCGCGTAGTAGAGCGCGACGACTCGGTGACCAACGGTGTGGTCCACGTGCTGAACAACACCATCTCGTCGAGCAGCATGCTGCTGGCCGACAAGATTGAGGCCGACTCGTCGCTGATGCTCTTCTCGCAGGCACTGCAGCTCACGGGCATGGCCGACTCGCTGACCCGCTACCTCGACGAGACCTACAGCTGCGGCGAAGACTCAGTACACACGGGCACGATGGAGCGATGCACCAGCGGCGGTGCGAAGTACACCCGCACGTTCTGGGTGGGCAAGCGCTACTTCAAGTACACGGCCTTCGTGGAGCCCGACTCAGTCTATCACCGCAATGGCATCTACACCATCGACGACCTGAAGGCATACGCCAAGCGCATCTACGACGAGACCTATCCGCAAGATGCCGGACTCTACGACGACGACCCCAAGCACCGCAAGAACCCGCTGAACCGCTTCGTGAGCTATCACCTGCTGAACCGTGTCGGTCAGTACAACAGCTGGGTGGTCTCCGGTGCCGTGCGCGAATGCCTCGACACGAAGCTCATCGACCCCGAGGAATACTACGAGACCATGTGCCCCGGCACCATCATGCGCTTCGCCGGCCCGTCGGAAGGTCTGTTCATCAACCGTCGCGGCGTGCAGAACCGTGCCGAGCGCGGCGTGTTCATCAAAGGTGTGAAGGTGCTCTCTCCCTCAGAATCGGGCGAAACCGACCAGAACGCCATCAACGGTGTCTATCACTATCTCGACGACATCCTGGCCTACACCACCACCGTGCGCGACGTGGTGCTGAACCGCCGCATCCGCATCGACGCCACGGTGCTCAGCCCCGACTTCATGAACTGCAACGGTCGCGGCCGCTATGGCGAGGACATCCTCACAGGCTTCAAGAATCAGTACATCACCGACTGGACCTGTAGCCCTGAGACCTTCGTGGGTGTACACAGCGACGTCACCTACTGGTGGAGCTATCAGGCCAATGCCGTGTGCGTCAGCGGTGTGTTCGACGTGTCCATCAAGCTGCCTCCCGTGCCAACGGGCACCTACGAGGTGCGCCTGGGCTATACGCCCGGTGACGAGCGCGGTGTCATACAGGCCTATCTGAACAACGAGCCGTGCGGTATTCCCATCGACCTGCGTGTCTATGCCGGCGACCAGACCATCGGCGCCATTGACGACACGGAGGACGAGGAGGAGAACATGGCCAACGACAAAGCCATGCACAACCGCGGCTACATGAAGGCACCCGACAGCTGGCACCCCGGTGCCGGCGACGCCACCATGCGCGACAACGGCATCCTGCGCCGCATCCTCACCACCCGGTACCTTGATTCCGAGAAGGAGTACCGCCTGCGCGTCCGCCAGGTGCTCGACGACCCCGACCGCTTCTGGTCGTTCGACTACATCGAGCTGTGCCCCAAGAGCGTCTATGGCAGCCCCGAGGGCGAAGATACGCACTAAGCACCTGCCCCTCCCTGCGAGGGAGGGGGAGAAGTTAGAAAAACCGAAAAAAAGAATCCAAAATCACAAGACATGAAACATATAATATGTGAAAAAACGGCAAGGAGTTTCCGCTTCATAATCTATATGCTCCTTCCCCTCGTGGGGGGAGGCTGGATGGGGGTCAGCTGCTCCGACTGGGACGACCACTACGACGGTGCGCAGACAGGCAGCGACCAGACGCTTTGGCAGCAGATGCTTCAGCAGCCAGAGCTGAGCGACTTCCGCCAGGTGCTGGAGCAGACCAAGGTGTTCCGCATGCACCGCAAGACGCCCGTCAGCTATGCCGACCTGCTCAATGGCGGCCAGTCGTTCACCGTTGTGGCCCCCGTCAACGGCACGTTCAACCGCGACTCGCTCATCCGTCTCACCCAGACCAGCAAGGGCGATTCCATCGTTGAGAAGTTCTTCGTACTCAACCACATCTCGCGTTCCACCAGTTCGATGAAGGACACGCCCCAGCGCATGCTTCTGCTCAACTCTAAGCACGTGGCCATCGAGGGAAATACCATCGCTGGCGTCACTATCAAGGACAGCAACATCCATACGAAGAACGGCGTGCTCCACATTGCCGAGCGTCCCCTGCCCTACGAGTACAGCCTCTATGAAGCACTGTGCGACATGCCCGACATGAGCGGCATCGGCAACTTCCTCCGCCAGTACGATGAAGACTGGTTCGACGCCGACGCCTCGGTGTCGAGCGGCATCGTCGAGGGCGTTCCCGTCTACGTCGACTCCGTCGTCATCGAGCGCAACCGCATGCTGCAGAACATCGGACTCATCAATGCCGAAGACTCCACCTACTGGGTGGTAGCTCCCACCACCGATGGCTGGAACCAAGCATGGGAAGAGGCCACGAAGTACTTCGTCTACGACGAGACGGTGCTCAAGCGCGACTCCATCCAGCAGTACTGGACCAACCGCGCACTGCTCAACGACGCCATCTTCAACATGACCGACCAGCACTCCACCGCCGACTCGCTCGTCTCCGTTCCCTATCTGAACTGGCGTCGCTCGTGGGTCAGCGGCAAGCCCATCTACCATGTGTTCAAGCAGCCCTTCGCTGCTGGTGGCATCCTCAGCAACGCCCAGGCTGTTCCGTGCAGCAACGGTGTCCTCTACAAGGTGAACCGCTGGCCGTTCGACCCCAGGAAGACCTACTTCACCGAGCTGTGGGCAGAAGGTGAGGCCACGCATCTCATCACGACCTACAAGGACTGCAGCTACAACGGCCGCCGACAGGTGGGCGACAGCATCTCCGAGAACGCCTACCTGCAGATTCTGCCGAGCACGGCCACGTCGAACTGGACGATGACCTTCCGCGTGAACAACACGCTCTCCGGCGACTACGACGTCTGCGTCGTGCTGCTGCCCAAGACCGTGAGCAATCCCAACGAGACCGAGCTGAAGCCCTGCAAGTTCAAGGCCACCCTCAACTACGTCGAGACTAACGGCGAGGCCAAGAGCTACAACTTCAACAACACGACGTTCCAGAGCGATGCCGCACGCGTCGACACCGTCGTACTGGCCGAGGCCTTCCACTTCCCCGCCTGCAACTACGACCAGAACGACATCAAAGTCAGCCTGACGCTGCAGTGCAACATCCTGGCCCGCGAGACCTCCCGCTTCTCGCGCGAGATGTACCTCGACTGCATCTATCTCCGTCCAAGAACTCCTAAAGCTGAATAACCATGAAGAAAGCTATATTATCCTCACTACTATTGCTGGCTTCAGCATCGCTGGCAGCGCAAGAGCACACCCAGACCGTGAAGGGCCGCATCGTTGATGCTGCCACGGGCCAGCCGATGGCCGGCGTCATCGTCTCGGCCTACGACAACCAGCGCAAGACGACGATGACCGACGACCAGGGCCAATACGAACTGATTGTGCCGGCAACCACCCGTTCAGTGCTGATGCGCGTGGAAGGCTACACCCTGCAGCATACAGCCATCGCCGACGGCGTTGCCAATGGCAAGCTCTTCCGCGATGCCTTCAGCGAAATCTACAGCAAGAGCCTCACAGCCACCTCGTCGAGCGAAGCCACCAACTTCGCCAACACGTCGGAGCTGAACATTGACCCGCTCGTCAGCCAGCAGCTGGGAGCCGACATGCGCAGCATCAGCCGTGGCGGCATCCCCGGCATGGGCAACGTGATGCTCATCCAGGGCATCAGCTCGCTCAACACCAATGCCCAGCCGCTTGTTGTCATCGACGATGTCATCATGGACATGCAGTACCAGCGCGAGCTGCTCCACGACGGCTACTTCAACAACCTGCTGGCCAACCTCAACGTCAACGACATCGAGAGCGTACAGGTGCTGAAGAACGGCACCGCCCTCTACGGTGCCAAGGGTGCCAACGGCGTTGTGCTCATCAAGACGAAGCGCAACAAGTCGATGGCCACCAAGATCGACGTGACCATCAACGGCCGCTACGAGCTGGTGCCCCGTCTGCCGGAGATGATGGACGCCGACGCCTACCGCCTCTACACCACCGAGCTGCTGGCCGGGAAGACCAACCCCACGCTGCTGGGCAAGATGAAGTACCTGAACAGCGACCCGACGTACTACTATTACAACCAGTACCACAACGAGACCGACTGGACCGACCAGGTCTACAAGAACGCCTTCTCGCAGAACTACGGCATCAACGTGCAGGGTGGCGACGACGCTGCCTCCTACAACCTCTCCGTGGGCTATTCGCTGGGCAACAGCACGCTGAAGGAGAACGACTACTCGCGCTTCAACATGCGCCTGAACAGCGACATCACCATCAGCAACCGCCTGAAGGTGCGCTTCGATGCCTCCTACAGCGACGTTGACCGCTCGCTGCGCGACGACGGCGCCCCGCTGGAGCCGCTGGACGACGTCATCACCGCGCCGGGATTCATCGCCCTGACCAAGGCACCGTTCCTCTCGCCCTATGCCTTCGACAAGTTCGGCAACGTGAGCCACTACCTAGCCGAGGCCGACGACTACCTGGAAGGCAAGTTCCAGGGCCGCGGACGCCTGGCCAACCCCGTCAGCATCCTCGAGTATGGCGACGGCAAGAACCGCAACTCCTTCGGCAACCGCCTCATCATGTTCGCCATCACGCCGAAGTACGAGTTCAACCGCCACCTCTCGCTGCAGGAGCATTTCACGCTCGGTCTGGTGAACACCAACGAGAACTACTATCTGCCCATCAAGGGTGTGCCCACCTTCATCGTGAAGGGTCTCGACGAGGGCACCACGCTGCAGAACATTGCCCAGAGCCAGGCAGCGCGCCAGACGGCCATCCAGAGCGACACGCGCCTGAACTGGAACTACAGCGCCCTGGGCTCGACCATCGACCTGAAGGCCGGCGTGCGCTACATGAGCACCGATTACAAGGTCACCTCGCAGCAGGGCTACAACTCGGGTAACGACAAGACGCCCAACATGTCGAGCTCGCTGCGCTTCAAGAGCACTGGCGGTGCCGACGACAAGACGCGCGAAATCGCCTGGTATGCCCTGGCCAACTACAACTATGCCGACCGCTTCTATCTCAACGGCGGCCTCTCGGCACAGGCCTCGTCACGCTTCGGCGACGATGCCTCGGGCCTGAAGCTCTTCGGCACCGTGTGGGGGCTCTTCCCCAGCATCGAGGGTGCCTGGGTACTCTCCAACGAGCGCTGGCTCGCCGGCGTCAAAGGCATCGACCACCTGCGCCTGAACGTGGGCTTCGACATCACCGGCAACGACGACATCGACTACACAGCCTCGCGCTCCTACTTCGTGGCCAAGCGCATGCTCGCCGAGAGCGCCAGCGGCAAGGTCATCGGCAACATCGGCAACACCGACCTGCAGTGGGAGACCACGCGCCGCCTCACCGCCGGACTCAACGGCAGCTTCCTCGGCAACCGCCTGGCCGTGCGCCTGAACGTGTTCAAGAGCTGGACCTCCAACCTGCTCTCGCTGCGCCAGCTGGCATGGACCAGCGGCTTGCAGGAGAACTGGAGCAACGACGGCAAGCTGGAGAACATGGGCTTCGACGTCAATGTGAAAGCCAAACTGCTGGCAACGAAGGACTTCAGCTGGGAGCTGGGAGCCTCGGCAGGCCACTACGTGAACAAGGTGACCGCCCTGCCCGACAACGACCGCCAGATAGAGACCAGCATCTACGGAGCCACCATCCTCACGCAGGTGGGCCAGCCCGTAGGCGTCTTCTACGGCTACAAGACCGACGGCGTCTACGCCAACACGCAGGCCGCCAAGGCCGACGGCCACTACATGCTGCTGCAGAACGGCGACCACAGCAACTTCGAGGCCGGCGACATGCACTTCCTCGACCTCAACAGCTCCAACGGCAAGGGCCTCATCGACGAGCTCGACCGCACCATCATCGGCGACCCGAACCCCGACATCTACGGCAACATCTTCACCAACTTCAGCTGGAAGAACCTCTCGCTGCAAGCCGTGCTGACATACTCACTGGGCAACGATGTCTACAATTATCAGCGCTCGCTCATCGAGGGCGGCAGCCTGTTCCTCAACCAGACGACGGCTGTGGAGAACCGCTGGAACACCGAGAACCAGGTGACCGACATCCCCCGCGCCACCTACACCGACCCGATGGGCAACTCGCGCTTCAGCGACCGCTGGATCGAAGATGGCTCCTACCTGCGCCTGTCAAACGTCACCCTCTCATGGCATCTGCCCATCCAGAGCACCTATCTGCAGGGCATCACCCTCTGGGGCTCGGCACAGAACCTCTTCACGCTGACACGCTACCTGGGCAGCGACCCCAACTGCTCCCTCGGCTCCAGCGTGCTGGCTCAGGGCATCGACCGCGGCCTGCTGGCTTCGGGACGCTCCTTCTCGCTGGGCGTGAACATCAACCTGTAATTAGTAATGAGTCATTAGAAATTGATAATTATGATTACCAAAAGAATAAATCATTCCGCCATTGCCTGTCTCCTGTGCTGCAACATCGTTGCAGCCCTCACGGCCTGCTCCGACATTCTCGACACCAGCTCTGAGATGGTGCAGTTCGAGGAAGACAACACCCTGAACCACCCCACCGACTCCGTCTACAGTGTGCTGGGCATCGTGAACCGCATGCAGCTCATCGCCGACCGCACCGTGCTGCTGGGCGAGGTGCGCAGCGATCTGGTGGAACCCACCGAAGCCGCTTCGGCCGACCTGAAGCGACTGAGCGCGTTCGACCTGACACAGGCCAACAAGTACAACCAGGTGAGCGACTACTACGCCATCATCAACAACTGCAACTTCTATTTGGCCCATGTCGACACAGCCCTGGAACGCCGTGGCCGCAAGCTGTTTGAATACGAGTATGCCGTGGTGAAGGCCTACCGCGCATGGACCTACCTGGAGCTGGTGAAGAACTACGGCCAGGTGCCGCTGATCACCAAGCCCATGATGACCGAGCGCGAAGCCGAGGAAGCCCTGAAGATGCAGTACACCGACATCAAGGGCATCTGCAACTTCTTCATCGACGACCTGACGCCCTACGCCAAGACCCCACAGCCTAACTACGGCACCATCAACGGCCTCAACTCGAAGTTCTTCTTCATCCCCGTCCGCGCCCTTTTGGGCGACCTCTGCCTCTGGGCCGGACGCTATGAAGAGGCAGCCCGCTGGTACAACAGCTACCTGAACGACGAGCTCGAGCCCGTGACGCTCAACTACGGCAGCCGCTCGCGCTGGACCAGCGCCACCGACTTCCAGTCGCCCAGCGCGGCCTACTCCGTGAGCTCTACCGAAGTGCTGAGCTACATCCCCATGGAGGCCCGCATCTTCGACGGCACGGTGAGCGACCTGGGCAACGTCTTCAACTCCACCCAGGAGAACAACTATTACTTCCAGATGACGCCGTCGGCCAGCCTGCGCAGGCTCTCTGCCGACCAGGTGAACTGCATCGAGTACAAGACGGAGACGACCACCGACACCGTCTACGCCCCACGCAGCGGCCTGTCGAACGACCTGTTCGTCGGCGACCTGCGCCTCTACAGCTATTTCCGCCAGACATCGCGCGGCGGACAGGACGAGTACTCTGAGTACAGCTCGCTGTCGCAGTCGATCAGCAAGCTCTCCACAGCACAGATTGCCACCTACCGCAAGACGATGGTCTACCTGCGCTATGCCGAGGCCCTCTGCCGCGCACGCCTGCCGCAGTCGGCCATGTGCGTACTGAAGTATGGCATGTGCCCCGAGCACATCTACACCCACATTGACAGTCTGGAACGCGTAGACGCTGGCGACCTCATCAACTTCGATGCCAACACGTTCACCCAGGAGATTGCCCTCGGCATCCACTCGCGCGGTTCCGGCGACTCGCAGTGCAACGCCTACTACGTGCTGCCCCAGCCTGCCAACGCACTGGCCACGCGACAGGACACCATCGACTACCAGATTCCGCTGGTGGAAGACCTCATCATCAACGAGATGGCACTCGAAGGCGCCTTCGAAGGCTACCGCTTCTACGACCTGATGCGCGTGGCTCTGCGCCGAAACGACCCCAGCTATCTGGCCAATCCCATCAGTCGGCGCAGCGGAGAGACCAACGAACAGCTGCGCGCCTTGCTGATGGACCAGAAGAACTGGTTCCTGCCTCTACCGTAAAAATGTTCATCAAAAAGGACTTCTTCGTAAACAAAAAGGCATCTTGAACAAAAATGAAAAAAAGCGAAACGACTATAATAGGCTGATAACAGAAAATTGAGTAATTTTGCACTGTCATTAGGACACATTGAACAACAGCGATGTTCTTCATAAGCTCAATCAAAAGAAAGTTATTAGTTAGTAGTTAGTTATCGTTAGTTATGGTAAAACTAATCGTTGGCGGCCACCTGTATGAGAATATCGGGGCCGCCTTTTTTATGTCGCCACAATAACCCAACGTGAGCGGGGATCGGTAATGATTTGTACCTACTTATTAAGTAACTAACTACTCATAGTTATCTTATATGATGATTTGAAACACAGAGACACAGAGGTACAGAGCTTTTCTTTATTCTCTGTGTCTTTGTGTCTCTGTGTTGATATAAACTATTTTCAAAACAAATACAAAGCAGATGGTATGTGTTTGTACCGTGTAAAACCGTGGCCATTTTTTCAGCCTTGCCCAATGGAATCGATAAATAGTTGCACCGAATCTGCTTTTTCTGATTTTTTGTTAACGCAGTTCCGAAAATGAACATCCGAACCCCTTCAAATTTTCAAGATTTTTGCGCGAGAAAGTTTTTGGCTGAAAAAAAGCGAATTTTGAGGACTTTCGCTAAAAAGCTGAAAATTAAATACTTGTGCCAATTTTGGCAAAATTTGGCGACTTTTCGATTTCAAAAGTCAACGCCAAATTTTCAAAAGGCGTTGACTTTTGAAAATTTGGCGAGCTTACAGAAGAGGATGTCGAGGCAAAAAAAAGGGCAAAAAATCGCCAAAAATTTGCACAGAATGGGTACTGATGTGCAAAAACTGGCCTACTTATCACCTCGCCAGCACGGCGAAACAGCTCTCAGCGGGTCGGAAAAGGCCGATTTTCGAGCCAGAATCAGTCCTCAGGCCAAACTTTTCTTAGTGGTAATTTTGAACATTGTTTTTATAAGGGCTTTACATTTATTCGGTTTCTTTAACGGCTTTCGTTAGGGAAAAAGTTCTATTTATTCAGAGATGAGTAGATGAACACAACTTTTTGTTTGTGTAAACGAAATTTGAGTCCACTTGAAACGGTCTGTTACCTGCTGTAGCTCATGCGTAGCAGCATTCCCGACCTTTGGTCGCCTACCCGTAGCCTTTCATCTACCACTTACTTTTCATCACCAAAAGAATCGGATAATCATGGCGAAAAAGAACAAAAGAGGCAACAATCCGTTCGTTGGAACAAAAAGAAAAGCGAAAAAAACAAAAGAAAAACCGCATGAACACGAAAAAAACTACCTTTGCAACACAATAATAACAAAAACGTGACGTTTTACCTTAACCATGGCTTTACGAAACTTACTGAAACATCTAACCGCTTTTCTATTCGTTGCATGTGCCGCCGTTGAGAGCACATGGGGCGCACAGCGTGGACTTTTCATTCCTTCCGACCGTTTTTCCAGCGGCCTCATCTCGTGCCTCAGCCAGGACCAGCAGGGTTCCATCTGGACGGGCACCGACTACGGCCTCAACATCTTCGACGGATACACGTTCTTCACCTTCCTGCACGACGAGGCCGACAGCACCAGTCTGCAGAACAACACCATCGTCAGCCTGCTCTGCGACAGCAAGGGGCGCACGTGGGTGGGCACCACCCGCGGACTCGACCTCTACGAGCCGGCCACGGGCACGTTCAGGCACTATCAGTTTCCCGGTGGCATTCGCCCGCGCGTGAACAAGATGCTGGAACGCTCCGACGGCACACTACTCGTGTCTACTGGCGGCTATGGCTGCTTCGAGCTGAAGTCTGATGGTGAGTTGGTGCAGAAGGAGCTGAAGTTGCCGAGCAACTATGTGTCGCAGCTCTACGAAGACAGCAAGGGCCAGCTGTGGTGCGCCAGCTTCGAGGACAAGCTCTGGCACTGCACCAGCGACGGCAAGACGAAAGAATTCGCCATGAGCATGGGCAATCCGCGCAGCATCGTCGAAATAGAGGGCGAGCTCATCATCGTCTGCCAGCATGGACTGATGGCCTACCGCGACGGACGGATGACCACCGAGGGCATCGACGTCAGCGTCGTGGCCGGCAAGGACATCATCTTCACCGAGACGTGCAGCAACGAGAAGGGAGACTTAATAATAGGTACGCGCGGAAACGGCCTCTACAAGCTGCCCGCCCGTCACCCCCTGCGCTTAGAGCCCGTGACCATCAGCACCCAGAACTTCGACGTGAGCACGGCGAAGGTGACCACCATGATGAGCGACCGCCGGGGCTTCGTGTGGATAGGCTGCCAGCAAAAGGGCCTGCTCATGGTGTCGCAGCGCCCCGCACCGTTCAACAGCTGGAACTTCAGCGACCAGGGCATCCGCCTGAGCAGCACCGTGTCGTCGGTCTGCGAGGGCGACAACGGCATCGTCTGGTGCACCGTACAGGGCGTGGGCGTCTACGGCTTCGACCGCCAGGGGCACATCGTGGCCCATCCGCAGTCGCCCGAGGCCGCCGAGTTCATCTTCCGCGACCGCCAGCAGCGCTACTGGATAGGCACCGACGACGGCCTGTTCAGCTACAACCCGCTGACGGGGCATTCCGAGCAGAAAGTGACGTTCAACTGCGACAAGTTCAACGACATGACCAGCGACGTCAGCGGCAACATCTATATCAGCACCTTTGCCCGCGGCTTCTGCGTCTACAACCCCGAGACGGGCAGCCTGCGCAACTATAACAGCAGCGAGCGCGACAGCCTGCGCGGCCACCTGAGCAACAACTGGGTGATGGGCATGAGCACCGACCGCCAGGGACTGCTCTGGCTGGCCACCTCCTGGGGCATCGCCTGCTTCGACCCGAAGAGCGAGAGCTTCGTCACTCAGGGATGGGAGTCGCAGCTGCAGGGCATTATATGCTTCGACGTGTGCGAGCTGCGCAGCGGACAGCTCGCCGACGGCCGCAAACTCGCCGGCTGCATCGCCATCGGCACCGAGGAGGGCCTCTACCTCTACGACCGCCAGAAGGGGCAGGCCGAGCGCTTCCCCGGCACCGAGGAACTGGCCAACAAGGTGGTGTGCTACATCGTTCAGTCGAACGACGGCGACATCTGGTGCTCCACCTCCAACGGCATCTGGTGCTACTCCATGAAAGAACAGGCCCTTACAGGCTATATCAACGGCAACGGACTCACGCAGAAGGAATACATCTACAGCGTGGGCATGCACACCGACGACGACATCATCTACTTCGGGCAGAACGAGGGACTCACCGTTTTCTCGCCCACGAACCTGAAGACCGAGCAGAACATGCCCGACCCGCTGCAGCTGACCGCCTTCCGCGTCAGCGACCAGTACGTCAGCGCCGGCACCGTCATCAACGGCGTGGAAATCACCAGCAAGCCCATCGTGGAGAGCGAACACTTCACGCTGAGCTATCTCGACCACACCATCACGCTGGCCTTCTCGCAGTTCAACTTCGAGAACCCGCAGGACATCATCCTGGAATACCGCGTCAACGGCGACGCATGGACCAACAATCCCCCAGGGAAGAACGACTTCACGCTGGGCCACCTGCAGCCCGGCACCTACAACATCGAGGTGAGGGCCAAGCAGGGCAGCGCCTACTCGCCCGTGAAGACGGTGAAGGTCACCATCCGCGCACCCTGGTACCGCAGCACGCTGGCCTACATCATCTACTTCCTCATAGTGGCAGGCCTGCTCTACTACCTGCAGCGCACCTACCGCCGCAGGGCCGGCGAACGCCTCTACGAGGAGAAGATGAAGTTCCTCATCAACGCCACCCACGACATCCGCTCGCCGCTCACCATCATCCTCTCGGCACTGAAGAAGCTGGAGCGCAACCCCGCCGTTGACACCATCGAGCACAACTCGAAGCGCATCCTCGACCTGGTGAACCAGATTCTCGACGTGCGCAAGATTGACAAGCAGCAGATGCACCTGCACTGCCAGCAGACCGACATCGTCAGCTTCACGCAGGGCATCTGCAAGATGTTCGAGTTCAACGCCCGCGAGCGCAACATCAACTTCGAATTCCGCCACGACAACCTGAAGCAGCTCGACGTGTGGGTAGACCGCACGCAGTTCGACAAGGTCATCACCAACCTGCTCTCCAACGCCTTCAAATACACCTACAACGGCGGCGAGGTGACGCTGACGGTGGCGAAGAGCGACGACGACCAGAGCTTCGTGCTGCAAGTGGCCGACAGCGGCATCGGCATCGACAGCGACAACCTGAAGCACATCTTCGAGCGCTTCTACCAGGGCAGCAACTCGCGCCGCATGCACATCGACGGGACGGGCATCGGCCTGAACCTCTGCAAGATGATTGTCGACATGCACCACGGCACCATCGAGGCACAGAACCGCACCGACCGGCAAGGCTCGCTATTCACCGTCACGCTGCCGCTGGGCACCGCCCACCTGAAGCCCGAGGAGATGGAAACCGAGGAAGAACCCGTTGCCGCCGCTGCCACCAGCACCGGCACGACGAGCGGCTCCACCCGCCATCGCGTGCTCATCGTCGACGACGACCTGGAGATAGCACAGTACATCTCCAACGAGCTGGGGCACTACTACAAGTTCGGCATCTGCTCCAACGGCAAGGAAGCCCTGAAGGAACTGCTGCAGAACGACTACGACCTGATTATCTCCGACGTGATGATGCCCGAGATGGACGGCTTCACCATGCTCCGCATGATCAAGACCAACCTGAACCTGAGCCACCTGCCCGTCATCATGCTCACCTCGATGGCCGACGTGGGCAACCGCCTGGAGGGCCTGGAGCGCGGTGCCGACGCCTTCCTGGCCAAGCCCTTCGACATGAAGGAGCTGCACCTCACCATTCAGAACCTCATCCACGGCCGACAGCACCTGAAGGGCAAGTTCTCTGGCGCCCAGCAGCAGGCCGACAAGCTGGAACAGCCCGAGGTGAAGGGCAACGACGAGCAGCTCATGGAGCGCATCATGAAGGTGGTGAACAAGAACCTCTCCGACAGCGACTTCAACGTGGAGATGCTCTGCAAGGAGGTGGGCATCAGCCGCACGCAGCTCCACCGCAAGATGAAGGACATGACGGGACTCTCGACCAGCGAGTTCATCCGCAACATCCGGCTGGAGCAGGCTGCACGTCTGCTGAAGGAACAGAAGATCAACGTCACTCAGGTGGCCTACACCGTGGGCTTCTCCAACCTGGCCCACTTCTCCACCATCTTCCGCAAGCATTTCGGCGTAGCACCCTCAGAATACGCAGAAAAATAACAGATGTGGAAAATCTGAAACTCTTTGAAACAAGCAGGGAAACCTGCTTGTTTCTTTTGTCGTACCTTTGCACCAGAATTTAATACATCTAACATTATTAACTTAAAAAAACTTACAACATGAAGTATTTTACTAAACTGTTCTGCATTGCAGCCCTCTGCCTTCTTGGGCTGACAAGTGCCAACGCAAAGACCGAACAAGCGCACGCCACATTTACTAATGTGACGAACACAAACACCACCTGGAACGCTGAAACGCGCACCTTCACCTGGAGCACCACGTATTACAACCAGCTGCGCAACATCGGCCTGCCCAGCGGCGACATCACGAAATACAAGAAGCTGGTCGTCGACTGCCAGATGGTCACCGGCACGCAGTTCCGCGTCCTCTTCTACAAGGGCGGCTCGAACCTGACGCTCTATGCCCATGACGGCGTGAACGAGTTCATCCTCAAGGACGAGCTGGAGGCCATCGCACCCAACGACTACAACGAGTACCTGCTGGCGTGCGACGAGATATGCCTCTCGGGCGACAATGCCACGGCTCCCGGCGAGGCCATCATCAACGACGTCTACTTGGAGACCTACAACGACGAGGGCGAGAAGGTGTATGCCACGTTTGACCAGGTGTCGAACACCAACACCACCTGGGACGCTGCCACGAACACCTTCACCTGGAGCACCACGTATTACAACCAGCTGCGCAACATCGGCCTGCCCAAAGGCGACATCTCGATGTACAAGAAACTGGTTGTCGACTGCCAGATGGTCACTGGCACGCAGTTCCGCGTTCTCTTCTACAAGGGCGGTTCGAACCTGACGCTCTATGCCCATGAAGGCGTGAACGAGTTCATCCTGAAGGACGAGCTGGAGGCCATCGCTCCCAACGACTACAACGAATACCTGCTGGCATGCGACGAAATCTGCCTCTCGGGCGACAATGTCACCGCTCCCGGAGAAGCCATCATCAACAGCGTCTATCTGGAAACCTATCCCGAGAACGAGTCGGTGGATATTCCCGGCATTGTAGAGGAAGAGCAGCCTGAGAAGCCTGCTGGCTATCTCGATTTCACCGACGAATTCCCCGAGCTGAATCCCCGTCTGGGCGTGAAGCTGGGCAATGGCGAAGTGGTGCTTGGTGCACGCAGCAAGGATGTCGTGGCCGACCTCACTGGCTACAACTCGCTGACCATCGTGGCCACTCCCGGCCTGAAGCTGGTGCTCTATATGAACCACGAGGTTGATGCACAGCAGAACGCTGGCGACTATGCCGAGGCCGATACAGGCAAGTATGTGTTCCTCGATGTCCAGACGGGCGAGGACGGTCTTTGCACCGTAGACCTGACCCAGTACGAAAAGGCCCAGCTGAACTGCCTCTGCCTGCCTTGGGACAACAGCAACAAGGGCACCGTCTGGTACCTGCTGCTGAAGAAGGGCGTGACCGATGGCATCGAGGCTGTCAGCCAGCAGAACGACGCCGATGTCGTCTTCGACCTGCAGGGTCGCCGTGTGGCTCAGCCCTCGAAGGGCCTGTACATTGTGAACGGAAAGAAAACTATCGTCCGTTAAGACTGCACAAATTGAAAAATAAACGAAACAAAAGATAAAGTCCTTTTCAGCAAAGGGCTTTATCTTTGCATCCGATTAGAAAATTCTTTTTATTATTAACTAACAAATATCAACAACATGCGAAAAACTTACCAAATGCTTATCGCCTTGGCAGTACTGCTGCTGGGCGGAACCAGTGCGATGGCCCAAAACCTCGTTGAGCTGGAAGCTGAGATGTTCAAGTCGTGGAGCAGCCCCAACGCTGACGCTGTTCCAACCGACGAGACCGCAGTGGCTGAGGACGGCGAGCTGAGCTGTGCCTATGCTATCTTCGAACAGCTGGGTGCCGGCGCCCTCGTCTATGGACACACCAACGTCTACTACCTGTGGTATGCCGACCTGACAGGCACGAAGACGATGTTCTTCGAAGGCACTGCCGGCGTGCAGCTGCGCATCCTCATGAACCGCCCCGAGCCCGTTGAGGGCGGCGATGCTCATGGTGGCACCACCGTTGAGCGCAACGTGACCCTCGATGCCGACGGCAAGGCCAGCCTCGACGTGAGCGACCTGCCCTTCGTCCACCTGAACGCCATCAAGACCGGTTGGGGAAGCCCCAGCGGCACCATCCAGAAGATTGAGCTGGAAGGCACCGTGAAGCCCGTCTCTGGCTGGGTAAACCTGATTAACAACAGCGACATGGAAGGCGACGACGTGAGCAGTTTCTTCTCGAAGGAAGCTCCCTCCACCGACGTGCTGAACTCCACGATTGAGGACGGCGTAGGCGTCGATGGCAGCCGTGCTGTCGTCGTGAGGGCTGGCGAGAAGTATGCCAACGCCTGGGACTCGCAGTTCTGGTTCCGCTTCAGCGAGCCCGTTGAGCCCGATGCCAAGTACCGCGTATCCTTCAACTACCGCGCCGACAAGGATGCCACCGTTAGCACGCAGGCCCACCAGGAGCCCGGTGACTACATCCACTACGAGATGTTCGGCAACCTGAACTTCACCTCCGACTGGCAGACCTTCAGCACCGAGGGCACCGTGACCTCGGCCCAGTCTACCGCCGAGAAGAAGTTCCTCTCCGTGGCTTTCAACCTGAACGAGCTGGCCGAGGCCAACAACTACTACTTCGACAACATCGTCTTTGAAATCTACAAGGAGAAGAGCCCGCTGGCTCAGATCAAGGCTACCTTCGAGGCTGACGTCGTTGCCATCGACTTTGGCGGCAACAGCAACATCAAGCAGCTCATTGGCAGCAAGAAGCGCGTCATCTATCCCAACGACTGCGTTGCCGTAACCATCAACGGCGAGCCCAGCGACATCCTTTCCGTTGAAGCCAAGCCCGACGGCCGCCTCTACATCTTCCAGGAGCAGTTCAGTGAAGACGAAGAGACCGACAAGGTGCTCGTGAGCTTCACCAACCCCACCGATCCTGCCTACCACCTGACGTTCACTGATGGCCGCTGGGCCGGTCAGGACGTTCCCTCGTTCGTCAACATCGCTTGCGACTACGAGAATGGCCTTGGCAACAACTTCTCCTACAAGGCCGATGCTCCCGAGCTGGTGAGCGCCGATCCTGAGGATGGCTCGTTCAACCTGCCGTTCGACCTGAAGGAGTTCCACGTTGTCTTTGACAACCCTGCCAACGCTTCTAAGATTTCTGCCAAGCTCGACAAGGAGGCTCTCACCGTGAGCCCCGCCGACGGTTTCTCGAAGGAGTTCACCTTCACCCGCACCGGTAGCGGCAACATCGCTGCTGGCGTTCACACCCTCTATGTGAACAACGTATGGCCCGAGGAAGACTGGCTCGGCCTCTTCAACGACTATGAGCTCGCCCTGAGCTTCGGTCCTGTGAACCTCGACAGCGACGACAAGCAGGAGACCCTGCTGGCCGACAACTTCGGTGCCGACGGCCAGAACAACTACGTTCCCGCCGGTTGGGTGGTGAACAGCGACGCTGAGGAGCGCACCGACGGCACCTACGGCAGCGGTTGCCGCGTCATCGTCAACGGTGCCAACTCTGGCCAGGGCTTCACTCCCGCCATTATGTACATGTGCTCGCGCGGCATCAGCGCCGAGGTTGAGCCCGGACACGTCTGGTACGGCACGCTCGAGGAGTATCCTCTCCACCTAACCGCCCGCAACTACGTGCTCACTTGCGACGCTGCTACGTGGGATCAGGCCGGCACTCGCCGTCAGATGATGGTCCAGGTGGTCAGCAAGGAGGGCATCGTCATCGCCGAGGCCACTCAGGAAGTTGTTCCCGACTACAAGACCACTACCAACTGCACTCACTACAAGCTCAACGTCGCTATCCCCGTTGAAGGCGACTACATCCTGAAGTTCCTCCCCCTCGGCATGGATGGCAATGCCAATGGCTATGGCGACGCTGTTGCCCTGGGTAACGTGAAGCTGGAGTACATCCCCAGCACCGCTGGTGTGGCTGAGCTGCTGGCTCTGAAGGCCGCCCTGGAGAAGGCTATCGAGGTGCGCACTGCCAATGCCGACGCTCGCTACGAGGGTACTGCTTACAGCACGCTCGACGCTACCATCAAGGCTTACGAGAACGCCACCTTCACCTCGCCCACGAAGTGCAAGGCTGCTACCGACGAGCTGAATGCCGTTGCTGACGCCATGAACGAGCACCACAAGCTCTGCGACACCTACGACCCGCTGCCTGGACAGGCTCAGGAGAAGGTTGAGCAGTTCGCTGAGACCAAGTTCGCTGCCACCTCTATCTACGCCGACCTGAAGGCCGCTGCTGAGAAGTATGCCGACAAGGTGCTGAAGGAAGACGCTGAGCTGAACGCAGCCATTGCCGAGCTCAACAGCGCCATCAATCTGGCCAACGGCATGTTCACCACTGGTGCATCGAAGTGCAACGCCACTGGTTACGCTGTGCTCAACGAGCGCATCCGCCTGGGTATCGACGCCCTGAAGGCTCTCGGTGTGGCTGACGACGATCCCGTCATCGTGAAGGCCAGCAACGTGCTGGGCGACGACGACGCTGTGGCCGAGTCTCTGAAGAACCACACCAAGCTGGCTCTCTATGGCAAGATCAAGAACGGCGAGGATGTCTTCGCACCCTATGAGGATCCCACCACGCAGGAGGTTGTCCTTCCCGAGCGTGACATGACCGTCTTCGTGAAGAACCCCAACATCTACCGCACCAACGGCAGCAGCATGGACTTCAACGAGGAGAACATCCCCGGCTGGGTGACTCCCGAGGGCTTCAGCCGTCCTGGCATCTCCACTGGCTGGAGCGATCCCAGCAATGGCAACGCCATGATTCCTTCTGACTGTATGTTCCAGACCTGGGGCAGCAGCTACCGCGTACAGCAGACCATCACCGACCTGCCCGCCGGCGTCTACACGCTGCGCATGGCCTTCGGTGAGCGCATGAATGAGGACGAGAACAACATGGTTGGCAGCTTCGTCTTCGCCAAGACTTCTGAGACTCCCGAGGCCGCTGAGGGCGAGGAGGAGCAGTTCGCTGGCATCTGCGACGTTCCCGGCATCGGCCAGAGCTATCCCGCTCTGAACACCACCATCGAGGAGGTCCTCGTGGCCGACGGCGTGCTCACGCTGGGTGCCAACGGTGGCAGCTCGTCGCACACCTTCTTTAACGAGGTTCGCGTGGTGATGACCGCCACGGCAGCAGGCTTCGACTACGGTAAGGCTTACGACGACGTGCTCTCCGGCATCGACGTCACCGTGGCAACGCCCGAGAAGATCCGCGCCATCGCCATCTACGACATGAACGGTCGTCAGATTGAGAAGGCACAGCGCGGTGTGAACATCGTGAAGCAGCTGATGAGCGACGGCAGCGTCCGCACCGTCAAGGTTGTGGTGAAGTAACATTCAGCACAAGCGAATTACAAAAGAGCCAGCCGATTCCAGTCGGCTGGCTCTTTCTTTATCGCCCTTTGTCAGCGGATTCCGTATTCGTAAGAATGGTTTGTCCTACGATACGTTCCCTCCCCTATTCACGGTCATTTCCGCAGCATTTTTCTCTTGAGCAGTTGGTGCATCGGCGATGTCGCTGCCACGCGGCGACCCAGCAGGTCGTAGGCAGGAGCATCGCTGACCGACGAACCGGCCAAGCGGTGGTGATCTATGGCCGATGCCATGCCGAGAGGTGCCTGATTGGCATTGACGATGGCCCCGGTGCTGCTGTCGATGAGCAGCGCCACCACGTGCAGACGCTGCACGTCCTGCACCAGCGGCTCTCCTGCGATGTTCACCACCTCGCTGAGGTTGAAACGGAAAGAGTGGGCGATAGGCTGGAAAGCCTCTATCTGCTCCGGCAGACTGCCCTCCAGACCGTCGCGGCTGCTGCGTGCGATGGCCACGTCGCGGTGCACCACCACGACATTCTGCGGACTATTCACATAGAAGTCCATCGACTCCGGCCAGCCCTTATCGGCCGTATAGGCGTTGTTCTGCTGCCACGACGGGTTGTAGAGGCTGTCGGCCACCAGCACGTAAGCCAGCTGGTAGGGATGTCCGATGGTGTCGACGACGAATGTGACGGTCGACGTGACGTCGATGGCCGTCTGGTCGTCGTTCAGCTGCGAGGCCACCTCAATCCATGCCGGTGCGAACTCCTTGCAGCGCTCGCGCCAGAGCCAGTCGATGCCAAACGTCTTGTAGAGTCCGACGCCGCAGAACGGGTCGGTCTGGTAGCTGCGGTCGAGCCACGACGTGGGGTAAGAGGCTACGGGATTGGAGAAGTCAGTAGTGAAGGCCATCGGCTCGTAGTCATACGAGGTATAGTCAACCGATGGCGAGCCCGAGTGATAGGAAATGCCGATGAAGTCGTCGGGGTAGAGGCGCTTCATCTCCTCCAGTCCGACGGCACCGCGAGGGCAGAAGGCACACCACAGGCCCGTGTACTCCTCGATGACGGCCCGGTGGCGCGGCAGCTGTGCAAACACGCCCACGGTGGTCTGTCCCTCCATCTGTCCTGCGGCCTCATTGGGCTGGCCGTTGACGCCCGTCACGCGGTAGCTGAGGGGGAAGCGTCCCAGCTCGTCGATGGCCTGCAGGGGCACTGCCACCACGGTCTCCTTGTCGTAGACCGGCTCCACGGGCACGGGCAGAGCCACACTGGCAGAGCCTTGGATGCCTGCCACCTCGTAGTCTATCTGCACCGACTTGATGCCACGGGTGCCGCGGTTGGCCACGCTAAGTTCCATCAGAGGCTGCTGTCCTGGCGTGGTGTAGACATTCTTGGCCGAGAGCACCCTGGCGTCGTTGGCCTTCAGCGCTCCGCCCGTCAGGATGACCTGCATGGCTAAGGAGCCATCGTAGTTGTAGTTCTTGCCGAAGTTCGTCCACACGCGAAACGAGCTTGATGTGTGGATGTAGAACCCCTCGTCGTCCTGTCCGTTGGCCACCACGATGGGCTCAGTGGTGAACTGTGCGTCGCTGGCCTCGTCGACAAAGAACGAGTAGCCGGCATAGAGCCCCTCGGCAGGAATCTCGCAAGGCTCGTCGAACTGCACGCTGACGTAGCCCGCCAGCGGCTCCACGCTCACCTCGGCCACGTCGGGCACGGTGACGCGCCGTCCGTTGACGGTGCCCAGCTTCAGTTCCTTCGTCAGCCATCCGCGCATCCCAGAGATGCCACTGCTGCCCCGCATGGGAATGCGCAGCCCCACGACCGAGGCGCCCACCAGGTCGGGGTCGGTCAGCCTTAGGGCCACTTCGTAGACCTCCACCTTCCCCGTTCCGTAGACCATGTTGCCATCGCCGTAGGTGTAGACGATTTCATCGTCGCCGACTTCCGTAGCCGCCTTGACGCTTGCGGGTGCAAGCATCAAGGCGGTCATCAGAAGCCACAAAGCATTATGAAGCTTCATCATATATAAAAAGATGTGTGATTATTTCAGGACGACTTTGCGATTGCTGACGGTGCCGTCGGCATGCTTCACCGACTGCACGTAGATGCCCTTCGAGACGCTGCTCACGCGGCGGCCCTGCAGGTCGTAGACGTCCTTGCCGCAGGCCGTCTTCTCATTGCCCGGCGTCACGATGGCGGTGACGATGCCCTCGCCGTAGAAGTAGATGTTCGAGCAGTGCTCCTCGCCGCCACCGCGATAGATGCTCTGCAGGCCCAGGCGGTTCAGCTCGCCATAGCGGAAGTAGGCGTTCTCGGCGCTGATGTCGCTGGCCTCGTCCTTGTAGTAGTAGGGAATCTCGGTCATGCCGTCTTCCCACGTCGGCTCAAAGTCCCAGCCGTCGGTTTCCTCGTGGCGCACGTAGTTGTCGCGCTGGAAGTGGTAGAGCTCGTTCTCCGAGGTGTAGAAGCGGAAATAGAGCTTGTTGGGGTTGATGAAGTTGCCGTCGACGTCGCTGGTCGGAATGGTGAAGTAGGCATAGCAGATGTATCCGTTGTCGCCCTCATAGCCGTCGAACGTGGTGATTTCGGGGTCAGCCGGTCTGGCGGGCACATCGTTGAAGGGCTTGAACTGGGGCTTTTCAAACATCTCCTGACCCGAGAAAACGATGGCCGAGGCGTTGACGTCGAAATTCATGTCGGTGGAGAAGGAGCGAGTCTCGGCATCGTAGCTGAAGACCACGTCATCGTAGCTCAGTTCGTGCTCGTAGTAGAAGTCGCCCCAGTCGAAATCGACACGCGTGGAGGTGTAGGTGCCGAAGTAGACAGCGTCGTTGTATTCGTTGACGAGCATCAGCTGGCGGGGGAACACCACCTTGTCGCCCTCGATGGTGCCCTTGATGCATGTCTCGGGGTAGTCGGCCGAGAAGTGGGTCACGTAGACGTCGTTGCCCTGGAAGGCCACGTCGACCAGCTTGCCCAGCACCTTCGTTCCGCTCCACGATTCGCTCTGCTCATAGAGCATGGAGTATTGCTCGGTCTGCAGGCCCTCGGGCATCACGGTAGGCTCGTCGTTGAAGGGCACGTAGACGGTGTTGTAGTCAGCATAGCCGTTCCACTGGCCGTCGTCCTCAGGCGATTCGGGCGTATCGTAGACAATGCCCATGATGTTGTAGGCATCCACGTCGGTGCAAGTCAGGCGCAGCTCGCCCGTGGCCTGGTCGACGGTCCACACGATGTCAGGGTCGCCCTCGGCAATGACGTAGGTGAAGGTGCCGTTGCCGCCGTCCTTAAGCTCCATGAGGTGCAGGCGGAAGGCATAGACTTCGCCACCCTCATAGCCCTCGTCGGGGTCGGGCTCGGTGATGCCGTAGACAATCTGCTGTCCTGCGGGAATGCTGATGGTGGTGCCGTCGGTGCTGAGCGTGCCCTTCACCCAGGCAGGATAGGTGACCGACGAGAGGGGCATGTAGAAGTAGACGCTCTCGCCGTCGTCGCCAAAGACGACCTTCGACACCGAGCCGTTCTGCTCGTACTCGTAGACCTCGCCCCACGAGCCCATCATGGCCCTGCCCGTGCGCAGATAGCGCTTCACGGTGCCGGCAGGCTGCTCGGTGATGATGTCGGTCTCCGACGGTGTCTTGGCCACGGCCTTGCCAGGGGCAAGCTGGAACCTCGACGAGGTGGCGCTGAGGTCAGCACGGTTCACTACGCCCTTCTTTGGCTGCGCAAATGCGGTGGCAGTCATGAGGGCCATCAGTACGAAAAGGTAGAATTTCTTCATAACGTTAAATATTAGTTAGTGATACATTGAAGACAATTTCAATGCAAAAGTAATCATTTTTCCAAAAACGGCAAAGTTTTTCGTAAAATAATTACAACACATTGGCGAAAGAAACGGCACTGCGAAGCCGAGTCACGCAAAAGGTTAATTTCTGTTTATGCGAGGCAGAAAAGTGTAAAAGGATGTAAAATAAAAATTCTTGATTTTTTACAAAAAAAATTTCATTCTAGAACGGGAAAATGCACACTTTCGGCCGTTTGTGCAGGGTTGAGCCGTGAAGAGGAAGCGCTTGTTTAGGTCGTTTTTGCACAACAGCACTGGTTTTGTGCAGGATTTTAGCGGTTTTTTGCGAAATTTTGAGCGATTTTCGGGTCGTTTTCCGTTTCTGTAAGGCCACCGCAGATGAAAAAGTCAACGCCAAATTTTTCTGCGGCGTTGACTTTTTTGAGCCAGCCATGGGCTATTTGAGCTAATTTTAGGCTAAACGCCTGAAAACCAACATTTTGATAAACCCTCTCAAAATTCGCGTTTTTTCGACCAAAAAGTTTTTTCGTGGAAAATTCTCGAGTTTTGAGGGCCTTTAACGGTTTTTGAGGGTCTTCGGTTTTAACAATTTTTCAGCTTTTGAGAGTGGGGAGCAGGGGAACGCAACGCTGTTGCGTCATAGAGAGGCAAGACGGTCGGGCGAGGGCACATTGGTGCGCTGAGGCATGGCCAAAACCTTTTGAGAAAAGGGGAAAAAGGAGCCTCGGCAGAATAATAATCTTCAAGGCAGGGCTGGCGAGAGCTATAGAAGAAGAATTTTTCATTATGCGGACGGAATTTAGAATTGTTTTCTGTATTCGGCGAAAAATTTGGCCAGCTATTCCAAAGTTCGTACCTTTGCACCGTCGAAAACAATTAATCATCAATAAAAAACAAAAGAAAGGAAAAGAACTATGAGTAAGAAAAACTATCGTTTTGAGACGCTGCAGCTGCACGTAGGCCAGGAGCAGGCCGACCCCGCCACCGACGCCCGTGCAGTGCCCATCTATCAGACCACATCGTATGTGTTCCGCAACTCGCAGCACGCCGCCGACCGCTTCGGCCTGCGCGACCCGGGCAACATCTATGGCCGCCTGACCAACTCTACGCAGGGGGTGTTCGAAGATCGCGTGGCTGCCCTCGAGGGTGGCGTGGCCGGCCTGGCCGTGGCCAGCGGTGCCGCTGCCGTGACCTATGCCCTGCAGAACATCGTGCGGGCCGGCGACCACATCGTGGCGGCCGACAACCTCTACGGCGGCTCGTTCAACCTCATCACCCACACGCTGGCCGAGCGCGGCATCACGAACACCATCGTCAACGTGAACGACCTGCAGGCCCTCGAAGCCGCCATCCAGCCGAACACGAAGGTGGTCTACGCCGAGACCTTCGGCAACCCTAACAGCGACGTGACCAACCTGGAGGGCGTGGCCGAGGTGGCCCACCGCCATGGCATCCCCTTCATCGTCGACAACACCTTCGGCACACCCTACCTCATCCGCCCGCTGGAGCATGGTGCCGACGTGGTGGTCCACTCGGCCACGAAGTTCCTCGGCGGTCACGGCTCGAGCCTCGGCGGCGTCATCGTCGACGGCGGTAAGTTCGACTGGAAGGCCCAGCCCGACAAGTTCCCCACGCTGGCCAAGCCCGACCCCTCGTACCACGGAGCCGTCTTTGCCGACGTGGCCGGTGCCGCTGCCTTCGTCACCCGCATCCGTGCCGTCATCCTGCGCGACACCGGCGCTGCCATCTCGCCCTTCAACGCCTGGATTCTGCTACAGGGTGTTGAGACGCTCTCGCTGCGCGTGGAGCGCCACGTGGAGAACGCGCTGAAGGTGGTGCAGTTCCTGGCCAAGCACCCGAAGGTGGCCAAGGTGAACCATCCCTCGCTGCCCTCGCACCCCGACCACGCCCTCTACCAGAAGTACTTCCCACAGGGTGGCGGCAGCATCTTCACCTTCGAAATCAAGGGCGGCGAGCAGGAGGCCTGGAAGTTCATCGACGCGCTGGAAGTGTTCTCGCTGCTGGCCAACGTGGCCGACGTGAAGAGCCTCGTCATCCACCCCTACACCACCACCCACTCGCAGATGAGCCCCGAGGAGCTGGAGCAGCAGCACATCACGCCCTCGACCGTCCGCCTGAGCATCGGCACCGAGCACATCGACGACATCATCGACGACTTGTCGCAGGCCCTCGACCGCATCTAACACTTTCGTCTTACGACTTCTATGCCAACACAAAAGACTGTACTGATTACGGGTGCCAACAAAGGCATCGGATTCGGAATAGCCCGGCACCTCGGCCTCAGTGGCTGGAACGTGGGCATCGGCGCACGCGATGAGCAACGGGCCACTGACGCCGCCAGCAAACTGCGGGCCGAGGGCATCAGGGTGGCTGGATGGGTCAGCATCGAACTGACCGACCTGGAAGGCATCAAACAGGCCGCCAAGGAGGTGGGCGAGCGCTTCCCCGAGCTGTCGCTGCTGGTCAACAATGCCGGCATTCCCGGCGACATGAGCGTGGACAGCCAGCACACGGAGCTGGGCGACATCCGCCAGACGCTCGACGTGAACTTCGTGGGCACCTTCGCCCTCACCAAGGCCCTGCTGCCACTGTTGAGCCGTAACAGGGGGCGCATCGCCAACGTCACCGTGCCCTCGGAGGTCAGCCCCTACTGGCATCCGCTGGCCTACGTGGCCAGCAAGGCTGCACAGAACGCGATGACGGGCGTCATGGCCACGGAATTCCAGCAGAGCAACACGCCCGTGGAAATCTTCGCGGTTCACCCAGGGCCCACCACCACCGACCTGAACGGCAACATGGCCCTGCCCGGATTCCACGACATCGACACCGTGGGGCAGAAGTTTGCCCAGCTCATCAATGACGGTCAGCACCATCAGGGCGACTTCATTGAACTCTATCCCATCGTGAAAGAAGACTGACAACCTCAAAAACAGAAAGACTTATGGCAAAGATTGCTAAACAGCTGACCGAGCTCATCGGCAACACCCCTCTTCTTGAGCTCAGCAAGTATTCCCAGGCCAAGGGCCTCAGCACGCCCGTCACGGCCAAGGTGGAGTTCTTCAACCCCGGCGGCAGCGTGAAGGACCGCATCGCCCTGGCCATGATCGAGGATGCCGAACAGCGCGGCATCCTGCAGCCCGGCGCCACCATCATCGAGCCCACCAGCGGCAACACCGGCGTGGGCCTGGCCCTGGTCTCGGCCGTGAAGGGCTACCACCTCATCCTCACCATGCCCGAGACGATGAGCATCGAGCGCCGAAACCTGGTGAAGGCCTATGGTGCCGAGGTGCGCCTGACCAGCGGCAAGGACGGCATGCCCGGCGCCATCCGCGCCGCCGAGGAGCTGCGCCAGCAGATTCCGGGCAGCGTCATTCTGCAGCAGTTCGAGAACCCCGCCAACCCGGCAAAGCACTATGCCACCACGGGACCCGAGATTTGGGCACAGACCGACGGCGAGGTGGACATCTTCGTGGCTGGCGTGGGCACTGGCGGCACCGTCAGCGGCGTGGCCCGCTACCTGAAGGAGCAGAAGCCCGGGGTGAAGATAGTGGCCGTGGAGCCGAAGAGCAGCCCCGTGCTGAACGGAGGACAGAGCGGCCCGCACAAGATTCAGGGCATCGGGGCCGGCTTCGTGCCCAAGACCTACGACGGCAGCCTCATCGACGAGGTGTTCGACGTGGATAACGACGACGCCATCCGCACCGGACGCGAGGTGGCCCAGCAGGAAGGCCTCCTCGTGGGCATCTCGGCAGGAGCAGCCCTTTTTGCCGCCATCCAGGTGGCCAGCCGACCCGAGAACCAGGGCAAGCGCATCGTGGTGCTGCTGCCCGACACCGGCGAGCGCTACCTCTCCACCGTGCTCTACGCCTTCGAGGACTATCCCTTGTAAGGATAATAGGGTTTATCTTCGCAATAAAATGTCATTGGAAACGGCACCGGGGAAACCCGCGTGCCGTTTTTCGTCGAAAAAAAGCTGTGTTTCGTCGAAATCTGTTTGGCGCATAGCACTTTTATGCCTACCTTTGCACCAGAAAACAAGACAACGACAAAAATAGCAAGACATGAAACAGACGATTCTTACCTTGGCACTTTGCCTCTCGGCAACCGCCATGAGCGCCCAGACCACCGTGAAGGGCGTGCTCGTAGACCAGACGCTGGGCGAGGGCGAGCCCTACGCCACCGTGCGCGTGATGAAAGCCGGCAGCGAGAAGGCCGCCGCGCAGTTCCTCACCGACGTCGAGGGGCGCTTCAGCCAGCCCGTGAACGGACGGGGCAAGCACACCATCGTATTCAGCAGCGTGGGCAAGGAAGACCTGCGCCGCGACATCGAACTGACGGGCAGCGGCACGCTCAACCTCGACACATTATATATAAAGGAGAACCCCACGGCACTGAAGGGCGTGGAGATTGTGGCCCAGAAGCCGCTGGTGAAGATGGAGGTGGACAAGATGAGCTACAACGTGGCCGAGGACGACGACGCGAAGGCATCGACCGTGCTCGACATGCTGCGCAAGGTGCCCATGGTGAGCGTCGACGGACAGGACAACATCTCGGTGAACGGCTCGTCGGCCTTCAAGGTCTACGTTGACGGCAAGCCGAACATGATGTTCTCGAGCAACCCATCGGTCATCTTCAAGAACATGCCCGCCACTGCCGTGAAGAGCATCGAGGTAGTGACGAATCCCGGTGCGAAATACGACGCAGAGGGTGCCACGGGCGTGCTGAACATCGTGCTTAACAAAGAGGCTTTCGGCGGCGGAGCCGGACAGGCCAGCATGAACGGCTACAACGGCAGTCTGCGAGCTCAGGCCGGCACCACGGGATGGGGCGGCGGAGCCTTCTTCAGCGGCCAGCAGGGCAAGCTGAGCTACAGCGCCAATGCCCTGTACAGCCAGATGAAGCCCGGCACGCCGAAGGTGACGCAGGAGATGGAGCAGCCCTCGATGGTGCAGCTCACCGAGAGTCGCACGAAGACACGCCTGCCCTTCACCATGGGGAGCCTCTCGCTGGGCTACGACCTCGACTCGGTGAGCAGCCTCGGCCTGACGGCACAGATGACCAGCATGCAGATGAAGAACACGGGCTGGACGCGCAACACGCTGTCCATGCCGACAAACGGCACCTCGTTCAGCTATGGCAGCGACATGGACATGAAGAACCGACAGACCAGCTTCAGCGGCTCGCTGGACTACCAGCGCTTCTTCAACCGCGAGCGCACCAGCTGGGTAGCCCTGACCTACCAGCTGAGCCACAGCCCTAACCACAGCGAGACAAACACCGACTTTGAGAGCGTGCCCGGCCTGCCCATCGACAACACCGACCGTTTCTCGGACAACCATGAGAAGACCACCGAGCACACCTTCCAGGCCGACTACACCACGCCGCTGGGCTCCGCCGACAGCGGCAGCACCACCGCCCACACGCTGAACCTGGGCGCCAAGATGATGATGCGCCAGGCCACCAGCGACGCCGACTACTTCCTGGCCGGAGCCTACCAGCCCGAGCTGAGCTCTGACTATGAGCACAAGAACCGCGTGGGAGCCGCCTACGCCGAATACGAAGGCAAATGGGGCAGCATGGGGGCTAAGGCCGGAGTGCGCTATGAGCACACGTGGCAGGACGTGGAGTACCGCCAGGGACAGGGTCAGGACTTCTCGACCGACTATGGCAACCTGGTGCCGTCGGCCAGCCTGAGCTACACGCTGGCGCCCACCATGAACCTGGGCCTGACGTACAACATGCGCATCTCGCGCCCCGGCATCACCTACCTCAATCCCTACGTGGACCGCTCGAACCCGCTGGCGCTCACCTATGGCAACAGCGACCTTGAGGTGGAGAAGACCCACAACGTGGCAATGGTATTCAACGCCTTCAGCCCGAAGCTGATGTTCAACCTGAACCTGAGCCACAACTTCAGCGACAACGGCATCGAGCAGTACAGCTTCGAGAAGGACGGCATGCTGAACACCACCTACGGCAACCTGGGCCACCGCCATCAGACCGCCCTGAACGGCTACGTGAACTGGCTGGCACACAAGAACACCCGTCTGTTCCTGAACGGAGGCGTGAGCTACGTCGACCTGCGCTCCGACGCCATCGACGCCCGTAACCACGGCTGGCAGTACAACCTGATGGCCGGCGTGCAGCAGACGCTGCCCTGGGAGCTGAAGCTCGGCGCCTACGTCGTCAGCCAGTCGAAGACCTACACCCTGCAGGGGTGGAGCAGCGGCGCCAACCTGCTCATTGGCAACCTGACGAAGGCCTTCTTCAACGAGAAGCTCACGTTGGGCCTGCAGGGCCTGACGGGCCTGAGCAACGGCGGATGCCTGAAGATGGAGACCATGAGCCGCAGCAACACGTTCGTGAACCACATGGACATCAGGGTGCCCATCTACAGCGTCAGCTTCACCATCAGCTACACCTTCGGCAACACGAAGCAGCAGTTCCAGCAGCAGACTCGCCAGACCCGAATAGAGAACGACTACATCGAGCAGAAGTCGCAGGGCGAAATGATTCAGAGCGCCGGCAACATGGCTAATTGATATGGAAAAGCCAAACAGGAAAGACTGGATAGTCTTAGCCATCCATGTGGGAGTATGGGCAACAGTGCTGCTGTTGCCCGTGCTCACGTCGTGGCTCGTCACACGCAGCTGGGAGTATGCCAAGAACACAGCCATGATGACCTACAGCATGCTGCAGTCGCCCATGCTGCTCTACTTCCTCAACTTCTACGTCTTCGACCGCTGGCTGTTCCAGCGACGACGCTACGGATGGTTCGCCGCCGTCAACCTGGTGGTGATGCTCGCGCTCAACTGGGGAATCCTCTTCATCGGCGACTATGCCCCCGACATGCCGCCCATCGCTTGGGTGGGCATGAGCATCGGCTTCTTCATCTACTTTCTGCTGAACATCGCCATGATTGCCACCGCACTGGGCATCCGCCATTTCATCCGTGTGCGACTTATCCGCGAGCAGCTGCAAGAGGAGAAGGCCAAGCACGCCGAGGCCGAGCTGGCATGGCTGAAGAACCAGATCAACCCGCACTTCCTGTTCAACACGCTGAACAACATCTCCTCGCTGGCGGCCATCGACGGCGAGGCCACGCAGGAGGCCATCGCCCAGCTGAGCGACCTGCTGCGCTATGCCATGTACGAGACGAACAAGCCCGCAGTGCCCCTTCACGGAGAGGTGGAATTCATGCGCAACTACATCAGCCTGATGAAGCTGCGCGTGGGCGGCAACACGGTGGTGAACACCGACTTCTCAGTAGAGAACCAGCAGCTGGAAATCGCCCCGCTGCTGTTCATCTCCATCGTGGAGAACGCCTTCAAGCACGGCGTCAGCTCGAACCGCCCGTCGTATATCATCATCCGCCTGAAGCAGGAGGGCGAGCAGCTCAGCTTCGAGTGCCGCAACTCGAACTATCCCAAGGCCGCCACCGACCGCAGTGGACGCGGCATCGGCATCGAGAACACCCGCCGGCGCCTCGACCTGCTCTACCCCGGACGCTACATCTGGCAGATGGGACTCTGCGACAACACCGAGACCTATTTCTCCAAAATCATCCTAAGGTTTTAGCTCCCCCCAAATCTCAAATCTCAAACCACCATGACGTGTATCATCATCGACGACGAACCGCTGGCTGTGCGCCTGCTGGAATCATTTGTAGAAAAGACGCCAGGCCTGGAGCTGCTGGCCTCGTTCACCGACTCCGTCAAGGCTGCTGCCGCCATCAAGGAAGGCCAGGCTCAGCTGGTGTTCCTCGACATACAGATGCCCGACCTCAACGGCATGGAGCTGGCCCGAATAGTGCCGCCGCAGACCCGCATCATCTTCACCACCGCCTTCAAGGAATATGCTTATGAGAGCTACGAGGTGAAGGCGCTCGACTTCCTGCTGAAGCCCATCCGCTACTCGAAGTTCCTCGCCGCCATCGACAAGGCCCGCGAGTGGTTCGGCCTCTTCAGCGGAAAAGCCGAGGGGAAAGGCTCAGCGCCCGGAGGAAGGTCGGAGGGAGACACCATCTTCATCCGCGTCGACGGCGAGCTGCGCCAGCTGCCGCTCTCGCAGATTCTCTACGTCAGCGGCATGAAGGACTACGTGATGTTCTACGTACAGGACGAGAAGAAGCCCCTCATCACCCACATGACGATGAAGGCCGTGGAGGAGATGCTGCCCCAGGAGCAGTTCATGCGCGTCAGCCGCAGCTACATCGTGGCCCTGCAGCACATCCGCAAGGTGGACCGCAACGACTGCATCTACGTCGGCCAGGAGATTATCCACGTCACCGAGGCCTACCTGCCCGACTTCCAGGCCTATTTAGCCCAACGGATGAAATAAAAACGACAAAAAGTTCGCTATTGCCAAGAAAAAATTGTAACTTTGCACCCAAATGCGCTAAAAGTAACGAATGGCAGTAGCAAAACTCATCAACCAGCCCGAACAGGAACGACAGTTTTCCTTCGAAGTGCTGCCCCCGCTGAAGGGGACTGGCACGTCAGGGCTTTTCCGCGACATTGAAAAGCTCTGCGAGCTGCAGCCCGCCTTCATCAACATCACCACCCACCACTCGGAATATGTCTACCGCGAACTGAGCGACGGACGCTATGAGCGACAGCGCCTGCGCCGCCGGCCGGGCACCATCGCCGTGGCCGCCGCCATCCAGCAGCGTTTCGGCGTGACGGTGCAGCCCCATGTCATCTGCAGCGGCGTCACCGTCGAGGACATCGAGTACGAGCTGCTCGACCTGCAGTTCCTCGGTATCACCGACCTGCTGCTGCTGCGTGGCGACAAAGCCAAGGACGACCGTACCTTCCAGCCCACGCCGGGCGGACATGCCCACACGACGGACCTCATCCGACAGGTGCAGCGTTTCAACGATGGGTTCTTCGCCGACGGCTCGCCCATCAAGAACCCCGGGCCGCGCTTCGACATCGGCGTTGCCTGCTACCCCGAGAAGCACGAGGAGGCGCCCAACATGGAGAGCGACATGCACTGGCTCTTAGAGAAGCAGCGGCTGGGGGCCCAGTACGCCGTGACACAGCTGTTCTTCGACAATCAGAAATATTTCGACTTCGTGGAGCGCGCCCGGCAGATGGGCATCACCATCCCCATCATCCCCGGCATCAAGCCACTGGCTAAGCTCAACCAGCTGACGGTGGTGCCCCGCACGTTCCACTGCGACATACCGCAGGCCCTGGCCGTCGAGATTGCCAAGTGCAAGACCGACGACGATGCCCGCCAGCTGGGCATCGAGTGGACCACACAGCAGTGCCGCGAGCTCTACGAGCACGGCATCTGCGACATTCATTTCTACACCATGGGGGCCGTCGATGCCGTGGTGGAAATCACCCGTCGCCTGCTCTAACCTACCAAAACCACCCAGAAAGACAATGACATTCAGCGACGTCATCGGACAGGAAGAGTGCAAGCAGCGCCTGCTGCAGATGGTCCAGGAAGACCGCCTGCCGCACGCCATCATGCTCTGCGGTCCCAGCGGCGTGGGCAAGCTGGCCATCGCCATTGCCTTTGCCAGCCATTTGCTGGGCGAGGACAACGCCATGGTGCGCAAGCTGGAGCATCCCGACCTTCACTTCACCTATCCCACCATCAAGCTGCCATCCATGGGCGCCGACCACAAGCCCATCAGCGACGACTTCGCCCGCGACTGGCACTACCTGCTGATGCAGGAAGGCCCCTATTTCTCCATGGACCAGTGGCTGCTGGCCATCGGTGCCGAGAACCAGCAGGCCATCATCACTGCCGGCGAGAGCGACGAGCTGGTGCGCAAGCTCAGCCTGAAGTCGAGCCAGGGCGGCTACAAGGTGAGCGTCATCTGGCTGCCGGAACGCATGAACATCGAATGCGCCAACAAACTGCTGAAACTCATCGAGGAGCCACCGCAGCAGACCGTCTTCCTGATGGCCTGCGAGGAGCCCGACAAGCTGCTGGAGACCATCCGCAGCCGCGTGCAGCGCATCGACGTGAAGCAGCTGCCCACCGACGTCATCAGGCAGGCACTCATCGAGCGCCGCGGCATCGACGAGCAGCAGGCGCAGCGACTGGCGCGACTGGCCAACGGCTCATGGCTGAAGGCACTGCAAGAGCTGCAGTCGGGCACTGAGAACGAGCAGTTCCTCGACCTCTATATCCTGCTGATGCGCCAGGCCTACCGCCGCGACGTGCGCAGCCTGAAGGGATGGAGCGAGACGATGGCCTCTTTCGGACGCGAGAAGCAGAAGCGCTTCCTACAATACTTCCTGCACATGACGCGCGAAAGCTTTATGTACAACTTCCACCAGCCAGAGCTGAGCTATATGACGCAGGCCGAGGAAGACTTCACCCGCAATTTCGCGCGCTTCATCAACGAGGCCAACATCCTGCCCATCACCGACCTGGCCAGCCTGGCCATACGCGACATCGGACAGAACGCCAACGCCAAGATCGTGTTTTTCCACCTCGCCCTGCAGATGATTGTTCTCTTAATCCAGAAATAACATACCCCACCTACAACGCCTACCCCACCCTATAATACCTACAAAGACATGGAAAAAAAGAAAGAATACCCCATACGCACCGGCTGTGACCGCGGACTCTGTTCGGCAGCCATCGGCCGCCAGGACCGCCAGCTGAATACCTACGACTGGCTGGCCGACGTGCCCGGCAACGCCGAGAGCACCGACCTGGTGGAGGTGCAGTTCAAGCACACCCGCAAGGGCTACTACCACAACGTGAACAACCTGCCGCTGAAGAAGGGCGACATCGTGGCCGTTGAGGCCAGCCCCGGCCATGACCTCGGCGTGGTGACGCTCACTGGCCGCCTTGTCTATTTGCAGCTGAAAAAGGCGAACCTGAAGAGCGCCGACGACATCAAGCGCATCTACCGCCTGGCACGCCAGAGCGACATGGACAAATACCGCGAGGCCAAGGCGCTGGAGCACGAGACGATGATTGAGAGCCGCGAGATTGCCAAGGGCCTCGGACTGAAAATGAAAATCGGCGACGTGGAGTACCAGGGCGACGGCCAGAAGGCCATCTTCTACTACATCGCCGACGAGCGCGTAGACTTCCGCCAGCTCATCAAGGACCTTGCCGCTGCCTTCCACGTGCGCATCGAGATGAAGCAGATTGGTGCCCGTCAGGAGGCAGGACGCATCGGCGGAACGGGCCCCTGCGGACGCGAGCTCTGCTGTGCCACGTGGATGAAGAACTTCGTCAGCGTCAGCACCGCCGCAGCCCGTTTCCAGGACATCTCGCTCAACCCGCAGAAGCTGGCTGGCATGTGCGCCAAGCTGAAGTGCTGCCTGAACTACGAGGTCGACGACTACATCGAGCACGGACGCCGGCTGCCCAGCCGCGAGGTCGTCTTGCAGACGCAGGATGCCGACTACTTCTACTTCAAGAGCGACATCCTCGCTGAGCTGGTCACCTACTCTACCGACAAGCGCATCGCTGCCAACCTGGAGACCATCACCGCCCAGCGGGCACGCGAAATCATTGAGATGAACCGCCGGGGCGAGAAGCCGCTCGACCTGCAGCCCGACAACCAGCGCAAGGAGCCCGAAGGCCCGGTCGACCTGCTGGCCGGCGACAGCATTACCCGCTTCGACAAGACGAAGAAGAAGAAGAAAAAGAAGTCTGCCAAGCCCCGCTCACAGGACGAAGCCCCCAAGGACGGCGAGCAGCGAAAGGCTGCTCCCAAGGACGGCGAACCACGCAGAGACGCCCATCGCAACAAGGACGAGCAGAAGAAGAACGAGCGCAAGAAGCAGGAGCCCAGAAGGGACGAGCAGAAGAAAGAAGAACCCAAGAAGGATGAACCCAAGAAGGAATAGCATCCTCAACAGCATCATGGCGGCTGCACTGGCTCTGGCCAGCTGCAGCCGTCTGCCCGTCTACAGCCACTTTGAAGCCGTAGACCAAGCCGGATGGGCCCGCAACGACACCATCAGCTTCACCATCACCGCCAAGCAGGCCGGCACCTACCAGCTACGCCTCGACCTGCGCACCAACAGCCTCTTCCCCTACACTCAGCTGACCCTGCTGACGCACTTTCACAGCCAGCGCAGCCATGTGGAGAAGGACACCACGCTGCTTTTCAACATCACCAACGCCGAAGGCTACGTGCAGGGCCGCGGCACCGGCACCTACCAGTACCAGGCCGCGCTGTCGCCCGTAATGCTCTCCCGCAACGACACGCTACGCATCAGCATCCGCCACGGCATGAGCCGCGACGCGCTGCCCGGCATCGTCGACATGGGCATCACCGCCGAGGGCGAAAACCATCAGTAAAACTTAGGCAATGACATCGCTGTTGACCTGTTTGTGCTGAGCTTTCCCTGTTCTCAGCAGGGAAGTCAGCGGGCGCTGCCATTGTTTTTCCCGCCCGCTGCCGTTATTGGCAGCGGCCGCTGCCAATATCGTCGCCGTACTCTGCCAACGGAAAAGGCATGGACTTTTCCCGCTCCGGTGTGGCCTTGTCCCCATTTGTCGCCGCCTTTTTCCTCTCATCCCTACGGCTGTGGGTAAGCGAGAGGCCTTTCGAGTTGCTTGGCTTTTCTTTCCGCTGACTGCCCCCGTTCGCGCAGCCAGCCATCATCATGTGCGATTGGAATCAGCCTCTAATCCGACGTGGGCGGACGAAAATCCGCAGCCTTCGGTTTGAAATACGGACAGAGCGGATTTCCATGAAACGAAGCTGCATGATGATTCAACCGCAGGACGATAACAAAAGAATCCTGTTTACCGCGCATTGGCGAGGTTGCGGCCTGCATCGATGCGGAGGAAGATGAAGAGCAGGATGGTGAATCCCCATAGCGAGGAGCCGCCATAGCTGAAGAAGGGCAGCGGAATGCCGATGACGGGCGTGAGGCCGAGCACCATGCCCACATTGATGAAGACATGGAAGAGGAAGACGCTGAGCACGCAGTAGCCGTAGATTCGTGCGAAAGTGGTGACCTGCCGCTCGGCCAGGTGGATGAGTCTGAGGATGAGGAACAGGAAGAGCAGCAGCACGCCGGCAGCACCCACGAAGCCCTCCTCCTCGCCTACGGTACAGAAGATGAAGTCGGTGTCCTGCTCGGGCACGTACTTCAGCTTCGTCTGCGTGCCGTTAAGGAATCCCTTGCCCTTCAGTCCGCCCGAGCCGATGGCAATCTCGCTCTGATGCACGTTGTAGCCAGCACCTTTCAGGTCCTCCTCCAGGCCCAGCAGCACGTTGATGCGCGTGCGCTGGTGCTCCTGCAGCATGTTGTTCAGCGCATAGTCGGCACCGTGGAAGAAGACCAACGAGCCTATGGCGAAGAGCGCTATCCACAGATAGGTGCGCACCTGCTCGCCGAAGGCTTTCCACAATAGCCAGGCCACGAGGAGCACGCTCAGAGCGAGCTGAATCCAGTAGATGTCGAAGGGGATGACGTAGAGCGAGAAGGCGAGGCTGATGAGCGTGACGCCGAGGCACACACCGAGGATGAAGAGCGTCTGGCGCCAGTCGCGCTCGTAGATGCCAATCATGACCGCCGAGAACACCTGTATGGCCAGCAGCACCACGAAGCGCCCGATGTGGGTGGGCGTGTCGAGCAGCAGCGGTTCGCTGAAACGGATGCCTACCACGAAATAGAACACCAGGGCCACGGCGGTGAAGAGCACGCTGCCGGTCATGCCCTCGCGGTAGAGCATCAGGAAGAAGGCCAGATAGACCAGTGCCGACCCCGTCTCGCGCTGCATGACGATGAAGAGCATCGGGGCAAGGATGATGGCCAGCGTCTTGAGGAAGTCCTTCCACTTATGGATGTCGTACTCGCGCTTCGACATGAACTTCGCCAGGCAGAGGGCCGTGGCAAACTTCGCAAACTCGGCTGGCTGCAGGCGCACGGGCCCCAGCACCAGCCATGAACGCGAGCCCTTGATGCTGTGGGGGTTGAAGATGGTGGCAAAGAGCAGCAGGAGCATCAGCCCGAAGAGGACGTAGGCGAAGGTCTCGAAGTAGCGGTCGTCGAGCAGCATGATGAACAGCGCCAGCACGAGCGACGTTCCAATCCACACAATCTGCATGCCGCTGCGGGTGTCGAGCGACAGCAGGTCGGTGTCGCTGCCGAAGTCGTAGCTGGCTCCGCAGACGCTCATCCAGCCCAGTCCTAACAGCAGCACGTAGATGAGTATCGTCCAGTAGTCGATGCTCCTCAGCACGCCTTTCTCCTTATCGTCTTGTCTGCCCATTTCTCATTTCTCCTTTATCATGATTATCGGTCGGCTTCGCCATAGCTGATGCGGCGGTGCTGAATCTCGGCAGCACGGCGCAGCGAAGCCTCTGACAGCTCGCCCTTGATGTGCTTCTCCATGATGAGTCCGCCGATGGGCACGCCGTAGGTGGCGCCCCATCCGCCGTTCTCCACATAGACCGAGACGGCAATCTGTGGGTCGTCCATGGGAGCGAAGCCCATGAAGACGGAGTGGTCGTGGCCCTTGTTCTGCGCCGTTCCCGTCTTGCCGCAGGGCTGGAAGTCGTAGTGCGCCAGCGCCTTACACGTTCCGCCGAGCGCTGCCGAGCGCATGCCGCGCACTACGAGGTCGTAGGCCCACTGCGGTGCCTTGGTCTTGCGGTGATTGGTGTAGAGGGTGTCGAGGGGCTCGCCCTCAATCTTCTTCACCACATGGGGGGTGATGAAGTAGCCACGGTTGGCGATGGTGGCGCCCAGGTTGGCTATCTGCAGCGGCGTGGCGTTCACCTCGCCCTGTCCGATGGCTATCGAGATAACGGTCAGCCCGCTCCACCCCGCCTTGTAGCGGTTGTCGTAGAACTGAGCATTGGGAATCAGTCCGCGCTTCTCGCCCGGCAGGTCTACGCCGAGGGGATAGCCGAAGCCCATGCTCACCATGTAGTCGCGCCATGTATTGATGGCGTTCTGCACCGTGCCATATTTCGTGGTGTTGCCCAGCATATAGTAGAGTCCCCAGCAGAAGAAGCCGTTGCACGAGGTGCTGATGGCGGGCACCAGCGGCAGCGGCGAACCGTGGCCGTGGCAGCCCACGCGCAGGCCCTTGTAGACGAAGCCGCGGTGGCAGGGATAGGGTGTCCGCTCGTCGATGATGCCCTCGCTGAGGAAGGTCAGGCCCTGCGTGGTCTTGAAGGTGGAGCCCGGCGGATACTGGCCCATGATGCTGCGGTTGAGCAGCGGCTTCCACGGGTCGAGGCTCAGCTCGCGGTGGCTCTTCGAGCGCTGGCGGCCCACCATCATGCGGGGGTCGTAGCAGGGCGAGCTGGCCATGCAGAGCACCTCGCCGGTCTTCGGCTCGATGGCCACCACGGCGCCAATCTTACCTTCGAGCAGCTGCTCGGCCAGCGCCTGCAGGTCCTTGTCGATGGCCAGCGTGAGGTTCTTGCCAGGCACGGGCTTGCGGTCGAAGGCACCGTTCTGGTAGCTGCCCTGGATGCGCCCGTGGGCATCGCGGAGCAGCATCTGCACGCCTTTCTCGCCACGCAGCTGCTTCTCGTAGAAGCGCTCCACGCCCAGCTTGCCGATATAGTCGCCCGGCTGGTAGTACTCGTCGGCCTCCACGTCGGCAGGGCTCACCTCGGCCACGTCGCCCAGCACATGGGCGGCATAGGGGTATTCGTAGCGGCGCACGCTGCGGCGCTGCACATAGAAGCCGGGGAAGCGGAAGGCTTTTTCCTGGAAGAAGCTGAAATCCTGGTCGGAGAGCTGCGTCATGAACATCTGCTGGGTGTAGGGCGAGTAGCCGGGGTTCTTGCGCTTGTCGCGCATGGAGGCGATGCGGGTGTCGAACTCCTGGCGGCTGATGTTCAGCGTCTGGCAGAGCTCCAGCGTGTCGAAGTGGCCGCGGGCCTCGTTCTCGATGACCATGATGTCGTAGCTGGGCTGGTTGTAGACGAGCAGCTCGCCGTTGCGGTCGGTGATGATGCCGCGCGAGGGAAAGTCGATTTTCTTCAGGAAGGCATTGGAGTCGGCGTTTTTCTTGTAGTCGTCGCTCATGAGCTGCAGCGTGAAGAGGCGGATGATGTAGACCACCACGATGAGCAGCGCTACGCCGGCCACCACAAACTTTCTGTATTCCAGTCCGAACTGCTTCTCCATATTCTTGTTAAGAGTTGAGGGTTGAGAGACTTTACCACCGGGCCTCATCACTTATCACTTATCGCTCATCACTTATCACTTATCACTCATCACTTCCTCAGGCTCTCAATGGTCATCAGCAGGAGCATCGTGAGGAGGGCACTGCCGCCAGCGCACTCCAGCCAGTGCACCCACGCCGAAAACGAGAATGCCTCGAGGGCGAAGAACACCAGGCAATAGACCACCACGAGGATGGCCGCCAGGCTGGCAAAGCGCCATACGCCCAGCGACTTGGCCGACGCCTTCTGGTTAGCCTCGGGTTCGCGGGGCAGGAACAGCTCGATGAGATAGGGCTGCAGGAATGCGATGAGCGTCATCGAGGCGGCAGCCACGCCGGGGGTGTTCGAGAACATATCGACGGTGAGTCCCAGGAAGAAGCTCCACAGCAGGATGGCCCAGCGCGGATAGCTGCGGGGGAACATCACCACGAAGTAGACGTAGAGCAAGGGCGTAGCACAACCAAAGAGCTGTATGCGGTTGAGCACCAGCCCCTGTAGCAGCGCCAGCAGGAGGAACACGCCCAGGCGTCGTAAAGTATCTATCATCATCGCCTATTCAGTTCTAAAATCTAAGGTCTGAAGTCTAAGGTCAGGAAAGCCAGTGGTCCACTCTCATCGCATGAGCGCCATCGAGTCGCGTGCGGCCATGAGCAGTTGCTGCTGTTCCTGGAAGCTGCGGTCGGTGATGACGCTCACGTCGCGCAGGCAGCCGAAGTCCACGGCCAGTTTTACGCGGAGCCTATAGGAGAGTCCGTCGGCGGAGTTGCCGATGTCGACAATCTGCCCAACGGAGATGCCCGGCGGGAAGATGGACGAATAGCCACTCGTCTCCACCCACTCGTTCAGCTCTATCTGGGCGTGGCGCGGCACATCTTCCATATAGGCTTCGGCAGGGTTCTTGCCGTCCCACATCAGGTAGCCGAAGTAGCCGCTGTTGCGGATGGCACAGCTGACGCGCGAATGGGTGTTCAGCAGGGGCATGCCCACGGCATAGTGCTCGCCCACCATGTAGACCACGCCCACGAGGCCCGTCCCGCTGACAATGCCCATGTCGGGCTCAATGCCGTCGGCGCGTCCGCGGTCGATGGTGATGAGGTTGTCAGAGCGGTTCAGCGTGCTGCTCACCACCTTGGCGGGCAGCATCTGCAGCTGGCTGGCAACGGCACTGAAAGCGCTGTCGACGGCTGCCGTGTCGGGCTGCAGGGCAAGCAGCTGCTGGCGGGCACGCCATAGCCGCTGCTCCAGCTCCATGTTGCGCTGGGTCAGCTCGTAGTCGCGCTGCTGGAGCTTGAAGAACTGCTCCACTGCCGACTGCCACTCGTAGCACTTGCCCGAAACGACGTTGGCCGACGAAATCCACACGCTGCCCTGATAGCTGTTATAGCGAAACAACAGCAACACACTGACCACCTCCAGCAAGATGAAGAGCAGCCAGTGAAAGTTCTTCGTCAGAAAAGCTATCAGATTGGACATAGACCAATTTGTTGAGAGTTGAGTGTTGAGAGTTGAGTGTTAAGTGTTGAGAGTTGAGTGTTGAGAGACTTTACTTCATTAGCAGAACTAACGTCTCTCAACACTAAACACTCAACACTAAACTCTCATCGCTATCGCATGAGGAACGTGAAGCGGTCGACGTTCTTCAGGGCGATGCCAGCCCCCTTGGCTACCGAATGGAGCGGGTCCTCGGGCACGCGGAAGGGGATGTTAATCTTGTCGGTGAGGCGCTTGTCGAGGCCGCGCAGCAGGGCACCGCCGCCAGTGAGGTAGATGCCGTTCTTCACGATGTCGGCATAGAGCTCGGGCGGGGTGTGCTCCAGTGCGCTGAGCACGGCGTTCTCAATCTTGGCCACGGTCTTGTCGAGGCAGTGGGCTATCTCCTGATAGCACACGGGCACCTCCATAGGCAGCGCGGTGATGCGGTTCGGGCCGTGCACCACGTAGTCCTCGGGGCCCTCGTCGCCCAGGTCGGTCAGGGCGGCACCCACGTTGATCTTGATGCGCTCGGCCATGCGCTCGCTCACCTTCACGTTGTGCTGGCGGGCCATATATTCCTTGATGTCGTCGGTGAGGTCGTCGCCGGCGGTGCGGATGCTGTTATTGCTCACGATGCCGCCCAGCGAAATGACGGCAATCTCGGTCGAGCCGCCACCGATGTCGACAATCATGTTGCCCTCGGGGGCCTCCACGTCGATGCCGATGCCGATAGCGGCAGCCATCGGCTCGAAGAGCAGGTAGACGTCGCGGCCCTCGGCATGCTCAGCCGAGTCGCGCACGGCACGCAGCTCCACCTCGGTAGAGCCGCTGGGCACGCCGATGACCATGCGGAGCGAGGGCGAGAAGAGATGGCGCCCGGTGTGCACCATCTTAATCATGCCGCGCATCATCTGCTCGCAGGCCGAGAAGTCGGCAATCACGCCGTCGCGCAGCGGGCGGATGGTTTTGATGTTGTCGTGGGTCTTCTCATACATCATCTTCGCGCGCTCACCCACGGCAATCATCTTGTCGGTGCGGCGGTCGAGGGCCACCACCGACGGCTCATCAACGACAATCTTGTCGCCGCTGATGATAATCGTATTGGCTGTGCCAAGGTCCATGGCCAGCTCTTGTCGGAAACTGAAAAATCCCATTTTATGTTCAGTGTTAAGAGTTAAGAGTTGAGTGCTGATTGTTTAGTGTTGAGAGTTTAGTGTTGAGAGACTTTACCACAGGGCCTCACCACTTCTCACTCACCACTTCTCACTCATCACTTCTCAAACCAATTGTGGATAGCCGTGTCGTAGTGCGAGCTGACACCGAAGGCACGCTCGGCAAAGTGGCGGCGTTGCTCCAGCGTGGTCTCGGCCCCCTGGGCGTTGACGATGTCGAGCAGCTCGGCATATTCGGCCTTCGAGGGGATGATGACCACATCGCGGAAGTTCTTGGCTCCGGCACGGATGAGCGAGATGCCGCCAATGTCAATCTTCTCGATGATGTCGGCTTCGCTGGCTCCGCTGGCCACGGTCTGTTCAAAGGGGTACAGGTCAACAATGACCAGGTCTATCTCGGGAATTTCATATTTTGCCATCTGTTCGCGGTCGCCCTCGTTCTCGCGGCGGCCCAGGATGCCTCCGAACACCTTCGGATGCAGCGTCTTCACACGGCCACCCAGAATGGAAGGATAGGTTGTCACATCCTCCACCTTCTGGCACTTGTAGCCCTGCTCTTCAATAAATTTCTGCGTGCCACCTGTCGACAGGAAGCTCACGCCCTCGGCATTCAGCTTCTGCAGCAATGCGTCGAGGCCGTCCTTGTGAAACACAGAAATCAAAGCGGTCTTAATCTTCTTCGTTTCAGCCATACCTATTTTTCTGTTTCTTTGCGTTATAACGTGATAAAAATGAATCGGACTGCAAAGATACTGAAAAGATTTGAACTAACACACACCTAAGGCAATATTTTTTTTCGCCACCGCTTTTTCCTGCTTTATGTCATGCCGTCGGAGCGTGAGACTCAGGGGAGGTGGAGAGCCTGCGGACCGCCATGTTCGCAGGGCACAAGAATGTGCAAAAAAGAGGTTTCAAATTGTAAGCACTTTTCAGTGAGTTTTCTAAAAACGGGCCGATTTACCCCCCAAAAAACAGGGGGTCTTCTGAAAAAAAGTGTTCGAGGCCGAAAAAACGCCCGTTTTTTGAGATATTCGTAAACCACTGATGCACAATGTCTTTCGCTCAAAACAGAAAAATTTGGCGGTCGATGGCTCAAAAAAGTCAACGCCGCAGAAAAATTTGGCGTTGACTTTTTTCGAAAAAGCGTTCGTTCGGAAATGAAAAAAACGGCAAAATTCTCAAAATAGAATGCACAAAACGGGTATGAGTGTGCAAAAATCGGGCCTTTTGGCACAAATTTTTTCGCAGGCGATGGACTCCCGGACGTACAAAACGGCTCAAAAACGCCATTTTTCACTCTATTTTGCTTCGTCGCCGTGACGTTTTTTTGTTGAACTATTTTCTACGAAAAATTGTAAGCAAAAAATTTGAGTTTTCTACTTTTGACCACCTTTTTTGACTAGCATGTGCTCCCGACATGCACCTCCGTTCAGCCGAATTTGCAATTCGGCTGCTGCGAGTATAAGCATTTATAATGCGATTAACGATTCAAGGAGGATCTATCCACCTGTTTCTTTTCCCCACACAGCCTCGCTCATGTAAGCTTCCCTACAGAGCATCTGATTATCGAATTACAAATTCTTATACTCACGGCAGGCGAATTGCAAATTCGCCTGAACTGGGGGCCGATTGGCCTTACAGAGACAGATGTGCTTCCCTACATAGAGCCAACAAAAGCATTCATAGAAAAAAACATGGCAAAAGAAAAAATGCTTAATGCCTGTTGAGCCGTAGTGCTTCCACTGACGGCTCATCAGGCATTAAGCAATTAGTTATTGCGATTACATCTGCACCTCCACGGTGTGGCGGCCGGGGCTGTAGGGCACGAGGCTGCCCTCGAGGGGAGCCCCGTCGAGCAGGATGCTGGCGACGCCCTTCTGGTGGCCGTTGGGGTGGATGCTGATTTCGTACTCGGCCTCGCGGAAGCGGCGGCTGACGGTGTAGTCGCCAGCGGTCTCGGGCAGGCAGGGGTCGATGCGGATGCCGTCGTAGTCGGGCTTGATGCCGAGGATGAACTCGGAGACGGTGTACCACATCCAGGCTGCCGTGCCCGTGAGCCACGAGTTCTTGCCCTCGCCGGGACGGAAGGCATCCTTGCCAGCCACCATCTGACAGTTCACGTAGGGCTCTACCTTGTGCAGCGTCTGATACTTCTCCTCGACGTATGAGGGCAGAATCTTGGCATAGTGGCTCCAGGCATCGTTGCCACGTCCAGCCAAGCACTCGCCGATGATGACCCACGGATTGTTGTGGCAGAAGATACCGGCGTTCTCCTTGTAGCCCTCGGGGTAGGAGCTGATTTCGCCGTATTCGTAGATGTACTTGGTGAAGGCGGGATTGTTGAGCACCATGCCGTGCTCGCACTCCAGGTATTTCTTGCAGGAGTCGAGGCTCTTGGCCACCATGCCCTCCTCGGCGCCAATCTCGGCCATCGTGCACCAGCCCTGACTCTCGATGAAGATCTTGCCCTCTTCGCACTCACGGGAGCCAATCTTGCGGCCAAAGTAGTCGTAGGCACGGAGATACCACTCGCCGTCCCAGCCGTGCTTCTTCACGGCCTCAACCATGGCGTCGACGGCCTGCTGCATGCGGTCGGCCTCATCGTCCTTGCCTATCTTGCGGCAGAGGGCCACGTAGTCCTTGCCCGTGACGACGAAGAGGCCGGCAATCATCAGGCTCTCGGCCTTCGAGCCCTCGCTCTTGTTCTCGGTGGTCTGGAAGCTCTCGTTGGGGTCCCACGAGAAGCAGTTCAGGTTCAGGCAGTCGTTCCAGTCGGCTCGTCCGATGAGCGGCAGCGCATGGGGGCCGAGGTTCTTCACGACGTGGTCCATCGACACCTTGAGGTGCTCGAAGAGCGTCACCTCCGTGCCCGCCTGGTTGTCGAAGGGCACCATCTCGTCGAGGATGCTGAAGTCGCCCGTCTCCTTGATGTAGGCCACGGTGCCGAAGATGAGCCAGCAGGGGTCGTCGTTGAATCCGCCGCCGATGTCGTTGTTGCCGCGCTTGGTGAGCGGCTGGTACTGGTGGTAGCAGCCGCCATCGGGGAACTGCGTAGAGGCGATGTCGATGATGCGCTGGCGGGCACGGCTGGGAATCTGGTGGACGAAGCCCACGAGGTCCTGGTTGCTGTCGCGGAAGCCCATGCCACGGCCTATGCCGCTCTCGAAGAACGAGGCCGAACGGGAGAAATTGAACGTCACCATGCACTGATACTGGTTCCAGATGTTCACCATGCGGTCGAGCTTGTCGTTGCCCGACTTCACCTTATATATATTAAGGAGTGCATCCCAGTACTGGCAGAGCTCGTCGAAGGCCCGGTCCACCTTCTCCGTGGTGTCGAGCGAGCTGATGAGGGCGTGCGCCTTGTCCTTGTTAATCACCTGGGGAGCCGAGAACTTCTGGTCCTGCTCGTTCTCGACATAGCCAAGGAGGAAGATGAAGTCGCGCGACTCGCCGGGCTGCAGCGTCAGCTCGATGTAGTGCGAGGCGATGGGGCTCCAGCCGTGGGCGTGACTGTTGCGGGGACGGCCCTCCATGACGGCATCGGGACAGGAGAACTCGTTGTAGAGGCCCACGAAGGCCTCGCGGTCGGTGTCGAAGCCCTGGATGGGGGCGTTCACGTGGTAGAACGCATAGTGGTTGCGGCGCTCGCGGTATTCGGTCTTGTGGTAGATGGTGGCACCCGACGGAGAACCGTCGGGCACGGTGGCTTCTATTTCCACTTCGCCGGTGGAGAAGTTGCGCTGGAAGTTCTCCATGTCCGTGGCGGCGTTCCACAGGCACCACTCCTCGAACGAGAAGAGCTTCAGGTGCTTCACCTCCTGCGAGAGGTTCTTCAGCGTCAGCTTCTGCACCTCGCACCACTTCTTCAGCGGCACGAAGAAGAGCACCGAGGCCTCCACGCCCTCCTTGCGGCCCGTGATGCGGGTGTAGCTCATGCCGTGGCGACACTCGTAGAAGTCGAGCGGCGTCTTGCATGGCTTCCAGCCGGGGTTCCACACGATGGGCTTGAGGGCTGAGGGTTGAGATTTGAGGCGGGTTTCGTCTACGATGTAGAAGTACCTTCCCCCGTTGTCCATCGGCACGTTGTTGTAGCGATAGCGGGTGATGCGGCGGAACTTGGCATCCTTGTAGAAGCTGTAGCCGCCGGCGGTGTTGGAAATCAGAGAAAAGAAGTCTTCATTGCCCAAATAGTTAATCCAGGGCCACGGGGTCTGCGGGTCTGTAATGACATACTCGCGGTGCTGGTCGTCGAAGTGACCATAGCGTTTCTGTTCCATGCTTGTCAGTTATTAAATTAGTAATATGGTGCAAAGGTAGTTCTTTTTTTCCAATCATCGTAGCTTTTCACGAAAAATAATCACAGGAAAACTTGCCGTTGTCGCAAAGAATTGCTTTTTTGCAAACAGGAACGCGCTTCTACGTGGGCATCAGGTTCTGAGCCAGACCCGCTTCACTTGCTCTTGGCGGGCTGTTCCAGCCTGAGCATTAGATTAATCTCTGAATAACTGACGTCTTCGGGGCAGAGCACCTTGATGGGTGTGCTGCCCTGATTTGTTCCTACCATGCCGATGACGCGGCGGATGGCGGCCTGATGCTCCTTCGAGACGAGGTCGTCGAGGGCCAGCTTGCCGTCGGCCACCAAGGGCGAGAGATGCGAGAACACCGTGCTGACGGCCAGGTTGCGCTGCTCGGCAATCTGCTGCAGCGTCAGGCGCTGTTCCTTGAACATGCGCAGCGACACGTCGGCGGTGCGCTCCTTGGCCACCTTGGGTGCCTTCTTCTGCTTGAGCGCCTTCTCGTCGAGGGCATCGAGCATCGACATCTGCTTCTCTTTCAGATAGCCCGTCACGGTGAAGCCCTGCTCGGCCATCTTCAGCAGCAGATAGCGGCGCGAGAGCCAGGCCTGGCGCAGCTCTGGCAGCACTTCGCCCAGCCGGTTCATGGCCTGCTTGTTGCCGGTCTTCACGTCGGCGGTGAGCTTTAGGGGTGTCTCTAAAAGGGTGAGCAGCGTCTGGGCGAAGTAGTCGGCACTACGGCGCACGCGGTCGAGGAAGTCCTGCTGGCACAAGTCGGCGGGAGCCAGCTGGCGAATCCTGGCCTGCCACTTCGCCGCCACGTCGGCCACCTGCTGGCGCAGGCCCATCATCGTCTGGTTGTGGAGCTGCATGAGCGACGAGTGGCTGTGGTAGAAGTACTGGGCGAAGAGGCGCACCATCTGGTCCTCGCCATAGATGACGGCATGGAAGTCGAACAGCTCGAGCAGCAGGTGGCGCTCGTATTCCTCCTTCAGCGTGGGCAGCTGGCTGATGCTCTGCTGGGCATCGTTCTCCTGCTGGGCGATGTAGGCATCGACGCGCTCGTCGTTGATGATGGAGCGCGGCTCTATCGGCGCAGCCAGCACCAGACCTTCGAGCGAGCGGCAGCGGCTCAGGGCCACGTAGACCTGTCCCGGGGCAAACGACTGGTTGGCGTCGATGATGGCGCGGTCGAAGGTCAGGCCCTGGCTCTTATGGATGGTGATGGCCCAGGCCAGGCGCAGGGGGAACTGCGTGAAGGTGCCCTGCACGTCAGTCTCAATCTCGCGCGTGGTGGGGTTCAGCGTGTAGCGGGCGTTCTCCCACTCCAGCGCCTCCACGTCGATGGCCTGCTCGTCACCGGGGCAGAGCACGAGCACTTTCTTCGGGTCCACGTAGGTCACGGTGCCGATGCGCCCGTTGTAATAGCGGTGCCGAACGGTGGGGTCGTTCTTCACGAACATCACCTGTGCCCCCACCTTCAGCTGCAGGATTTCGGCCGTGGGATAGGAATAGTCGGGGAAGGTGCCCTTGATTTCTGCCTTATACTGAAATACACGGCCCGGCAGCTTCCGCAGCTCGCTCTCGTTGTAGAAGTTGGCCAGCTGGTTGTGCGTGGTCAGACGGATGTAGCCCTCTTCCGGACGTGGGATGAAGGCTGGCTGGCAACGGCTGTTCAGCAGCGCCAGGTCCTCTGTCGAAGGCTGCCCCTCGCGGATATGGTTCAGCAGGTCGACGAAGGTGATGTCCTGCTGGCGGTAGACCTGCGTCAGCTGGATGGTGACGTAGTTGGTCTGCGCCAGGGCTTTCGAGCCAAAGAAATAGGGGGTGTCATAGTGGGGCTTCAGCAAGCGCTCGTCTTCGGGCGTCACCACGGGTGTGAGCTGTCCCAGGTCGCCAATCATCAGCAGCTGAACGCCGCCGAAGGGCTGGAAGTGGTCGCGGTAGCGGCGCAGCACGCTGTCGATGGCGTCGAGCAGGTCGCTGCGCACCATCGAGATTTCGTCGATGATGAGCAGGTCGAGCGAGGCAATAATCTTCCGTTTCTGCTTGCTGAAGTCGAACTTGTCCTTCACCTGCGTACCGGGGACGTAGGGCGACAGCGGTAGCTGGAAGAACGAGTGGATGGTGACGCCACCGGCGTTGATGGCGGCCACGCCCGTGGGGGCCACCACCACCGAGCGCTTCCGCGAGCGCTCCACCACGGTCTTCAGGAACGTGGTCTTGCCCGTTCCTGCCTTTCCCGTCAGGAATATGCTGCGCCCCGTGTTCTCCACAAAGTCCCACGCCGTGCGCAGCTCATTGTTTTTCTCCATAAAATCGCTACTCTATAATATCTTAGTTACAGCCCCGGGGCTGTATCTCCTCGTGACACGCAAGTGAGTTGCAAAGGTACGAAAAAAAGTTCTAACCCTCAAGCAATTTCAGAAGATTAACGTTAGCCGACGATGCCCCGTCGGGACGAACGCAGCCTGGAGCGTCCGCAAAATAGTGTTCAAAATTACCACTAAAAAAAGTTCGTCCTGAAGAGCGATTCTGGCTCGAAAAACGGCCTTTTTTTGCCCTCGAGAAGCGATTTTGCCACTCTGACGCGGATTAAAAAAAGTTAATTTTTGCACACCAAACCCCGTTCTGCGCAATTTTTGGGCATTTTGGGGGCGTTTTTTTGCCTCGACTCCCTCTCCTGTAAGCACGCCAAATTTTCAAAAGTCAACGCCTTTTGAAAATTTGGCGTTGACTTTTTTCAGCCGTCCGCGGCCTTTTTTCGCTAAATTTAGCGCAAGCGTTTATCTTTCAACCACTTAGCAAAACCTCTCAAAATTCGCTTATTTTCAGCCAAAAATTTTCTCGCGCAGAATTTTCAAAAATTTGAAGGGGTCGAGTGTTCATTTTCGGAACAAAATTAACAAAAATTCAGAATCGACTTTAGTGCTACTCTTGCGGATAAGCATAGCGAATTCTGGCGAACGAAGACCCCCTGCTTGCTAACGGATGATGGCAGCCCAGCCGCCGCCGGGAGCCAGTTTGACGGTCATGCCGCCGGAGGGGCTGACGGTCTGGCTCGAGAGCACGTAGTCCATGGCCTCCTTGCCACCGAGGGCGTTGATGCCGTCGGCAAAGATTTCGGCCTGATGGCTGCCGCTGCCCAGGAAGCTGAGGTCGAGCTGCAGCGTGCGAGGCGTCCAGTTGGTCATGGCACCAACATACCACGTAGAGCCCTTGCGGCGGGCAATGCCTACGTATTCGCCCATCTCGCCACAGAGGGCACGCGTCTCGTCGAAGGTGGTGGGAATCTGCCTGATGAAGTCGGTGGTTTCCTGCTCACGCATATATTTCGTAGGCGAGTCGGCCAGCATCTGCAGCGGGGCATCGAAGACGACATACATGGCCACCTGATGGGCACGCGTGCCCTGGCTCATGGGATGGCCGTTGTTGCCGAAGAAGTTGTCGCGCATGGCGTTGTCCATGGCACCGGGGGTGTAGTCGAGCTGTCCGCAGAGCATGCGCAGATAGGGGATGCTGACGTCATAGCGCGGCTGGTCGTGCTCGGGGCCATCGCCCTTGCGCGGCTCCCACTTCGAGTTCTCCAGACCTTTCACGCCCTCGAAGTTGAGCACGTTAGGATAGGCACGCTGCACGCCCATGGGCTTCAGTCCGTGGTAGTCCATGAGCAGATGGTGGCGGGCGGCGCACTCGGCCATGCGGTAGGCAGAGCTGACCGTCTGCTGGTCATCGCGGTCGAAGAAGTCCACCTTGAAGCCCTTGATGCCCATCTCGGCATAGTGGCTCATGTAGCGCTCCATCGCCTCGCTGCCGTCGAGGATGTCGTTGCCCACCATGTTGCGCCACGAGCTCCAGAGGATGATGCCAATGCCACGGCTGTTGCCATAGTCCACCAGCTGGCGGAGGTCTATCTGCGGGTTCAGCTGCTCGGTGAGGCTCTCGCGCCCGCTCCAGCCTTCGTCGATGATGATATACTCCAGGTGGTTCTTCTGGGCGAAGTCGATATAATACTTATAGGTGGCGGTGTTCATGCCCGACTCGAAACTGACGCCCCAGACGTTGGTGTTGTTCCACCAGTCCCAGGCCACCTTGCCGGGCTTAATCCACGAGGCGTCGCCGAGGCGCTGGGCCGGAGCCAGGCGCATGGCCACGTCGCAGTCGAGCAGCTGGGCATCGTTGTCGACCACCACCACGGCACGCCAGGGCAGCGTCCTCGGTCCGCTGATTTTGGCAATGTAGGAAGCGCGCTTCAGGGGAATCATGTTCAGGCCGTGGGCCTTCTGCTCCAGCACGTAGGGGGCAAACTCGGCCACCAGCCCGTAGGCACCGTCGCGGTGGGAGGCCTTCAGCATCATGCCGGGATAGTCCTCCACGCCGCAGTCCATCACCACGGCCTTCTTGCCACCGGGCAGACTGACGCTGAGCGGCGTGATGGCCAGCGAGTCGGCAGGCATCTGCGAGAGGCGCTGCTCGTCATAGTAGGATTCAAACGAATAGGAGTAGCGCTCACCGTCGCGCAGGTCGTTGACGTATGGCACGAAAGCCTTGTGGTCGCCAGCGAAGCGATACTCCACCGTCTCGCCGTCCACCCGGGCCATCTTCTTGCCAGCCAGACAGATGCGATAGGCAACGGCATCGTCGTAGGCACGGAACTCCACCGTCGTTCCCTTCTGGAACTTCATCACCAGCAGGCGGTAGTGGTCGTCAACCTGCTGCTTGCGATAGACAGGCGTCAGGAACGACGTGTTCACCTCCTGCCGACGGGCCACGCTGCCCCGGCCGTTGATGACCTTCTGGCCGTCGACCACGGCCTGGATGGGCGAAGGCAGGAGCACCTGCGTGTCGCCGCTCTTCACCGACCATTCAAGCTGGCCATTGTCTGTGGTCACCGTCACCGTTAACTTACCATTGGGCGACGTCAGCACGTCGGCCCCAGCAGCTGACAGCCAGCTCAGGCCGAACAGCAGCATCAGAATCACATTTTTCTTCATAAACTTAAAATCTATTTATCCAAAAAACGCCTTGCCGAAACTTTTTATTGTGTAAAACGCTGGTTTTTTGAGCCTTTCTTCGTAACTTTGCAGCATCAAAACCAATATGCCCATGAACCGCAAACTCATCCTGCTATCGTTTATCATTTTTCATCTGTCATTCAGCAGCGTAGCCGCACAGACTTTCAGCATCGACACCATCAGCGACGCCGTCTTTCAGCGCATGCAGGGCCGGTCCTTCCCCCAGCACTGCACCGTGCCACGCAGCGAGCTGCGCTATCTGCGCGTGCTCCACCGCAATGCCGCCGACTCCATCTGCCAGGGCGAGCTGGTGTGCAACAAGAGCATCGCCGAGGACCTGCTCGACATCTTCCGCCAGCTCTACGAAGCCCACTACCCTATTGAGCACATACGCCTCATCGACGACTACGATGCCGACGACGAGCGATCGATGAGCGACAACAACTCGTCGTGCTTCTGCTTCCGCACCGTGGCGGGCACCAACAAGCTGTCGAAGCACGCACGGGGACTGGCCGTCGACATCAACACCCGCTACAACCCCTACGTGCGCCACAGCCGCAACGGCAGCCTGCTCATCTCGCCTGCCAACGGAGCCCCCTATGCCAACCGCTCAAAGAAGCACATCTACAAGATTGAGGAGGGCGACCTGTGCTCCCGCCTCTTCAGGCAGCACGGCTTCATTTGGGGAGGCCAGTGGCGCACGATGAAGGACTACCAGCATTTCGAAAAGCCGTGAGAACAGATAGTTTAGTCGAAGTCAAAGTTAAAACAAGAATATACAAATGGATAAGCAACAACTGAAAGAAAGAGAAGCAAAGGTCATAGAACTTGCAGTAGCGTTTTGCAATGAGCACTTGGACGAAGAGTGCGCTGAACTGTGTACAAAACTAGTGCAGAAGCTGGGACGCAAGCGTTCCTGCCCACTACAATCGGGACGAGTAGAGATATGGGCTGCCGCTTCGGTATATACCATCTGCAGCATCAACTTTATGTTCAGCAAGAGTTCTCGGATGAACACCTCATCTTACGAAATAGCTGATTATTTTGGGGCAAGCGGTTCAACGATAGCACAGAAATCGAGAGCCATCAAGGATTTACTGAAGATAAGCAATGTCTTTGACCCCAATTTCTCCCTGAAGGAGATCGCAGACAATAATCCTTTCAATCATCTTGTGATGAGAAATGGTTTCTTTTTCTTTGACGACTAATAATATTTGGAAAGAAGATAAAAGAGCTTAGATTCTAATCCTGCCCTAATCGGTGCTTTCCTGATGGGGAGAGCAAGGCTCACGTTGCGCGAAAACTTGCAGATGTGGGGGATATTTGAGAAAAGAAAATCGCTAAATCCTTTTTCAATAAGGGTTTAGCGATTAATGTCGAGTTAAACTCGTACCCAGAGCCGGGGTCGAACCGGCACGGGTTACCCCACTGGTGTTTGAGACCAGCGCGTCTACCGATTCCGCCATCTGGGCTTCAAAACGATTCTTGTGAGAGAATCGGGTGCAAAGGTACTAATATTTTTGGAAACTTCCAACACTTTTTCCTAAAAATATTAAATTTCGTGCCCGAAGTTTGGGAAAAGCTTGGCCGTATGGAATAGTTTTCGTAACTTAGCAGCATAAAATATTGATAATCTATATTTATGGAAAAACAATCAGAGAACTATTGCGTCATCTTGGCTGGTGGCCGAGGTAAGCGCCTGTGGCCTTCAAGCCGCAAAGAGCGCCCGAAGCAGTTTGTCGACTTTTTCGGCACGGGGCGCACACAGCTTCAGTCGACCTTCGACTGCATGTCCAGGATAGTGCCCCAGGAGAACATATTAGTATGCACGAGCGAGGAGTATCAGCACTTTGTGAGGGAGCAACTGCCCGAAGTGGATGTGTCGAACCTGCTCATTGAACCAGTAAACCGCAACACGGCCCCCTCAGTGGCATGGGCTGGTGTGCGCATCCACCGACGTTGCGAGGGGGCGCGCCTCATCGTGGTGCCCACGGACCAGTTCATCGTTGGCGAGGAGGCTTTCTGCGAGTGCGTGCGCCGGGGTCTTGACTTTGTGGGCAAGAACGACATCATCCTGACCATGGGCATCAGGCCCTCTCGCCCGGAGCCGGGCTACGGCTACATCCAGATTGGCGAGCCTACGCTGACGTCGGGCATCAGCAAGGTGCAGTCGTTCACCGAGAAGCCCGAGCGCGACTTTGCGCGCATCTTCATGGAGAGCGGGGAGTTCCTGTGGAACACGGGCATGTTCATAGCCAACGTTCACTATCTGCGCCAGTTCTTCGCTCAGGTAATCAAGGACATGCCCTACCGTCTGGCGCAGCTCATCGACGTGCACTCCCCCGAGGAGGAGATGGCCTTCGTGCGCGCCCATTTCCCAGCCTACCCCAACCTGTCGATGGACAAGGCCACGTTCGAGATGTCGGACAATGCGTTCGTTATGCGCTGCAACTTCGGCTGGGCCGACCTTGGCACGTGGCACTCCATCTACGAGTTCATGCAGCATCAGAACGGCGACAACGTGGTCATCGACTCCGAGGTGCTGCTCGAGAACTGCAGCGGCAACATCATCAAGCTGCCGAAGGGGCACATTGGCGTCATCAACGGTCTCGAGGGCTACATCGTGGCCGAGCAGGGCGACGTGCTGCTCATCTGCAAGAAGGGCGACTCGTCGGCGCTCATCCGCAAGTACGTTGGCGAAGTGGGCATCCGCTACGGCGAGCAGTATATATAAAAAGCAGTTGAGGCTTGAGCCGTCCTGAACTGACGGTCTCAAGCCTCAACAGCTATAGGAACGAGGGGGCAAGGAGCGCTCACCGAGAGCCGCTACCCCTCGAAGTTTTCAAGAATCTTTCTAGCTATCTGCTGCATCTCCTCGGCAGGCAGCTGCAGCTTTTCCTTTCTGAAGTCGGCGTCGGCCTCGCTCTGCATGGGGATGAGGTGGATGTGGGCGTGGGCCACTTCCAGGCCGAGCACCACCTGAGCCACCTTGCGGCAGGGGAATGCTTTCTTGATGGCGATGGCCACCTGCTTGGCAAACTTCTGGTAGCGGGCCAGCTCGTCGTCGTCCATATCGAAGAAGTAGTCCACCTCGCGGCGCGGAATCACCAGCGTGTGGCCCTTCACCAGCGGGTTGATGTCGAGGAAAGCGTAGAACTCGTCGTTCTCGGCGCATTTGTAGCTGGGGATCTCGCCAGCGGCAATCTTACTGAAAATGTCCATCTTGAGATTTACGGATTTACGGATTGACTGATTTACGATTTACGGATTGACGATTTACGATTATCCGACGCTGATTTTCTCGATGCGCAGCTTGATGGTGCCACGGGGAATCTTCACTTCTACCTCGTCGCCCACCTTGTGGTTCAGCAGTCCCTGTGCGATGGGGGTCTTGATGGAAATCTTTCCCTGTCGCAGGTCGGCCTCGTTCTCGCTGACGATGGTATAGGTCATGCGGGCCTTGTTGGCCAGGTTGGTCATCTCCACCTTCGACAGAATCTGCACGGAGTCGGAGCTGAGGCGCGACGTATCGACGATTTTTGCCTCGGCGATGGCCAGCTTCAGCTGATTGATTTTCGACTCCAGATGAGCCTGTGCCTCCTTGGCGGCTTCATATTCCGAGTTCTCGCTCAGGTCGCCCTTGTCGCGTGCTTCGGCGATGGCGGCCGATGCCTTCGGGCGTTCCACACCCTCCAGGTGTTTCAGTTCGGCAATGAGCTTGTCATAGCCTTCTTGTGACATGTATGCCATATCTGTTCTGTTTTTTTAATGTTTTCCTAACTGATCGTTAATTCCTATTTAGGTACGTGTCTCGCAGCAGTAAAAGCAAAGAATCCCGACCGTTCTCTCAGGGTCGGAATCCTTGACCTATATGTGTTGTGTATGTATCCTAAATTTGGGTGCAAAGTTAGGCTTTTTTCCCGAAACGTCAAAGTTTTTCGCGTTAAAAAACGTTTTCACCCTTTCTGCTGCCCTGTGAGCAGGTCGAAGAGTTCGCGCATGCCGGCGCTGGCTCCCTTCTGTATCTGTTTCACGTTTGCCCCTGCGCTGATGGGGTTGGGGTCGATGAGGTAGACGGGCACTCCGGGACGCACATAGTGCACCAGTCCGGCAGCGGGATAGACGTTGAGCGAGGTGCCGATGATGATGAAGATGTCGGCCTCCTCGGCTTCCTCGGCGGCCACGGTGATGTTGGGCACAGCCTCGCCGAAGAACACGATGTAGGGTCGGAGCAGCGAGCCGTCGCCGGCCTTCGTGCCGGGCTCCACCACGCAGTCCTCGGGCGTCAGCTGCCTGATGTAGCGCGGGTCGTCGACATTGCGGCTCGAGCACACCTTCATCAGCTCGCCGTGCAGGTGGACCACCTTCGTAGAGCCGGCCTGCTCGTGCAGGTTGTCCACATTCTGCGTCACCACCGTCACGTCGAAATAGCGCTCCAGGTCGGCCACCAGGCGGTGGCCCTCGTTGGGTTTCACGCCCCAGCACTTCTGCCGCAGCATGTTATAGAAGTTCGTCACCAGCGTGGGGTCGGCCTCCCAGCCCTCATGCGTGGCCACCTGTGCCACGGGGTATTCCTCCCACAGCCCGTCGGCATCGCGGAAGGTCCTCAGACCACTCTCCACCGACATGCCGGCGCCAGTCAGTACAACAATTTTCTTTTTCATCGTTCTTTCGTTGTTATTGGGGTTGTTCGTTTGCTTTGATGGTGCAAAAATAGTGAAAAGCCGTCAAACCTGCAAATTTTCCGGCACAAATTATTTCGAGCAATACGATTGCTCCAGAGTTTTTATGGAACTACCACAAAGCAGTAAATCTATCATAACCTTGGGGCAACCATACCTTGAACAATGCGTCGAGCGGCAATTCTCATTTGTCCCCGCGCAGAGACGCAGAGGGCGCAGAGTCTCGCAGAGAGCATCTTTCTCTGAGAGAGGCGCCTTCGGCGCATGGAGCCAACGGAGTATTTCACAGACCTTTGAGGCACTCTGCAGCCTCAGCGTCTTCCATATAACAAAAAAATCGATGTACGGTTGGCCATACGCCCATCATGATGCCAGAGGCATCAGATAATGGTAGCCAGCCATGCAGCCTTGCCGTAGGTACGGCGAAATGGCTGGTGTGTTGGTGCAGCAGAGGAGGACGCATGCCGTAGGTATGCGATAGGTTGTCGTCTACCTAAAGCCACCAGCCATTTCGCAGCCCCTCCCCTACATGGGAGGGGAACGGCTTCGCATGAGTTCTCGCAGGTGACGGACTTTTTCAAGTGGACTCAATCATTACTCTGCGCGAGTTCAAAGTCTTTTACGAACTTGCCGCCAAGCGGTCGTTCAAAAACAAGGAAAAACCACTTTTTGGCATGCAAAAAAAAACGGTTTCACTCTGTGCTTTTGGCTCTGGTTTGCTGCATGCTCTTTTTTTTGAACAAAATTGACAAAATGGCCATTTTTGGCCTCCATATTTTGAAAATTCTCCACGAAAACAACTTTTGGACGAAAAAACGCCTGTTTTGCCATTTTTGGCCTCCATATTTTGAAAATTCTCCACGAAAACAACTTTTGGACGAAAAAACGCCTGTTTTTTGATGGTTCGCTAAACGATTGACTATCAGTAGATTGATTCAATTTTCACAAAAAAGGGGCTCCGTTTAGAAAAAAAAGTCAACGCCTTTTGAAAATTTGGCGTTGACTTTTGAAAATTTGGCGTGCTTACAAAAACGCGAAAAGTAGCAAAATTTGCGCAAAAAACGTGCACAAAAGCAGGGTATGTGTGCAAATTTTCGCCTTCTGCGCCTTGATTTTTCATCGGGCGAGGGTTGGAAGAGGGGCCAAAACGGCCATTTTTCACTCCAGAATGCTTCGCCGCCGTGAACAAAATTTTCTTTGAAAAATATTGACTTTTTTGAGCAAGAATCAAGGAAAATTCGGTGCTTTTTGAACCGTCAGAAGTTGACCTTCCTCTCTGGCTCAGCAAACGAGCAGAATCGGGCCGTGGCATTGGTGATGTAGAGCACGGCCATGTTGCCATCGTCGGCCTTGTACATGCCTTTCAGGCCCTCGTTGCGATTCAGGAACTCCTCTTTCACGCTGAGCGTCTCGTCGTTGACCAGGGTTCCGCTCAGGCGCATCCACTCGCTGCCCGAGGGCTTCAGGGCGCAGATTTCGAACTTGCCGTTCTTGGCCATCTGCTTGTAGACGTCCTTCACCTTGCCGGTCATGATGTACAGGCGACCGTCGATAATCTCCGACACGCCGAAGGCGCGCACACGGGGCTGGTCACCGTCGGTGGTGGCGATGAAGAACGTGCCACACTCCTTCAGGTAGGCCTGAGCCTCCTCCATGTTGGCCTGTCGGGTTTCGGGGTCCACATTTGCAGCCGCCTCCGTCTGGGGTGCCTGCTCCGTTTCGTTCTCCACGGCCTGCGAAGGCTTGTTCTCTGAGCATGCTGCTATGGTCAGCAACATGGCAAAAGCAAAAATAGTCTTTTTCATGTGTCTATGAGTTTTAACGGGTTTAGTGGGGCAAAGTTACGATAATTATTTTATTTATGATTTATTTTTATTAAAACATTACAAAAAAATAGTAATTTTTCGGCAGATATAGTCGCTAAGTCAGAAATAATTACTAATTTTGCACCGTTTTTTTGGATGTATATACATTATTTTATATAGAGAAAGCATGGATAAACTGAGTTATGCCCTTGGCTTGGGCATCGGGCAGCAATTGGCACAGATGGGTGCTGCTGCCGACTTGAACGTTGACGACTTCGCACAGTCCATCCGCGACGTGCTTCAAGGAAACGAATTGAAGGTCTCGCACCGCGAGGCTCAGCAAATCGTGAGCGAATATTTCCAGAAGCAGGAGCAGCGGATGAACGCCGAGCGCGCTGAGAAGGGCAAGGCCGCCAAGCAGGAAGGCGAGAAATACCTCGTGGAGAACGCCAAGAAGGAAGGCGTCATCACCACGGCCAGCGGCCTGCAATACCAGGTGCTGCGCGAGGGCAACGGCAAGCGCCCCACGGCGAAGGACTCTGTGAAGTGCCACTACGAGGGCTTCCTCATCGACGGCACCGTGTTCGACTCGAGCGTGCAGCGCGGCGAGCCCGCCGTCTTCGGCCTGCAGCAGGTCATTGCCGGCTGGACCGAGGGTCTGCAGCTCATGCAGGAGGGTGGCAAGTACCGCTTCTTCATCCCCTACCGACTGGCCTATGGCGAGGGCGGCGCCGGACAGCTCATCCCCCCGTTCGCCACGCTCATCTTCGACGTGGAGCTGATAGAGGTTCTTTGAACATCATATAGTTTTCAAAAAAAATAATAACACAAAAAAAATGAAAAAACTTACTTTCATGGCCGTTACGGCCATTGCAGCCGCCACGCTCGCTTCCTGTGGCGCTGGTGCCCCCAAGGCAAACCTGAAGAGCGATGTTGACACCCTGAGCTATGCAGCTGGTATCTCGCTGGCCGACGAGCTGAAGCAGTACAACGTGCTGGAGCAGCAGTTCGGCGTTGACTCCGCTTATGTGAACGACTTCATCAAGGGCGTTCAGGAGTCGGCAAAGGCTGGCGACGACAAGCGCAAGGCCGCCTACTATGCCGGTGTGCAGGTGGGCAACATGCTCAACAGCCAGATTATCCCCGGCATGACCCGCCAGTTCCTGGGCGACGACTCCACCGCCGAGCTCTCGCGCAACAACCTGCTGGCCGCCTTCGTTGAGGTGCTCACCGGCAAGGATGCCAAGCTGACCACCGAGCAGGCTCAGGAAATCCAGAAGCGCTTCCAGGAGAAGCAGCAGGAAATCCAGATGGCTAAGCAGCAGGCCGACATGGAGAAGCAGAAGGCTGAGCGCTGGGAGAAGGCCGACAAGGAGAACGCCGAGAAGTTTGCCGAGTACAAGGCCCAGAACGAGAAGTTCCTGGCCGACAACAAGGCTAAGGACGGCATCCAGACCACGGCCAGCGGTCTGCAGTACAAGGTAGTGAAGATGGGCGAGGGCGAGAAGCCCACTGCCAAGAACTTCGTGAAGGTGAACTACGAGGGCCGTACCATCGACGGTAAGGTGTTCGACAGCAGCTACGAGCGCAACCAGCCCGCACAGTTCGGCCTGCAGCAGGTCATCAAGGGTTGGACCGAGGTGCTTCAGCTCATGCCCGTCGGCTCTGAGTTCGAGGTCTACATTCCGCAGGAGCTGGCCTACGGCCCCGAGGATCAGGAGAAGATCAAGCCCTACTCTACCCTCATCTTCAAGATTGAGCTGCTCGACATCGTGCGTTAATATTCTCGCAACATGAAGAGAATCATCGTTTTAGCACTCGCCGCCCTGGTGGCGGGTGCTTCTTTTAATACCGCTCTGGCCGACAAGAAGAAAAAGAAAAAGGCCAAGGAAGAGCAGCAGCAGGAGGTGGTGGAGGTGAAGCAGCCCGTGCAGCTGGTCACGAGCAGCGACTCGCTGAGCTATGCCGCCGGCATCACCATGACCAACGGGCTGATGCCCTTCCTGCAGCAGCAGCTGAAGGTCGATACGGCCTACATGGCCGACTTCGTGCGCGGCCTCAACGAGGCGCTGACAGGCAAGGAGACACCCGCCCAGCAGGCCTACCGCGCCGGATTCCAGATTGCCGACCAGGTGAAGAGCGGCATGCTGCCCCGCATGAAGCAGGAATTTACCGACACACCCGACAGCATCATCGAGCCGATTCTTTTCCGCGGCTTTGCCGATGCCATCGCTAAAGACGAATCGGTGATGAACATGCGGAAGGCTGAGCGCCTCTTCAAGAAGAAGCAGGAAAGCAACCACGAGGCCATGGTGGCCGCCAAGAACAAGGTGGGCCGCGAATTCCTGGCCGAGAACGCCAAGAAAGAGGGCGTCATCACCACTCCCAGCGGCTTGCAGTACAAGGTGCTGGTGCAGGGCAGCGGACAGGTGCCGCAGGCCACTGACAAGGTGAAGGTGAACTACGAGGGTCGCCTCATCGACGGCACCGTCTTCGACGCCTCGTCGAAGCACGGCAACGACCCCATCTCCTTCCGCGCCGACCAGGTCATCCGTGGCTGGACCGAGGCGCTCACCATGATGCCCGTAGGCTCGAAGTGGCAGCTCTACATCCCACAGGAACTGGGCTACGGCGAGCGCCAGGCTGGCAACATCCCGCCCTACTCTGTTCTCATTTTCGACGTGGAGCTGGTGGGCATCGAAAAGTAACGTCAACGACCACTTTTTCTTCACATTTATTACATTTTGCGCACGTTTTTAGAAAAAATGTGCGCAAAATGTTGTCTATTCCATTATTTTTGACTACTTTTGCTGACAAATTGTAAACTTAGGGTCAAAAGATATGGAAAAAATAGATAATCTTGACAAGAAAATACTGAGCATTCTGTCGAAGAATGCCCGTATCCCGTTTAAGGACGTTGCCGCAGAGTGCGGCGTGTCGCGTGCAGCCATCCACCAGCGCGTGCAGCGACTCATCGACAGCGACGTCATCACCGGCAGCGGCTTCGACGTCAACCCGAAGTCGCTCGGCTACACCACCTGCACTTACGTGGGCATCACGCTTGAGCGCGGCTCTATGTACAAGGAGGTGGTGAAGCGGCTGGAGCTGATTCCCGAAGTGGTGGAGTGCCACTTCACCACAGGTCCCTACACCATGCTCGTGAAGCTCTACGCACGCGACAACGAACAGCTCATGCACCTGCTCAACGGTCAGCTGCAGGAGATTCCCGGCGTGGTGGCCACCGAGACGCTCATCTCACTGGAGCAGAACATCAAGCGCGAGATTCCCGTTCACTTTGAAGAAATAGAAGAAGAATGAACCGATTCAACTTGTCTGCCCAGCTGTCGCGCATCTATGGCGGCGACCAGCTGCGGCCAGGTGGCCCCGCGTCGCCCGTCATTGGCATCACGGCGAACTATGGCGAACAGAACGCCAAGCTGGCCGACGGGTACTACAAGCAGGTGATGGCCGCTGGCGGCACGCCCCTCATCATCCCCCCGCTGGCCGACGAGGCGTCGCTGCTGGCCACGCTCGACCGCATCGACGGTCTGCTGCTCAGCGGCGGAGCCGACATCAACCCGCTCTACATGAACCAGGAGCCGCAGCCGCAGCTGGGCGGCATCAACGACGAGCGCGACCTGCCCGAGCTGCTCATCACCCGGCTGGCCTTCAACCGCCAGATGCCCATCCTCGGCATCTGCCGCGGCATACAGACGCTGGCCGCAGCCCTCGGAGGCAAGGTGGCGCAGCACATCGACAGGCCCATCAAGCACTCGCAGGACGCTGGCCGCGGCGTGCTCACCCACACCGTCAACATCGCCCCTGACACCTTATTATATAATATATACGCGAAGGCCGCCGAGAGCGACGAAGTGCTGCGCCTGCCCGTCAACTCGTTCCACCATCAGGCCGTCAGCGACCCTGGACTGCGCCTTCGCACTAGCGCACAGGCCCCCGACGGCACCATCGAGGCCGTCGAAAGCACCGAGTATAAGAGTGTCATCGGCGTGCAGTGGCATCCGGAGTGCATGGCCGACGACGGTCTGCCCCTGTTCCGCTGGCTCGTCAGCGAGGCCCGCACCTTCCGCAGCGTACAGCGCCTGCACGACCACGTGCTCACCCTCGACACCCACTGCGACACGCCCATGTTCTTCCCGCAGGGCATCAACTTCGCCCAGCGCGACAGCCGCATACTCGTAGACCTGCCCAAGATGACCGAGGGCCGGCTCGACGCTACCATCATGGTGGCCTATCTGCCCCAGCCCAAGGAGGGCGAGGCGTTCCGCGACAAGGTGGCCTTCGACGTGGCTGGTCCGAAGGCCTACGCCGACCTCATCTTCGACAAGATAGAAGCCATTGCCCGCCAGCACGCCGACCGCATAGCGCTGGCCCGCACGCCCGAAGAGCTGTGGCAGCACAAGCGCGAAGGGCGGAAGAGCATCATGCTCGGCATCGAGAACGGCCTGGCGCTGGAAGGCAACGTGGCGAACGTGGAGTACTTCGCCCGTCGCGGCGTGGTCTACATCACGCTCTGCCACAACGGCGACAACGACCTGTGCGACTCGGCCAAAGGCAGCCAGACCCACGGCGGCGTCAGCCAGCTGGGCGAGCAGGTCATCCGCGAGATGAACCGCCTGGGGCTGATGGTCGACCTGAGCCACGCCCACGAGAAGAGCTTCTACGAAGCCCTCGACATCTCGCAGACGCCCATCGTGTGCAGCCACTCATCGGCCCGGGCCCTCTGCGACCATCCGCGCAACCTCACCGACGAGCAGATGCGCGCACTGGCCAGCAAGGGCGGCGTCTGCCAGATAACGCTCTACCCCGGCTTTCTCCGCACCGACGAGAAGGCCACCATCCTCGACGCTATGGAGCATCTCGACCACGCCGTCGAGGTGATGGGCATCGACCACGTGGGCTTAGGCACCGACTTCGACGGCGACGGCGGCGTGCGCGGCCTGGCTGATGCCAGCGAGCTGAGCCTCTTCACCCGCGAGCTGCTGAAACGGCACTACAGCGAGGAGGACATCCAGAAAATCTGGGGCGGCAACTTCCTGCGCGTCATGCGCCAAGTGCAGTCGCCAGAGCCCCGTGCTCCCCGTCGGACAGCCGTTTCCCCCACGACCCCACGTCTCACCATCTGAACAACCATTTCAAACTTCCAACCCCATTCATGTTGAGCAAACTCTCCATCATGATAACATCGGCGCTGCTGTTGCTGGCGTCGTGCGGCGGAACGCAGAAGAGCGCCACGCCAGCTTCCACCCCCCGTGAAGAGCCCGTGGCCTTCACCTTCTCTGCCGATTCCGCCTACCAGTTCTGCCAGCAGCAATGCGACTTCGGTCCTCGCACGATGAACAGCGAGGCCCACGAGCGCTGCGGCCAGTGGATTGTCAGCCAGTTTGAGCGCTTCGGCCTCACCGTCACCGAGCAGCGCGCCACGCTGAAGGGCTTCGACGGCACGCCGCTGCTCTCGAACAACATCATCGCCAGCTATCGCCCCGACCTGCAGGACCGCATCCTCATCTGCGCCCACTGGGACAGCCGTCCCTGGGCCGACAACGACCCCAACCCCGACAACCACCGCAAGCCCGTAATGGCCGCCAACGACGGGGCCAGCGGCGTGGCCGTGATGCTTGAAATTGCTCGTCTGCTGGGCGAGAACACCGACTACATCACCACTGCGCAGCGGCAGCCCGTCTACCCCCTCAACGTGGGCGTCGACTTCGTGTGCTTCGACGCCGAGGACTGGGGCGACGACGGCCATAGCGACTCGTGGGCCCTCGGCGCCCAGCACTGGGCCGCCCATCTGCACAAGCCCGGCTACAAGGCCCGCTACGGCATCCTACTCGACATGGTGGGAGGCCAGAACGCCCGCTTCTGCCGCGAGGCCTATTCGCTCTACTACGCCCCGCAGGTGGTCGACCGCGTGTGGCGAGCCGCCGAAGTGGCGGGCTACAGCAGCTACTTCCCCAAGGAAGACGGCGGCGCCATCACCGACGACCACGGCCCCGTGAACCAGGTGGCCGGCATTCCCTGCATCGACATCATCCCCTACTATCCCGAGTGCGAGGAGAGCAGCTTCGGCCCCACCTGGCACACCGTCAGCGACGACATGCAGCACATCGACCGCGCCACGCTGAAGGCCGTAGGCCAGACGCTGGTGCAGCTGCTCTTCGCCGACTTCGGGCAACCGCAACCCTAAGCCGATGAGCATCCGCACCCTGACACGCCTGTTGCTGCTGCCGGCTCTCCTGCTGGCAGCCGTGGGGTGCGGACATGGCGGCGGCAAGGTCACACGGGTGGTGGAGTACCATTGCCTGCTGCCCGACAGCGTCAGGCTGCAACCGGGCGACGTGCTCTTCCGCCGGGGCGAGGGCTTCACCAGCCAGGTGGTGCTGGCGGCCGACCGCGAGGGCAACTACTCGCACACCGGCATCGTCGTCGACTCCTGCGGCACGCTGCTCGTGGTGCATGCCGTGCCCGGCGAGCCCGACTTCGAGGGCGACCCCGACCGCGTGAAGGCCGACCGCCCCGAGCACTTCTTCTCCACCGAGTTCACCAGCATAGGTGAGGTGTGCCGACCGGCCGACTCCACCGTAGCCAGCCGTGCCGCCGAGGTGGCATGGCAGGCCTATCGGCGCCACACGCTCTTCGACCACGACTTCGACGACGCCGACACCACCCGCTTCTACTGCACCGAACTCATCGCCCATGCCTTCAGCCGCGCCGGTGTCGACGTGGTGCAGGGCCGGAGCCACCACATCAACCTGCCCACGATGCAGACCGACTGCGTCTTCCCTTCCGACATCTACGAATCCGATTTCCTACAATCGATAGCAGTTTTCTAATTATTTACCCCAAAAACAAACAAGCTTATGAGAAAAGTATTAGTTATCCTGGCAATGGTCGTCTGCTCGATGGCCTTGCTGACCAGCTGTGGTCAAGACAACAGTCCGCGCGGCGTGGCCGAAGCCGCCGTGAAGTGCATGGCCAAGAAAGACTTCAAAGGCTACATGGAGCTGACCAATGCCACCGACCAGCAGAAAGAGGGCATGGTCCAGCTGCTGGAGAAGGTGGGCAAGGAAGGCGACAGCAAGGGCGGCCTGAAGAGCTACGAAATCGTCGACGAGCAGGTGGACGAGGAGAACGGCAAGGCCACCGTGACGGTGAAAGTGCTCTACGACAACGGCGAGGAGAAGAACAACACCATGAAGATGGTGAAGCAAGACGACAAATGGTACATCTCGGCAGAGAAATAATCGTCAGAGCTGTCCGGCCTCAACCATGAGCACCACGCGCTCGGTGAGGCGGTCGACACCCTCGGGGCGATAGCCCTTTTTCAGCGAAACGCCGAACATCCAGGCAAAGGCCTGCCACATGCCGGCGCGCACCGGGCCGATGAAGGCCTGAATAGCCTCGTAGGCCGTGGAGTTACATTCACGGTCTACTAATTTTATGAGCAGCTTGCCCTGCGCGAAGGTCAGCTTCTTCATCCGCGGCTTGTATTCCGCCACCACGCTCTGCTCCACGCGCTTCAGGTGCTCTTCGCGCTCCTTCTTCGTCGGCAGCGTCTCCACATACTCTGCCGTCTCTATCAGCATCTGGCGCACCTCCTTAGCAATGGGCAGCACCTTCTTCACGTTGCGCACCAGCTTCACGTAGGCCTGCTGCTGGCGCCTGCTCTTGAACGTCGGCTCTGGATAGACGTAGACGTTCTGCATCTCCATATACTGGATGCTGTCGCCGTCAACCAGCGTCTTCCCCACCTTCACCATAGGCACGAACGAAGGGTCGCCAATGTCCTGGGCCGACATTGGCTGCAGCACCCACAACAGCAGGCCGATGAGGAAGAGCAAGCGTTTCATGGCGGCAAAATTACGCATTATTTCCCAACCAGCCACTCACCACCCCGAATTATTAGCATTATTTAAGCTAACGGGCCATGCTTTTCACGTTCCGGGAAGTTGCAGCTAAAAGTGGTTTCAAATTGTTAGCACTTTTGGGCGAGTTTTCAAAAAATGGGTCGATTTACCCCCCAAAAAACAGGGGGTCTTCTGAAAAAAAGTGCTCGCGGTCGAAAAAACGCCCATTTTTCGGGGTGTTCGTAAGCAACTGACGCACAACGCCTTTCGTTCAAAACGGGAAAATTTGGCGGCCGATGGCTCAAAAAAGTCAACGCCAAATTTTTCTGCGGCGTTGACTTTTTTCGAAAAAGCGTTCGTTCGGAAGTGAAAAAAACGGCAAAATTCTCAAAATAGAATGCACAAAGCCGGGGTGAGTGTGCAAAAATCGGCCCTTTTGGCACTCTTTTTGTCGCAGCCGACGGACTCCGAGGCGGACAAAACGGCTCGAAAACGCCATTTTTCGTTCTATTTTGCTTCCTCGCCGTGACGTTTTTTTGTCGAACTATTTTCTACGAAAAATTGTAAGCATAAAATTTGAGTTTTCATCTTTTTTTCAACACTAAGCGTAGGCCATCGCTCCTACGCGCAACCGCTCTCTTCACTTTTTAAGCTGGAAAGGCAGAGTAGCGCGACCGACGCCTTGCGCTCTGGCTTTGCTCGCTTGCCCAAGCAAGAACTCCCCTGACCCATCAACTTGAAGTTGAACTTTTTATATAAAATTAGCCTAAAACACTTTGCTGTTTGCGGAAAAAAGAGTAATTTTGCTGCCGATTTCAAACCAAAACAGCTAAGAAGATGAAAAAACTATTTTTCCTGGCCCTTTTGCTGGCGTTCGCAGGCACTGCCTTCGCCCAGCTGCCCAGTGTTTCGCTGAAAGACATCAGCGGCAAAACCATTGATACCGCCAAGCTGAGCAACGACGGCAAGCCCTTCATCATCGACTTCTTCGCCACCTGGTGCAAGCCCTGCAACCGCGAGCTCGACGCCATCGCCGAGGTCTACGAGGACTGGCAGGAGGAAACGGGCGTGAAAATCTTCGCCATCAGCATCGACGTGGCCCAGAACATGAACAAGGTGAAGCCCCTCGTCGACAACCACGGATGGGAATACGACGTGCTGCTCGACCCGAACAGCGACTTCAAGCGCGCCCTGGGCATCCAGATGATTCCCTACGTGCTCATCGTCGACGGCAAGGGCAACATCGTCTACAAGCACAACGGCTACACCGACGGCGCCGAGAACGAGCTGATTGAGAAGGTGCGCGAGCTGATCAAGGGGAGCGAGAAGTGATGATTGTTTAGTGTTTTGAGACTTTTGACAAGTAACAAGAATAAAGAGCCACGCACCCCTCATGAACCGTATTCTGTCTAAGCTCCTCGTCGGCTGCGGCATCGTCGCAGCCCTGCCCCTCTACGCCCAGAACGACAACAAGCTGACCCTTTCCGGCTCCGTGCAGAGCGACATGCTCGTGCCGCAGAGCGACGACGCCATCGGCGCACAGAAGACCGAGGACTTCCTGACCAACACCTACGTGGACCTGCACTTGCAGCACAAGGACTTCGAGGCCGGCGCCCGACTGGAATACCTGGAGCATCCACTGCCCGGCTTCGAGAACGACTTCGAGGGCTGGGGCGTGCCCCACTACTACCTGAAGGGACGCCTGTCGTGGGCCGAGCTCACCGTGGGCACCTTCTACGAGCAGTTCGGCTCGGGCTTCATCCTCCGCACCTACGAGGAGCGCTCTTTGGGCATCGACAACTCGCTGCTCGGCGGACGGCTGGTGCTGAAGCCCGCCAAGGGCGTGGCGCTGAAGGCCCTGGGCGGCAAGCAGCGCCGCTACTGGAAGCACAACGACTCGTGGATCAGCGGCTCCGACCTGGAGCTCACCGTCAGCGACTGGCTCCCCTCGATGCAGCAGAGCGGCACCACGCTCACGCTCGGCGGCTCGTGGGTGAACAAACACGAGGACCCCGACGACATGTTCACCGTCGTCACCACCGACGACCCCGCCAACAAGAGCACCATCCACAGCACCTACAAGCTGAACCAGCCCCGCTACGTCAACGCGTGGGACGCCAGGGTCAGCCTGAACACCGGCAACCTGTCGCTGCTGGCCGAATATGCACAGAAGAGCGACGACCCCTCGTTTGCCAACGGCTACATCTTTAAGAAAGGTACTGCCGCCATGCTCTCGGGCAGCTATTCCCGCAAGGGCCTGAGCCTGCTGCTGCAGGCCAAGCGCTCGGAGAACATGGCCTTCAAGAGCGACCGCGGCGCCATCGGCACCTCGTCGGCCATCAACCACCTGCCGGCCTTCACCCAGGACCAGACCTACGCACTGGCTGCCCTCTACCCCTACGCCACACAGCTGGCCGACGGCGAGTGGGCCTATCAGGCCGAGGTGGGCTACAACTTCAAGCGCAAGACGCTGCTGGGCGGAAAGTACGGCATGAACCTGAAAGTGAACTACAGCTACGTGCGCGCCATCGACCGCCAGTTTGCCGACGGACTGGAGCACACCGCCATCGGCGGCACCACCACCTTCCTGGGCACCAGCGCCTACACCTCGAAGTTCTTCAAGTGGGGCGACCACACCTACTATCAGGACCTGGACATCCAGCTCTCGCGCAAGCTATCGAAGAACTTCAAGCTGAACCTGATGTACATGAACCAGCGCTACAACAAGACGCAGGTGGAGGGCCACGGCGGCATGATTCACAGCGACATCTTCGTGGCCGACGGCAAGTACCAGTTCAACCCGAAGACCACGCTCCGCGTAGAAGCCCAGTATCTCTCGACCAAGGACGACGAGGGCGACTGGCTCTTCGGTCTGGCCGAGCTGTCGCTGGCTCCGCACTGGATGCTCACCGTGAGCGACATGTGGAACTGCGGCGACAGCGACCCCGCTGCTTACGACGAGAACACCCACCACCACTACTATCAGGCGCTGGTGACCTATAACGTTGGCTCCCACCGCCTGCAGGCCGGTTATGGCCGCACCCGCGCCGGCTACAACTGCTCAGGCGGCGTCTGCCGCTGGATTCCCGCGCAGAAAGGCTTCACGCTCAGCTACAACTACAACTTCTAAGCCTCAAACAAACACCCCCACCCGCCAGATGAAAACCCCACATAAACACCTTCATCATCCCCTCCTCCTCCCTGTCCTCCTATGCTGCAACATCGTTGCAGCCCTCACCGCCTGCTCCAACATCGACGAGAACGAGCGCTTAGAGCTGGTGAGCACCCAGGTGGTGCCCTACGACACGCCCGAGGAGAAGACCGAGGAAGACAGCCTCTACGACGCCCCCATCAAAGTGGTGGAAAGCCGCGTGCTCATTGAAGACCACACGGGCCAGAAGTGCCCCAACTGCCCCGACGGCGCACAGACCATCCGCGACCTGCAGCGCACCTACGGCTCGCGCATCGTCCCCGTGGCCATCCACTCGCAGATGCAGGGCATCATGGAGCCCGAGGGCCTGGGCAACGAGCTGGGCAACACCTACTACAACTACTGGCATATAGAGTACAAGCCCGCAGCGCTCATCAACCGCATCGACGTTGGCACGGGCCGCGTCTTCGACAAGACCATCTGGCCCTATGCCGCGCAGTACATCCTCGCCGACGAGACGCCCAATCCGCTCGACATCCGCATCAAGGCTCACCAGACTGCCGAGGCCTCGGCCGACATCGACGTGAAGGTGATAGCCACCACGGCCGCCGCCGTCAGCGGAAAGCTGCAGGTGTGGATCACCGAAGACAACATCGTGGCACGCCAGGACAGCATGGGAAGCCGCCTGAACAACTACGTCCACAGCCACGTGCTGCGCGCTGCGGCCAACGGCACCTGGGGCGAGGACGTCAGCGTGAGCGGTGCCGAGGGCAGCAACGTGCGCGAGTTCCACTACACGCAAGCACTGGCATCCACCTGGAAGCCCGCCGACCTGGCCATCGTGGCCTTCGTCTACACCGACGAGAAAGTGGTGCAGGTGTCGCGCTCGAAACTCAAAGTCAAGGAATAGTCAAACATAATAAAAATATTGCTTATGAAAAAACTCTTTACGCTTCTTGCCGTCTGTCTGGCATTCAACGCCATCGGCCACGCACAGACCGACGGCACTTTCATCTTCACCGACGAGCAGGGAAACCCCGTGGGTGACGGGGCTGAGATTACCGTAAGAGGCATCAATAACGAAGGGCAAATGGTTGTACCTCTTTTCGTGAAGAACGTGTCGGGCCAAAAAGCTGCCGTATCACTCTATGAAACCATCGACGACAAACCCAACGGCACTTGGCAGACCTGCGCCTTCGGCAACTGCATGGTGCTCAATGAGACGGGCTATTCACCCAAATCCGTGCAGGGCATTGACGCTGTGACCGACATTCAGACCGAGTGGATTCCCGAAGAAGGCAACTATGCCTCGTGGAAGGCCAAGCTGCAGATTCACGTATTCGACATCATTTCGCAATCGCCTTTCCCCGGCATGCCCCCCATTGAAACCGTCGGAACGACAATCATTGGCTACGGCCCAACAATAACAGTCAATTTTATTTATGATTCTAATTCTGTAGATATTGGATATGAAGAAAGCATAGTTTCGAGAGTTTATTTTTCAGATTATTCTTTTGGATATACGGGGGTTGCTCCAACTACGACTTGGACGAAAAACATAGATGGGTATACTGTTCATCTTGAAATGCCAACATTAAATAAAGAAGTAGGTCATTATTCAGTATTTATACCAGCCACCTTTACAAAAGGCTCCGAATCTTTTAATGCCAACATTTTCTATAGCTATACAATTTATCCTGCCCTACTTACAGTCTCAGCAGAAAGTGCAAGTCGTGAATACGGAGAGGATAATCCTCCATTTGCTTTGTCCATTTCAGGCTTTGTTAATGGAGAAGATCAAAGTGTAATTAACACTCTCCCCACTTTTTCAACAACTGCTACGCGCACAAGCGACGTTGGTGATTATTCTATAATTATCAAAGGTGGCTCAGCTGACAATTACAGTTTTTCTTATGTACCAGGAATCCTTTCTGTAACCAAAGCACCTTTATCGGTTGTTGTAAATGACACTTCACGAATTTACGGTGAAGACAACCCCGTTTTTCAAGTTCATTATGATGGGCTAAAACTTGATGAAGTTGAGCCAAAAATGGAAATGCCAATAGTTTTTTCAACAAATGCCCAGAAAGACAGTCCTGTAGGAGAGTATCTTATTAACGCTAAAGATGGAATAGCAAAAAACTATAATTTGTATTATACTTCCGGCATTTTCACCATAACTCCAGCCCCATTGAAGGTAATTGCTAAAGAAGAAAGCAAATTATATGGAAATGACAATCCTAAGTTTGATTATCACTTGATTGGGAAAAAATTCAATTTTGACCATTTTACTGTTGAGCCACAAATTTCCTGCTTGGCTACACAATTTAGTCCTGTTGGTAATTATGATATAAATATTGAGGGAGGTGACATGCCAAACTATGAATTGACCTATATTGGTTCAACATTAACAATAATGAAAAGAAAATTAGAAATTTCTGCCCATAATTATAGTAGACTCTATTTTGAGGATAACCCAATTTTTGAAGTATCTTATTCTGGATTTGCAGATGGGGAAACAATGCAAAACTTATCTGCACCGACTATCATTGAATGTACAGCAACAAAAGAAAGCCCTGTTGGATTTTATTCACTTATTCCATCTGGCGCACAATCGGATAACTATGAAATAAGTTTTGTATCGGGAACCCTTACTATAAACAAGCGTCAATTAACAATTTCCACACATGATTATAAACGAAAATATGGTGAAGAAAATCCATCTTTCTTAACTGAGATTGAAGGATTTGTAAATAATGAAGACAAGTCAAAGCTTTTGATAGTTCCAAAAGCAGAATGTCTTGCTACCATCACATCAGATGTAGGAATATATCCCATTACATTCTCGGATGGAGATGCTATAAATTATTCTTTTTCATATAAAAATGGGAAATTAACAATAGAACAAGCAGAGCAAGAAATTGAATGGGAACAAGTTTTTAATGAAATTAGCGTAGGTGATCAAATAGAATTAATTGCTACTTCTACTTCTGGTCTCCCTGTTCGTTTCATAAGTAGCGATGAAACTATTGCAAGCACATATTCTGCACTGGGCAGAGAATATCTGGATTGTCAAAAAGAAGGAGCTATTGTTCTTAGAGCAGCCCAAGACGGAAACAACAATTTCTACGCAGCTATAAGGAAATCCAAAACAATCATTATTGGATCACAAAGTAATATTTATACAGTTAACCAAGATTCTATTGATGCCAAAATTCCCATCTTCAATACGCATGGCCAAATTGTGACTTCGCTAAAACCTGGACATCTTTACATTCAAAAGGGGAAGAAATTCTTAATAAAATAAGATGCCTATAATATAATTAGCAATTGGAGGAGGCTGCCACACTCCTCCTACTTTTCTTCATCCGCGAACTTTGATCTTTTACACATTATTTAATAAACATTTTCAATTGCAAATATTTTTTGAAAATATTGGCAGCCTATGCCAAATAGTTTTTCGAAATCATTTCAAATTGTTTTATAAAAAATTAGCCTAAAACACTTTGCTGTTTGCGGAAAAAAGAGTAATTTTGCTGCCGATTTCAAACCAAAACCGCTAAGAAGATGGGAAAAAGTGACGCAGGTGACGCGTGCGAAGCTTAAAAACAAATGACAAGTCAAACATAAAAAACAACGTTTATGAATAAACTCTTTACGCTTTTAGCCGTCAGTCTGGCCTTCGCCGCCATCGGCCACGCACAGACCGACGGCACTTTTATTTTCACCGACGAGCAGGGAAACCCCGTGGCTGACGGGGCTGAGATTACCGTCAGCGCCATCAACGACGAGGGCCAGATGGTTGTGCCCCTCTTCGTGAAGAACGTGTCGGGCCAGAAGGCCGCCGTATCGCTTTATGAGACCATCGACGGCAAGCCCAATGGTGCCTGGCAGACTTGTGTGTTCGGCAACTGCATGTGGCTCGAAGAAAACGGCTATTCGGCCAAAGAAATTCAGAACATCGACGCTGAGGCCGACATCCAGACGGAGTGGATTCCCGAAGAAGGCAAGTACGCCTCGTGGAAGGCCAAGCTGCAGATTCACGTGTTCAACATCATGTCGCAATCGCCTTTCCCCGGCATGCCCCCCATTGAAACGGCCGGAACGGTAGTCATCGGCTATGGCCCCACCGTGACCGTCAACTTCGTGTATGCCGACCCTGCCAGCATCAGCGCCGCAACAGCCAGTGCTCAGGACAGCCAGTATTTCAGCATCAGCGGTCGCAGGAGCGCAACCCCAGTGAAGGGCCTGAACATTGTGAAAGACGCTAACGGACGTTACCATAAAAAACTAATCAGATAAAAGTAACATGAGGAAACTACTACTTTCTATGCTTGTCTTCGTGGCAGGCGCACTGGGCGTGAGCGCTCAGCCGGGAGCATTCCAGTTCGCTCCCCATCACTTCTCGTTCAAAGGGGCGAGCAACGTTTTCAAGCACACCATGAACAAGGCCGGCGTCAGAGAAGACGCCTCGGAGAACCAAGTGTGGTGGGGCTATGTGCAGGACAACACCTATCGCACGGGTCTCGGAGCACAGAGCACCGGCGCCTACAACCAGGCAATCTTTATTTCGAAAGACAATGCCGTGCTGAAGGGTAACACCATCAAGGCCGTGCGCTTCTACCTGCGCGCGCTCAGCGCCATCAACAATGTGAAGCTCTGGATCTCCACATCACTGCCCTCCTCGGCTGCCGATGCCGACATCCTGGTGATGGACCTGGATAAGAGCACCCTGAAAGGCGGCGACGACGGGGAGGACTACGTCGGAAAGCTGAACGAGGTGGAGCTGACCACGCCCTACACCGTTGGCGAGAACGACATCTACGTGGGCTATTCCTACAACGTCACGTCGGCAGCTTCCAGTGCTGGCCAGTACCCCATCGTGCTGAGCTATGAGACCGGCTTCCCCGGCAGTCTCTACCTGAGCACGGCCAACATTCCCTGGCAGGAAGGACATAGCTACGGACCGCTCGACCTCAGAGTGCTCGTTGAAGGAACTTTCCTGCAGAACGCTGCTACGCCAAACACTTTCGGCACGGCATACGCAGCTCTCAACGAGCCCTATGTGACCAGCGTGCCCGTGAACAACTACGGCCAGAAGGGCATCAGCTCCATTGACTATACCGTTACTTCGGCCGACGGCACCGTCAGCGAGGAGCAGCATATTGACCTCGAGAGCACCTACAGCCTCTTCGGAGGAACCACCTACGTGCAGATTCCCTTCGTGGGCGATGCCGTAGTAGGAACGCAGCAGAAGACGCTCACCATCACCAAGGTGAACGGCGTGGACAACGAGGCAAGCACGAACAGCGTGACCTTCGACCTGACAACCATCTCGAAGATTGTGCCTCACGGAATTGCCGTGGAGGAATTCACGGGAACCACATGCGGATGGTGCCCACGTGGACTCGTAGGCATGGAGAAGATGCGCAAGGAGTTTGGCGACGCCTTCGTGGGAATCGGCATCCATCGCTACACCACAAGCCTGAGCTCTGATGCCATGTACATCAGCACCTACAACCAAGTGAGCTTCGGCGGTGCGCCCTCATCGCGTATTAACCGAGGAGCGGAGGTTGACCCCTACTATGGAACCAGTAACGACGTTCTCGACGACATTCGCGCCGAGCTGGCCGTGCCTGCAATGGTGGGACTCACACTGACCGGACGCTGGAACGAAGACTCCACTGAGGTGGCTGCCTCGGCCGACGTGGAAGCACTCGTCGACGGCAACTATGCCATCGAATATGTGCTCATTGCCGACAGCCTGACAGGAAAGACTACTCCTTGGCGCCAGCAGAACTACTATTCGCAGTATTCTCCCAACCAGCTGCCCCCGGATTTGCAGTTCCTGGCCACCATTGGCTCGACCTACTACCCCGTCTTCAACGACGTAGCCATCACCGTGGCTAAGCAGGCACAGACCACGGCCATCGGAAAGATAACCGCCGGACAGGTTGTCAACAACACCTACACGCTGAAGATGCCTTCCGAGAGCGGCAGAAAGAACCTCATCAATGCCATCACCAAGGAGCGTGTCTACGTGGTGGCCCTGCTCATCGACAAGTCGAACAACAGGATTGCCAATGCCGCCAAGAGCGTCATCAAGCCCTTCAAGGATCCCACTCCCGAACCCGTGATTGCCGATGGCACCTACTATCTGCAGAACGTGGCTACCGGCAAATACCTCGCTGCCGGACATTCCTGGGGCACGCGCTCCATCGTCAACGAGACGGGTCTGGACTTCATCGTCACGGCCGTGGAAGAGGGCAAGTACACCTTCGACTCACAGGTGTCAAACGGCGGCGACAGCCACTATCTGGGCGATAACCTGTTCGTCGATGCCGCTGCTCTTGCATGGACGGCAGAGAAAGTAGCCGACGGCATCGTCACCCTGAACATTGAAAAGGGCTTCCTGGCCGTGGGCGAGAACGACGAGACGGCTCTCGTGGCCGAGGCTGACGAATCGGCACAGTGGAAGGTGATCAGCCCCGAAGAGCGCCTGGCCGCACTGGCCAACGCCACCGAGGAGGCTCCCGTCAACGCCACGTTCCTCATCAAGTATGCCAACTTCAACCGCAACGACCTGCGCAAGGGCAACGCCTGGGAGACTTGGTCGGAGACTGCCGATGGCTCGACCAACTTCAACATCTCGGGTGGCAACAACGAAAACAACAACGCTGAGTCTTATCACGCCAAGTTCCTGCTGAGCCAGACTATCGAGGGACTGCCCAACGGCGTCTACGAGATGACGGCACAGGGATTCTATCGCCAGGATGGCAGCGACAACGATAACCTGCCTTACTTCTTCATCAACAACAAGAAGGCCACCTTCCCGCAGATGGCCGGAACGGAGAACAGCATGACGGACGCTTCCGTATCCTTCACCAACGGCCTCTACACCATCGAACCCGTAATGGTCTATGTGAACGACGGAAAGATTACCCTTGGCGCCAAGAACGATGAGAACCTCAACCTGTGGTGCATCTGGGATAACTTCCAGCTGAAGTACTATGGCGACAATGTCAGCCTCTTCACCGAGAGCATCAGCATCGACCGTACCGTAGGACAAGGCTACACGCCCGACAGAGGCGAGGTTGACTTCACCGAGGCCAAGAAGTTCCTGGGCGTTGACGAGCTGACCACCAGCATGCTGCGCATTGAGAACCCCGACGGCGTGCTCATCAGCGACTATGCCCCCTTCGACGGCTGGTTCAACACCAAGGGCTTCGCAGAAACCTGGGGCGAACTCAATGCTGAAGCAGAGGCTGCCGACAAGGCCGGCATCTGCGTGAAGTTCTTCCAGGCCATTGCCGAAGGCAAGTTCGACATCTGCGACATGAACGGTGCCGACGAGCCGGGCAAGACCTACACCGTGAAGTGGCAGCTGGTCAACGGCGAGAAGGCCGTGCGCTATACCATCAACGTGAACTTCGTCGAGGCTCCCGTCATCTTCGTGGATGACTACACGAACAAGGCCATTACCGTTCTGAAGCTCTATCCCAGTGCAGTTGGCGCACCCTATGAAGCAGTTCTCACCGACGAAATTGACGAGAGCGAAGTCAGCGCAGCCATTGGCGACGAATGGGGCGACGTCTACGGCGTAGGACCTAAAGTAGACGGCAAGGAGACCATGACAGCGAACTATTCCTGCGATCCTCATCCCGGATTCTGGTGCCTGGAAGACGGAACGGCCGATGTATGGGTCAACAGCACCTTCGGCGTGAGCCTCATCTTCAACGAAGACGGCTCCAAGTTCCACTTCAGCGCATGGACCAAGGAAGCCCTGACAAAGGATGTCGCAACATCATTCTATCTGGTGAACAAAGACACGAAGGAATACGTGACCTACCTCATTGTTCTCTATCCCTTACCAGCCGACGTTATGGAAGGTATTGAGAACGTGAACACACTCCCCACTGAGAATGGTGACATCTACAACCTCAGTGGCCAGAAGGTAGAGAAGCCCACAAGCGGCCTCTACATCAGCAACGGCAAGAAACTTCTTGTGAAATAATTATCAGGAAGAGTTCCCTGAAAAACCGTAAAGAACTCCCTCTTTCGTCATCGAAATGAGGGAGTTCTTCTCTTTTTTGCCCCACATTCGCCCGCATTTAACAAAAATTACAGCTTCAAGCAAAAAAAAGTTCCCAAAAGTTTGCACAATCAAAAAAAACATCGTACCTTTGCACCCGCAAATCAGAAATGACGCGCACACTGCTTCAGTAGCTCAGTTGGTTAGAGCACCTGACTGTTAATCAGGGGGTCGTTGGTTCAAGCCCATCCTGAAGCGCAAACAAAAGTACCTATGTATCAAGGAGTTACGAGCAATCGCTACTCCTTTTTTCATGCTCGGATTTTGACCGTGTGAACAAATGGTGTACAATGACTGCTCTCTGAGGGAACCGAAAACTTGACATTATAAGCATTCTTAGACTATCGGCTGATGGTTCGTTTAAACGATACGCTAATTCTGATTCCTCTTGATTTATGGCGGTTGATTGCCTTCACTCAGCACTTTATAGTGGATTCCCTTGGGCAGAGCCTTGACTCCATCCTCCTTCGACTTGGCTTCCAGCCAGTCCTTATTTGCCTGTATGTACTCCCGTTTACTCATCTTGTGTCTCCAAATAGTTTATCTTCTTTCCGGTCTTCTCGGCATATGCTATCTCACACCTTGTACTTTCGCCGATATAACCACCCACATTGATAACGAATATCTCATCAGCCAGATCAATCTTGCGAAGGTGCATATCATCAAGCATCTCTTTTGTGCCAGGAGCCCATACTTCATCATCGCCTGAATGTCCGAACAGACCAACGCTTATGACTATGCAACCTTCCAAAGTCAGTCGTTTCTGGGTTTCCAGGAACTGATCCTTGAAACGGGTGCTACCACATAGGGTAACTATCTTATAATTCTGTATCATACACTTTCAGGATTGTATTGTATTACCCAAGTCTTGACATGAATTTCTCTCGATCAACAATAAATCTAAGGTGTGTACCTTCACCAAGCAGCGTCATTCCCGACGTACCGTCGCCTACCCGTAGCCTTTCACCAGAGTAAGCAGACACCTTAAATTCTATCTTTTTGCCGTCAACCTTAGTCACTTCGGCTACCGCTCTAACCACATCGCCAATTTTAGAGGGCTCAGATGGGAAGACTCAATATGACCACCAACGGTTGTGCAACCTTCAGGCAATTCATCAACAACGGCAAGCATGGCAGCGTTCTCCATCAAGGCCATCATTGCAGGGGTAGCAAGTACAGGCATATCTCCAGACCCCATCTGAATAGCGGTCAAGCCCTCACTTACTGTCAATTCGCTAATATGTTTCAGTCCGATTTCTATCATATCTTCATAAATGTTCCTAATTGTTGGCACAAAAGTAGTCAAATTCGGGCAGAAATGAGTAACTTTGCCATCAATTACAACAAAGTTTAAGAGAAACGATGGATCAATTTGAAGATAAGTGATTGAGGACAAAACATATTCGGTTGAAAGATATACGGCTGAGATTGATGCTAAAGTCTATATCGAGGGATTCCGCAGGGCAGACTACTTCATAAAGTTCTGCCAGCAATGCGGAAACTATGGCCGTCGTTATGGTTGTCCTCCATTTGAGGAAGAACCTCTTGCAGCAATAGAAGGGTATGATAGAGTACGAATATTAGGGGTAAAGATAACTCCCAAAGATAAGTCTCTTCCACTTGAAGCAGCCAATGACTTGATGAAGCCTGTGATTAGTGAACTGAACGAAGAACTATTGGAAACTGAGAAGTCGTTGGGTGGTATGTGCTATGGGTTCGTTGGTACATGTCCTTATTGTGGTGATGCTGCATGTGCGAGGATAGATAGCAAGCCATGTAGACACCCAGACAAGGTGCGCCCTTCATTAGAGGCTATCGGATTTGACATCAGCAAGACCTCAAAGGATTTGTTGGGACTTGATATAAAATGGAGTCAGGACGGATTAATACCTGAATACCTGACGTTGATATGTGGCATCTTTTATAAGAAACATTGAAATGATAAAGATTATAACCTATAGCGGACAGTATAAAGCAGATTTCATACGTCTGAACACGGAATGGATTGAGACATATTTCAGTTTGGAGGAGTCAGACCTTAAGACCTTTTCCCATATTGATAGTTATATCATAGACAATGGCGGTCAGATATTTCTGGCTCTTGACGACAATACGGGAGAAGTCGTTGGATGCTGCGCCTTGATTAACCATCCCGATAAGGATTCATACGAACTGGCAAAGATGGCTGTTTCGCCTCATACGCAGGGGCATCACATCGGACATCAACTAGGAACGGCTCTGATTGACTATGCAAGGAAAATAGGGGCAAAACGTCTTTATCTTGAAGGGAATACTAAGCTGGAAGCCTCTATCCATCTGTACCGTAAGCTAGGATTCCATGAGATTTCCTTGGAGGGGAGCACCTATGACCGCTGTGATATTATCATGGAACTAAAATTGTAGGTAATATGAGCTTCATCAAGTACATTGTTCAGACCCGATAAAATAAACGAATATGAGGAAAGCAAGCAAAGAAAATAGAAGCTCTAAGGATTATCTGTCAGCGTTTCCTCCCTCAACACATGGATGCTTTCGCTGCTGCGATAGAGCGCAGTCTGGAGAGAACGGCTGTTGTGAAGATAACCTTGACAGAACCGCCTACATGCAAGCGTAAGCAGTATGACAAACAAGGTGAAGAAATGAAATGGCGGTGCAGCCTAACTTCAACAAAAGTTAAAATTACGAATTTATCTCCGATATTTATCAGAATTGACTATTTTTGCAACAAAGTTTAATAATACAGGCAGATAAATCGGAATTTATGAGTAAGATAA
>CACYME010000008.1:0-201450 GCA_902775475.1 uncultured Prevotellaceae bacterium
TGCTCAAATTTTGCTGCTTTTCGCGTTTCTGTAAGCACGCCAAATTTTCAAAAGTCAACGCCAAATTTTCAAAAGTCGTTGACTTTTTTTTCTCAACGAGCCCCTTTTTCTGCCAAAAACACCCCAATCGTCTAATAATCAATAATTTAGCAAAACCTCAAAAAACGGGCTTATTTTCGTCCAAAAGTTTTTTCGTGGAGAATTTTCAAAATATGGAGGCCAAAAATGGCCCTTTTGTCAATATCTTTCAAAAAAGAAGCGTAGACATTTCCTCAACAAAAAAACAGCCCGAAAAATGGCAAAAGAACAGAAATCGGCTCTTTTTATTGGTACTTTCAAGAAAATTGTGTAATTTTGCACACAACTCTATAACACAACAACCCAATGGTGAAAAAACTGACAATGATAGCACTGGCGATGCTGCTCACTTCGGCATCGGCCTTGGCACGCCCAGCCACAAAGGGCATCGTTAACGCCACGCAACCCGACGGAACGACCGTAAGCCTCCGCCTGATTGGCGACGAGTACCACCACTACAACACCACTTCCGACGGCTATGCCCTGGTGAAAGACGCCAGAGGATACTACGTCTATGCGCAGCTGAACGCCGACGGACGGCTGGTGCCCACCACGCTCATTGCCCACGATGCCGAGGCACGCTCGGCGCAGGAGCTGGCCTTCTTGCAGCAGACGGGCCGGCTGACGCCCCAGCCGAGCAAGCAGGCCGTGCAGTTGAAGCAGCAGAACGCTGCCAGCCGCCGGAAGGCCCTGGCCGCCAACCGCGCCAACCGCTACAACTATGCCAACTTCAAGGGGCTGGTCATCCTGGTGGAGTATAACGACTGCCAGTTCACGTATGACAACTACAGCGAAATCATGAGCCACATGATTAACGACGACAACTACACGGGCACCAACGAGACCAACTTCAACGATTTTACCACTCACCGCCGGATTACCTGCACGGGAAGCATGCGCGACTATTTCCGCGACAGCTCCAACGGCATCTTCGTACCCACATTCGACATCGTAGGGCCCGTACAGATCAACCGCAGCCAGTATTACAGCGGCGTGGAAAGCGAGAGCGACCCCGACGGCAAGGGCCTACGAAGCATGCAGCTGATGATTGATGCCTGCACCGCCGCCGACTCGCAGGTGAACTTCAAGGACTACGACACCGACAACGACGGCGTGGTCGACATGATCTACTTCATCTTCTCGGGTCTGCCCTCCTATATCCAGGGCAACGACCCGAGGCTCCTCTGGCCCCACCAGTCTGACCTCAGCTATATGCGCACTCGCAAAGACGGCGTGCGCCTCGGCCGCTATGCCTGCTCCACCGAGCTGTTCGGCTATCAGGATTACAACTGGAGCGTGCTGGAAGGCATCGGCACCATGTGCCATGAGTTCAGCCACGTGCTGGGCCTGCCCGACTTCTACGACACGGGCAATCAGTACGACGGAACTTGTGTTGACCCCGGCGAGTGGTCGGTGATGGCCAACGGTGCCGACTTCGAGACAGGCCGTCGCCCCTGCGGCTATTCGCTCTTCGAGCGCTATGCCCTCGGCTTCGCCACGCCCCAGCTCATCACCGAGCCGGGCCACTACGAGCTGGAGGACCTCAGCCAGAGCAACGCCGGCTACCGCATCGACACGCCGCAAAAGAACGAATACTTCATCCTGGAGAACCGCCAGCTCACCAAATGGGACGCCAAGCTGCCCGGACACGGCATGCTGGTCTTCCGCGTTGACTCCACCAACGTCTATGCCTGGGAGTATAACTCGGTGAACGACGACCCGGACCATCCCTACTATGAAGTGGTGCGCGCCAAAGGGCCTCAGACGAGCTACTATGGCACGTATGGCGCTCCCTCCGACCCGTTCCCCGGTACCGGGAACGTGTCGAATCTCGACAACCTGACGACGCCAGCCAACCTGCGCTCATGGGCCGGCAAGAACTGTGCGCTGGGGCTCTCCTCCATCGCTGAGAGCAACAGTGGCGTTATTTCCTTCGACGTCTTCGATGCCAACGTGCTCACCAGCATCAGCCTGAACGAGGAGGTAATGCTCGGCGTCGGGACCACCTTGCAGCTGACGCCGGTGCGCATCCCCGACTACGCCCCCTACGAGCTGGTATGGAGCTGCGACAACGAGCAGGTGGTGACCGTCAGCGAGGACGGCCTGCTGACGGGCGTCAGCGAGGGCGTGGCCCACGTCACCGTGACGGCTAACGGCACGCTGTCGGCAACCTGCACCGTCACCGTGCGCGACATGCCCATCGTTGCCAACATCGCCGCCTTCATCGGCCTCGACAATGACAGCGAAGCACTGCTCATGCTGACGGATGCCGAGGTGCTCTATGTCAACAAGAGCGACATCTACCTGCGCGATGCCACGGGCAGCATCATCCTTGACGGCACCAACCTCGACGCGGCTAAGAACGACGTCATCAACGGCTCGGTCTATGGCCGCAAGACCCTGCGCAACAACATGCCCGTGCTCAGCGCCGTCGACCAGATGACCACCAACACCGGCATCGTCACGACACAGGGCGACGAGGTGCAGCCCGTCAACCTGCACATCAGCCAGCTCAGTCCGGAATACTATGCCAACATGGTCACGCTGGAGAAAGTGGAGCTGAAATCAGACGGCGGCATCTATGCTTTCCTGGGAGAGAAGCGCTACAGGCTTTTCAACACGCTGAAGATTAGCAACATCAAGGTTCCTACCGACTTGAAGAAGCGCTACGACGTCACCGCCATCTTCGGCACGAACACCGTCAACGGCCAGGTCATCGACGAGCTCTATCTGCTGAAGTCGCCCACCGCCGTCAGCTATACGGCCCTCACTGGCATCAGCCTACCTGCCACGCTGCAGCTGCCCGTTGACAGAACCTACCAGATGGAGGCCGTGCTGACCCCCAGCAAGGCCGACGTGTTCCTCCGCTGGACATCGAGCAACGAGCAGGTGGCCACCATCGACCAGAACGGAACGCTCGTCGCCCTCGCTAACGGCACTGCCACCATCACCGTGACCAACCTCGACAACGGCCTCTCAGCAGAATGCCTGCTCACCGTGGGCGACAAGGTGGTGAAGCAGAGCATCGCCGACTTCAAGACGCTGGCTCCCGGCAACGAGGCCGAGCTGACGCTCACCGACGCCCAGGTGGTCTACGTCTACAAGACCGATGCCTACCTGCGCGATGCCACCGGCGCCATCCGTCTGGCTGGCACGGGGCTGTCGCTGAAAGCCGGCGACCTGCTCAACGGCCATCTCTACGGGCGCTTCGAGCTGAACGACCTGGTGCCTGAGCTGCAGCCCATCGAAGGCTCCACCAATGCCGAGGGCTACACCGTGACCAGCGGCACGACCGTTGAGCCGCGCGAATTCAGCGTGGCATCGCTCTCGGAGAACGACTACGCCGACCTCGTCGTCATCAGGGCAACACAGCTGAGCAGCGTGGAAGGCCTCACGGGGCTTTACGCCGCTGAAGGCGACAAATACGTGCGTGTCTACAACACCTTTGGCCTAAGCAAGCCCATCCAGAACAACTATGCAGGCAAATACTTCGACCTAACAGGCATCCTCATCACGGCCAAGGTAGGCACCGAGCTTGTGAGCAACCTGGGCCTGACGCAGAAGGCCACCGAGGTGGAGCTTCCCAACAGCATCAGCGACCTGCACCTGACGGCTGGCAGCGTTGTAGACATCTACAACACCGCAGGGCGTCTGGTGGTTCGCACCACGACAGACGCCCTGCGGCAGATGTCGCTGCCCGGCGGCATTTACATTCTGAAAGCTGCCGGCCAGCAGACGCAAAAGATTGTAATAGCTAAGTAAAAAAAGCCCTGAGCCGCTACCCTTTCGCAACAAGCGAGGGGTAGCGGTGGGTAGAGCGATAATCGAAGGTGGCAACTGCCACCTTTTCTTTTTTCTTGTCGCCGTCGTCATCGCCGTCCTTATTCTCAGGAGCCTTGGGGAAGGCCTCGCCGGCATTGAGCACGCGCAGGGCCTCGCGCACGGTGGGGTCGTCGCTGTTGAGGTATTGCAGCCACGACTGCTCGTCGAGGATGTTGTAGACGATACGGCTCAGGATGAACTCCTCGAGAAGCTTATGCGACCGCTGAATCATCAGGTTGCGGCGCTTCAGCCCACGGCTGTCGGCATACTGGGCGAACTTCTCCACCAGGTTCTGCTTCTTCAGGTATTTCACCAGCGACTCCTCATCCTCATATTCCGACAGCTTCTGGCGGTTCTGGTCGGTGTAGTCGTAGCCGAACTGCAGGATAAGGCCCGAGAAGGTGGCCTCGCGGTAGTAGGTGGTGAAGTCGGTGGTATCTTCGGGAACAAAGATGTCGGGGGTGATGCCGCCACCACCATAGACGGTACGTCCAAGCACGGTGTAGAACTCCGGCCCCGTGTGCTTGATGCTGTCCTGCGAGAAGAACTCACCGCTCTGGTAGCGTAGCAGCAGGTCTTCCTCGTAGTCGCGGTCCATACCGCTGGTGTAGGGTTTCTGGATGCATCGGCCAGAAGGAGTATAGTAGCGGGCGATGGTGAGGCGCATCATCGAGCCGTCGGTGAACTCTAACGGCTGCTGCACCAGTCCTTTTCCGAAGGAGCGGCGCCCGATGATGGTGCCGCGGTCGTTATCCTGGATGGCTCCGGCAAGAATCTCGCTGGCCGATGCCGACCCCTCGTCGATGAGCACCACGAGCGGCATCTGCTTGTAGGAGCCGTGGCCGTTGCTGCGATACTCCTCGCGGGGCGAGCGGCGACCCTGGGTGTAGACGATGAGACGGTCGCGCTGCAGGAACTGGTTGGCAATCTCCACCGCCGAGTGCAGGTAGCCGCCAGTGTTGCCGCGCAGGTCGATGACAAGCTGCTCGAAGCCCTCCATCGACAGCTGTGCCAGGGCGATGACCACCTCCTCGTAGGTATTGTCGCTGAAGTTCTTAATCTTGACGTAGCCCGTACGTTCGTCGAGCATATAGGCGGCGGTGACGCTGTGGGTCACAATCTGGTCGCGTGTTACGGTAAACTCGCGCACGTCCTTCTCGCCGTAGCGCACCACGCCCAGCTTCACCTCGGTGCCCTGCGGCCCCTTCAGCTTGTGCATGGCCACCTCGTTGGTGAGCTCACTGCCAGTGAAGACGGAATCGTCGACGGTGACAATCTTATCGCCGGCGATGAGTCCTGCCTGCTCAGCCGGTCCGTTGCTGATGACGTTCTGCACACGCAGGGTGTCGTTGCGGATGATGAACTCGATGCCCACACCGCTGAACGAGCCACGCAGGTCGTCGTTGGCTATCTGCACATCCTTGGCCGAGATGTAGACCGAGTGAGGGTCGAGCTCGCCGAGGATAAGGGGGATGGCCTTCTCCACCAGGTCGGGCACGTCGACGGAGTCCACATACTGGTCGTCGAGGGTAAATAGCAGGTTGCTCAGCTTGTTAGAACCGCTGTTGATGATGTTCAGGCGATTGCCCTGGAAATGGTTTCCGTAGAACGTGCCGACGACGATGCCGACGATGGCTGCCAGGGCCAGCCAGAGGGGAATGAAACGATTGGTCTTATTGTTGCTCATAATCAAATCTCTAAATAAACGACTTCAATGCCTGCACGCTCCAGCAGCTCGATGCCGTCGGTGAGCCGGTATTTCTCGCCATAGACGACTCGGCGGATGCCTGCCTGGATGATGAGCTTGGCACACTCTATGCAGGGCGAGGCAGTGATGTAGATGGTGGCGCCATCGCTGTTGTTGCTGGAGCGGGCCAGCTTGGTGATGGCGTTGGCCTCGGCGTGCAGCACGTAGGTCTTCGTCAGGCCCTCGTCGTCCTCGCAGATGTTCTCGAAGCCGCTGGGCGTGCCGTTGTAGCCGTCGCTGATAATCATCTTCTCCTTCACCACCAGGGCGCCCACCTTGCGGCGCTGGCAGTAGCTGTTCTCTGCCCAGATGCGAGCCATACGCAAATAGCGCTGGTCCAGTTTGTTCTGCTTGTCGTTCATTTTCTATGTTCTCTATAAACAGCATGCAAAGTTACGCCTTTTCTTTGAAATAAAGAAATTTTTTGCCCGTCTTTGCTTCTAATTAGATTATTTTTAGTATATTTGCAGCGTGTTTATTGCTATAAGGTTATTTATCTGACATGCTCGACCGTACACAGACCATAGAGAAGCTGAAGACCACTCGTCAGTATCTTGACGAGCACTATGGTATTCACTCCATGATGCTCTTCGGGTCGCTGGCCCGCAACGAGCAGCGCGAAGACAGCGATGTGGACATCTGCGTAGAGATGGTGCCAAACCTGTTCAATCAGGCAGGCGTAAAGATTTATCTTCAGGAACTACTTGGATGCGACGTTGACGTGGTGCGTATGCGAGAACGTATGAATCCCTTATTCAAACAACAAATCTTAAAATATGGAATTCGAGTCTACTGAGAAACTGGCCATGGTCTATGAGACCCTGAAGAATATTGAGACGGCCATTCACTTTTTCAAGGAAGAATTATTCTGAATAACAAACAATAATGTATAACCCTTTAGAAAACAAGAATTGCCTATGAGGTAAAAACAACAAAAGTACATCGGGATGAGGCCGCACCAAGTGCAGCTCGCCCACAGGGAACTTAACAACAAACAAAATTATTAACTTACAGGTTAGCGTTCCTGTTCGTACTTATTTATAGATTTGAGCTTTTGCTCTTGTTCTTTGTAGCAGAATACCGCCAAACATTCTAAGTGAAAGAACAAGCAGACAGAAGGCTCACGTCGTTAAGGCGTGGGCTGTTCGTGCTTGTTTCACTTAAGGTCTACTTGGCGGTAACCGTGCTACAGATAAGCATCGAACGGTTCTCGCCTTTTATTATTCAAATCATGAAAAAATTATTATTACTTTTTTTGTGTACTGCATTTCAGATGCAGTCCATGGCTCAAAAATGGGAAATAGATGAACACCAGGGAGACGAATTAAGAGGAACAGAATCTTACTTCTCATATAGTTTTACAGATGAACAAGGTAATTCCTTTATATTTTGGTCAAATAGTAATGCCTTTAGAATAATAACTGGAAATGGAGTTTTCGATTACACGACATCAAGATCAGGCAATCTTGCTTACCGTAAATTGAAAATAACCGTAGGCTATTATGATAACAACGGGGCACTTGTCAATAAGAAGAACATTCAATTATTGGTGGAAGATAATGCACAATTCGCTTCCAAGCCATTAAGCGGCCAGAAAAAATTGATACAATATATTAAAGAAGAACAAGGCTATGTAAGAATTTTGGCACCATTATATGCAAGAAACATACCTTACGAATTGAAAATACCCTGTTTGAATAATCAAGAATAAACATGCCTAACAATCTTATTGTAAACCAGAAGTCTGTCCGCGACCTGTTTCAGGACAACAAGACAGACTTCTTGATTCCTGACTACCAGCGACCATACGCCTGGGGGAAGGAAGAGTGCGGAACGCTATGGGAGGACATCTTCGAGTTTGCCATCCCCGATGCTGATGCCACTAAATTCGACGATAACAAGGAAGAATACTTCCTCGGTCCCATTGTGACTTTCCTGAATACGGAGAATCAATTGGAAATCATCGATGGCCAGCAGAGGCTTACCACGCTGATGCTACTACTACGGGCCTTCTATGACTACTTTGCCAACATGCAGGATGAAAATGCCATAAAGACCAAAGAAGCCATCGGTAAATGTATCTGGAAGACAAATCCTTTTGGTATCCCCGACAAGCAGTCGCTGAAGATAAATTCCGAAGTGGCAACAGATAACGACAAAGAAGAGTTCCTCGACATTCTTCGTACTGGCGAGGTCGGCGAAAAGCAAAAGAGCCGCTATGCAGAAAACTTCCGCTTTTTCCAGCAGAAGATTCAGGAGTTCCTGTTTAAGTTTCCTGCTTATTTCGCTTATCTCCCAATCCGCATCTTGAACAACTGCATCCTGCTGCCTATTGAAGCCGAGTCGCAAGACACAGCCCTGAGGATATTCTCAACGCTGAACGACCGTGGACTGCCGCTGTCGGACTCCGACATCTTCAAGGCGCAGTTCTACAAGTTCTATTCTGGCAAAGGACAGAAGGATACATTCATCGACCAGTGGAAAAAGTTAGAAGAACTCTGCGGTCAGATATTCCAACCGAAGAAGGGCACGCCGCTTGATGAGATTTTCACCCGCTACATGTACTTCGTGAGAGCCAAACGTGGCAACAAGAACACTACGACAGAAGCCCTGCGCAAGTTCTACGAACAAAATGGATACTCGCTTCTAAAGGAAGAGCAGACCTTTGAGAATCTGAAAGACTTAGCTGACTTTTGGAACGACGTAGCTAACCAGGACCGCGAACGGTTCTCTGACCGGGTGCTTCGCCGTCTGTTTGTTCTTAACTATGCGCCTAATGGTATGTGGACCTACTTTGTGTCCGTGTACTACATGCGGCACAAGGATGAGGATTTCATGAACAATGACGAAGCATTCTACTTATTCCTCGACAGAATGACAGCTTTCATCTGGGCTTACTCCATCTATCGCCCTGGTGTCAACTCCCTGCGCACACCTTTATATCAGGAAATGATTAATATCGTAGAGGAGAAACCTGTGGAGTTCAAGGAGTTTAAGTTCAATGAAGACGAGTTGCGCAACCTGATGAATGCCTACGACTTCTACAACCAGCGCCCCATCACAAAGTCGATGCTGGCTTGGTGGGCCTTCAATGACGATAGTCAGGAGCTGCTGAACAATGATACGCCTTTCGACATAGAGCATATCTTTGCCAAGAACCGTGCCAGATATGAACCGATGGAAAATGTGCGCAATTTGGAATTGCTGGGTAACAAAGCTCTCTTAGAGAAGAAAATCAACATTGGTGCTTCCTACTACAAGTTTGCCGACAAGAAACGGTTCTATCAGGGCTATACCACCAACCAGGGCGCGAAGAAAGAAGGAACCAATGTGGTTGAACTATCCAAGATGGCCTGCGACCGCACTGACTTCAGCGAGCTGGATATTCACGTCCGCCACAAAGAAATCATCGAAGGATTCATTGAATATCTGCGAAAGAGCAACTTATTGCAATAAGCCTATCGTTCTATGCCTCTAAAAAGCCTGCCTAATCATCTGATTGGGCAGGCTTTTTTATGGGTTTATGTCTTCTTTATCCCGTTGCGCTTCAGCAGGGCGTCGATGGTGGGTTCGCCGCCACGGAAGTTCTTGTAGAGGGTCATGGGGTCGTCGGTGCCGCCACGCGAGAGGATGCAGTCGCGGAAACGCTGTGCCGTTTTCTGGTCAAAGATGCCGTGGCGCTTGAACACGGCGAAGGCATCGGCGTCGAGCACCTCGGCCCATTTGTAGCTGTAGTAGCCAGCGGCATAGCCTCCGGCCATGATGTGGCTGAACTGCGTGGTCATGCAGGTGTCGGTGCGCTGCGGGGTGATGATGGCCTTCTGCCAGGCTTTCTTCTCGAAGGCGATGATGTCATCGGCGAACTCGTCATGCTGGGTGTAGTAGGCCATGTCGAGCAGGCCGAAGCTCACCTGTCGCAGACAGGCCGTGGCGGCCATGAAGTTGCGGCTCTTCACGATGCGGCGAATCAGCTCGTCGGGCAGCGGCTCGCCCGTCTGGTAGTGGAAGGCGAAGGTGCGCAGGAACTCCTTCTCCACGGCGAAGTTCTCCATGAACTGCGAGGGCAGCTCTACGAAGTCCCAGAGCACGTTGGTGCCCGAGAGGCTCTCGAAGCGGCAATTGGAAAACATGCCGTGCAGGGCATGCCCGAACTCGTGGAGGAAGGTCTCCACCTCGCCGAGTGTCAGCAGTGCGGGTTTGTCGGGCGTGGGCTTCGTCAGGTTCATCACCACGCTGACGTGAGGACGGATGTTGAGAGTTGATGGTTGACTCTTATCTCTCAACTCACGAATCCACTGCCCCTGATACTGCGTCATCCAGGCACCGCCCTGCTTACCCTTGCGGGGATGGAAGTCGGCATAGAACACGGCAAGATAGCTGCCGTCGCGGTCCAACACCTCGTAGGCCTTCACGTCGGGATGATAGACGGGGATGTCCTTGTTCTCCCTGAAGGTGATGCCATAGAGGCGGGTGGCCAGTCCGAAGACGCCGTCGATGACCTTCTCCAGCTGGAAGTAGGGGCGCAGCATCTCGGCGTCGAGGTTATACTTCTTCAGCTTCAGCTTGTGCGAGTAGAAGCCGACGTCCCAGGGGTCAACGGCCCCCCCTACTGCCCCCGAGGGGGCTTCTATAGTTTTTTCGGCGGAGAAGTCTATTGTAGCCCCCACGGGGGCAGAGGGGGGGGCTTTGGGGACCATCTTCTTCAATTCTGCCAATTCCTTGATGGCCGCAGGCTTATAGGCATCCACCAGCTGGTTGAGCAATCGGTAGACGCCACGCACGTTCTTCGCCATGCGGCGGCTCAGCACATAGTCGGCGTAGGTCTTGTAGCCCAGCAGCTGAGCAATCTCGCGGCGCAGGTTGATGAGGCGCTGGCAGATGGCCAGGTTGTTGCAGTCGTTGTCGTGGATGCCCTTGGTGTTATAGGCCATGTACATCTGCCGGCGCAGCTCGCGCTGGGTGCTGTAGGTCATAAAGGGCGAGTAGCTGGGTGCGTCGAGGGTGAACACCCAGCCCTCCTGCTGTCGCTGGCGGGCCTCCTCGGCAGCGGCGTCGATGGCCGTCTGGGGCAGACCGTCGAGCTGCGCCTCGTCGGTGATGTGCAGGCTGAAGGCCTTGTTCTCCTTCAGCAGGTTCTGCGAGAACTGCAGGCCCAGCAGCGAGGCCTCCTCGGTGAGCTGGCGCAGGCGCTCCTTGCCCTCCTTGTCGAGCAGGGCGCCACTGCGCACGAAGCCCTGGTAGCAGTCGTCCAGCAGGCGCTTCTCCTCGGCGGTGAGCCTGCGGTGGTGACGATGCACGTACCTCACGCGCTCAAACAGCTTCTCGTTCAGCCGCATGTCGTTGGCGTGCTGTGTCAGTATGGGGCTCATCTTCTGCGCCAAGGCGTCCATGTCGTCGTTGGTCTCTGCCGAGAGCAGGTTGAAGAACACGGTCGAGACGCGGTCGAGCAAGTCGTAGTAGCCGTTGTCATCGTCGTCCTTGTTGATGATGGTATTGTCGAACGTGGGCTTCGCCGGGTTGTTGATGGTCTTGTCGAGATACTCCTTGTCGCGGCGGATGCCCTCCATGAACGCCTCCTCATAGTCCTCCATGCGTATGCGGTCGAAGGGCACCGTGTCGTGCGGTGTCCCGTAGGACTCGAAGAACGGGTTCTTCCTTTTCTCTGTCACTTCACTCATTTGGTATTCATTTTATAATTAATCTTTCAGTATGCCCGTCTCCTTCATCCACCGCTCGGCGATGTCGGTCCAGAGGGCGGTGCTCCCCGGCTGGTGGCGCAGGGCGATGGAGTGCTTGCCGAAGGGGAACACGTGCAGCGACGAGCGCACCACCCCACAGCGCTGCAGGGCGGCATACATGGCCACCGAGTTGACCACGCTCACCGCGGGGTCGTCTCCGGCGTGGATGAGCAGCGTGGGCGGGTTCTGCGGCGTCACCTGCCGGTCCATCGAGAAGCGCTCCTGCCACGCGCGGTCACCACGGTGGCTGCCCAGCAGGCAGTCGCGGCTGCCCCGGTGGGTGATGCTGTCGGCCATCGAGACGACGGGACTGACGAGGATGGCATAGTCGGGTCGGAAGCTGATGCCGTCGAGCGAGTCGCCGATGGCGCTCAGGTCGTCGGTGATGGTGCTCACGCAGGCGCACACATGGCCGCCGGCGCTGGTGCCCATCACGCCGATGCGCTGCGGGTCGATGCCGAACTCAGCGGCTCGGGCCCTCACTAAGCGGATGGCCCGCTGGGCATCCTGCGTGGGGGCGATGCTGCCGTCCACAAGGTCGGGCTGGTTGGGCAGGCGATGGAGCAGGATGAAGGCCGTCACGCCGAAGGTGTTGAACCACTTCGCCATCGAGATGCCGCTCACCTCGTAGGCCTGCTTCACGTAGCCGCCGCCAGGGATGATGACCACGGCGGCCCCCGTGCGCTCCTCCTTCACGGGCTGGTAGACGTAGAGCCGGGGCTCGCCCGTGCGCCAGATGCGGTGGTTGAAGATGGAGTCGGTGGTGCCCCCTCCCGTGCTGTTGGGAGCGGTGCCTGTATCCCAGAGGTTGATGCGCTGGTGGCCCTCGGCGGCCATGTCCACAGTGTCGGCCACCGTGGGGGCCGTCTTTTTCCTGCGGCCCTCGGCCGTTGTCGTGCCGAGCAGGCCCAGCGCCAGCACAGCAACGAGGAGGATGCTATATTTTCTGCTGTCCATATCGTCTCTTTTTTCCAGTCTGCAAAATTACGATTTTTTCGCCGAAAGCCTCCCATCTTTTATATTAATAAAAACTAAAGTTTCGGAAGCATTATTGAACACAGAGCGCTTGAGAACGCCAATTATTCTTGAGTACGTGAGTCCACTTGAAAAAGCCCGTCACCTGCGCGTGATTTTGAAGCAGTATTGCTCATTGTTTGCCTTTTTCAAGTGGACTCAGTACGTATAGCTTAGCAGACAACAATGTTCATTCACGACACATTCGCGTTTCAGTCACAAACATGATGCGTGGCGCCGCAGACAAAGACACCCATTCTCGACCTCGAAATTTGTCAAAAAACGCGAGCGTCGGAAAATTCTTGTTTCTTTACAAAATAATTTTTCAATCTACGCAAAAATCCTGCACATTTTCGCCCGTTTGTGCAGCTTTTCGCCGTAAAAGCACGTCTGTTTTTGCAAAAAAATCTGCACAAACCACCTTTTTTGTGCAATATTAGGCCAAAATTCTGCATCGAACTGCGTTTCTGCAAGCACGCCAAATTTTCAAAAGTCAACGCCGCAGAAAAATTTGGCGTTGACTTTTTTTCGCCGCTCGCCCGCTTTTTTGCCCATTTCGTTCGTAATCGACTGTAAAACAGCACCTTGCCCAAACCGCTCAAAACTCGCTCATTTTCGTCCAAAAGTTTTCTCGCGCAGAATTTTTGAAATATGAGGGCCTTTAATCCCTCTTTTTTGCCTCTTTTGTCAATATTTTTCACATTGACTTTACACCCATCTCGTCTCACTGCGGCAAGTTTGTAAAAGACTTTGGACTCGCGCAGAGACGCAGAGAGCGCAGAGTCTCGCAGAGAAGGGGGGGGAGGAGCAGGGAGAGTGAAGGAGAGAGCACCGGCTAAGGTTATCTGGAATTTCCTGTTCTGGAATACCGACTACTACGAGAATCGTGCGCATGTGCATGTGGGCAAGAAGAGCACCGAACATCTTTGCAAGAAAAAAACAAAATAGCTTATGTACAAGACAGAAGGATATTGGAACGTGACACCTCGCATCAAGCGGCTGTCGTTCCCTCGCAGAGGCAAGTTTCAGGTTGACCTGCAAGACGGTCGCTCCATCGTAATGCCAATTTCTGCTTTCCCCTCGTTGAAACGTGTACCCGTCAAAGAGCGCGGCAAGTGGTATCTGATGGGTGGTGGTGTGACTTGGGACAGTTGCCCTGAGGTCATTCACGTTGAGCAGATTCTGGGCAATTTCCAGAACTATGCTCATGAGAGGAAAGAAGAGGACGGCATACGGTAAAGCTCAACAAGCTCTTCTATTTCATGCCGGCCTGGGCTACTCGAAGAACGTCGGTGGCGACAAGGGCAGCATCTTCCGCCTCGGAGCCACCGGCGGGGCCTACGGCGTGAACCTGCGCATACACCGCTTCAAAACCGACGAGCCCGAGGTGAAGTTCCGCGGCTACATTCCCGAATGGGAGGAGTACGACATCCCCTACCAGCTCAGCAAGCTGGCAGGTGAACGCATCGGTAGGACTAAGGCTATAAGGACTAAGGCTATAACAGGAAAAACAGCGAGACGCCCACGACGCTGATGACGGCGCCAACGACGGCACGCACGGTGATGGGCTGGCCGAAGAGCCACTTCGAGGGCAGCAGGATGATGATGGGCGTCATGGCCATGATGGTGCTGGCAATGCCGGCGGCGGTGTACTGCACGGCCATCAGCGAGAAGCCCACGCCGATGAACGGCCCCGAGAACACGGCCACCACCATGGCCAGCAGGCCGCGGCGCTCCTTCAGGCTCTCGCGCATCCGACTGCCATGACCGCTCAGCAGCAACCACATAGAAAAACACAGCAATCCCGCCACACAGCGAATCATGTTCGAACCGAAGGGCAGATAGCCCTCCACGGCTGTCAGCACCTCGGCAGGCACGTCCTGTTCATAGCAGTCGAGGCCCAGCTTGCTCAGCACCAGGCCCACGCCCTGCCCCAGTCCGGCACCGATGCCGAAGAGGACACCCTTCAGCGGCAGGTTCAGCGCCACATGGTGCTCCTCATTGCGCCCCAGCACGCTGATGGCGATGCCCAGCAGCGTGACGCCCATGGCCAGCAGCGCCGTCCACGACAGCCGCTGCCCCAGCATCACCCACGCCGAGAGGGCGGTGAACATCGGCGCAAGCGTCATGAACAGCTGGCCCATGCGCGAGCCGATAGTGAGGTAGCTGTTGAACAGGCACCAGTCGCCGAAGAAATAGCCCACCACGCCCGAGGCCAGCAGCCACGCCCAAGCCGCCCCTCCGGCATAGACGGGATAGGGGGCGCCCAGCACAGCCCACATGAGCAACGCCGATAGCAGCAATGCAAGCGCCATTCGCCACACGTTCATCACCAGCACGCCCAACCGACGGCTACCCACTTCGCTGGCCAGCGCCGCCACCGTCCACGACATGGCCACGCCCAGGGATATCAGTTCGCCTAAGTATCTCATCATAGAGGGCGCAAAATTACACATTTTTTGCGAGATATAGCACATAACGACACTTTTTTCCACCTTTTTATTTCTTCCTTTTGCATTTATCTTACTATCTTTGCATGCAAATAACGAAAAGGCGACTACTCATGAAATCATATTACACATTCCTCTGCATGCTGGCAGCATTTCTCACGGCTCAGGCACAGACTCTCGATGAGCTGTCGTGGGGCTTCACCCATCCCCAAGACACGGCGCGTACGAAGGTGTGGTGGTTCTTTGGCGAGACGCCCACAACCCGCGAAGGCATCACAGCCGACCTGGAGGCCTTCAAGTGGGCTGGCGTAGGCGGTGTGGTCTACTACGACCAAGTGCATGGCAGCGGGGAAGGAGCCGACCTTGTCTTCTCGCCCCAGTGGTGGCAGGGCGTAGTATTCGCTTCCCAGGAGGCCAAGCGTCTCGGACTGAGCTTCGAGGCGAACATCGGCAACGGCTACGTGGCTGGCGGGAAATGGATTACGCCTGACAAGAGCATGCAACGCCTGGCCATGACGGAGTTGCTCGTCGACGGAGAGCAGGTGGCGGCAATGGGACAGGTGGCGCTCTCACTACCCCAGCGTCCACGCGACTGGCATGAGGAGGTGGCCGTACTTGCCCTACCCTACGACGCGTCACGGCTGGGCGACTCGCGACTGTTGCACGCAGAGATGACTGGCCGGGACGACGGACTCGTCTTCGACTTCGGCCACCCGTTCACTGCACGCAGTATCATCTACGAGGTTACGGGACAAGGCAAGGCCCACACCTCGTCGATGCAAGTGCCGCCCACCCATCGCCCGCTACAGCAAACCGACCCTACACACTTCTTCGGATGCGGTTTTACCGAGTTGCCCGGCATCGGCGTGCTTGAAGCATCAGACGACAATGTGAACTACACCAAGGTATGCGACCTCACGCCGAGATACAAGAACTTTGGCGGGCTGAAGCAACAGACCGTCAGCTTCCCAGCCATGCGCGGCCGCTATTTTCGCGTCAGGCTCACCTCGACAGCACGAGTATCGCTGAGCGAGGTGGTGGTGTCAGCCCGAGCCTGCATAGACCACTGGGAAGAGAAGGCAAGCCTCGTGTCGGCATTCATCGACGGCGACGCAACCCCAGCCTATAGCAAGGAAGAGCTGGTGAACGCCGACAGCATCGTCGACCTCAGCGACCGCCTAACCCCCGACGGCATGCTATCGTGGCCCAGCACGATGAAGGGGCAGTGGCTCGTCATGCGCTTCGTGGGCGTCTCTACCGGAGGCCATACCAAGCACGGCCGTGCCGAGGCGCTGGGGTTGGAGTGCGACAAACTCTCCGTCGACGGTGCCCGCCAGCACTGGCAGTGCTACACCAAGCCACTCATCGACACCATCCGTGCCCACGGCGGAGCCCTTCAGGGCATCTGCATGGACAGCCACGAGGCAGGGCCACAGAACTGGACACACGACATGCCGCAACAGTTCCGTCGCCTGCGTGGCTACGACATGAAGCCTTTTCTACTCACCATGGCAGGGGGTATGGAGATAGGCGGGAGGGGGGCTTCTTTCCTCAAAGACCTGCGCCGCACCATCAGCGACCTCATCACTGAGAATTATTATGGCGAGTTCCAGCGGCTCTGCCGACAGGAGGGGCTGACACTCACCGCGCAGGCTGTCGGCGGTGCCCTTTGCATGGCCGGTGACAACATCGAGGTGAAGAAACTCATCGACAAGCCGCAGGGCGAGTTCTGGGGCTACCAGACCGAGGGCAACTACGACATCAAGGACTGCGCATCGGCAGCCCATGCCTATGGAAAGCAGATTGCCTCTGGCGAGGCATTTACCGACATCACCTACAAACACTCGCTGGCCGACATCAAGAACCTGGCCGACTATGCCTACGCCTTCGGCATCAACGAGTTCGTGGTCTGCGCCTCAGCCTATCAACCCTACCCCAACTTATTAAATACCGCCAACGGTCGCCAGTATGCACTCAACCGCATGAACACGCTGTGGCCGATGAGCCGACCCTTTTGGGACTATCAGGCCCGCTGCTCGTGGATGCTCCGCCAGGGCAAGCCTGTCAGCGACCTGCTGCTCTATCTGGGCGATGACGTGCCGAAGCGGACGCTCACCCATCTGCTGCCACCTATCCCGCAGGGCTACGACTTCGACGCGCTGACCACCGACGCGCTGCTTCACCGCGTGACCGTGAGCAACGGCCGACTGACGTTGCCCGATGGTGTCAGCTACTCCATGCTCCTGCTGCCTCCCGACGAGGAGCTGACGCCAGCCGTGCGCAGGAAGGTGGAGCAGCTGAGGGTTGCCGGAGCCCACGTTTGGAGTCCCCGCCATTATTTTCCTCCAGCCACAGGGATTGAAGGGGGCCATCTAAACGACGCACTGCAGCAGGCCGCCATCATGCCCGACGTCGATGCCCCTTTGGCACAACGTCTCTACCACTGTCATCGTCAGACGCCTCAATCCGACATCTACTTTCTCAATAACCACAGCGACGACACCATCGCCTACCACCAGTTCCTCTTCCACACCCAGGCCGTCAGTGCACAGCTTTGGCACCCCGTCACTGGTCAGCAGCGTCCCCTCGCTACCACCACCACCGATGATGGTCGCACCGCCATCCGTCTCTCGATGGCTCCCCGCGAGTCGTTCTTCATTGTGTTCAGCAGGCTTGGACAGGCCGAAAGCCTACATTCCACAGCGGTAACCAACGAACCGCAATGGAGCGTCACGGCAATGCTGCAACAGCCCTGGGAAGTGACCTTCGACGAGCATCTGGGCGGGCCCGCCGGCACCGTGGTCTTCAGACAGCTCATCGACTGGACACACCATGCCGACCCCCGCATTCGCTACTTCTCAGGTACCGCCACCTACCGCACCACCTTCAAACTCAGCCAAAAAGACACTGTCGCCCATTACCAGTTGGCCTTCACCGCCGTGGGCACCGCAGCGCGCATATTGGTCAATGGGCACGAAGCAGGCACCGTCTGGTGTTCGCCGTGGACAATTGACGTGACGCCCTTCCTTCGCAAGGGCAAGAACACCCTCGAGGTCAGCGTGGCCAACTGTCTGTGGAACCGTCTCGTCGGCGACGCCACGCGTCCGGAAACAGAACGTCTCATGCAGCAGACCACGCCCCTGGCCAAGCCCGACGACGAGCTCATCGGTTCTGGCCTCTCTGGGGGCGTCATGCTTATGCACACAAAGCCAAACCCATAGCGCGCCACTATTCCAACAGCATAGTTACTGTCACCGGGGAAATACAAAAGAAAAACTATTTTCCCTTTGCATTTCCCTCGTTTTTTCGTACCTTTGCACCATTAAACCTGAATATAGCATGAAACGACTCTTTCTCTTACTCGCCTGCCTGGCAGCCTTGCAGCTACTGGCCACCCCGATTGACGACCTGCTGGAGCGCATCGACAAAGGCGCCTCGCGGAAGTTCAAGATTGAACTGAAGAAAGCCGACAAGGACTATTTCGAACTGGACCAGTCGGGCAGCCGCCCGGTGGTGCGCGGCAACTCGTGGACGAGCATCGGGGCGGGTCTGAACTGGTATCTGAAATACTATGCGGGCATCCACCTCTCTTGGAACCAGATGCAGGCCACGCTGCCCACCGTGATGCCGCCCGTAAAGAACAGGGAGCGCCACGAGACCGACCTGCAGCTGCGCTACGCCTTCAACTACTGCACGTTCAGCTACTCTATGGCCTTCTGGGACTGGGAGCGCTGGCAACAGGAGCTCGACTGGCTCTGCCTGCACTGCGTGAACCTGCCGCTGGCCATCGTGGGCGAGGAGTGCGTCTGGCGCAACATGCTGCTGCGTCTGGGCTACTCGGAGGAGGAGGTGGGCCGTTTCATCGCCGGTCCGGCCTTCCTGGCCTGGTGGGCGATGAACAACCTGGAGGGCTGGGGCGGTCCGCTGCCACTGTCGTGGTATGCCAGTCAGGAGCGGTTGCAGAAGCAGATACTGAAACGCATGCGGGAGCTGGGCATGCACCCCGTGCTGCCGGGCTACTGCGGCATGGTGCCCCACGACGCCCGCGAGCGGCTGGGGCTGAACGTCAGCGACGCGGGCCTCTGGAACGGCTTCCAGCGCCCGGCCAACCTGTCGCCCACCGACGAGCGCTTCGACGACATCGCCGCCCTCTACTACGACGAGCTGACCAAACTCTTCGGCAAGGCCGACTACTACTCGATGGACCCCTTCCACGAGAGCCATGACGACGCCGCCATCGACTATGCCGAGTCGGGGCGCAGGCTGATGGCCGCCATGAAGCGCGTGAACCCCAAGGCCACCTGGGTGGTGCAGGGGTGGACGGAGAACCCGCGGCCCGCCATGGCCAATGCGCTGGAGCCGGGCGACCTGCTCATCCTCGATCTCTTCTCGGAGTGCCGACCGATGTTCGGTGCTCCCAGCATCTGGAACCGTCCCGAGGGCTACGGCAAGCACCAGTGGTTGTTCTGCCTGCTGGAGAACTTCGGGGCCAACGTGGGGCTGCACGGCCGTATGGACCAGCTGCTAAACAACTTCTATAACGAGGCCACCCAAGCCCCCAAAGCCCCCTCTTCAGCCCCCGAGGGAGCTACTATAGACCCTACCCTTCATAGCAAGACTATTGAAGCCCCCACGGGGACCGTTGGGGGGGCTTCCCCTTCGCTTAGAAAGGGCATCGGCTTCACGATGGAGGGCTCAGAGAACAACCCCGTGATGTTTGAGCTGATGAGCGAACTACCCTGGCGACCAGAGAAGTTCACGAAAGAGGAGTGGGTGTGCCAGTATGTAACGGCCCGCTACGGGAAGCACAACGAGCAGGTGGAGCAGGCCTGGCTGCTGCTGGCCAGCACCATCTACAACTGTCCTGCGGGCAACAACCAGCAGGGGCCTCACGAGAGCATCTTCTGCGGACGGCCGGGGCTGAACAACTTCCAGGCATCGAGCTGGTCGAAGATGAAGAACTACTACGACCCCGCGAGCACGCTCCGCGCCGCCCAGCTGATGAACAGCGCGGCCGAGCAGTTCCGCGGAAACAATAACTTTGAGTACGACCTCGTTGACATCACCCGCCAGGCGCTGGCCGACCAGGCTCGCAAGCAATATCAGCACGCCATTGCCGACTACAAGGCTTTTTCCATCAACGATTTCAAGCAGTCGTCTGAGCGCTTCCTGCAGATGCTTCTCTTGCAGGACGAGCTGCTGGGCACCCGCCGCGAGTTCCGACTGGGTCACTGGACGGAGGCCGCCATCAGCCGCGGCACCACCCCCGACGAGCAACGCCTCTACGAATGGAATGCCCGTGTGCAGATTACCACCTGGGGCAACCGCTACTGCGCCGACACGGGCGGGCTGCGCGACTATGCCCACAAGGAGTGGCAGGGCCTGCTGCGCGACTTCTACTATCCGCGCTGGAAGACCTACTTCGATGCCCTCGCCGCCCAGATGGAGGCCCTGACGAAGCCACAGCCGGAGCTGCTGGCTGGCGGTCCCAATGCGAACAAGACGTCATCGGAGCTCTTCGCCATGGCACTGCCGCAGGAGCCCAAGATAGACTGGTATGCCATGGAGGAGCCCTGGACGCTGCAGCGGAACCACTACTCGGCCCAGCCTGAGGGCGACGTCATCAGCACGGCCAACAGGGTGATGCGATTCCTCGCACCAGCCCGTTAACGACCGGCTGCATTTTTCTACCGTCCGACGACCAACGCCATCATGCCTTATTAAACTTCTCCTTGCCCTGCTTGCAACGTGGGCAGCGCCAGTCGTCGGGCAGGTCTTCGAAGGCCACGCCATCGTGCTCTGCCGGGTCATACACATAGCCGCAGATGGAGCACACGTACTTTCCACTGGCCTCCTGCCCGGCAAAGTCCACCTCAGCAAGGACGGTAGGAACAGGATTGTCCAGGTCCACCACGCGCCTGGCCTCCAGGTTCTCATAGCCCTGCGGGGTGTGGGTGCCGCAGTACACCGTCGGGTGTTTGCGGATGAACTCACGGATGCGGTTCTGCGTCTCGCGGGCGGCAGACAGGTCGTCGAAGACTACCGACAGCTTGTCCTCGTAAAGCGCTTCGTCCACATAGGTGATGTCGCCGTGAATCATATAGAACAGGCCGTCCATCTCCACGATGATGATGCTGTTGCCCTTGGTGTGCCCCTTGGCCTTGATGAGGTAGATGCCGTCCTGAATCTTCTGACTATCAGGGAAGTTATAGTACGCCCCGTCGGTATAGCTGACAGGAACGAGATTCGTCAGGCCCTGCAGCTCGGCGGCATCCATCTCATCCTGATTCACATACACCTTCGCGTTGGGGAAGCTCTTCAGCTCGCCCGAGTGGTCGGCATGGCGGTGGGTCAGCAATATCTTCGTCACCTGCTCAGGCTTGTAGCCCAGTGCCGCAAAGGCCTCCATATAGGTGCAGATGTCCTTGCCGGTGAAGCCGAAGGAGTTCTCATCGGGAACTTCCTCCGGGGTTCCTGCGGGCAGGCCGGTATCCACCAGAATCACCTCAGAGCCGGTGTCTATCAGATAGTTCTGCAGGCTGCCGCGATAGCGGACGTTCTTGTCAAACTTCTCACCACCTTCTTCGCCACCCATGACGAAGGGCTGGGTGTAGAACCCATCACGTCTGAATTTTACTGCTTTTATTTCCATACTGTTATATCAGAATTAGCGTAAGGGCTACTGAGCCGGGGCCCACTTGCAACGGACGGGCGACACGATGGCACCCTCCTTTTTCAGCTCGGCGAAAGACTTGTCCACCTCCTTGCGGTCGGCACCCAGCGCCTTCGTCACTTCACCTGCCGAGACGGGCTTGCCTGCCTCGCGCATAGCCTGTAATACTTGCTCCTTCATAACTATACCTGTGTGAAAAGCCAGTTCTGCGTGCCGATGCACTCAATCATATCCACAGCGCCCTGGCTCCAGTAGAGGTCTTCCTCCTCGTCCTTCAGATAGCCCACCATGATCTCGTAGGTGGTGGGGTCGTTGACCAGCGTTTCGCAGCACTTGTAGAGCAGGTCTACGCCAGCCTTCTGGATGTCCAGGTCGGCCTTGATGTACTCAATGGGGTTCTTGATGAGCTCACGGCTCTTGGCACCGTCGAACTTGATTTCGCCGCCGAGGTCGAGAATGCGCTCCACGAACTTCTCCACCCATTCCATCTCCTCGTTGAAGTGGTCGATGTACTTCTGTCCGAGCTTCGAGAAGCCCTGCGACTTGAAAATCTGTCCCTGAAGTTTGTGTACCAGTGCACCCTCCGTCAGTCCTGTTGCGAAGAACTGCAGTGCCTCGATTGATTTCTTTGCGTCCATAATTTGTTGTTTTAGTTGAATGGTTTTACTTATCGATAATGGTGATTCATTGAATCGGCTGCAAAGTTACGATTTTTTCCCACAACCCTCAAATTTCGGATGACACAAAATTTGTCTGAAACGACACAACACTATTTTACGGCAAATATGCTTTACGGGGCAGAAGACATGCAAAATGTCAAAATCTTTCACAGAAAATTTTGTTCACGGCGGCGAAGCAATTTTGAGCGAAAAATGGCCGTTTTCGAGCCTTGGGGAGGCGTTGCCCGATGAAAAATCGGGCCACAAAAGGCGAAGATTTGCACACGCGCCCCACTTTTGTGCAGGTTTTTTGCTCAAATTTTGCTACTTTTCGCGTTTCAGTAAGCACGCCAAATTTTCAAAAGTCAACGCCAAATTTTCAAAAGTCGTTGACTTTTTTTCTCAACGAAGCCCTTTTTCTGCCAAAATCACCCCAATCGCCTAATAATCAATAATTTAGCTAAGCCTCAAAAAAAACGGGCTTATTTTCGTCCAAAAGTTTTTTCGTGGAGAATTTTTGAAATATGGAGGCCAAAAATGGCCATTTTGTCAATATTGTTCAAAAAAAGAGCCATGCGCAAATGTTTCGCATTCGCTCAATTTCTGGGAGTTAAAGGAGTTAGAAACGATAGTCTTTCCCCCTTCGGAGCCGTAAGTTTGGAGCATCAAGACTGATGTCTTTTACTCCCTTAGTAACCGTTAAAAAATAACGGTTGGTATGGTTTTAATATACAGAGAGACACGGAAAAACAGAGTTTTTAATGACTGAGCAGAGAGTGAAGAATGATTATCTCTGTGTCTCTGTATCTCTGTGTTTAATTATTTTTTGTACCAAGATATTAATAAATGATCACTTAACTCCTTTAACTCCCAGAAGCCAGAGCGAATGCGAAACTTGACCCAAAGAGTCCACTTGAAAAAGTCAAGCAATAAGCAATACTGCTTCAAAAACACGCGCAGTCCCTCCACTCCCATGTAGAAGGGGAACGGCTGCGCATGAGCTATTGTTGCTCAGAGACAGGAATCCGATAATTTTGTGCCTTTGCTGCACTGACCATGCAGCCAAGGCACTAAAAATAGCAATACCCGTTTCATGCATACAAAGATAGGAAATAGTATTTATTTCGCTAACACTTTCCGAGTTTTTCCGCCCTGACGCAAGATGTAAAAGCCTTTTTGAGGAACTTCTTGCAGGCGTACTCCCATCAGACTATACAACTGCACTGCATCCTCATCTATATCAGTTGCCGGCAGCAGTTCAATGCCCGACTGGATGTTGTAGCCAAAGAGCACCACCTGATTGGCACGGAACTCCTGTTCACCAGCACCCTGTGCAAGGTTGGCCTGGAAGCCGAGACATACATCCTGTGGCTTGTCGAGGGTGAAGTAGATGCCGTTGAACTTGTCGTTGTCGCCACCAGTGGCAAAGGAATGCCAGGCTATGGACTTTGTTTCGATGTCGGCAGTGGACAGCGGCTCAGAAGCAGCAAAGAGATAGGCTTGGTTGAGGTTGTAGCGCGTCTGGAAGGTGTTGCCAAAGTAGTAGCGTCCGGCATCAAGGTGCACACGCTGGTAAATGCGTGCATCGCTGAGGTCGCCGTCCTCGTTATTGTCACGGTCACCCCAAATGCCCAGCATCAGGCAGTCGTAGCCTGGATAGTGGTCGAGGCCCTGCTTCGTACCGTCGCCACCATTGGGTATGCTAAAGTTTTCCACCGTCCAGTACTTTGGCTTGGCAAAACGAGTTGTAATGCTCTGGTCTTCGCGACTGAACTGGCTGGCCTCGTGCAGCTTCTCCACGGTAAGATTAGTGGCGCCTAGCTGCTCGGGCTCTCCACCCACATTGCGACCATTCTGCAGGAAGTCGGCGATGGCTTCGCTCAGGGCATTGTAGGCCCCGCTGACGGTGTCGTAGTCGGCATTGGCGGTCACGGCCTTTGCGGTGGCTATGACGGCAGCCAGACGGTCGTAAGCCTGCTGAGAATAATAGCCAGTATTTTCGTTGATAATGACCTCAGCCAGCTGCTGTTCTACGGAAGCTACAAGTTCCTGGAGCTTGGAATAGGTGATCTCGCCGTAATAGAGCAGCTTGACGGCCTTGACGCGCACGTTGGCAGTGTTGGAATTGCTGAAGTCGGCCTGGAAGCCAAGATAGACGTTGGTGGGCTTTTCAAGCGTAAAAAAGATGCCTCGGAAGTTGCCGTCACGCGGAGCCACGCTGACCTGCTCGAAAGCGATGGAGGACTGGGTGATGTCGCTGGTGGAAAGAATCTGATCGGAGGCGAAGATATAGCTGACGTCGTTAGGCTCGAAAGCTGGATAGGCCGCACCAAAGTAATAGCGGCCAGCAGGCAGCTCGGCCTGCTGATAGAGGCGTGCATTGCTGATGTCGTAGCCATGCTCAGGGAAGGCGCTGCTGTTCCACCACACCTCAAGGTGCAGGCAGTCGTAGCCCGGGTTGTTGTCGATGCCGGCCTGATGGTCGAAGCCGAAGTTCTCGACAGTCCAGTAGAGCGTCTCACCGAAGCGGCCGCCGTCCTGAGTCTCTTCGGTACGTGCGAAGTTGTCGGCCTCGTGGAGCACCTTGACAGTCCAGTCCTCATAGCCCGATTCTATGGGTGCTCCACCCACGTTCTTGCCGTTCTTCAGAAAGTCCTCCAAAGCCAGCAGCAGGTTCTCGTAGGCGGCATCCACCTCATCGCTGGTACCATCGATATAAGCCTCGGCCTGCTCGATGGAGGCCATCAGCTTATCTGCCGCATCCCGGCGATAGAAACCCGTATTGCCGTTGATTTTGGCCATGTCGAGCGTGAACCAAGCACGCTCGATAAGATTAAAAAGGGCATCGTTGCTCACCATGCCATAGCTGAGCAGTTTCACTTCCTTCACGCGGAACTCCTGTTCCGTGGAACCACTGGTGAGGTCGGCCTGCCATCCGAGTACCACATCCTGCTCTTCATCGATATAGAAGCTCAGGCCAAACCATTTTCCGACGCTGGCCTGGCTGATGTGGGCGAAGGCAATGGCCTGGTCCTCAACCTCGGAAGTGGACAACGGACGTGAAGCTGCAAAGAGGTAGCTGGCCTCAGGAATATTGTAGTGTGTCTCGAGCAGCTGACCGAAGTAGTAAGTGCCTGGCAGCAGATGTACGGTGCGGTAGATGCGGGCATTGGCGATGTCGCTCTCGATGGGTTGCACCTCCTCACTGGCCCAGCGGCCCATCATCAAGGTGTTGTGACCGGGATAGCCGTCGATGCCGTTCTTCGTGTCGCCGTTTTTCATTTGGATGGCATAGTTCTCCACCGTCCAGTTTTGGGGCGTGCCGAAGCGGGAACCCTTGTCAGAGGCAGAGAAGTCGCTGGTCTCAACAAGCTGGTCGATGGTGATGTCAGCCTCCCATCCGTCGCGGGGTACGTCGGGCTGGTTGCGGCCAGTGGTGAGCAGGGTGTTGTAGGCCTCGTTCAACCAGGCAATGACGACCTGCTGGTCGGCTTCGCTATCGCCAAGATGCTGACGGGCCTCAGCAATGGCCTCGGCAAAGGCGTTGACACCGTTCTTGCTGAAACGGCCAGTGTTGTTGCTCACCTGTGCGCGCAGCTCGATGAGCAGGGCCTCGTAGCCCTCAATGACTTCCAGAAGTGTGGCAGGAACGTCAGTACCAGGAACGAAGGTAATCTCGAAGACGGGAGCAATGTCGTTGGGCTTCGCGCCTGGCAGCTGGACGGTGACACCATGGACGGCCTGCGAGAAGCTGACATCGCCATAGCCCAACAGCTTGACGCTCTTCACCTGTCCGCTGTAATAAGGCGAGCTCTTGCCCAGGCTCTTGAAAATGAACGTATTGGTTGTGGGCCAGCGCATGATGGTGGCATAGAGCACATCGTCTTTCTGTACATAGCGCACGTCTTTCGACGAGTAGTTGTTGCCCTCGTTGAAGCCTTGTGCACTGAGGGGATTGGAAGCATCGGCCATCGGCCCCTCGCCGTAGGTCTTCCAGGGACGAGTGCCGTAAATGCTGGCCGAATTGACGTCCATCCAGGCTTTGATGCCTTCAAGGATAGCCTGCTCCTTGTCGTCGATGGTACCGTTGCTGCGAACGGGAATGCTGAGCAGCAGGTTGCCATTCTTCGAGACGATGTCGACCAGCATGTCGACCACCTGCTGTGCACCTTTATAGCCGCCATTGTTGTAGATATTCACGTCGTAGTGCCACGAGCCAATGCAGGTGCACGTCTGCCAGTATTGCTCCTGGATACGGTCGGGTATGCCGCGCTCTACGTCCCAGAGCATATACTCCTTCTGCTGGGTGTTGAGCTGCTTGCCGGTGACCACCACATCACTCTGTTTATTATAATAGTGTGCAAGGATGTTCTTGCCTATCTGGTCATCACAACCATAGAAAGGCATGGCAGTGTCGTCGAAATAAATCATGTCGGGCTGATAGTCGTTGATGAGCTCCAGCACACGGTTCTGGAACTTCTGCTTGTACTGCTGCGAAGGCAGACTGGCACCGTTGCCCCAGTCCCACTGGCTGTGGATGGAGCCCGAGTTCTCCCAGCCCGAACTGTGGTCGTGGCACTGGGCATAGAGTTCCTGCGGATCCATGCCTTCCCACCACTCGCCTGTACCGTCAGCCTTTGTCAGATTGCCGTCGTACTCCTGCGAGGGTTCCAGCCATGTCCAGGCATGCGAGGCATGAATACTCACGCCCAGGGGCAGACCCGCCTTCTTGCAGGCATCGCTCCAGCCTTTGATGATGTCTTTCTTCGGACCGACATTGACCGAGTTCCACTCTTGATAGGGTGAGTTCCAAAGGTCGAAATTGTCGTGGTGATTGGCGAGGGCCATGAAATAGCGGGCACCCACACTCTTGTAGAGGTTGACCAACTGTTCGGGATCCCAGCTTTGGGCTTTCCAATCGTTGCAGAGGTCTTTCAGACCGAACACTGCAGGGTCGCCAAAGTGCTGCCAATGCCACTGGTTCTGACCAGAGCCATCGTAATACATAAAGCGGGCATACCAGTCACCGTCCTCGGCATGGCACTGCGGGCCCCAGTGTGCCCAGATGCCGAACTTAGCATCCTTAAACCATTCTGGACATTCCCAGGCTCCGAGCGACTCCCAGTCGGGGGTGTAGGTACCTTGCTGAACAGGCACATCCGGCAACTGTGCATTGACTGTCATGCTGGCAGCCAATAACAAATAGGTTAGTGTTTTCTTCATAAGTTAATGATACGTTGAATGATTAGTTTTTTTTGACGGTGCAAAATTACAAAGTATTTCATCGTCTTGATTTCACTATATTGCACAGAAACAGGACAATAAGAACCAAATGTTTCTTAAATCCTATTATTGTAAGCGTATTTTTGGAATTAGGATAATTTTATCCTATAAAATATTAATAATGTGATATGGTAGTTCAGATAATTCTTTATACCTTTGCACCGCCATAATCCTCCACCAACTATTATCATCCACTAATATGCAGATGCCCATAGAATCCATGAACCTGATGATGCTGAACGTCGGCATAGCCCATCACGATGCCGACTGGAACTGGCAGGACGTCAACTCACCCTTCACCCGCATATTCTATGTTGTGGAAGGCAGAGCGAGACTGCTGCTGCAGGACAGGTGTGTGACGCTCCGCCCCGACCATCTCTACATCATCCCAGCATATACGCTTCACTCGTATGAATGCAACGGACATTTCACACATTATTATTTGCATGTGTATGAAGGCTTCAAAAACGAGCTCGATGTGGTGGAGCAGTACGACTTTCCGACCGAGGTGAAAGCCGAGGACATCGACGCCCTCCTCTTTCAGCGGATGTGCAGTCAGCAGCCACAGGCCATCCTGCCATCCAGTGACCCGCAGACTTACGACAATGTCACGCTGTTCTCAAGTTATTTGCAACGCTATCAGGACATGGAACTTTGGGAAAAGATGGAGCTGCGAGGAGCCATGTTGATGATATTCTCACGCTTCATGCGCGAGGCCGTACAACGGGTGTGGACACACGATGAGCGCATGCAAAAGGTGCTGTCGCATATCCATTCGCACATCAGCGACACAATCGACGTAGAGGAACTGGCCGACTTGGCCTGCGCGACAAAGCCCTACCTCATCCGTTTGTTCAAGCGGGAGTTTGGCACGTCGCCCGTGCAGTTCATCAACAGGAAAAAGATAGAGCGGGCCCAGCTGCTGCTCTTCACCACCGAGATGCCCGTGAAAGAGATAGCCTATGCCCTTGGGGTCAGTGACCACAGCTATTTCATCCGCCTGTTTCGCAAGCTTGCGGGTGTTACGCCACAAGAATATAGAAGAAACATCAAACGATAAGGCAGAGAGAACAAATGGGGTTTCCCATGGCTGCCCAGAACAATTATGCGTTGGGGGAAAGAAAATGGTTACTGAGGGCAACTATCTGTTCAAAACAGAAAATGTATGTGTAAAGTAAGAAAAGTGACTGATAGGCAATTCTATATTTCATACAATCATTTTTGCGTGGTTACTTACCCCCCCAAAAAAAATGGGGTTTTGTCTTGGCCGTTCCCTTGTTTTTGCTTATCTTTGCAGTCACAAGTAGAGGCGCCATAATGTGACGTCTCTACACAAACGTATAATAGCTATATATAGAAGAAGGGTCGCTGCAGGAAGAGGCTCCCGACGAAAGAGCATCTTCGGCTGCCGACAAGACTACTGCTCATACTACGAAATGTACAATTTGAAGCAATTTGGCACCGTCTATTTCAACGAGCCACTGCCAGCAGACTGGGATGGCAAGGTGTACTGCACCGACACCAACGCCGCCATGACGCTACGCACCAACGAGACCCACGGCTATCTGGCCGCCTACACCTTCACGCTTGTGACGCAGGGCAGGCTCGACATCGTCTACAACGGCCGCGAGCTGACGCTGCACACCGACGACCTCTACCTCTATTCGCCGGGGCTGCCGGTGACCGTGGTGGCCGCCTCGGACGACTACCGGGGCATCTGCCTGCTGGCCGACGAGCACGTGACGTTCGAGACGCCCGTCGTCCACGACCTGGTGCGGCTGGCCTACCTGCCCATCGTTCAGCTGCACGAGCCAAAGCTGACGCTGCCCCACGAGGCAGCACTGCGACTGGCCCGGAAGATGCGCGAAATCATCGACTACCTGCATTCCACCCACATCTACAAGCACCAGATTCTGCGAATGCTCTACTCCGTCTTCCTGCTCGACCTGCAGGACGTGCAGGACCAGGCCATCGACCACCGCCAGGTGCCACAGCGCGTGGAGGAGATTTTCATGGGCTTCATCCGCCTGCTGCCCGACCACTTCGCCGAGCACCACGACATCGGCTTCTATGCCGGACGGCTGAACATCTCCACGGTCTACCTCTCGCGCGTGGTGAGGCAGGTGACGGGGCGCACGGTGATAGACTACGTGAACCAGACGCTGCTCATGGAGGCCTCGTTCCTGCTGGCAACGTCGCAGATGAGCATCGCCCAGATTGCCGACCGTCTGCACTTTGCCAGCCAGTCGAGCTTCTGCAAGTTCTTCACCCGCATGAAAGGGGTGCCGCCAAGGGCGTATAGGAGCTGAGCTGTTCTCAGAGAGTTTTACGATGAAAAAGAGCCCTAATTCAAGAATTCTTTGTAACTTTGTACCCACAATAGTGATGGCACAACAATGAAAAAGACCATTAACCTGACAATTGCCTTGCTGGCACTGCTGCCCTTCGTGGCCCTGACCACGCAGGCAGCCGACGATGCCCCACGGCGCGGGTGCCGCGTGGGGACACCCAGTGAGCAGTTTGCACCCCACCGCGCCCAGTGGACGGCAGACAGCGACACCCCCTACATGGGCAACCGCCGGCAGCTGGTGGTGCTCGCCTCGTTTCAAGACTACGACTTCGCCGAAGGCCACGACGCCACGCTGGCGACGTGGAACAACATCTTCAACGCCGAGGGCTACCACGAGGCCCCGTTCAAGGGCTCTGTCCACGACTATTTCCTGGCACAGAGCTACGGACAGTTCAACCTGGCGTTCGACCTGATGCTGGTGGAGCTGCCTGGCCCACGCTCGAAGTATCAAAGCACGTACAGCAACGACGAGAACTCGCAGTACATGGTTGACGACATCGTGGACAAGCTGGAGACAGAGGGCATCGACTGGAGCCTGTACGACTGGGACGGCGACACCTTCGTCGACCAGTTGCTCATCATCTTTGCCGGCAAGGGTATGAACGACGGCGGCGGTAGCGGAACCATCTGGCCCCACCAGTGGTGGCTCAGCCAGCACATGGACCAGGAGACGACGGCCCCCAACGACCACCGCAGCTACCGCACCGTCAGCAGCGGCGACAAGACATACTACGTAGACTGCTACTGCTGCGTGCAGGAGATGCCCCGTTCCGGTGAGCCAGGGCTGACCTTCGGCACCATCTGCCATGAATACAGCCACTGCTTCGGCTTTCCTGACTTCTATAGCGGCTCAACGCAGGTTGTGGGCAAGTGGGACCTGATGGACTATGGCAACAACAATGGCGATGGTCTCTGCCCCTGCGGCTATTCGGCCCACGAGCGCATGCTGATGGGCTGGCTCGTGCCGACAGAGCTCACCCAGGGTGCCACCATCACGCAGATGGCTGCACTGAGCGACGAGCCGCAGGCCTACCTCGTGCGCAACAACGGTGCTGAAAACGAATACTACATCGTGGAGAACCGCCAGCAGAAGGGGTGGGACGAGAAGCTGCCGGGCAGCGGCGTCGTCATCTTCCATGTGGACTATGACAAGGCGTTATGGGAAAGCCCCTCTGCCTCTATAAACACATCGGCCAAGAAGCGCTACACCATTTTCCCTGCCAACGACAGCAGCAACAAAAGCGCCCAGAAGTCCTGGGCCTACCCCTACGCCATGACCAACGCCCAGGGCAAAACCTTTACGGTGAACGACAAGCTGACGAACACATCGGCTCCGGCTGCCACGCTGAACAATGCCAACGCCGACGGCCGGCTGCTGATGTCGAAGCCCATCACGCAGATAGCCGTCGATGCCAACGGGATGGCCTCGTTCGTGTTCATGGACAGCGAAGTAACGCCGGTCGACGGTGTGCCCGCCATGCAGCCCAGCCCTGAACACTGGTACTCGCCCGACGGTCGCCAGCAAGGCAAGAAGGCCACGCGGAAGGGCATATACATACACCAAGGAAAGAAAGTGGTGACAGGGGAATCGAAATAAGAAACAGAACAACTCTGCCCCTGAGCTTCAAAGGAGCTGAGCGAATGCGAAGAAACTATAATGAATAACACAAAAAGCAAGCGACTGCTGTCGCTCGACGTCCTGCGCGGACTGACCGTGGCGGGGATGATTCTGGTGAACAACGGCTACGGCGAGTCGTTCGAGATGCTGCGCCACTCGCGGTGGAACGGCATGACACCCTGCGACCTAGTGTTCCCCTTCTTCCTGTTCATCATGGGTGTCTCGTGCTACATCTCGCTCAGCAAGAGTGGTTTCACGCCCACGCGACCCGTGCTGCTGAAGGTGGTGAAGCGCACGGTGCTGCTCTTTGCCATCGGCCTGTTCATCAACTGGTTCGACCACGCCATCGAGGGCGACCTGCTCTGCTTCGGCCACCTGCGGCTGTGGGCCGTGCTGCAGCGCATTGCCCTGTGCTATTTCTTCGTGTCGCTGTTTGCCCTGTGCTGCAACCATCGCTACACGCTGCACACCGTCGTCGGCCTGCTCGCCGTCTATACATTTATATTATTGTGGGGCAACGGCTATGCCGAGGATGCCAGCGCGAACATCCTGGCACAAGTGGACCTGCAGCTCTTTGGCTACGACCACCTCTACCACAAGAGTCCCGTAGACCCCGAGGGGCTGGTGGGCACCATCAGCGGCGTGGCCCACGTGCTGCTGGGCTTCTGGTGCGGGCGACTGCTGAAGGGCTCCCCCAGCCGTGGGATGCTGGAGGGGACCGCCAAGGTTTTCGCCATGGGAGCCGTCTGCCTCTTCGCAGGCTATCTGCTCACCTACGGCCTGCCACTGAACAAGCGCATCTGGAGCCCCAGCTACGTACTGGTCACCTGCGGCCTCTGCTCATTGCTGCTGGGGCTCTTCATCTACGTCATCGACATCAGGCCCTGCAAATCGCAATGCTATCGCTGGCTGCAAGTCTTCGGAACGAACGCGCTGGCACTCTATGTCGGCAGTGAGCTGCTCGCCATCGTGTTTGGCCACTTAGGCATCAGCGACGCCATCTACTCGGCCCTCCATGCCGTCATCCCCGGCCTGAAATGGGCTTCGCTGGCCTATGCCCTCGTGTTCGTGGGCATCAACTACCTGATAGGCTATATGCTTTGGAAACGACAAATATTCATTAAACTGTAACCACCATGAAAAGAAAAGCATTCCTGTTCATGCTCACTGCTGCCACCATGATGGCCCTGAGCAGCTGTAAGAACGACAAGCCACGCCAGGCAGAAGGCCCTGGCAACGACGACATGGAGATGGCCGACAAGTCGCTGGAAGACGAGGAAGACGGCCAGGCAGATGCACTGCCCGAACGCGGCGACTTCACTTTCAAGACCCGCATCATCATGAGCGAACCCGATGAAGAGGACGACCAGGTGGTGGAGCGCATCGTCGTGCTCATCAAGCCACGCGGCGGCAAGACCATCACCACCGAGACGCAGGGCGTGCAGCCCCTCGACACCATCAACTGGCAGGGCTTCGGAAGGATACACGAGGACGACATCAACTTCGACGGCTACCCCGACCTGATGGTCTGCGAAGGCCCCGTCAACACGTATGGCAACTTCACCTATACGGCCTGGCTGTGGAACCAGGAGGAGCATCAGTTCAAACTGGCCGAGGGATTCAACAAGATTTGCGACCCCGAGCTGCACCCCAAGGAGAAGACCATCACCGGCGGCTTCCGCATGGACGACCACGAATATGACGAGGTGTGGGAGTGGATTGACGGGAAGATTACGAAGACAAAGAGCGACCTCGTAGTGTACAGCGAGATGAACGAGGAGGAGGACGAGGAATGAAGACCGTCAGCATCATCCTGCTCTGCCTGCTGGCAGGCATCAGCATGCAAGCCCAGCAAAGTCAGAAAGCCTCCGACCGCGTGGCCGAGATTCGACGCCTCTATGCCGAGGCGAAAGAGCTGATGGCTGGGCAACACGTGGAGGAGAACGCCAACTACGAGATGACCGTCTCGTCGAACCACGTCATCCCAGCGCTGGGGCCCGTCAACGAAACCATACACTACTACTTCGGCCTCGACGATGAAAAGTTCGAGGAGGACCTCACGCTGGAGTACCGCCCCTACTTCATCACACGCAGCTATCAGCTGGGGCCGCGACAGTACTACGAAGAGTATCTCTTCGACCGAAAGACACGGAAGCTCACCTTCTTTTTCCGCACCAACGACACCTACGAGGGCGACAAGGCCGAAGCGCGCTACTACTGGGGGAAAGACGGCCAAGAGGTGATGCACCAGACGACCAAGGGCGACGACCCTGCCAGCGAAGGCGAAGCAACAATGCAGGCCGAAAGAATGCAGCAAGCATTCCAGCTGCTGGTCAGCAATTGAGCGTGGGGAAATATTAAATAAACTAAAAAACGAGGCAACCGATTGTTGTCTCGTTTTTTTTGTTTAACTTTGTCGTCGATTTGAAACTAATTTACCCTAAAACAAAAACTACACACGTATGAAAGACCTTAAGATGTACATCAACGGCCAGTTCTGCGAGAGCTCGAACGGCCAGTGGATTGAAGTGTTGAACCCCTCGACGGAGGAAGTCATCTCGCGTCAGCCCGAAGGCACCATCGAAGACGTGAACCGCGCCCTCGACGCCGCACGCGCTGCACAGAAAGCCTGGGCCAAGACGCCCGCCATTGAGCGTGCCCAGTATCTGCTGAAGATTGCCGCTGGCATCAAGGCCCGCGAGCAGGAGTTCACCGAGATAATCATGCGCGAACAGGGCAAGACCCGCAACTGGGCCAGCATCGAGGTGGGGGCTACCATCGCCTACTTCGAGTACATGGCCACCTTCGCCCGCCACATCGAAGGCGAGATCATCCCCAGCGACCGTCCCAACGAGACCATCCTGCTCACGAAGAAGCCCATCGGCGTGGTGGCTGGCATCCTGCCCTGGAACTTCCCCTTCTTCCTCATCGCCCGCAAGGCCGGTGCCGCCCTCATCGCTGGCTGCACCATCGTCATCAAGCCCTCGCAGCTGACGCCCGAGAACTGCACCGAGTTTGCCAAGGTGGTCGACGAGGTGGGCCTGCCCGCAGGCGTCATCAACATCGTCACGGGCAAGGGTAGCGTCATCGGCAACGAGATGGCTGGAAGCCCGAAGATTGACATCGTGAGCGTGACGGGCAGCGTGGGCGCCGGCGAGAGCATCATGGCTGCCGCCTCGAAGAACATCACCAAGGTGAGCCTTGAGCTGGGCGGAAAGGCTCCTGCCATCGTCATGAAGGACGCCGACCTGGAGCGCGCTGCCCAGTGGATTGTTGACAGCCGCATCGGCAACAACGGTCAGATCTGCAACAACGCCGAGCGCGTCTACGTGCAGAAGGAGGTGAAGGAAGCCTTCACCAAGATTCTGGTGGACAAGATGAAGGCCGTGAAGGTGGGCGACGTCTGCGCCGACGAGACCGTCGACATGGGCCCGCTGGTGGAGGCTCGTGCCTTAGAGAGCGTCACTGAGAAGGTGGAGCGCGCCATCAAGCAGGGTGCCAAGCTGCTCTGCGGTGGTCACCGCGTGGGCGAAAAGGGCTACTTCTATGCCGCCACCGTGCTCGACGACTGCCGTCAGGACATGGACATCATCCACGAGGAGACCTTCGGCCCCGTCATCCCGCTCGTTGAGTTCACCGACATCGACGAGGCCATCAAGTTCGCCAACGACTGCGAATACGGTCTGGCCAGCAGCATCTTCACCAAGGACCTGAACGTAGCCGTGAAGGCCTGCCGCGAACTGGAGTTCGGCGAGACCTACATCAACCGCGAGCACTTCGAGGCCATCCAGGGCTTCCACGCCGGCGTGAAGAAGAGCGGCATCGGCGGTGCCGACGGCAAGCACGGCGTCGACGAGTACCTCGTGACCCACGTCACCTACCTTGACACCTACGAGGACATGTAAACATCACTTACATAGTGACATATACCCATTGAATGAGGGGCGCCCCACTTGGAGCGCCCCTCATTTGTCTATTCTCATATAGGTGAGTTATTTCACGACTTTGACGGTGCGTACCTGACCATCGGCAGTGCGCTTCTGCTGCAGCACGAGGCCCTTGGCATGGCCGTTCATGATGCGGCGACCCTGTAGGTCGAAGCACTGGCCCTCATCGGCATGCTGGCTAACACTGGCGATGCTCGTGGTGGGGTCGTAATCCTCATCGACGAGGTACCACGTAATGGGCGACTCGTTGGTCTGGCCACCACCAGTGTAGATGCTCTTCACGCCAATGCGCTTGATGCCCTCCTCGATGCTATAGAAGAGTACCATCTCGCCGCCACGCAGGAAGTCGATGTCGTCCTCGAAGTCGTAGGGAACGATGGTCATGTCCTCCTCCAGCCCCTCGTGCCAGTCGGCCAGGAAGACGTAAGGCTCCTCGCCCTCGCCGTAGTCGGTGAAGAACTGATAGCTGAGCTTGCTGGTGATGAGCGGCTTGCCATCGACATCAACGGCGGGCACGTCGAGCTCGGCCAGGGCCATTTCCAATTCGGGGTCGAACTCGAAGTAGAGGAATTCGGGAGCAGCGGGCACGACGGCCACGTCGCTGATGTGGCTCAGCGTCACGCCAGAGTAGACTTCGAAAGCGAGCACGTCATCGGGAATGGCGCTGAGCGACACCCACTGCTGGGTAGTCAGCGTTCCCGTCTCTTCGTCCAGTTCGAACACGATTTCGACGGCATCATCAGTCGGTTCCTCATAGCCCACGAGATAGATGGGATAGCCCTCACCCTCAAAGATATAGGTACCGAAGAACTGACCGTTCTCAAACACGAACTTGTTGCCATCGCGCTTACCCTTGACCCAGGCGCCCGAGATGTAGGGGCAGAGGCCCTGCAGGTAGACGTACTCATCGTCGAAGGCCACCTTCACGGTTCTGACGAAAGGCTCCACCTCATACCACTCGTTATCGTCGTTCAAGTCCATGAAGATACCGTCCATCTGGTAGTCCTCAGTCACCAGGTCGGCAGGCACCTCCACGGTGTCGCTGTCGTCGGTGATGGTGAGCTGCGAGTCGTAGACAGCGAAATAGCGCAGGCCGTCAACGAGCGTGTTCTCGAAGATGTAGGTCACCACGTCCTGCGTCAGGACGAAGGTGTTCATGTCTTCGTTGTAGTTGAACACGGCATCAGTGGGCTGCCAGCCGCTGTTGCCGCTCTCATCGGTGCCATAAGTGGCAGGCCAGAAGTAGAGGTCGCGCAGGTCGCCATTGCTGTTATAGACCTGTCCCACGAACTGCATGGGGAAAGTGACGATGGTATGGTCGTCGTTGAGCGTGCCCTTGATCCATGCCTCGGGCAGGGTGTACATGAATCCCTGCAGATAGACATCGTTGCCGTCGAAGCCAATCTGTATGGGGCGGCTGACGGTCTCCCACATTTCCAGCTGGATGGAGCCGTTCAGGCGGAAGCGTGTGGTCTCCAGGTCAGCGGGCGGGGTCACCGGCACATTCTCGGCATCGGCCTTCAGCACCTGTGCTGCCACGGGCAGAGTCTCACGCTGCATCAACGTGCCGCAGAGCTGTTGCCGGGCTGCCGTCTGTTTCATCAACTGCACTGCCGCAGGAGTCTGCTGGCCCTGCAGCTTAGTTGCAATTTTGGGCTGAGCGCCCACTGCGACGGCCATCATAGCCGTCAGCATGAATAATGTAAACTTTCTCATAAGCGTTAATTAGTTTAAAACGTTGCAAATATACGCATAAATCCTACATTACGGTATAACACTGTTGGTCTTGTTGCTGTCAGCATCCTTGCTGAACACCACATTGTCAACGTGGTTGCCCACGTACATAGGCACATAGTCGGCAGTGGCATACCATGCAGGCTTGCCCGGCATGCGGTCGTACAGCACGCGGCCATTGATTTTCAGGTTCTCGAAGGTGACGTTGCTGACACGGCGGTTGTCGTCGTAGCCGTTGATAAGAGAGAGCATGGCTCCCACTGCGGGACTTTCAATGGGGGAAGCAGAGGTGTACCTGACGTTTCGGAACAGCACACCATCCACCCCACGGCCAGGTGCAGCACAATACTTCTGGTTGAAGCCTACCTTCACCTGCAGGAGGCAGCCCTGCAGAATCGGCTCCACGCGGATGTTATCAAAAGTGACGCGGCGCACCAGGTTGTTATCGCCGCAGTTGATGGCCATGCAACCTTGATAATCGACCTGAGGCTCAGCCTGACAAAGGATGTCGATGTTCTCATAGCGCAGGTTTTCAATGGTGTCGCCACGCTCAGCGTCGCCGTGGATGCCGATGAAGATGGGATGCGCCACGTCGGCCCAGAGCGTGGCGTTGCGCATGGTGATGTTGCGGGCATTGCCGCTGAATCCTTTGCGGGTGGCGTAGGCCGTGGTGCAGTCGTCGCTGTTGCGGCAGAACACCCGGTCGAAGAGCACATTGCTCGATGCAAAGATGTTCAGCCCATCGCCCCACCCCGGATGCGAGATGCTGCGCACATCGTGCAGCGTCACGCCGTCGCTGCCACCCACCGGGCAGGTGTTCACCACAAGCCCGTCAATGAGCACGTTGCGCGAGCGGTAAACGTGGCAACCCTCGTAGCCATCTTTCGGTCGGGCGATGCCACGGCCGAGGATGCTCACGTTCTCTGCATCCTCGATGGCGAAGGTGCCCAAAAAGTAGGAGCCTGCCGCAAGATAGACCGTAGTATTCGACGGCACCTTGATTTGTTCCTCCGTATAAAGCCCTGGCTGATAGTAGCGGAATTCGCGGCCCTCAGCCTTGGCGGTCTTCTCAGCGTCCTCACGGCTGACGGCTGGCTTCGAGGTGAAGAGCAGCAGATTGTTGGTGATGTCGCCATCGAACTCTACGCTGACGTTCTCTGGCTGGAAGAGCAGGAACTGCACGGTGGAGTCGTTTTGCACGTTGGCAATCACGCCGCGGTAGTCGGGGCGTATCCTCGCGGTGGTGAACTTCTTGTTTTTCGTCACCACACGCACAAAGACGTCGCCTCGGAAGTCGAACACACAGTAAGAGATTTCCGATACGCGATGCCTGCCGCCATCCACAGGAGCATTCACCTTGGCCATGTAGGTGTCAATCTTGGTCCACTCCTGACTGCTGCGGGGACGCACATAGACGTCGTAGTCGTGCTTCAACGGAGCACCCTGCGGAGCCGGACTGGTGAACACTTCGTGAAGTCTCACTCCCTCTTTCACCCCCTTGACGGTAAACTCGTCGGCCTCCATGTTCTTCTTTATCTGCCCTTTCTTCACGGCTTTTGCCTGCAAGTCGAGCAGGCGCTTGGTGTAGGGCATTTTCAGTCCACATCGTTCCGTGTAGTGATGATAGGCTGTCTGGTAGATGTCGCGGATGCGCCCACGGCCCATGCTACCAGGCTCGGTCCAGTCGCCGTAGAGGCCAGTACAGTCGGTCCACGTATCAAAGGGAACGTCGTAGCCAAGATTGTAGCGGGCTGTATATTCCAGCCCTTTCAGCAGGCGGTTGTCGAGGGCACCATAGAGGTCGTCGCCCTGCTGCCAGGCCATTTCGCAGACATCGCACAGGGCCCCCAGTCCCAGCTGCACATGCTGCTGGTCACGTCCCGATTCCTGGCACTGCCCCATCGGGCTGATGTAGCGGGGCAGCGAGCCGTTGTCCCACGCATGGAGGAAATAGTCAACGGAAGCCTTATAGAGCGCGCTGTCAGCGAGGCAGATGGCACAAGCCATGCGACAGCGGTTCACGATGGCTCCCCAGTTGCCGTTGGCGTATGGGCTGTCAGCCTCGAAGCGTTCCATGACAGGCAGGACGGCACGGCGGAGCATGGCCTTTGCAGCCTCTCCGCCATGAGCAGGCCCCAGATTTGCCATCGCCCTCGCCAGCCAATAGCACTGTATCAGGCAGAGCGGTGCGTCGTGGCCTTCGATGCGCTGCAACGTCTGGGCGTAGGCATCGATGATGTGCTGTGCCTCGGCGCTATAACCCTGAAGAGCAAGGCTGAGGGCTGCATACATGTCGCGCTCGCTGCCTGCCTTGGTACTGGCATACTGCCCGTCGCGGGCTATCACCTCGTAGGGGCCGGCCATCTTGTAATCCCGTGGCGTCTGCGCCGTCATCAGGGCTGCGACAGTCGTCAGACATAATGCCAATATTGCCTTTCTCATACTCATTTAGTGATTCAATGGGCCGCCGACTCCAGGAAGCGGAGTTCGGCTTCCAGCATTTCCAGCTTAGGCATAGGGAAGCCGGCCTGGCGGGCAATGGCGATGGGCCGGCTGTAGAGATAGTCAATTTCCATAGGACGGTGGAAGTCGTAGTCGAGTCGCATGGAGGGGCTATAGGGTGTCATCTCGTCGGTCATGCTGAGCATGCGGTCGGCAAAGGCCTCGTCGATGTTCTGTACGCCAAGGTGACGTGCGGCACCGATGACCTCCATCATCTGCTCGCGGATGAGCTGTCGGGTAGCAGGATGGCCGAGCAGGTGGTCGGTCTGCGTGTGCAGGGCTACGGTCATGCCATTGAAGGGCATGTTCCACACCGCCTTCTTCCAGCGGGCCTCGTGGTACTCCACCAGCCCAGCCTTCACGCCGGCAGCGTTGAAGTCGTCGACCACATGCTGCATCAGCGCCTCGTCGCTACAGGAGTAGTTGCCCAGATTGATTTGTCCGTAGCACTGATGGCTGATGCGCCCCGGCTCGGTCTTCGACGAACAGATGAAGGCCAGGCCCGCCGCTAACTGAACGCCGGGGAAACGTTGCTGCACATCGTCCTCTATGCCGATGCCGTTCTGGATGAGCACCACGAGTGTCCGCTCATGGAGCAGCGGCGGCAGCAGGGTGGCAAGCAGGTGGTTGTTGATGCTCTTCAAGCAGACGAGCACCACGTCGCAGACCGGCATGTCGGTCGTGGAGCGGTAGACGCAGGGGCTGTCCAAATGGAACGACCCGTTGCACGAGTCCACCTGCAGACCGTGCTGACAAACAAAGTCATAATCGCTGTGAAGCAGGAAGTGCACCTCCTGTCCGCTCTGAGCCAGCCGGGCGCCGTAGTAGCCGCCGATGGCTCCAGTTCCTATTATTCCGTATTTCATAGTTCTTCTAAATGAGGATGGGGGAAAATCCGTCGCCACGGCAGTGCCTACCAGCGCCGGCGATCCCTGCCGCCCCACTTGCTGTCGTAGCGGCCTTCGGTGTCCACCTTTCCGCCGAACATGTTCAGGCGGTAGCGCACGTGGAGCATGGCATACGAGTTGATGCTGTTGTAGCGGGTGTCGCTGCGCCCCGTGGCGCCCACCCAGCGCTCGTAGTTGCTCTGCTGGCTGAGCAGGTCGTAGAAGTTGAGGGCCACGACGAGCGTCTTGCTCTTGAGGAAGGTCTTCGATATCTGACCGTTCCAGATGAGCTCGTTGGTGTTCGACGACGGGTCGTTATAACCTCGGCGGCTGTGCTCGTGCAGGTTGGTGCTGATTTCGAGTCCGATGGGCAGGCGCAGCATGAGCTGTCCGCCGTAGCTGAACTGCCAGGTGTCCAGGTTGGCCGTGGGCTGCAGCTGGTTGCGCGAGTGCTGGTAGTTCACGTTGCCGTCGATGGTCACCTCGAGCCAGTCGTTGCGGAAGCTTAGGTTCAGGCGCTCGTTCAGGTTGGTGGTGCGGGTGTTGTTCTTCTGGGCGTCGGCCTGGCGCTGGGCCACGTAGTTCACGTAGTTGTTGTAGCGCAGGCGGGTGTCGGTACCCACATTCCAGTGGGCCAGGGTGTCGAGGGCAGTGCTGAAGATGAAGCCGCCGTCGGCATTCCAGTTGCCGTTGATGTTCTCAGGCCGTGAGACGCTACCGCCGGTGGTGGCGTCGTAGCGAACCAGATTGCTGATGGAGTTGCGGATGTGGCGATAGTTGCCATAGAGCACGAAGGACCGCTTGTACTTGACGATATAGTTTTTGTAGTAGACGTTCAGCGAATTGGTGAACTGCGGCTTCAGGCCGGGGTTTCCCTGCGTGATGTAGAGCGGGTTGGAGTCGTCGGTGATGTCGAGCAGCTGCGTGATGTCGGGCTGACGGGTGTCACCGCGGTAGTGCAACCAGATGTCGTGCTGGTCGCTGAACTTCAGATGGAAGTCGAACGTCGGGGTGAGGTTCGTCACGTTGCGCACAGTGTCAACATAGCGTCCACGATAGTCCTGAATGAAGATCGAGTGCTGGGGCTGTACGAGGATGCCCACGTTGTAGTCGTACTCCTCCTGCCAGTGGCGCAGCGTCAGTCGGGCGTTGTGGGTGTAGTTCTTATACTCGGAATAGCGGCTGAGCGAGCGGTCGAGGAAATCGTCGAGGTGGCTGTCAACGGGTGCGAGCCAGTCGTCCCACTGCCGGTAGACGGGCATGACGCCCTGGAAGATGTTCGCAGGCTCGTGGCTGAAGTCGTAGGTCTGGCGGTCGCTCTTGTTCTGGCTGTAGCGCAGCTCGTAGTTGGCCTGCAGGTGGGCACCCTTCCAGAGGGGCTCGCTGTAGGTGGCGCTCAGCACGTAGCCGCTGTTGTCCGACGGCGTGGTGTTGTAGCGGGCGGTGAAGAAGGTGGAGTCCTGACCGGCCTGGTTCTGCACGCGGTAGAGGTGCACCTCGTTGTTAGAGACGTTGCGCTGCTGGTTGTCACCAGTGTTGCCTTCTAAGCGCACGGTGATGTTGCGGCCTTTGGGGTTCAGCCGACGATAGAGCTGCAGCGTGGCCGAAGCATTCTTGTTGCGGCCATAGCTCATACCAGTGCTGCGGTTGTGGTTCACCAGATAGGGCATGAGCACGGTACTCTGCATCGAAGAGAGGTCAGCCAGCGGGTCGGCAGCGTAGAGGTAGGGGTCGGCATTGAAGGTGGCCGACTGCTGGCCGCTGGTGCCGTCGTTGGTGCCGTAGCTGCCGTTGGCGCGCAGCAGCACGTTGGTCAGCGTGTCGGGTTTCCACTCTAAGCGCACGTTGCCGCTCCAGTTGTTGTTGCGCGAGCGGCTGGCCGACTGGCTGTTCGAGAACGTGCGGTAGTCCTCGCTGTAGAAGTTCTCGCTGGCGTTCTCGCTGCGGTTGTCGCCGTCGCGGTGGTTCCAGCGCACGCTGGCGTCGGCCTTCAGCTTCTTGCCGTCGTCGTAGTTCAGGTTCGTGCCCAGCGTCTTGCTGGCGTTCAGTCCGCGGCGGTTCCACCAGCCGGCGTTCTCGTCCTTGTTGTTGGCGTTGCCCATCAGCACGAAGCGGGTCTTGTCGGTGAAGCTGCTACCCATGGCACGCGAGGCATAGCGGTGCTGCGTGCCACCGGCCAGGTCGAGGTTGGTCATGTAGCCCCGGTTCATGCCGCGCTTGATGGTGAAGTCGAGCACGGGCTCCTTGTTGCCGTCCTCGATGCCGGTGATGCGGGCCTGGTCACTCTGCTGCTCGTAGAACTTCACGTTCTGGATGATGCTCACGGGCAGGTTCTTCAGCGCCGTCTCGATGTCGCCGAGCATGAACTCCTTGCCGTCGAGCAGAATCTTCGCCACCGCCTTGCCGTTGAGAGTAATATTGCCGTCGTCGTCGATATCGGCACCCGGCATGCGCTTGATGAGCTCCTCGACGGCAGAGCCCTCGGGCGTGCGGATGGCCTCGGGATTATAGACGAGCGTGTCCTTGCGCACCACCACCTGGGCGGCACGGCCCGTGACCACCGCCTCCTTCAGCATCACGCTCTCGGGCTGCATCAGCAGGTTGCCCAGTTCCTGGTTCTGGTTGCGGCGCAGCGACACCTCGCGCACCAGCGTCTGGAAGCCCACCGACGAAATCTTCAGGCGGAAGGTGCCGCTCGACGGAGCTTCAATCGAGAAGTTTCCCCTCTCGTTGGTCACCGTACCGCCCACGAACGAGCTGTCGTTGGCCCAGAACAGCTGGACGGTGGCATGGGCCATCGGCTCTTTCATCTCGGCATCCACCAGATGGCCGCTGATGGTCAGCGTGCGTTGCTCCTGAGCAGTGGCGAAGAGGGCAAACAGCGTGAGGAAAAGAAGGAACAGGATGCGCATCAGTTTCGCTTTTATGTCAATTAGCGTGCAAAGGTACTAATTATATTTGAGGTTTGGGGGGTGAAGCCTGCTATTTGAGCAGTACAGTTATGCTTATTTAACATTCGGGCAAAAAAAGCTCAAATCCAGAATCCCAAATGTCAAAATAAAGTAGTACTTTTGCACCATCAATAGCAACTTACTACGATATTAACCCCAAAAACCATAAGAATGAACAAGACAAGAACGATGCTGCTGGCGGGACTGCTGCTCTCTGCCATGGCGACGCAGGCACGCGAGGCCTCGATTGCCTCGCCCAACGGAAACCTGGTAGTGACCATCAACGACGATGGCGGTCGGCCCACCTACACCGTGGCGCTCGACGGACAGCAGATGCTGCAGCCGTCGGCCCTGGGCTTCAAGGCCGACTTCGGCGACTTCACCCAGGGACTGAGGATTACGAACACGAAGGCCAGCCAGACTGACAAGTGCTACGAGATGCGCCAGGTGAAGCACAGCCACATGCACTACGTGGCCACGCTGCTCACCGTGGACTTCGAGAACCAGAAACAGCAGAAGATGAGCATGGAGTTCTCGGTGAGCGACAACGACGTGGCCTTCCGCTACTGCATCCCCCGGCAGAAGGGCGACAACCCGAAGAGCGCCGTCATCCTGAGCGAGGCCACGGCCTTCAGCCTGCCCGAGGGCACCACCACCTTCCTCACCCCACAGAGCAACCCGATGATTGGCTGGGAGCGCACGAAGCCCAGCTACGAGGAGGAATACAAGGCCGACGCCCCCATGGCGCAGCGCTCGCAGTATGGCCAGGGCTACACCTTCCCCTGCCTGTTTAGAGTTCAGGGGTTAGAGTTGAGAGACGGTAGTTCTGCCAACAAGAGTAAAGTCTCTCAGCACTCAACGCTCAACGCTCAACCCTCCTCCTGGCTGCTCATCAGCGAGACGGGCGTCTCGTCGGCCTATTGCGGAAGCCACCTCTCCGACTACAAGTCTGCTGAAGCCCCCTCGGGGGCTGTAGGGGGGGCTTCCGGCTACTATCAGATCGCCTACCCCATGGCGGGCGAGAACAACGGCATAGGCTCGACGACGCCCGGCATCGCCCTGCCCGGCGAGACGCCCTGGCGCACCATCACCGTGGGGCAGACGCTGAAGCCCATCGTTGAGACCACCATCCAGTACGACGTGGTGGAACCGCTCTACGAGCCGTCGCAGGACTACGCCAGCGGCCGCTACACCTGGAGCTGGCTCATCTGGCAGGACAACTCCATCAACTACGACGACCAGGTGCGCTTCATCGACCTCGCCTCGGCCATGGGCTTCGAGCTCTGCCTGGTGGACAACTGGTGGGACCAGAACATCGGGCGCGAGCGCATGGCTGAGCTGTCGCGCTATGCCCAGTCGAAGGGCGTGAGCCTGATGCTGTGGTACAACTCTAACGGCTTCGAGAACGACGCCCCGCAGACGCCCCGCAACTGCATGAGCACGGGCATGGCACGCGACAGGGAGATGGCCTGGCTGAAGTCCATCGGCGTGAAGGGCATCAAGGTCGATTTCTTTGGAGGCGACAAGCAGGAGACGATGAAGCTCTACGAGGACATCCTCTACGACGCCAACCGCTACGGCCTGCAGTGCATCTTCCACGGCTGCACGCTGCCACGCGGATGGGAGCGTATGTACCCCAACTACGTCTCGTCGGAGGCCGTGCTGGCCAGCGAGAACGTGTTCTTCGGCGAGGGAGCCGCCGACCGCCAGCCCTTCGACCTCTGCATGCACCCCTTCTGCCGCAACGCCTCGGCCACCATGGACTGGGGAGGCATCATCATGAACCGCTACCTGTCGAAGGACAACAAGAGCCGCCACCAGCGCAAGACCACCGACATCTTCGAGATGGCCAGCGGCATCACTATGCAGGCCGCCATACAGTGCGTGGCCATGCAGCCCAACAACCTGCAGGAGCTGCCGCAGTTCGAGATGGACTGGCTGCGCGCCATGCCCACCACATGGGACGAGACGCGCTTCATCGACGGCTATCCCGGCAAGTATGTGGTGCTGGCTCGCCGACACGGACAGGACTGGTATGTGGCCGGTCTGAACGCCCAGCAGCAGCCCCTGCAACTGACGCTCGACCTGCCCATGTTCGGCAAAAAGCAGGAACTGAAATACTATGTCGACGACAGCAAGACGGGCCAGCCCGTCCTCACCACGCTGAAGACCGACAAGAACGGACGCGCCAAAGTGACGATGCAGCCTCGTGGCGGCATCATCATACAGAAGCACTAAAAGCCCACCCATAAGGCCCACCCCCAGCCCCTTCCCAAGGGAGGGGTTGGGGGTGGGCTTTATTTTTTGAAAGATATTGACAAAATGGCCATTTTTGGCCTCTATATTTTGAAAATTCTCCACGAAAAAACTTTTGGACGAAAATAAGCCCGTTTTTTGAGGGTTTGCTAAATTATTGATTATTAGACGATTGAGGCGATTTTGGCAGAAAAAGGGGCTCGTTGAGAAAAAAAAGTCAACGACTTTTGAAAATTTGGCGTTGACTTTTGAAAATTTGGCGTGCTTGCAGAAACGCGAAAAGCAGCAAAATTTGAGCAAAAAACGTGCACAAAAGCAGGGTCAGTGTGCAATTTTTCGTCTTTTGCGGCCCGATTTTTCATCGGGCAACGGCTCCCCAAGGCTCAAAAACGGCCATTTTTCGCTCAAAATTGCTTCGTCGCCGTGAACATAATTTTCTGTGAAAGATTTTGACATTTTTTCCATCTCAAAGGGCGCAACGCAAACCAGTCAATGTCTCTTTTGTGCTTCTTTGCGAACTTACTTGGCAATCGGAAGAAAAAACAAACGCGTTTGTTTTGTTCTTCTCTCGTTTTTTCGTAACTTTGCCGAAAAAATCGGCGAAGTTACTGCGTCTCGGCAAAAAAAAGAACCAGTTCTTTTGTTTTGCTCTCGACTTTTCGTAACTTTGCCCCCAAATAGCAAACTTAGAAACCTAAGTAGTATGAACAAAAGACTTTTATTAGGCGATGAAGCCATTGCCCTGGGTGCATTGCATGCAGGGCTTTCGGGGGTCTATGCCTACCCTGGCACCCCGTCAACCGAGATTACCGAGTTTATTCAGGGCGACCCGCTGGCCCGCAAGCGCGGCGTGCACAGCCGCTGGAGCACCAACGAGAAGACGGCTATGGAGGAGGCTCTGGGCATGTCGTTCATGGGCAAGCGCGCCCTGGTGTGCATGAAGCACGTGGGACTGAACGTCTGCGCCGACCCGTTCGTCAACAGCGGCATGACAGGCGTCAACGGCGGCGTGGTGGTGCTGGTGGCCGACGACCCGTCGATGCACTCGTCGCAGGACGAGCAGGACTCGCGCTTCTATGGCAAGTTTGCCATGATTCCCACCTTCGAGCCCTCGAGCCAGCAGGAGGCCTACGACATGATGGCCGTGGCCTTCGACTACTCTGAGCGCGTATGCCTGCCGGTGCTGATGCGCGTCACCACCCGCATGGCCCACTCGCGTGCCGTCGTCGAGTGTGTTGACGAGCCACGCCAGCAAAACGAACTCAACTACAACGCCGTGGCCGCCAACTGGGTGCTGCTGCCAGCCAACGCCCGCCGACGCAACGACAAGGTGACGGCCCAGCAGCAGGAGCTGGAGGACGATGCCGCCAACTCCACCTATAATATATATAATGAGGGGCACGACCACAGCATGGGCATCCTGGCCAGCGGCATCGGCTTCAACTACGTGAACGAGTGCTTCCCCAACGGATGCCCCTACCCCATCCTGAAGGTCTCGCAGTACCCGCTGCCGAAGAAGCTGGTGCGCCGTCTGCTGGCCGAGTGCGAGCAGGTGCTCATCGTCGAGGAGGGCCAGCCTTTCATCGAGGACATGGTGCGCGGCGTGGGCGAAGCTGCCAACATCCACGGCAAGCTCGACGGCACACTGCCTCGCACGGGCGAGCTGACGCCCGACCTGGTGAAGAAGGCGCTCGGCCTGAAGCCCGAGACGTGCTTCGACCCCTGCACCGACGTGGCTCCACGTCCGCCAGCACTCTGCCAGGGCTGTGGCCACCGCGATGTCTATGCCGCCCTGAACGAGGTGCTGCGCGAGTATGACAATCCGCGTGTCTTCGGCGACATCGGCTGCTACACACTGGGCTTCCTACCGCCCTTCCGAGCTATCCACTCCTGCGTCGACATGGGTGCCTCTATCACCATGGCCAAGGGTGCCGCCGACGCCGGACAGTGGCCTGCCGTGGCCGTCATCGGCGACTCCACGTTCACCCACAGCGGCATGACGGGTCTGCTCGACGCCATCAACGAGAACGCCGACATCACCGTCATCATCAGCGACAACCTGACCACCGGCATGACGGGCGGACAGGACTCTGCCGGCACCAACAAGTTCGAAGCCATCTGCCGCGGCCTCGGCCTCAGCGACGAGCACCTCCGCGTGGTCGTTCCCCTGCCGAAGAACATGCCCGAAATCACTCAGGCCATCCGCGACGAGCTCAACTACCACGGCACCAGCGTCATCATCCCCCGCCGCGAGTGCATGCAAACCCTACAGCGTCATCTGAAACAAAAGAAAGCAGCAAAATGAAAACCGACATTATACTTTGCGGCGTGGGAGGACAAGGCATCCTCTCGATAGCCACCATCATCGGCGAAGCCGCCATGAACGAGAACCTATACATCAAGCAGGCCGAGGTGCACGGCATGAGCCAGCGCGGCGGCGACGTGCAGTCGAACCTGCGCATCTCGAGCGAACCCATCCACAGCGACCTCATCCCCCTGGGCGGCGCCGACGTCATCATCTCGATGGAGCCAATGGAGGCCCTGCGCTATCTGCCCTGGCTGAAGAAGGAAGGATGGGTCATCACGTCGGCTACGCCCTTCAAGAACATCCCGAACTACCCCGACATGGCCGTCATCGAAGCCGACCTGGACAAGCTGCCCCATGTCATCCGCCTCGACATTGAGCAGCAGGCCAAGGACAACGGTGTGCCACGTTCGGCCAACGTCATCCTGCTCGGAGCAGCCCAGAAGGCCCTCGGTATCGAGTACGAGAAGCTGGAGGATGCCATCCGCCGCGTCTTCAGCCGCAAGGGCGATGCCGTGGTCGAGGCCAACATCAAGGCCCTGGCACTGGGGCGCGCAGCACAATAAGTGAAGAGTGAAGAATTTGCTACCGCAGAACTTGAATCGCGGTAGCAAATTCTTCACTCTTCACTTTTCACTTATCACTCTTCACTTATCACTTCCATCCCGCCACTCGGATATTGCGGATGAAGTGGCTCTTGCCGTCGGCCTCGTCGCCAGTGATGACGAAGTAGGCTGCCTGCTTGATGTTTGGCAGGTTGGCGATGCGCTTGCCGTTGATGAACAGCTTCAGGTTGCCATTGTCATAGCTGGCAGCGAAGTGGTTCCAGCCATTGCGTGCCAGCAGCTCAAGCAGATTGTCGCGGTTGCCACTCATCCACTCGTCGTCGGTCTTGGCCATGTTCCATTCAGCAATGTGCGGCCACATGTTGTAGTCGGCAATGCCTAATCCCTCAGCATCGAAGAAGTTGACGCGATACAACACTTCTTGACCAAACATGAACTCGAACTCCATGGTGTACTTCGCGGGCAGGCTCAGTTTGCTGCCGCCGACCAGCGGCGTCAGCTCGGTGCTGCCTCCCAGCATGGTGATGTAATAATGTCCGTTGGCCTCGCCCACTTCGGCGCTGCCCCGGGCCACGTCCCATTTTGAAGGCAACTCGCCCTTGGTCTCACCGCCCAGCGTGTCCTCAAAGAGGGGAGCCGGAGCGGGTTTGAAGTCGCCATTGGCATAGAGGGTCGCAAGGTTCAGCACCTCGGCCTTGGCGGGATCGCCCCACGCATCGGCCTGGCCATTGCTCTGGCTGCCCGTTTCCTGCTCGTCGGCATTCTGCACGTCGCCAGCAGCCACTTCCGTATTTTCTCCCTCGGCTTCAGCAGCCTTGTCAGCTTTCTTGTCGCTGCAAGCCGTCGTCAAGGCGAGGCTTGCCATGCACATCAGTGCCAAAGTAATTCTTTTCATTGTTTCATTGTTTTTGGGGTTATCATTTGGAATTGCAAAGATAGGCCATTCCTGCCACATACGCAAGCCCCCTTTTGTGGGTTTTTATGCTCATTTTTCTTGCTTCATTCAGCAAAAAGCATTATCTTTGCAACATAATTGCCTTGAAAAATGACAAAGACTAAACTACTGCTACCCTTCCTGTTTCTTGCAAGTACGCTACAGACGGCAGCCTATAACGACCATCGCGGCCGCAAGACCGACTCGCTGGAGGCCGTGCTCGCCAGTGGACGCCAGCTGACCGACGAGGAGCGCATGGCAGCCTACAAGAACCTGATGTGGGGCTACCTGAACACCAACGGCGAGCGTTCCGCCCTCTACGCCCGAAAGGCCATCGCCCTGAGCTATGCCCACGACTGGCAGAACTCACGGGTCGACGCCCTGCGCATCCTCGGCATGATAGCCTACGGCAGCTGCGACTACGACACGGCCCTCGGCCACTACCAGCAGGCGGTGGCCATCACCGACTCGATGGCTGCAAGCGGGAAATACGACCAGAAGACCATCGACGACAGCTACTCCTCGCTCTACGGCTCCATCGGCAACCTCTACAATATGCAGGACAAGGCCCACCTGGCCATTGCCTACTATCAGAAGGCGCTGCCCATCTTCGAGCGGCACCAGTGGCTGGAGTCTACCAGCATCCTCTACCACAACGTGGGCGAGCTCTACGAGACGATGGGCAACTACGCCGAGGCGAAGCGCAACTTCGAGCAGGCACTCAGCTACGGTCGCCGCTCTGCCGACTCGCTGCTCGTGGCCATGTCGTGCAAGGGGCTGGCCAAGGCCTGCATCAGCCTCAGCGACTACGACCAGGCCGAGGAGCTGGCCGCAGAGGCCTACGCCTACTACCGCCACCACACCATCGAGGAGAACGGCGACTACCTGACCACGCTCTGCAACCTGGCCCGTGTGCAGCTGAAGGGCCGCCACGACCTGGCCCGCGCCACGGCCTACGCCCACGAGGCACTGCTGGCCATGGGCGACGAGACCGGTGCCGAGCAGCGGGCCGACGTCTACAACCTCCACGCCGAGCTGTCCATAGAGCGCCGTCAGTGGCAGCAGGCCAAGGACTACGCCCTTCGTGCCCTGGCTGCCGACAGCATAGAGAGCATCGACGACCAGGGCAGCCGCGTGCTGCTGGCCATGGCCTGTGCTGAACTGGGCGAGACGCAGCAGGTGCGCCAGCTCATCGTGCAGATATACGAAGGCATGGAGACGCAGGCCACCGAGCACTACCAGTCGGGGCTGTCGCAGATGGAGGTGCTCTACGAGACCGAGAAGCGCCGCGCCGAGGCCACACAGCAACAGCAAGAGAACGAGCAGCTGCGCCGCGAGAAGCAGTGGTTCCTCTGGGGCGGCATCCTCACGGCACTGCTATTGCTGCTCCTGGCCCTTTTCTTCCTGCAGCTGTGGCTCGGCATCAGGCTGAAGCGCAAGAGCGCCCTGATGCAGGCCCGTCTGGACGGCGAGGTGGGCGAGCGCATCCGTCTGAGCCGCGACCTGCACGACCGCCTGGGCGGCGTGCTCACCGCCCTGCGTCAGCAGCTCACCCCCCCCTCCTCCCCCTTCAGTCAAGTATGTGGCGATGTCATCGCCACCCCCCAATCCACCCCCCAATCCACCCCCCGTGCCCTCGCCCTCACCGACGAGGCCATCCGGGAGATGCGCAACGTGGCCCACCATCTGCTGCCCGACTCGCTGCGCCGCCACGGCCTGCGCACGGCACTGCGCGACTACTGCCAGACGATGCCCCGCGTGAGCTTTGCCTTCCTGGGCGAAGAGCGCCACATTCGCCACGAGGAGGCCATCTACTGCATTGTCTACGAGCTGGTGAACAACGCTGTGAAGAGCTCGGGCGCCCAGCACATCAGCGTGCAGCTCATCATCGAACCCGCCTACACCGCCATCAACGTGAGCGACGACGGCAACGGTGCCCTGTGCAATGACGCCATCGCGGCACAGCCTGCGGGCAGCGGACTGCGCAACATCCGTGAGCGCGTGGAGGCCATCGGCGGCACCATCGACGTGCTCGCACGCCCAGGACAGGGCACTGAGGTGAACATCGAGCTGAAGCACCAGCCATGAAAAAACCCACATTTGGGGGGTTGCACGATTCGGGGAAAGTGCGTAACTTTGCAGCTCCACTTCCACATGAACACCGACAACGACAGGAACTATGACCCATATCCTCATCGCCGACGACCACCGCGTAGTAGCAGAAGGCATAGCAGCACTTTTAGACAGCGAGCAAGACATCCACGTTGACGGCATTGCCAGTGCCGTCAGCGAGGCGCTCATGCTCGTGGGACACTTGCGCCCCCAGCTACTCCTGCTCGACGTAGGCCTACCCGACGGCGATGGCATCGATGCCATACCTCAGCTGCTTGCCGCATGCCCATCGATGCGCATCGTCGTCCTCACCATGTATGCCGAGGCCGCTGTGGTGCACCGCGCCATGCAGGCCGGTGCCCACGGCTTCCTGCTGAAGTCGGCCGACGCCGGTGAGCTGGCGCGGGCCGTGCGCACCGTGGCAGCCGGCGAGACGTTCGTGTGCGAGGCAGCACGGGCGCTCATCGACGCCGAAACCGAGGCACCGCCGACGCTCACCGTCCGCGAGCGCGAGATTCTGCAGCTCATCGTACAGGGATGCCCCCAGAAGGAGATTGCCGACCGTCTCTGTCTGGCCTTCGAGACCGTGCACAGCTACACCAAGTATATCCGCAAGAAGCTCAACTGCCCCAACACCGCCACGCTCGTCAGGAAAGCCATCGAGCAGCACCTCGTCTGACATTCTGCCTACTTTCCCACAAAAATCCGACGTGGGAAAATAAAAGGCAATGATATAGCTATTGACCTATTTGTGCATGGCTCTTTTTTTTGAACAAAATTGACAAAATGGCCATTTTTGGCCTCCATTTTTCGAAAATTCTCCACGAAAAAACTTTTGGACGAAAAAAAAACCGTTTTTTAAAGGCTTTCTAAATTGTTGATTATTAGACGATTGTGGCAATTTTAGCAGAAAAAGGCATTCGTTGAGAAAAAAAAGTCAACGACTTTTGAAAATTTGGCGTTGACTTTTGAAAATTTGGCGTGCTTACAGAAACGCGAAAAGCAGCAAAATTTGAGCATGTGCAAATTTTCGCCTTTTGTGGCCCAATTTTTCATCGAGCAACGCCTCCCTAAGGCTCGAAAACGCCCATTTTTCACTCGAAATTGCTTCGCCGCCGTGAAGCAAATTTTCTGTGAAAGATTTTGACATTTTGGAAAGAAAATCGCCACAGAACTACAGCGTTTGCTTGATGCCTATTGATAGGCCGAGTATATCCTTCAGCGGGATGCTGTGGTCGATGAACCAGGAGCGGAGGTAGAGGTCGCACGAGCTGACCTCGTAGAACAGGCTGATGCTTCTGGCCGCCCTGCGCCTCACCTCTGGTATCTGCCATGTGACGCGCTGTCCGAGCGCAACATTAAGCCGGAACTTCGTAGACATGAAGTCGTAGTATTTATTAGGATACCGATGTGGCTGGGTCTTCCAGAACTCATGACCATAGACGGTGTTCAGATAGATGCTGGCTTGCAACGGCTTTAAGCTCCACCCTCGCTTCAGGTCGATGCTCCAGGGCAGGAAGTTCTCCTTCAGGGTCATCGTCAGCTTGCCACGCGTACTCTTATGCTTGGGCACATATCCAACCAAGAGGTCGGTTTCCCACTGCTCACGCTTACCATAGCTCCAGCCAATGCCCGCAGAGAGCACGCCCATGTTGCCTGCGTTCTGCACGAGGAACTGCGTAGGGATGAGCGCTGCCTATTGTTTGCGGTAGTGAAGCATGCGCTTGTCATACCTGCTTTCTGCCGACTGTGCAACGAAAATACTATCAGCCATGACACCGTCGGCAACGAGCAGCAGCGCGATGCTAATAAACAATCTGTTCCACTTCATAGCCGTCCTTTGTAATGGTGAATATGCGATAGTTGCGATGTTCGGCGCAGTCAATGCCATAGAAAGCCAGGCCATCATGGTAGATGTCGTCTATCGTGTTGGTATGGTTATGTCCATAGACGCAGCACATCAGCCCTGGAAAGAAATCGAGATAGCGGCGGAATGCCTTACATACATTATTATTGAACTGGTCGCTGTAAGGCGGAGCGTGCATCACGACGATGGTGCGGTCGAAGCGGGTCGAGTCGCGAGTCATTTCCTCCTCCATAAAGTCGAAGTTGGGCACGGCAGCCATATAGTCATATTCGGTGGCGTTGGTATTCAGGCAAACGAACTTCACGCGTGCGGCGATGAATGCGAAGTCCATCCGTCCGAACATGGCACCATAAGTCTGATTTCCCGTTCCGAGAAAATCGTGATTGCCAATCAAGGCCACGTAGGGGCAGCGCAAGTCGCCAAGGATGTCACGGCACCACTCAAACTCCTTCGTCGTGCCAGTATCTGTCAGGTCACCACAATGCACCACGAAGTCGATGTTGGTCCTCAGGTTCAGGTCGGCCACCTCGTCGCGTGTCTCCGAGTACCAGCCGTGAGTGTCGCTGATGAATGCCACGCGCAGCGTGTCCTTGCTGGCAAATGTACTTTCAATCCTTGCTATCTGCCTTTCGTTGATGCCCGCGTCGCCCTCGAAGTTCACGTCGTAGGGTGCACGTCAAAGAGGTCGCTGCACGAAGCAAGCAGCCAGCCGACGAAGGGCACGAGGAGTAATATGTATTTCTCTGTCTTCACTTCTGTCCCTGATGAATGGACGGCAAAATTAACAAAAATCCATCCAAATCGCTGCCTTTTTGTGTTAAAAAACGGAAACATCCAACAAGAAGGACATTTTCGTTCCACAATGGAACGAAGCACCACGGCGAGAATACTGCTGGAGCACCGTCGCCAGGTCGCCTTGTCGAAAAACTTCGGCAATTCCTTTGCTGATTGTCTATTTTTTCGTATCTTTGTAGCGTTTTTCAATCATTGCGCTATGAAACCGACACCTATCAAACGCGAAATCGTAGACCAGCTCATCAGCGGGCTGGGCATCCAGGACTTTTCAAAAGCCACCATCCGCGAGGTGAAGCAAGTGGCCGCCATGGCCGAGAAGGCGAGCGGTGTGGAGTATATAAAAATGGAGATGGGCATCCCCGGCCTGCCCGCCGCCCAGGTGGGCGTCGACGCGCAGGTGAAGGCACTGCGCGACGGCATTGCCCACAGCTATCCCGACATTCAGGGCCTGCCCGAGCTGAAGCGCGAGGCCTCGCGCTTCGTCAAGGCGTTCATCGGCGTCGACGTGGCCGCCGAGGGCTGCGTGCCCGTCTGCGGCTCCATGCAGGGCACCTTCGCCTCGTTCCTCACCTGCTCGCAGGCCGACCACCGTCGCGACACCGTGCTCTTCATCGACCCCGGCTTCCCCGTGCAGAAGATGCAGCTGCAGGTGCAGGGCGTGAAGTACGAGACCTTCGACGTCTACGACTACCGCGGCGCGAAGCTCGGGCCGAAGGTGGAGAGCTACCTGCGGCAGGGCAACATCTGCGCCATCGTCTACTCCAACCCCAACAACCCGTCGTGGGTGTGCCTCACCGAGGACGAGCTGCAGCAGATAGGCCGTCTGGCCACCCAGTACGACGCTATCGTGATGGAGGACCTGGCCTACTTCGCCATGGACTTCCGCCAGGACCTGAGCGTGCCCTTCCAGCCGCCCTACCAGCCCACCGTGGCCCGCTACACCGACAACTGCATGCTACTCATCAGCGGCTCGAAGGCGTTCAGCTATGCCGGCGAGCGCATCGGCGTGGTGTGCATCAGCGACAAGCTCTTCCACCGCCACTACCCCGACCTGGCCGCGCGCTACGAGGGCCTGCCCTTCGGCCTCGTCTTCTCCACACGCATGCTCTACGCCCTTTCCAGCGGCACGAGCCACTCCGCACAGTACGCCATGGCCGCCATGCTGCGCGCCGCCAGCGACGGCACCTTCCACTTCCGCGACGACGTCAGGGTCTACGGTGAGCGCGCCCGCCGGCTGAAGGAGATCTTCCTGCGCCACGGCTTCCACATCGTCTACGACCGCGACATGGACCAGCCCATTGCCGACGGCTTCTACTTCACCATCGGCTATCCCGGCATGACCAGCGGACAGCTGGCCCACGAGCTGATGTACTACGGCGTCAGCGCCATCAGCCTCACCACCACCGGCAGCCACCAGGAGGGCCTGCGCGTGTGCACCTCGTTCATCGAGGACCACCAGTACCAGCTGCTTGACGAGCGGCTGGCGAACTTCGGGCGAAACGAGGAATGAGAAGCGGGAAGTGAGAGATAAAAAGTGAGGACTGAAAAGCTAAGGACAGAAGAAGATGAGAATAGACAATAGTATAAGGTATATGACAGAGAACCATACGAGTTGGAGGAGAGCATTGCTTGTACTTGTCACTTTTCACTTATCACTCATCACTTCTTTGGCGCAGGTGGACAGCCTCTACCATGTTTTTGAGCGCCAGATGGGCCCGCTGCGGGTGGAGACGGGCAACGAGCTGATGCAGGCACTGCTGTCCGAGGGCTTCGGCGACGACCTCACGTTCTCCCCGCAGACCCATCCCGACACGCTGACGATGACCGCCAGCTACTACGCCGCCGAATACTTCCTCAACGTCCGCCAGCTCGACCGCTGCCTCGACGCTGCCCTGACGGCGCTGCCGCTGACGAAGGGCAACGACGACTACACGTGGCAGTCGGAGACGCTCAACCTGCTCACCCTGGCCTACTTCTACCTGTCGAACTACGGCGAGGCGCTGCGCTACGGCGAGATGGGCTATGCCATCGACAGCCAGCAGCAGGACTACGAGCGGATGAGCTCGACGCTGAACACCCTGGCCGGCATCTACCTCGCCGCGCGCCAGCCCCAGCAGGCACGGCAGTACACCGACAAGGCCATCGACGCCGACCGGCGCACCGCCGACCACCTCCACGCCCCGGCCATCTACGGCTGCGCCTCGGAGGTGTACCAGGAGCTGGGGCTCTACGACCAGGCCCTCGACTACGCCCGCCAGGCCCTCGACTACGAGCAGCGGCAGGGCGGCCACCCCTCGAAGATGGCCATCCGCCAGGCGCAGATGGCCACCGCCTGCAGCGCCGTGGGCGACACCGCCCGCGCCCGCCAGCTGCTGCTCGAGTGCATCCCCGTGCTGGCCGAGGGCGGCGTGATGCCCTCGCTGGGCATCAGCCTCAACACCCTGGGCGAGGTGATGCGCAAGGAAGGGCGCACCGACGCCGCCGCACGCTACTTCGAGCAGGCCCGCCAGCTCTTCCTACAGACCGGCGACCTCTACAACCAGGCACGCTCCCTGCACGGCCTCTTCGCCGCCCTCTACGACAGCGACCCGAAGACCGCCATGCTGCACCTCGACGACTACACCAAGCTCAAGGACTCCATCTACCAGGACGACATGAAGCAGATGCTCTCCAACTACAGCACCCGCTTCCACGTGAGCCAGCTGACGGAGCAGAACGCCGAGGCACAGCGCACCAACCGCATCATCATCATCGGCGCCATCGTCATCGTCCTGCTGCTCATCCTCGTGCTCGCCTTCGTGGTCTACGCCATGCGCACCAAGTCGAAGGCCAACCAGCAGCTGCTCGACCTGCAGCACACCCGCGAGGACTTCTTCACCAACATCACCCACGAGTTCCGCACGCCGCTCACCGTCATCCTCGGCATGAGCCAGAAGCTGAAGGACGCCACCGCCGACGGCGACATCGCCGACGTGCACACCGCCGGCCAGATGATTGAGCGCCAGGGCAGCCAGCTGCTGCAGCTCATCAACCAGCTGCTCGACCTGTCGAAGGTGAAAGCCCACGTCACCGAGCCCAGCTGGCGCACCGACAACATCGTGGCCTACCTGAACATGATCATGGAGACCTTCTACGGCTACGCCCACGACCACGGCATACAGCTCATCTACGCCCCGCGCGAGAACGAGGTGATGATGGACTTCGTACCCGACTACGTGCAGAAGATTGTCAACAACCTGCTCTCGAACGCCATCAAGTTCACCCCTGAGAACGGACATATCAACATCACTACACGCCGCGACCCAAACCAGTTCGTGCTGCAAGTGGCCGACGACGGCGTGGGCATCGACCGCCATCAGCTCAGCCACATCTTCGAGCCCTTCTACCAGGCCGCGAACAGCGAGGCGCACGCCGGCACCGGCGTAGGCCTGGCGCTGACGCGGCAGCTCATCGCCAGTATCGACGGCGACATCAGCGTGGCCTCAAGCCCCGGTCGCGGAACGGTGTTCACCATCACCATGCCCCTGCACCACGGGGGCGGACAGTGGCAGCAGCTCACCGAGGAGGAGAAGAAGGGGCTGGCCCTGCCGCAGACGGGAATGAGCACCGGGGAGCAGACGCTCACCGACAGCGACCCCGAGGGCGAGCGCACCCGCCTGCTCATCGTGGAGGACAACCACGACGTGGCCTACTACATCGGCCAGCACCTGCAGGACCAGTACGACATCTTCTACGCCACCAACGGCCGCATGGGTCTGGAGAAGGCGCAGCAGCTCGTGCCCGACCTCATCATCACCGACCTGATGATGCCCGAGATGGACGGCCTGGAGCTGTGCCGCCAGGTGCGCTCCAGCGAGCTCACCAGCCACATACCCATCATCGTCATCACCGCGCGCTCCACACGCGAAGACCTCATCCAAGGCATCGAGGCCGGTGCCGACGCCTACCTCTACAAGCCCTTCAGCACCGACGAGCTGACCGTCCGCGTGGAGAAGCTGCTGGAGCAGCGGCAGCAGTTGCGCCAGAAGTTTGCACGCATAGGCACCGCCGACAGCTCGCAGACGGCAGAGCAGGGCGACGAGCAGACCGCCTTGACGCCCGCCGACACCAAGTTCATCGGACGCATCACCGACCTGGTCTATTCGCTCATGGGCGACCAGCAGGCCACCGTCGACGTCATCGCCGACCGCCTCTGCATGTCGCCCTCGCAGCTGCGCCGCAAGGTGCAGGCACTGACGGGGAAGACGCCAGCAGCCTACTTCCTGCAGATTCGCCTTTCGAACGCCAAGCGCATGCTCGACGGGCATCCCGAAATGAGCGTCAGCGACGTGGCCTACCGCTGTGGCTTCTCCGACCTTCCCCACTTCTCGCACGCCTTCAAGGAAGCCTACGGACTCAGTCCTTCGCAGTGGATGAAGCGGGCACATTGAACACTGCCCATTTGTAGGCAAATACAAACTGAGCATCAACAACTTACACACTTGCACTTGTAACTTTTTTACAAGTGCAAGTGTTCATTTTGTCAGTTTTTCACAAACCAAAGTTAATTTTTTGCAAGTTCTGTTAACCATTTCTTCGTATCTTTGCCACACGAACAATCGCAACTCAACATGAAAGAAATGGCCAACAGCTACAACAGCATCCAGCAGCGCATCGACCAGCAACTGGCCGAAATAGACACCGTGAACCAGCAGGCCCAGAAAGAAGAAGAGGAGGCTCAGCTGGCTCAACAGCATGCAGGGCAGAAAGACAAATTCAAGATATGCACATTATTAACAAACCCTTTTAAGCGTATGAAACGACTATTATTCATCATCGGCGTGCTGATGGCCATGACCACCAGCACGTGGGCACAGAGCCACTGGACGTACACCCCGCCCGGCGGACAGTCTGAAAACACCGTGGTCTATGCCAAGCTGAACTTGGGAACCCTGGAGGCTGCTCCCAACTATCAGAACTATGAGGTGGCAGCCTTCGTGGACGGCGAACTGCGTGCCGTGGCCACCGCCAAGGCCAATCCCGCCATTTCCACTCATGCCGACTACAACTATTTCGAGCTGAACATCAAGGGCAACTTCGACCAGGAAGCCAAGGAGGACAACGGCAAGGCCATCACCTTCAAGATGTACAACAGCTCGACGGGAGCAGAGTACGACCTGACGAGTGCTGCCATCACCTTCGACGGCGGGCTGCACGGAACCACCAGCTCGCTTTTCGAGCTGAGTGCCAGCGAAGTTACCGGCCTCACAATAGACTCTCCTATTTATATTACTAAAGGCACTACGCTCGACCTGACTCCCTATGTACATCCCTATCCCGAAACGGCCACACTGCCAAACAATATCGTGTGGGGCGTGGACGACCAGTATGCTGACATCGTCAGCGTCACTGAGGCTGGCATCCTCTCCGTAGTGAATGTTCCCAACCCCTATCGCTCGGCATACGTGAGGGCAAAGTTCGGCGGTTCCGCCCAGTGGCAGGCAGAGGCTGTGGTGCTCGTCATCAACCACGCAACAAGCATGAGCGTGAAAGAGGAGTACCAGAACATCACCGTCAGCGTCAACGACAGCGAAACCCTGCAGAATGCCCTGGCCAATGCGCTCGTCGTGGAACCAGAGGACTATACCGACGTCATCGTCTGGACTTCGGGCGATGAGTCTATCATCCAGGATGGAGGCAAGGGCACTGACTGGACACCCATCGCCAAAGGCCAGACCACGATGACTGCCACCATCACCTACGACACGACGACGCTCACCGCCACCATCAACGTGACGGTGGTACAGCCCGTGGAAGCTATTGAGCTGACGACGAAGAACGTGCTGGAGTGCAACGTGGGCGACGTCCTCACGGATTTTGTGAAGACCTTCTACCGCGTGATGCCCACCGATGCCACTAACCCCGCCGTCACCTACAGCCTCGCCAGTGGCAGCACCAGCGGCCTGCTCACCATCAGCGGACAGACCATCACCGCGTCAGCTGCCGGCACAGGCGCTCTCGTAGTGACCTCGGCTGAGAACCCAAACATCTATGCTGAAATCCCCGTCCGCGTGCACAACTATGCCAAGGAGGTGGCCCTCGACCGCAGCCAGCAATTCTTCACCTATAGGGGCACGGATATTGACTTCACCGACATGCTCTACGGCAACATGCCCACCCAGGCCGGATTCCTCACCATCACCCCCAACGGCTACACGGAGATTCTGGGCATCAGCATTACATCGAGCAATGAGGACGTCGTGAAGGCAACGCTCAGTCCACTGACTGGTGCCGTGGGCATCACGGGCAGCGCCACTGTGGTGGGGGCCGGCGAATCCACGCTGACCATCACCCTGCAGTATCCTGACTTTCTGAACATAGATGCCACCACAGGGCAGCCCACGAGGAAGACGTCTGTCGCCACCATGACCATCATCGTGAGCCAGGGCGTGGAGAGCGTTACTGCTAACACGAGCAGCATTGAGCTGATGCCCGGTGACGTGCTGAACGCCACCCAGCTCGCCAGCCTCTACACCCTCGCCCCCGCCAGTGCTGAGGATGCCACCGTCACCTACAGTCTGCTCACCAACGATGCCAGCGGCGCTCCCGCCGAGACGGGCATCGTAGAGCTCACCAATGGCGGCACCGCCCTGCGCGCACTGAAGGAAGGCGTGGCCTATCTGAACATTGTCTCCAACGACAATCCGCAGGCCTCGTGCACCATCACCGTCCGCGTGGTTAACTACGCCAAGGAGGCCACCGCCGCAGCTGAGAACCTCTACGTGAAGTTCTTCGGTCAGACCGTCGACATCTCTGACCAGATGAAGGGCAACATCACCCTCACGCCTGCAGGCGCTTACATCTATGACCTTAGCATCGCCAGTTCTGATCCCACGGTAGTCTACATAGATCCTATTAAGCCCGGCGGCACGGACTATCCCCTCTATGCTGAAGCCCGGAAGGTGGGCGAGAGCACCATCACCGTCACGCTGACTTATCCCAACACGCTGGCCAACCTCACCGGCACTGGCACCGGCTACCAGACGCTCACCAGCACCTGCTCGTTCAAGGTCATCGTCAGCGAGGGCCTCACGGGCTTCGAGGTCATCTGCTCTGATGAGATGGGCGTGAGCATGGGCGAAAGTGTCGACCTCATCCCGCAGCCCGCGGGCGCCGACTTCGACCTGAGCCTGCTGAGCATCGAGGCCGTTACCGACGTAGCCTGGCCCGTGGCGTCGTTGGCAGCCCCCTACACCTACGATAGCAACGGTGTCACCGTCATCAGTGCCAACATCACCCTGCTCACACCCGGCAACTTCACGCTCCACATCACCTACGACGGACAGCAGGTTGCCAATAAGGCCGTCAGCGTCTACGTGCCCACCGCCCTCAGCCAGGGCTGGCAGTGGTACACGCCGTGGGGCGACATCAGCAAGAACGACTTTGCCACCCATTTCGACGATGCACAGATTGACGAAATCCGCTCGCAGGATGCCCTCATGGCCAACGACCCTGAGTATGGCTACTTCGGCGAGCTCTACGAGAGCGGCCTCACTCATGCCACGGCCTACAAGATCAACGCCCGCAAAGCCATGCCAGGCTCCTCATTGCGCCGCCAGTACGAGAACGTGCTCTCCGACGGCAAGGACGTCACCCTGCGCAAGGCCTGGACGTGGATGGGCAACCCCTACGTGAACACCTACGACCTGTCTGCCCTGAGCCTCGATGCCTCCGATGGCGACCGCATCGTGTCGAAGAACGACGGCTTCGCCGAGTTCAACGGCACGGCATGGACAGGCTCACTCACGCAGTTGAAGCCCTACGAGGCTTACCTCTACTACAACAACAGCGACAGCGAGCGGACGCTGATGCTACTCAGCGAGGGCAATGCCTGGGAGGCCCAGCAGGCCAGCGGTAGCCGCATGAACGCCCCGGCAGCACGGCCCGCCGTCGGCTCATGGCAGTATGATGCCTCGCGCTTCCGCGACAACATGTCGATGGTGGCCCGCTTAGAGGGCGTCGCTGACAGCGAGCGCTACACCGTGGGTGCCTTCGTTGACAATGAGTGTCGCGGCGAGGGACGCTGCTACGACGGCCTGATGTTCATCACCGTCCACGCCAACCAGGGCGAGCAGGTCAGCTTCCGCATAGAGGACAGCCTCACCGGCCAGCAGTACGACGTCGACGAGACCACGACGATGACACTCATGCGCGGCTCGCTGAAGCAGCCGTTCACGCTCACCAGCCTGGGCGTCACCACGGGCATCAGCCACGCTGCTGCCACCACCCACAACAGCCACGAGCGCTACGACCTGAACGGACGCAAGCTCGGCAGCACGAAGGGCAAGGGCATCACCATCCTTCGCAGTGCCGACGGCAGCGTGAGCAAGGTAATGCAATAAAAGTTGAGAGTTGAGAGTTCTCGCAGGGGCGAGAACTCTAAACTCTTATCGCTCAACGCGGCGAGAGCTCTCAACCCTCAACAGGACTAAAGTCGCTCCGCTCGGACCAACGGGACGCTCGCCCCTGCGAGAACTCTCAACGCTCAACTTTCAACTCTCAACAAAAAAATGAAATAACGATGAGCAGGAACAGTCAACACCCACGCGCGTACATTTATATACTATGTACGGCCGCCTTGCTCCTCCCCTACCCCGGCGGGGCCGGAGGGAGCCTTCTGCACGCCCAGTCGCTCACGCTGGGGCAGAACACCATCTCGAACATCGCCAAGAGCGACCCGCTCATCATCACCGGCGCCATCGGCACCAACAACACCTACTACCACTCATCAGTGGGCGACGGCTACCGCTCGCCATGGGGCAACTCGGTCTACGCCAACCTCAACATCTCGCTCTACGGCATCTCCATGCCCTTCGCCTTCTACTACTCGAACAACAACTCCAGCTTCAACTACCCACACTTCTCCTTCCACATCGACCCCACGTACAAGAACTGGCGCGCACACTTCGGACGGTCGACGATGGCGCTGTCGAGCTACATCATGAACACGTCGTTCAACGGCGTGGGGCTGGAGTACAACTCATCGAAGCTGCGCTTCGGAGCCTTCTACGGCGAGCTGCGCAATGCCGTCAACGACGACCCCGCCGACCCGAAGGCACGCTCGCCACAGTACCGACGCATGGGATGGGGCTTCAAGCTGGGCTACGGCAGCCAGCGCTCCTTCCTCGACCTCTATCTGCTGCGCGCATACGACCGCACCAACTCCATCGACGAGCGATGGCGCGACCGCATCAGCCCCAAGGACAACCTGGCCGTGGCGCTGCGCGGCGGACTGGGCCTCACCGGCTGGCTGTCGCTGCGCGGCAACGTGGCATTCTCGGCTTTCACCAGCGACAAGATGGCACAGCGCATCACCACCGGCGACGCCGACCGCTGGGCCAACGTGTTCAGCACACGCTACACCTCGCTCATGCGACTGGCCACCGACGTGAGCGCCAACATCAACGTGAAGAACTTCGCCACACAGATTTATTATAAGATGGTGCAGCCCGACTACAGCACCCTCGGCCTCTACTACACCTCCAACAACTACCAGTCGCTGGGCATCAATGCCTCGACCATGCTCTTCAAGACCATCAGCCTCTCGGCCAACTTCAGCGGCCAGGAGGACAACATAACGCGCAACCAGCTCTACACCACGCGCGGATTTATCTACTCGGCCAACGCCGCCACCAACGTGGGCGAGCGCATCACACTCTCGGCAGGCTACAATGGCTACCGACAGCTGCAGAGCGACGGCAAGGCGCACGTGAACGACTCCACACGCGTGAACCGCATCATGCACTCCCTCTACTTCAGCCCCAGCTACACCATCGACGGCGACCGCACAGGCCACATCTTCTCACTGTCGGCCAGCTATACAGAGAACCGCGACCTCAACAAGCTGGCCACAGGCATCAGCGACGTGCGCTCCATCGCCTTCGGCGTGAGCCACAGCCTGCAGCTGAAGAGCCTGGAGATGGACGTCAACACCAGCTTCTCGCACCAGCAGTCCAAGGGCTACCAGACGCGCTACAGCAGCGACGTGCTCACCGTGGGCACGGGCCGCTCCTTCCTCAAGGAGAAGAACCTGCACGCCTCTGCCGACCTCTCGCTCTGCTACAACGACATCCGCCACCAGCAGCGCATGCTCTCGCTGGGCTTCAACCTCTCAGCCGGCTACACCCTGGCAAAGGTGCACTTCTTCAACCTCTCGGCAGGCTTCAACAAGTACAGCGACACCAACCTCTCGGCCGACTACACCTCGATGGGCACCACCGAGGTCAGCGCCTCGCTGGGCTACAACTACACCTTCTCACTGCTCCACCTGAAGCGCAAGGCTGAGAAGACGGCCTCCGGCCTAAATGATAAATGACAAATGACAAATGATATATGGCTATGAATAAGATGACAGCAACAAAGAGTCTCTGCTCAATGATAGAAGACAGGCGATGGATGATGGCGTTGGCACTATCATTTATCATTTATCATTTGTCGCTTAGCCGCGCGGCGGCGCAGGACGTGACCGTGCAGGTGACGCCCATCCAGCAGGTGCTGCCGCCACAGGCCGGCCAGTACATCGACACCCCCGGCAAGTTCTTCCGCCTGCGCCTCCTCAACAACACCGACGAGGTGCAGCAGGTGCACATGGGCATGCACATCGACATGACCTTCCCCGAGGAGCAGTCGATGGTGGTGACCAACTACGAGCACATCCCACGCCAGCCCATCGTGCTCGCCCCACGCCAGTCGAAGTACCTCAACCCCGTGGAGATGAAGCAGCTCTTCGCCCACTTCAACCTCGACGAGGTGTACATCCGCGACGGCGTCTACGACGACTACCGCCGGGGCATCTACGGCCTGCTGCCCGAGGGACAGTACAAGCTCAGCCTGCAGTGCTACAAGTGGGACCCCGCCATCACCTCCGCCGTGATGCTCAACACCCCCGACGACGGCACCTGCCGCTTCACCGTGTGCTACATCGCGCAGGCTCCCACCTTCCTCACGCCCATCGCCACGCTCGACAGCGACCCGATGTCGATGCTCAACGTCACGAAGGTCAACGTCAACAACCCGGAGTTCACATGGACGCAGCCCACGCTCAACTGCAACCCCACGCTGCTCAACTGCCAGTACAGCGTGAAGATCGTGAAGCTCGGCGAGAGCACGCCCGACGAGGCCATAGAGCATAACGCCACGGAGTACGAGCGCAAGCAGCTCACCACGCCCAGGCTGACCATCCCGCCCGCCTACATCGCCAAGATGAAGGAGGAGATGAGGCAGGGCACCGTCTACGCCATGCAGGTCACCGCCGGCGGCACCTTCCAGAATGACAACATGCTCAACTTCAGCGTCGTGCAGAACGGGCTGAACTACACGCTCATCGAGAACGACGGCAAGAGCCCCATCCTGCTCTTCCGCCTCTACGACCCCGCCGACGAGCTGAAGGGCGGCGAGGGCGACGAGACCGACGTGGACGTCGAGGAAGGCGATGCCGACAAGGACAAGAAAGACTCCCTCTACGTCTTCGAGCAGCCCACGCTCACCGCACCGCAGTTCTCGAAGATAGGCACCCGCAAGCTCTTCGTCGGCGACAGCATCAAGGCCACCTGGCGCAAGGCTTGGCACACCGGAGGACGAGGCGAGAAGCAGGACACCATACAGTTCCGCTACAAGTTCCAGCTCTTCAAGGGCGACCCCGCCGAGACGAAGAAGACCATCGTCGAGACGACCAAGCCCGTCTTCGAGCACACCTTCCTGCCCAAGAAGGGCTTCAAGGACGAGGACCTGAAGGACTCGGTGAAGTGGGAGAAGCTCGATGGCAAGGTGAAGGCCGGCGACTACATGGTGCTGCGCGTCAGCGCCGAGCCGCTCGACAAGAAGCTGTCGCTGCGCATGCTGCCCGACTCGGCCAACATCATCGACTTCGCCATGGCCGACCACTTCGAGCTGGACTGGGCCTGCGGCACCAACACGTCGCAGGTGGAGAACAAGAAGCTCATCGACAAGGCGCCCGAGAAGGGCACCCGCATCAAGATCAGCGACTGGGAGATAGAGGTCACCGAGGCCGAGCTTGTCAAGGACAGCAAGCGCCTGAAGGGCAAGGGCTGGGTGGACTGGGACTGTGGCCTGGGGCTGAAGGTGCGCGTGGCCGTGAAGTTCGACAACCTCGCCGTCAACACCGACATGGTCTGCTTCGACGGGCTGGCACAGTCCTACCCCGACCCCGAGGCCAAGAAGTGGCTCAGCGACGACGAGACCTACACCGATGCCGCCGCCGTCGACTCGCTGCAGGCGGGCATCGTCAGCATGTTCAGCAACTGGGGCCTCGACAACATCTGGGGCGACCTCTCGCTGCCCGACGACGTCGCGTCGGTGCTCTCCGGCAGCGGCGACGACATGGACAAGGAGGTGAACAACGTGGCCAAGAGCTACGAGGTGGGCAAGTACTACTCGTGGTACAAGAAGGCCAGCCGCCGATGGGACGAGTGGAAGAAAGGCAACCTCTACGAGGTCTACTTCCCCGCTGAGTTCCCCGACGAAATATCGCAGTACTTCCCCGAGGACTTCTCGCTGCAGGTGGCCAGCATGATGTTTGCGCCCAAGGGGGCCTGCATGAACGTCATCGGGCAGTACGTGCTGCCCAAGAGCAACGTCCTCGACAGCGACCTGCTCGTCTTCGGTGCACCACGCCTCTGCCTCGAGAGCGGGCGCTTCCTGCCCCAGGACGGCGTGCTCGCCCTGCTGAGCAACTTCCGCATCAAGGATCCCGACAGCGACTTCGACATGACCTTCCTCGCACCGCGCGAGCCCCTCGACCCCAAGGACGGATGCTTCATCCGCTGGGAGGACCGCCAGTACGGCGGACTGGGCATACACGCCGCCCTGCACATTCCCAACCTCGACCGCGTGGACGACACGGGCAAGTGCCTGCAGGGCGTGGAGCCGAAGGCAGAGCTGAAGGCCGTCATCGACCGCAGCTGGGGCGACTGGTACGGCACCATCCACATGGACCCCTTCCAGGTGCGCGACCTGCCCGGCTGGACCTTCACCGTGGGCAAGGACATCGTCTACGACCACAGCTACGAGTGGAACCACGACGGCATGCCCTCACGCGAGAAGCTCATCGCCGACCATCCCACCTACGACCCGCGCCTCTGCGGCAGCTACACCCGCACCGACTGGCGCGCCTGGCAGGGGCTCTACGTCGGCGAGGTGTCGCTCGGCTTCCCCAAGTGGGCCGTCTTCGGCAAGGGCGACCAGGGCGCCAAGATCGGCATCGAGGACATGCTTCTCGACGCCTCGGGCGTGACGCTCAAGGTGGCCGCCAACAACGTGATGAACGCACAGACGGGCAGCGCCGGCGGCTGGGCCTTCGACATCGACTCCTGCTACGTCGACGTCGTGCAGAACAACTTCGACCGCTGCCGCATCACGGGCAAGTTCGGCGTCCCCCTCTTCGGCGTGAAGGACAAGGGCGACGACGGCAAGGTGGGCTACTGGTGCGAGATTCGCCACCTCACCGACCCGTCGAAGACCGACACCTACTACACCTACGTCACCAACCCGAAGACGGGCAAGGAGGAGAAGATCAAGCACCAGCGGAAGACCTATACCGACGCGAGCCGCTATGCCTACCTCTTCCACACGCAGCAGCTGGACAAGCTGCAGATGAATTTCCTGCTGGCCGACCTCGTCATCGACAAGAACCAGACGTTCATCGCCCTGGCCGCCGAGGAGGACGAGGAGGGCAAGACCCACACCGACGTGGAGCTCTGCATGGGCGGCGACTTCAGCATCTTCGGCGCCAGCTCGGCCAACGCGAAGCTGAAGGAGCTGAGCAAGGACCTGCCCATCAACATCCGCATCCCGGGCATCCACTTCGCCAAGCTCTACATCTCCAACTTCGCCAAGGAGGGCCAAAAGCTCACTGCCGCCAACAACCTCATCATGCGCTACGAGCAGCACATGGACAACGTGGAGACGCGCCGCCAGAAAGCCGAGGAGGAATGGTCGAAGCGCAACGTCACGTGGAAGAAGCTGCACGACGCCAAGGAAACCAAGGTGACCGACTACTGCTTCCTCAACCTGGGCGAGTGGTCGCTGGCCTCGCCCGAGAAGAAGCTCGGCCCCTTCAAGTTCAACCTCAAGCACATCACGCCCGACTTCTCGCCAAACGACAAGGAGCTGTCGGTCACCATCGACGGCACCATCGGCCTCGTCACCGCCATCAACCTCGACGTGGGCGCCAAGGTGAAGATGCGCAGCAATCTCTCGTGGAGCGACATCACCGACCTCTCCTCCTACGACCTGAGCTACAAGACCACCGACTTCGAGAAGCTGTCGCTCAATCTCGACGTGGTGAAGGTGCTCCACTTCAAGGGCGAGCTCGAGATGGGCGAGTTCAAGGACAAGAACGGCGGCACGAACAAGGGCTACAACGGCCTGCTCGACATCGACATCATCGGACTCTTCGGCATGAAGTGCAACGGCGGCTTCTTCGAGCACAAGGCCGCCGAGGACGGCGAGCCCTCGCAGGAGGAGCTTGCGAAGATGGAGGGCGACAAGTCGCAGTCGGAGAAGAACGAGATAGAGAGCGCCATCCAAGGCAAAGGCAAGGGAGCCGGCGTCGACAAGAGCTCGTTAGGCCACAGCGGCAAGGGCGCCTCCGGCAAGGACGCTACCGGCAGCGGCGGCACCACCGGCAACACGCTCACCTCGGCGAATGGCAAGGGCGCTAAGGATGGCTTCGTCACCACCTCCTCCTCGTCGTCGACGTCGTCGTCGGTCACCATCACCGCCGAGGACCACACCGCCGACCTGGCCGCCATGGAGGACGCCGCCGAGAGCCAGAAGAGCGACCGCAACTACGGCTGGGGCTACTTCATGTGCGAGGTCACTGGCGCCGCCCTGCGCCTGGACCCCGTGGTGTTCAACCGCATCACGGGCGGCTTCTACTTCAACTGCCGCCCCGACGTCACCTCCGAGGACAAGGACACCAAGGAGTGCCGCTACGGCAAGCCCATCGCCGAGTATGGCAACATCGGCGCCTCGCTCGGCATCGGCATGGAGTCGTCGGCAGGCAAGGAGGTGCTCAACGCCGACCTCGACCTCACCGTCGTCTACAACCGCTCGCGCCGGTGCCTCTCCACCTTCCTCTTCCAGGGCGGCGTGAAGGCCCTCACCGGCATGATTAAGGCCGACATGAAGCTGCTCTACCTCAACGACCCGCAAGACCGCTTCCTCTCGCTCGACATCACCGCCGAGACCAGCCTCGCCGGCGGCGCGCTGGGCGACAAGCTGCGCCAGCTGGGCCAGGAGTGCTCGCAGGAGCTGGAGGTGATACAGAAAGACCTCGACAAGTTCAAGGAAGACCTCGGCGGCTATGCCAAGGAGGCCATCGAAGGCACGCCCTACGCCGGGCTGACCGACGCCCTGGCCGACGACGACGAGTCGGGCAAGGACGTGAAAGACTCCGACTTCGCCAGCAACAAGAGTTCCGACGACAAGGGCAAGCAGGCCGAGCAGAAGAAGAAGGAGAAGACCGCCCTCGGCGAAAGCCGCTTCTCGCTGGCGCTGAAGATTACGTGGCGCGAGAAGGGCGTGCAGAACCATCCCGAGAAGTGGCACCTCTACCTCGGCGAGCCCGACAAGTCGAAGCGCTGCTACTACCAGCAGGTGAAGTTCAAGTCGAAGATTGTGTCGGTCGACATCGGCGCCGACGGCTACCTCTGCATCGGCAACGAGCTGCCCGGCAACGGCAAGCTGCCGCCCATCCCCGACGAGATCACCAACTTCATCACGCCGAAGGGCGTCGACACGGGCGGCGACATGGCCAAGGCAGAGCGCTCGCGCCAGTCGGTGGTCAACCAGCTGCTCGGACAGGCCGACTGCAAGGGCGGCGTCATGACGGGCGCCTCGGCATGGGGCTTCATCGACATCGACCTCGGCCTGTTCTACGGCGGCATCCGCGCCATCGCCGGCTTCGACGTGGCGCTGGTCAACTACGGCAACATGGCCTACTGCGTCAACCTGGGCCGCTCCATGGGCCGCAACGGCTGGTACGCCATGGGACAGTTCTATGCCTACCTCGCCGCCAAGTTCGGCCTGCACATCAAGCTCGGCAAGCTCATCAACAAGAAGATTGACATCGTCGACGCCGGCATCGGAGGCGTCTTCCAGTGCGGCCTGCCCTCGCCCTCGTGGATCGAAGGCCGTGCCCGCGTGAAGCTGCGCCTGCTCGGCGGACTGGTCAACATGAACAAGTCCTTCCACTTCGACTGCGGACAGGTGTGTGTGCCCTTCAAGGGCAACGCCCTCGACGGCTTCGAGCTCTTCGAGGACATGACCGTGGCCAGCGACACGCTGCCCAGTGGCGACTGGTACAGTCTCGCGCCCGTCACCGCTGCCGAGGCCAAGCGCATGGTGCTCACCACGAAGGCCTCGCTCGGCGCTCAGTACCGCCTGGTCGACCCCACGACGGTGGGCTACATGTCCACCGAAACGGGCTACGGCGAGGACGAGCTGAAGATGGCCGGCTCGCGCACCTACATCTTCGACCTCGACCAGATGACCAACAACGTAGGCGACATCGCCATCCACATCTACGACCTCTCCGACGAGAGCATCAGGAAGGTTTACAGCTCCGGCAACTTCTGGCAGACGCCATGGCGATACCGCCAGGAAATCTACAACACGCTGAAGGAGAAGGACCTGCTCTGCTTCGAGACCAACCAGGAAATGACCGGCATGCTCCTGAGCAACCCGTCGGTGAACATCTGGGACATGCCCAAGACCGACCCGCTGCGCCGACACTTGGAGAGCCTCCAGATGCTGCTCGGCGACTATGTCACCATCTACACCGCCAACAGCAACAGTAGCGGCCACACCTACCAAGGCATGAAGCTGAACAAGATGGAGGTGGGCGGCGTGACCGTGCGCGAGAAGCGCGGCAGCACCTACCACCTGAACCTGCCAAACCTGAAGCCCAACGGCTACTACATGATGCGCGTCGTAGGCTCGGGCTACGAGGTGGAGCAGGGCGTGAGGGTATGGCCCTTCTACGTGGTGTGCGACGCCAATGGCAAGCCCGTGCGCAACAGCCGCATCAAGTGGCAGCAGCAGAAGTTCTACTTCTTCCGCACTGCGCCTGAGCCCGAGCTGCCCGACGCCATCGAAAACCTGCAGCCCTACGTGGCCCTGGCCTTCCCCGCCAGCAACGAAGGCAAGCTGTTCAACACCGCGGAAGACAGCACCGAGGTCTACTTCAACGACCTGGTGCGTCCGGTGATAGCGCTGAACCGCGACATCAGCAAGTCGTCGTACAAGAACGGCAAGCTCTACTGGAAGCTCACCAGCACCGCCTCCGGCGGCAGCAGCAAGACCTACACCCAGAACGCCGTGTTCAAGGCCACCAGCAACGGCAGCTACAAAGGCATGAACATCCAGGCTGCCAACTACCTCTTCTCGTACACCTCTGACTTCAACGGCAAGAAGCACCACCTGCAGCTGCTCTACGACACGCAGGTGAAGGGCAAGTGCGGCAACGAGGGCATGGTGAAGCCCGCGGTGCATCCCGAATTTGGGTATAAGGACATGAGCCAGCTCAACCAGAAGCACCTGGTGCTGAAGGAGTTCCTGGAGTCCAACGGCTATGGCAACGTGGTGCAGTCCAAGCTCGACGAGATTAGGCAGAAGCAGACTGGCGCTGACTACTATCTGAGTGCCAATCTCTACATGGCGTCTCTCATCGTCAGCAGCGAAATGCTGATGACGGCTTATGAGAACTACCTGGCTGCCAACTCGCGGAAGGCCGACTGCGTGAAGGACACTACCTACGTGCTGGCCGACCTCCACCTGCTGCCCAGCCCGCACACGGGCACGTTCAACACCACGCTGAACTCGGCCAAGGAGCCGCGCACCTTTGCCAAGCTGCTGCCCTACGAGGAGCCCTTCGTGGGAATGAAGCTGAGCAAGGCTCCCACCTACTCCTACAGCAGCGAATATGCGAGCGAGGACTTCTCCGACTACACGGGATCCTACCACAACCTGTACAGGCAGAGCGGCTGGCGCGGCCAGGATCCCTTCCTCTATTTCGCATGGCTCTCCAACGCCGTGTTCATCGGCGGCCACAAGATAGCGCCGTACGGCTTCGACCCCGTGGGCGTAACGCATGCCTCGGAGACGCTGACCTTCAACTACAACGGCTTCGACGTGCAGGGCCAACGCTTCATCTCTGGCATCAACGAGACGGCCATGGACGTGCGCAACAAGATGTTCAACAGCTGGAGCACCTGGAACTACAACGACCCGACGGTGCCTGCCTACCCGCTGCCCGGCGGCATGAGCGAGTTCTACGAGCGCACCATGGGCAACCAGACCGGCAACGTGCCCGTTTGGCAGCCCAACAGCAAGGGCTTCACCGCCAGCGACAACGAGGTGAGCGTGAGCACCGTGGGCATACGCGAGATGTTCAAGGACATGGCCGCCCCCTATTTCGTGGCGGACCGGCTGGCCTCGAAGATGAGGGGCGCTGCAGACCAGCTACTGAACATCTACAACGAGCACATGCAAAAGCGAAAAAATGGCATCAGCAGCAGTTTGAAGTCGTTGGCTAAGTCTTTCTTTAATAAAGACCTCGACAATAGGCAGGAGCGCATAGAAGTGCAGAGCAATAACAATTACTATAAATTTGTAAGAAGTCAATTAGGGGCAAGCTTTGCCAACCAGCTATGGCATAACTACAGCGGCGGCGACGACGACCAGCTGAACAAAGACATCGCCAAGTGGAACGACAAGTACCGCGGACGCTACATGACCGTGGAGTGCCGTGGCTTCAAGGTGAAGGTGCCCTACTATCAGTTCCCGCTGCTCTTTGGCGACTGCTTCAATTATGACGACAACTACCAGGGCACGCAGTACAGCGATGCCAAGGACGAGGTGAACGGTTTCCTCGCCGTGGACCACTACCGCTCCTTCCGCTACTCGGTGCCTAACGGCCGCTACTTCCTGCGGTACCGATGGGACGGGGCCGTGTCGAACATGATGTTCTTCGGACTGACTGACAGCCGTGGCAACGGCGGCAGCATACCGTTCAAGTATGGCAGCGACAACGAGTTCCGCTATGGGCGCCACTCCTCCAGCAGCTACAATGAGCAGATGGGCTATGCCGGCCTGCGCTATGTCATCAAGGAGGAAAGCAACTGGAAGAACCTTTTCAACGAACTGAAGAGCCTGCCCGTGCAGGCGTACCGCGTCAATGCCTACGACATCAACTCCGGCCTGTACTTCTACGACGGCATGATAAACAACAAGTACGCGCAGGGCATTGTGACCATCGACCCGCTCAACGACAAGGACAACCAGCTGAAGTATCCCCTGACCATCCTATGGAACAAGTACGTCTACGCCGACGGCATGAGCGCCGTGGGCGACGGCGAGGACAAGGATGCCGACAACGCCGACGACATCAACGCCGGTGTGGACGTGGACGAGGACGGCAACCCCATTGAGAAGTAATATATATAATAATGTATAGATATATGAACAAGAAGCTGAAGACCATCATCATAGCGGCGACCCTGCTCGCAGCGGGCACGGGCGCCCAGGCTCAGGGCACCGAGGACACGCTGACCGTGGCGCGCGCCGCCTTCGTGACCGACTCGACGGACTACGTGCCGGTGCCGCAGGGCGAGCTGCTCACGTCGAAGATTCGCCTGCTGGTGCGCACCTACGGCGACCGCGTCTACCTGCGCTGGGTGCCCGAGGACTACGTGTCGTGGATGTTCCTCACCATCGGGGGCGTTAACGTGCTGCGCTCGAAGCCCGGCTCCATCGACGTGGACACGCTGGCCTACGCCCTGAAGCCGCTGTCGCAGGCGGAGTTTCAGGCGAAGTACGGCACCGACGACGACCAGGCCAACATCGCCATGGGCGTGCTCTACGGCGAGGGCCGCATCGGCCACGGGCAGACCGAGGACCCGCCCGGCACGATGGGCGCCAGCGTGGAGGTGAACAACGAGCAGGACATCTCCTTCGGCTTCGCCATGCTCGTGGCCGAGTGGCGCCCCGACCTGGCGCAGGACATGGCCGTGGGCCTCATCGACCGCACGGCGCGCCAGGGCGAGACCTACGAGTACATCGTGCAGCCCACGGTGTGGGACACGAAGGGCAAGATCATCTTCGAGCCCGGCGTGCGCTCCAACCTGGTCAACCGCCCCTTCCGCCGCATCCCCTACGACCCCCAGCTGGAGGACACGCTCACCTCGCCGCGCCGCTTCGTGCTGTCGTGGGAGGACAAGTACCACTCCAGCTACGAGGTGGAGCGCCGCTACGTTGGGCCCTTCGGCCAGTCTGCCGGCAGCCCCGCCGCCCCCACCCCCTGGCAGCGCGTGAACGAGAAGCCCTACGTGCCGATGCTCGAGACCGACTTCGAGGGCCTCTGCCTCTACAGCGACTCCGTCACCCACGACGGCATCTGGGAATACCGCGTGCTGGCCCACGACGCCTTCGGCGAGCTCACCGACCCGTCGCCCGTGCACCGCGTCTATGCCCGCGACATCGAGCCACCCGCCGTGCCGCAGATCAAGCAGTTTGCCATCATACGCGAGGACCTGGACCAGCCGATGAAGCGGGTGGAGGCCGCCGTGGTATGGACCAACCCCGAGGTGCCGTCGGAGGACTGCACGGGCTACATGCTCTTCTACCACAACAACCAGCTCACCGGCGACCAGTGGCAGCCCGTCAGCGAGGGGCTCATCGCGCCCACCGACACCGTGGCCGTCATCGACGTGACGGGCCTGCAAACGGGCGAGATTGCCATCCGCGCCTACGACGACTCGGGCAACGAGGCCATCTCGCTGCCACAGATGATTCGCGTCAGGGACTACAAGGCCCCCGACGCCCCCGACTCGCTGAAGGCCACGGTGCTCGATGACGGCTACGTCATCCTGACCTGGCAGGCACCACGCGATGCCGACGTGGCGGGCTACGACGTGGCCTTCGCCAACGACTCCACCCACACCTTCCTGCGCCTCAACGCCGGGCAGATAGCCGAGACGGGCTACGTGGACTCACTGGCGCTCGACGCCAACCAGAAGTATGTCTACTATAAGGTGCGCGCCATCGACTGGTCCACCAACGTCGGACAGTGGAGCCCGGCGCTGCAGGTGGAGCGCCCCCACGCCACGCCCCCCTCGCAGCCACACCTCGACACGTCGGCCCACACCGACGAGGACGGCATGTACATGCGCTGGGTGGTGGGCCGCGATGCCGACATGAAGTACCACATCCTCTGGCGGCGCGTGGGCGAGCAGGGCGAGTGGGAGGAGCTGCAGCGCTGGAGCGCCGACTCGCTGGCCGCCCTCGGCGCGTGGGCCGTTGACGTGCGCGACAACCCGCGCCACAACCGCCAGGAGCGCTACTACTACCGCGTGGAGTCGTTCAACGCCTCGCCCTACACCACGCAGAGCCTCGCCGTGAGCTGGCTGCACCAGGGGCCGAAGTACTTCGACATTCCCCTGACGCTCAGCGGCGACTACATCGGCAGCGAGGGCAAGGTGCGCCTCGTCTGGGACGTGGGCCGCCTGCCGGCAGCGCTGCAGGAGCAGCCCTACTACTTCTGCATCTTCCGCCGCACGGCCGGCAAGAAGTCCTTCGAGTACCTGGGCAACGTGCCGCAGGACGTGCATGAGTTCACCGAGCGCCGCCTGCTGAAGGGCGAGACGGCCGAGTACTACGTCATGATTCGCTTCAGCGACGGCCGCGAGAGCCAGGCCTCGAACACCATCGCCGTGCAGAGGCCGGAATAGGGGCCCACGCCCAACGGCCCACCCCCCGCCCCTCCCCGAGGGAGGGGAGCTGTATAGAACTATTAGTAGATAATGACCTGAAAAGAAATAGCAATATGATGACCATGACAACAAATAGAGAGGCTACGCCGATAATCAAAGCGATGGTCAGTCGGCTCACGTCGCTGGCGTCAGTGCTCAGAGGCATCCTCGCTCCCCTCCCCTGGGGAGGGGCTGGGGGCGGGCTGGCTCTGCTGTGCGGGCTGCTCTGCTCCTGCGGCGAGTACTTCGAGTTCGGCGCTAACGACCCCGTGGGCGCCGGACAGATGCAGCTGGCGCGCAAGGTCATCCCCCTCGTCGTGGGCGACCACTATGCCATACCCGTGCTGTTCACGCCCGACTCGCTGTCGAACAACGCCGTCTACTGGAGCACCGAGGACACCACGATAGCCGGCTTCGAGAACGACACCCTCGTGGCCTACGCCGAGGGGCAGACGCTGGCCTACGCCTACAGCGCCATCGACCTGCTGCGCGACACCGCCGTCGTGGTGGTGCTGCCCGAGATGTACGTCGCCCCCGACAGCTACCCCTACGACATGGTCATCTATGCCTCGGTCGCCATCGACGGCGAGCCGCTCACGCTCGACAACCACGACCCCTACATCATCGGGGCCTACGTGGGCAACGAGCTGCGCGGCGTGGGCCAGATGCGGCGCCTGGAGGGCACCGACTACATGGTGCTGCGCGTGTGGAGCCCCTTCAGCTACGGCGACGAGGTGCGGCTGCGCTGCTACTTCCGCGGCCAGGCGCGTGCGCTGCTCTTCCCCGACGTGTTCATCTTCGACGGCGAGCGCCACGGCACCCTCTCCAGCCTCTATCCCCTGCGCCTCGACACGGCCACGGCCGAGGAATACCTGCCGGCGGTGGGCGGCGGCATCATCGACGTGCCCGAACCCATCATCGTCGAGAACGGCGAGGAATAGCGTGAACAGTGTGTGTATATGAACCATAAAAAGCCTTGAGCGATGAAAAAGACCCTTTCCTTCCTGTATTATATCGTCATTGCAGCAACGCTCGCCTCGTGCAACCTGTTCATCGACGACGACCTGGGCGACGCCCCTGACGGCGAGGAGCACTGGGAGAACGTGCCGGTGCACAGCGGCGAGGGCTACGACGCCCCCGTCACCATCACGCAGGCAGGCTGCGAAGTCACCTACCAGTTCCGCGACTGCGTGCGCGTGCTCCAGGTGGAGGACCAGCGCCACATCGCACAGGTGCGCCAGGACCCCGCCAACGCCTTCATCGAGCTGCACTACGCCAAGACGACGCCCGAGCAGTACCTGCCCGTGCCGGGCGAAATCCTCGTCAGCGGCGCCACCGACCTGTTCCCATCTGGCTGCAACCACCGCGTGCGCTACAGGGTGGACGAGCCCGACGAGTACGTCTACATCGCCACCTTCTGCACACTCGACGACACCTACCTCGACCTGCGCATCGACGGGCAGATGAGCTACGAGTACGACGAGGAGTACTACGTCATGCCCGACGGCCCCTACGACCTCGACGAGAACGGCGACCCCATCCGCGACGAGGCCGCCGACGAGAGCGGCGAGGAAGCCGCCGCCCGGCAGAAGGTGGAGTTCGACGTCGAGGGCATGCACGTGAAGCTGGAGGACGGCGTCACGGAGTTCAACTTCCCCGTCACCGTCAATGCCAGCTACGGCCATCTGGGCATCAGCATGCCTGCGGAAAAGAACCACTGCACCGTGACCAACGAGTTCGACTTCAGCGGCTTCAGCATCAAGGACAACCAATACACGGTGAAGCTCTCGCAGACCGTGGAGCAAAGCCTCTGCATCGAGGCCACGGCCACCAAGGACTGGAACAATCGGCTGGCCCACTTCCGCCCGGTGAAGGGCAAGGCCATCACCATCGGCTTCGTGGTCATCGTGCTCTTCATCGACGTCAATGTCGACCTCACAGCCACCGTTGGCGGCAGTGCCTCCTTCGAGAAATACAAGAAGACCGTCAACGAATACACCATCAACCTGCGCGAGCTGACCTACACGAAGAATGAGCACGTCATAGCCGACAAGGACTGGAGCGTCATCTGCCCCGAGGAGATAGCCGTCAACGCCTCGCTGCAGCTCGACCTGAAGCTGGTGATCGGCCTGGGCATCTACGGGCGCATCATCTCTGCCCGCGTCATACCCACGCTGTCGGCCATCGTAGAGGCGAAAGAGCCCCTGGGCACCCGCGACAGCAAGGGCGGCGTGACCTTCAGCCTGTCCGACCGCGCCGGCGTGCAGTTCAAGCTGCAGTGGAAGGTCACCGTGGGCGTGTTCCTCGACCTCTCGCTGAAGAATATCCTCGGCGGCTTCACCGAGGTGGGGTCGTCCGGACAGAAAGCGCTACTCGCAGAGCTGGAGGCCAACGCCAAGCAGACGAGCCAATACTACCAGGACATCGTGGACGGCAACCAAGAAGCCTTCGACCCCAGCAAGAAGCACTACACGAAGAAGGGAAAGCTCATTGAGCCGGGCGACAATGAGACGGGCGTGTCCTTCGACATCGGTCCCTTCGACATCATCAAGCCCATCAACATCTCGTGGTTTCCCACCATCAAGGACAACTCCTTCACCGTCAACCGCCAGTACAGCGACCGCTTCGAGAAGATGACCTTCACGGCGCAGTACACCTGCGGCAGCGTGGGCTTCCTCTCGCTGACGGGCTTCAAGTACACGCCGGCCCTGCGCGTCATGCTCGGCTCGCAATACGTCACCACGCTCTTCCCCGAGGAAGGGGGCGACGCGGCACGCATCAAGCGCGGACAGACCTACCACTTCCAGCTGCCCACGCTGAGCGACGACAAGACCTACACCGTGGCACCCTGCTACTTCCGCATCCCCATGGGCAGCAGCACCCAGCCGCTCTGCCTGGACAAGGGACTGCCCGTGAGCTTCACCACGCCCTCGACGGCCATCGACGACGTGGAGCTGGAGGACGTCACCGAGGACTACAGCGAGTATGCCGGCTACGGCAGCGAGCAGCAGTACGAATACTGCTACACCTTCAAGGTGAACACCTACGTCGCACTGAAGGGGGCTGAGAACATCGAATACTGGGGCGTGGAGGAACAAAACACGAAGAAGAAGAAAGACTACTCCCGCCACCACGCCTCGATGCAGAGCGACGGCACCTACCGCTTCCACTGGACCTTCCATCGCTACAGCCACGAACCGGAGCTGAAGGTGGTGACCTGCGTGTTCAACTCCTACATGCACACCAAGGCCGACAAGGGGGCGCAGGACGTCGTGAGCGAGCCCTACAAGGTACGGTTCTGGAGCAATGGCGATGCGATGATCATGTCGTCGCGCTCAGCCACGCCACTCACGTCGTGGAGCGAAGAAGCCGACGGCGGTGATGACGAGGTGGAGTGCGTTCTCGATGCCATTACCGACCCGCAGGGCCGTGTCGTCTATCAGGCCCCTTCACGAAGAAGTCCCTCCCCCCTGCCCTTCTCCGAAGGGATGGGGAGTATATAGTTTATATTCACCACAGAGACACTGAGGCACAGAGTTTTGTCTCTGCATAGCACAAAAGACTCTGTGTCTCTGCGCTTCTGTGGTGAGCATTTATATAAGATAATTTTGAGTATAAACACTCAACACTCAACTACTTCTCCACCCTGATGCGGGCATCTACGGCGATGACATTGTCGCCATCGGCCAGCAGGGGGTTGATGTCCATTTCCTTGATTTCGGTGGCAAAGCGTAGCAGCGTGGACAGGCGGACGATGATTTCGGCATATTTACGCTCGTTGATGCCCTGCTGACCACGGGTGCCCTTCAGAATCTTGTAACCCCGCAGGGAGTGAATCATGCTGAAGGCCTCCTCGTAGCTCAGCGGTGCCAGACCCGAGGACACATCGCGCAGCACCTCGACGAAGATGCCGCCCAGTCCGCAGAGGACGACGTGGCCGAAGCGCGGCTCATATTTGGCCCCGATGAAGAGCTCTATGCCCTTGAGCATCTTCTGCACCATCACCGCCGTAGCGTCGGGAATCTGCATCATGCGGTCGAACTCAGCACTGAGCACCTCCTTCGAGCGGATGTTCAGCGCCACGCCGCCCACGTCGCTCTTGTGCACCGGGCCCACCACCTTGGCCACCACGGGGAAGCCCACCCGCTCGGCGAAGGCAAGCACCTCGTCCTTCTGGTCGCTGACGAACTCCGGCACCGTGGGGATGCCTGCCGCTGCCAGCAGCTCGTGCACGATGCTCGGCTCTAAGTAACCGTCTCCCCCACCCTGCGCGGGAACTGGTGGGAGTCCTTCAATTATCTTCCTTATCTTTGGCACGTCGACGCCGTTGATGACCACGTTCTGGTCGGCGGGTGCCGGTGTCTTCATCACCTGCGTCAGCGCGGTGGCCAGCGTCACCTCGTCGCTGAAGTTCACGTGACCGCGGCTGAGGAACTCCTGCACCTCGGGGCCGGCGGTGTTCACGCTGGGCAGGATGGGGAAGATGGGCTTGCGGCACTCCAGAATCTTCTGGTGGAGCACGTTGTAGGTCTCGTAGAGCTGCACCAGTCCGGGCGTGCCGAAGATGACCATGATGGCATCGACGTCGTCGAAGCGCTGCTCGCAGTAGTCGATGGCGGTGGCCAGGTTCTCAGGCGTTCCCGTGGCCAGGATGTCGATGGGGTTGGCCACCGACGAGCCGGGCAGCAGCTTCGCCTTCAGCTCGTCGGCCACGTCGCCGGCCAGCTGCGGCACCTTCATGCCACCTTTCGACAGGGCATCGGTGAGCATCACGCCGGGGCCTCCGGCATGGGTGATGATGGCGAAGTTCTTACCAGCGAAGCGGGGCAGCGTGAAGATGCAGCCCACGGTGGTGAGCTCCTCGCGGCTGAAGCAGCGCACGATGCCAGCCTTGCGGAAGAGGGCCTCCACGGCTGAGTCGCTGCTGGCGATGGCGCCGGTGTGGCTGCTAGCGGCCCGGCTGCCTGCTGCCGACGAGCCGGCCTTGATGGCGGCGATGCGGCAGCCCTTGCGGATGAGCGAGGTGGCGTGGAAGAGCAGCTTGTCGGGGTCGGCGATGTTCTCGATGTAGAGCAGCTTCACAAGCGAGTCGCGCTCGGCATCAAAGTGCTCGTCCATATACTCCAGCACGGCCTCGATGCCTATCTGCTTGCCGTTGCCCACGCTCCAGACGCTGTTGAAGGGCAGGCCCTTCGTCACGGCGCTCTCGAGGATGAACACGGCGGTGGCTCCCGAGCCGCTGATGAAGTCGACGCCCCTGGGGTTCAGCTGCGGGATGGGCTTGGTGAACACCGAGTGGTGCCAGCGGGTGAGCAGGCCGATGCAGTTGGGGCCGATGAGGGCGCAGCCATACTTCTCGCAGGTGTCCAGAATCTGCTGTTCGAGGACGGCGCCCTCGTGGGTCTCCTCGCTGAAGCCTGCCGAGATGATGATGAAGGCACGCACCTGCTTCTCGGCAGCCAGGTACTCCACATACTGAGGACAGAAGCGGGCCGCCACCACGAGGATGGCCAGGTCGGTGGGCGGCACCTCCTTCACGTCGTGGAACACCTTGATGCCCTGCACCTCGTCCTCCTTGGGGTTGACGATGCGCAGCACGCCCTTGAATCCTCCACTCAGCAAATTCCTCACCACGGCGCCGCCGGGTTTATGCACGTTGTTCGAGCCGCCGATGACGACGATGCTCTCCGGTTCCAATAGTTGTCGGTTTATCATAGCTTTAAGTTTTGCGATACTGGTTGCAAAGGTAGCTAAAAGTTAGGAGTTAGGAGTTAGGAGTTAGGAGTTAAAAGCAGCGGGTTAACTTTTTTTTAGAAAACGCCCCCCAAAAAATCTTCTAACTTCTAACTCCTAACTCCTAACTTTTCCGTACCTTTGCCGAAAACTAAGTTTTACCAGATGAAAAAGCTACTATTTGCCATGCTCGGCCTGCTAACGACCGCCATGGCCAACGCACAGATTCAGACGAACGCAGGCGTGCAGTACCTGCAGTGTATGCCCAAGGACATGTCCGCTGACTTCAGCGACCTGTCGAACACCTATTTCCTGGCCGACTCGCTGGCCAGCTTCGACGTGCAGCGCGGCGAAGGCCTGGTGCAGTGGGACCGCTACCGCCTGTCGCCGCGCCAGGCGTTCAACCTGAACGGCTACTGGCCCGTGAGGATGCAGATGCTCGACTTCCCCGATGCGGCCTACGACAACGACCCCGCACTGCGCCTGAGCATCGAGTTCGTGTCGCCTCGCACGGCCCGCATCCGTATGCTCACCACGCCCATCGTCCCCACAGACGACAGCGGCGACCCGATGCTCTGCGACGACTTCAAGGCCCAGCCGAAGAACGGTGCCCAGAAAGCCTGGCAACCGGCCGACAACGGCAGCGCCATCGTCTACAAGAGTTCCTTCGGCAGCATCGAGCTTCAGCGCTACCCCTTCCGCTTAGTGCTGCGCGATGCCGACGGCCGACTCCTCACGCAGACGCGCCACATCGTCGACAACGACTCCACGCAGGTGAAGCTGCTGCCGTTCTCGTTCATCAAGCGCGGCGCTGACAACTCGCGCTCCGTCAACCCCGTGCTGCTGCTCTCGCCCGGCGAGCGCATCTACGGCTGCGGCGAGTCGTTCACCTCGCTGAACAAGGTGGGCCAGCGGGTGCAGCTGAGCGTCACCGACCCGCAAGGCCCCGAGACCGACGGCATGTACAAGCCCGTGCCCTTCTACTTCTCCAACCGTGGCTACGGCATCTTCATGCACACCTCGGCACCCGTCACGGCCGACTTCGGCGCCTCCTACATCGGTGCCCAGCGCCTGTTCATGGCCGACGAGCAGATGGACTTCTTCGTCTTCTTCGGCGAGCCCAAGGACATCCTCTACGAATATACGGCCATCACGGGCCGCTCGCCCATGCTGCCGCTGTGGAGTTTCGGCACGTGGATGAGCCGCATCACCTACTTCTCGCAGGACGAGGGCCTCGACATCGCCCGCCAGCTGCGCAAGCACAGGATCCCCTCCGACGTCATCCACTTCGACACCGGCTGGTTTGGCACCGACTGGCAGTGCGACTACGAGTTTGCCCGCGACCGTTTCCCCTCGCCCGAGAAGATGCTGAAGCAGCTGGCGCAAGACGGTTTCCACACCTGTCTGTGGCAGTTGCCCTACTTCACCCCGAAGAACCGTTTCTTCCCCGAGATTATCAGCAGAAACCTGCACGTGCGCAACGCCATCGGCGGCATGCCCGTGGAGGATGCCATCCTCGACTTCACCAATCCCGAGACCGTCGGCTGGTATCAGCAGAAGATTGCCGGTCTGCTGCGGCAGGGCGTCTCTACCATCAAGTGCGACTTCGGCGAGGCGGCCCCCTACAACGGCTTCTACCACAACGGCCGAGGCGGCCTCTACGAGCACAACCTCTACCCGCTGCGCTACAACAAGGCGCTGTGGGAAGTGGTGGAGCGCGAGCACCCCGGCGAGGGCATCATCTGGGCCCGCTCTGCATGGGCCGGCAGTCAGCGCTACGCCCTGCACTGGGGCGGCGATGCGGCCACTAATAATATAGGTATGTTGGGCGACCTGCGTGGTGGCCTGAGCTTTGGCCTGAGCGGCTTCTCGTTCTGGAGTCACGACATGGGCGGCTTCGTCACCGCCTCGCCCGAGGACATCTACCGTCGCTGGCTGCCCTTCGGCTTCCTGTCGAGCCACACCCGTGCCCACGGCGCACCGCCCACCGAGCCGTGGCTCATCAGCGAGTCGTTTACCGATGCCTTCCGTCAGTGCGCCGAGATGAAATACAAGCTGATGCCCTACGTCTATGCCCAGGCCAAGGACTGCTCTGAGCGCGGCCTGCCCATGGTGCGCGCCCTGCTGGTGGAGTTCCCCGACGACCCCGGCGCCTGGCTCGTGGAAGACGAATATATGTTTGGCTCACAGATGCTCGTGGCACCGCTGATGGAGAGCGGCACACAGCGCACCGTCTACCTGCCAAAGGGGAAATGGATTGACTACCAGACGGGAAAGGTCTACGACGGCGGCTACCAGCAGATAGCAGCGGGCGACATTCCCTGCATCATCCTGGTGCGCGACGGAAGCCTCATCCCCCATGCCCCGCTGGCACAGCGCACCGACCAGATTGACTGGAACGCCGTGGAGCTGCGACCCTATCGTGCCGCTGCCACCAGCTGCAAGGGCCTGCTCTTCAAGCCCGGCGACAAGGCGCTGCAGACCGTGGAGATGTAGGGGGCAAAACAGTTCGAATTTGTAGTAATTTTGTTACTCTAAAAGAGCGAAAAACGTCAAAATATTTCACAAAAAAATAGCTCACGGCGACGAAGCATTTTTGAGCGAAAAATGGCCGTTTTTGGGCCTCGGGGAGGCGTTGCCCGATGAAAAATCGGGCCGCAAAAGACGAAGAATTGCACACAGGCCCTACTTTTGTGCAGGTTTTTTGCTCAAATTTTGCTACTTTTCGCGTTTCTGTAAGCACGCCAATTTTTCAAAAGTCAACGCCAAATTTTCAAAAGGCGTTGACTTTTTCAAACCGTCGAACGACATTTTTTTGCCAAAGCCGCCACAAACAGCTGATTTCCAGCGACTTAGCAAAACCTCTCAAAATTCGCTTATTTTCGCAAAAAAGTTCTTTCGCGCAGAATTATCAAATTATGGAGGGGGCAAAATGGCCATTTTGTCAAAACCTTTCAAAAAAAATGGAGGGGTAAAAAAGCCCAAACTGAAGGAAAGGAATTTGGGGGGTAAGGTGTCCAATTTGATGTAACATAGCTAATAGTTACATCAAATTGGACTCCCTTCACTCTCCAAATAACCCCTTTCTGCAGCACTCAAAGATGCGACCTACGACTGGAAAACCAGCCGTAGGTTCACGGAATGCCGAGCTGTTCAGGCTGTACCAGGAATGAGCTATATGATAGCTCTTTTTCCGCTGACGGTGAAGGTGTCGGACTATGTGGCAGCGAGTGGCGGCGGTGTTAGTGCTACGATTCGCAGCACGGCGGGCACCTGGCCCACGGGCTGCCACTTCGCCATGCCGGGCATCCAGCAGAGGGTGTCCTTGGTCACGCGCTTGTCGTAGATCATGCGTGCGAGCTCTTTCTCGTCGAGCGGGCCGCAGGGCTGTCCGTCGATGGCCACGTAGTAGGTAGTGGCGTTTTGGGGCTGTGGCATCATCTGTATGCCGGCGGGGTATTGCATCTGCTGCATCTGCTGGTTCATGCTGGCCACCATCTGCTGTGCGATGCTGGCGCTCATGCCGAACTCCACGAGTCGGTCGAGCGAGAAGAAATTACTGTTGTCTATCATGGCTTTCACGGATTGGTGGGAGGAATGGGAGGCGTGGGGGGCGTGGGGGGTGTGGGGGGTGTGGGGGGTGTTGGGGGCTGCTGTGGTGCGAAGGCGAAGGCCAGCTCTGGCATGTTCTGCGCGAGCTGCCACTGCGCCATGCCCTGCCGCCAGACGTAGGTCTGCAGCGTGAGGCTTCCGTTCTGCACCAGCTGTGGCATCTGCTGGGGGCTGAAGGGGCCTGCCTGCTGTCCGCCCACGCTGACGAAATACTGCACGCTGGGCATGGGTGGCGGGGTGGCTCCCGGCATGGGTGGCGGTGTGGCTCCGCCGGGCTGCTGGTTGATTTGCTGCTGCCCGGCCTGCAGCCCCTGCTGCATATACTGACCCATGTTGTTCATCATGCCGGCCATCTGCTGACCCATGGCGCCGCCCATCATCATGCCGGCCATCATGCCCGCGGCGTTCATGCCGCCACCGCCGCCGTCGCCACCGCCGCCCATCTGGCCCATCTGGCCCAGGCTCTGGGCGCCGGCTTGCAGCACGGCGGCCTGCTGGTCGAGGGCGTGGGCGCCCATGAACTGCGTCTCCGTCTGCAGGCGCTGTGCGCGCTGTGCCTCCTCGCGCTGTATGCGCATGGTCTCCTCCATGTTCTGGCGGTTGATTTCCTGGGTGTCCTGCAGGTTCTTGATGTTCACCTGTGCCTGTGCTTCGAGCGTCTGTGCCTGCAGCCCTGCGGTGAGGCGGTAGACCTCCTGATAGAAGGGACTTGTCTTGTCGATTTCAAGGTTGGAGATGTCGAGCGCCTTCAGGTTCACGCCGAAGTCGTCCTGCAGCCGCTGTGCGAGCTTTGCCTGCACGCCGTCGCTGACGGTTTCTATCTGCCGCTCCAGCTGTATAACGGGAATGCCAGCCTGGCTGGGCAGGTTGGTCACCACCTGTCGCACGTGCTTGCCGATGGCGGCGTTGATCTGCCGCCGGAAGTCGTCGTGGTTGAAGTTCTGCAGGCGGTTGAGCTTGATGAACCCCTCGTAGTCGGTGATGTTGAACGTGAGCGTCCCCCTGACGGCCACGGGCACGCCCTGGTCGGGCAGGCGCGGGTCGAAGACGTCGAAGTAGGGCACGCCGAAGCGCAGCTGGTTGTTCTGCTGCAGATTGATGAAGTACACCTCGGCCTGGAAGGGGCTGTCGCCTCCCCACAGTGCGCCCACGATGTTGGCCAGCACGGGGAAGTTCTTTGTCTTCAGCATGTCGTCGTAGGGGCCGAGGATGAAGTCCTGCAGCGGCCCGTTCTTCTGCTGATAGACGAAGACGGCCACTTCGCCCTCTTTCACGCGCAGTGAGCTGTTCCAGCGGATGGCGTTCTCGCGGCTGGTGCTGTTAACGTCCTGCGCGCGTGGCCGCCATTTCCACACGATGTATTCCTGTTCGTCGCAGCGGATGACGTTCATCAGTCCGCCGCCTTTTCCTCTTCCAAAAAGTCCCATGCTTCAGTAGGTTTAGTTGTTAGTAATAGAGTATGTTGTCACTCGCTGTCTTCTTCTAATCTGTCATCGAAGAAGGTGCGCCCGTAGTGCTTGTCGATGTCGTCCTTGTGGTTGACGTAGAACCAATAGAGCTTGTCGTCGATGTTGGCGGCAGCTTTCTCGAAGGCGTCTTTCTTCTGCTTCTCGTGGCTGCTGTATTCGTTGTTGGTCACCCATATCAGCTCGTTGTAGTCGTAGACTTTCTGCTCGAAGTTCTCCACGGTGATGGGTTCTTCCTTCATCACTTCTATCTTCTGTATGAGCTGTTCGTACTGCTTGTCGGCCTTGTCGTCGTCGCCCGACCCGGCAATGGCTCCGATGATGCCAAGCAGCAAGAATACTCCAGCACCAATAAGGCATCCCTTCTGCCATCCACCGCTTCTTCCACCGCTTTTCATGGCCTTTATGCGTGCCTCTGCCTCCAGGCGTTTCAGCTTGCGCTCCTCCTCCTGCTGCCTGTCGGCCTTTGCCTTGGCGTCGGCAATCTCTTTCTCCACCTCTTCGAGGAGTGCTCTCACCTTGGTGTTTTCGCCATAGAGGGTCATGGCGCGCCTTCGCTGCTCGTCGAGGGTGGAGATGACCATGGGCATGGCCTCCACGGAGCAGCTCTTCAGCTGTGCCAGCCCTCGGTTCATCTGTTCGATGAGGAAGTCGAGTTCCATGTTGTGCGTGTCCTTCAGGTTCACCACGTTGCCACAGGAGGGGCAGATGCCGGTGAGGGCCGGCAGTATTTCGCCGCAGGCGGGACACTTGTGCACCTTGGGAGCCCTGGCCTGCTGCTCCTGGCGCAGCTCCTGGATGCGCGCTTCGAGCAGCACGTCGATGGTATCCTCGTCGATGCCTTCCTGAATGGCCATACGCTTAATCACTTGGCGCTCCTTGTCGTTGATGATGCCATCGACGAGTGACGCCTTGATAATCTCTTCCAATCGCTCTGAAAACATAATATCTATATTTATTCTTTTCGTTTGTGCAAAGTTAAGAAGAAAAGGAAAAAAGACCAAGGAAAAACGAGAAAACTTTTCCTCCGTTTGTCACTTTTCCTGAAAATATGACTTTTTAGCCGCTTTTTTTCGTACCTTCCAGGCGTAAAATGATCTTTTTCTGCCCCCCGAAGACTGCACGCCTTGACAAAAACACAGAAGGCACGGAAAAGGATGAATTCCGTGCCTTCTGTGAATGAGTATGGTCAGCCGTCTCTACTTGTAGCACTCGAAGATGCGGCCAACCATCTGGGCTGACATCTTCGGCGTGACGAGGCTTGCCAGCCACACCACGGGGAAGCCGCCGAGCATGGCGATGGCTCCGCAGTTGATGGGGTTGATGGGGTTGCCCAGCACCATGTTCACCACCGTGATGCCCACGCCCCAGACGAAGCAGGCCCAGACGGAGAGGCGGGTGACGCCGCGCCAGTAGAGCCCCAGCATGAACGGAGCGAGGAAAGCACCGGCCAAGGCTCCCCAGGAAATGCCCATGAGCTGGGCGATGAACGTGGGCGGGTTGAGGGCGATGAGCAGGGAGATAGCGATGAAGAACATGATGAGCACGCGCATGACCACCACCTTGCGGCGCTCCACGCGCTCGGCCACGATGTCGTCGATGGTGCCCTCCTCCACCTCGCCGGGCAGCGACTTCTTGTCGCGGTAGATGAGGTCGAGCGTCATCGTGCTCGACGACGTCAGCACCAGCGAGGCCAGCGTCGACATCGACGCCGAGAGCACCAGCAGCACCACGAGGGCGATGAGCACGTCGGGCAGGGTGACGAGCATGGCGGGCACGATGCTGTCGAAGGCTATCTTGCCATCGACCATCACGGGGTCATAGAGGCGTCCGAAGCCACCCAGGAAGTAGCAGCCGCCAGCCACCACAAGGGCGAAGACGGTGCTGATGACGGTGCCACGGCGGATGGCGCTCTCGTCGGTGATGCTGTAGAACTTGCCCACCATCTGGGGCAGGCCCCACGTGCCCAGCGAGGTGAGGATGACCACGCCGAGCAGTCCCCACGGGTCGGGGCCGAAGAGCGAGGCGAAGACGCCTGTACCGTTTGTTGCGTTGTCAACGCAACATACTGAACTGTCGGCGGGGATAGCGGACAGCTTGCTGATGGCCTCGCTGAGTCCGCCCTGCGAGGCCAGCACGGCGGCGATGACAGCCACGATGCCGAAGAGCATGATGATGCCCTGGATGAAGTCGTTCATGGCCGTGGCCTTGTAGCCGCCCAGGATGACATAGACGGCCGTGAGGACGGCCATGATGATGACACAATATTCGTAGGGGATGCCGAAGCCCATCTCGAAGAGCGTGGAGATGCCCTTGTAGACGCCTGCCGTATAGGGAATGAGGAACACGAAGGCGATGATGGAGGCTGCCACTCGCAGCCCCTGGTCGTTGAAACGGGTGCCGAAGAAGTCGGGCATCGTGCGACTCTCGATGTGCTGTGTCATCAGCTTCGTCCGCCGGCCCAGGATGAGCCATGCCAGAAGCGAGCCGATGACGGCATTGCCAATGCCTATCCACGTTGACGACAGGCCGTAGCGCCAGCCGAACTGTCCGGCATAGCCCACGAAAACCACGGCCGAGAAGTAGCTGGTGCCGTAGGCAAAGGCCGTCAGCCAGGGCCCCACGGCGCGTCCGCCGAGCACAAATCCGTCGACACTGCTGGCCTGCTTGCGCGAGTAGATGCCCACGCCCACCATCACGACCAGAAAGATGATGGTCAGAAGAACTTTTATAATCATTTCCTTTTGTTTTTTTCGTTATGTCGTTATCACGCGTTATTTCGTTATAACGTTATTTCGTTATTTCGTCATCTCGTTAAAACGTTATTTCGTCATCCCGCCCCTATTGCTTCGCCCAGTCGAAGCGCACCTGCATCTGCGCCATGATGGCATGGTTGGCCGTGTGGTGGAACTGTCCGCCAGCGGTCGATGCGCTCTTGTAGACATACTGCAGCTGGAAACGGTTCTTCTTGAAGAACCACCACTGCACGCCGAAGATGGCCTTGTGCTGGTCGTAGTCGAGGTCGGTGTTGAAGTTGAAATAGTCGTAGGAGCCCACCAGGTCAACGCCCTTGCCCAGCGGCACGTTGCCCGTCAGGTAGGCACCGCGGCTGGTGGTGTTCTTGTCCTTGCCCTCGAGGTACTCACCGTGCACGTTGAAGGCTGCCGACTTGTAGTCGAAACCCACCGTCCAGCGGTTGCGCTTGTAGTTCTCGCCCACGCCGATGGTGGGGTTATAGAGCGATGCCGCCACGGCATGGCCACGCCCTATCTGGCCGGTGGCCACGAGGTTCAGGCCCTTCACGGGACGCCATTCCAGTCGGCCGATGAAGTCCTTCTCGGCGTTCTGGTCCTTGCGGTTGATGCCCTGGCCGTTCATCACGTCCAGCTCGTAGCGCAGCTTCTGATTGTTGGTCTCGCCAAAGATGGACATGCCCAGGTCGCGGCCATACTGCACGCCGAGTAGCGGGTCGCTGCCGCAGCCCGTCAGGTAGGTGACGCCCTCGGAATAGACGTCGATGGCCTCCATGGCCGTTGGCGAGAGTGGATTTTCGTAGGAAAGACCGTTCTTGAATTGTCCAAGGCGCACGGTCAGCGCCTTGTTGCGGCTGAAGCGATAGTCCATGTAGTACTCCTGTACCACGCTGGAGAAGTCGTGCATGAAGAGAAACGACACACGGTCGGTGATTTTGGCATTCGCCCAGAAGAGGGTGCGCTTCAGCTCATAGGTGTTCACGTCGTTGCCGTCGCTGTGGGTGTAGTTGAAGCCGCCCTGCGCATAGCCATGCAGCTGAATGCGGTCGGCCACGTCCTTCAACCAGTCGGTGTTCTGTTGCCCCATGGCGGCAACACTGCTGAACACTGCCAGCACCGCTGCCAGTGTTCGGGTTTTGCAAGCTTTTCGTTTCATTTTGTCATCTTTTTGAAAGAGTTTTTGTGCATTGCGGCGGCAAAGGTACGAATAAGCTGACAAAACGCCAAACTTTTCACGCACTATTTGCGCAAAAAGACACAAAAAGCTGACATAAAGCTGACATAAAGCTATCAGAGTGGCTTGCAGTGCTGAATAAACCTGCCATGCAGACGTATGACAACCTCCTGCTGCAGCTTGCTCAGGCAGCGCTCCGCTACCGATTCTCCACAAACGCTTCCATGATGACTGTGGGCGCAGCATTGTGGTCGAAGGCACCAAGCTTATAGCCGCCCGGCAGGCACTGCGGCTCCCAATAGAAGATGCCCCGGCAATGGCCGTCGGTCTCCGTCTGGGCCTCGCGGACGACACGCGTCAGCTGGCGGCGCCCTTCCTCCATCACCTCTGGGTGCTGTTCATCCACCTCGTAGCCCGTCTCCACAATCATCACGTCGCAATGATACTTCTGGCTGACATGGCGGATGTTGGCCATGCAGTCTGTGATGATGTCGTCAGCCTTCAGCTCGGGGTGCCCTTCCATGGCCCAGTAGGGATAGAGCGACATGCCCACCATGTCGAACTTCCCACCGTATTTCAGGATGGTGTCCAGGTTGTGGTCGTAGAGGCTCTGCTGGTGGCCGCGGTCCAGATGGACGATGACGATGGCGTCGGGAAAGACCTCCTTCACGGCGTCGTAGCCTGTGCGGATGAAGCCGGCATACTGCTCCGGCTCAGTCTTGATGTGCCCCATGGAGTGCGTGATGGTGGTACGTCCCAGCGAGTCTTTCAGCTCCCATCCGCGCTCGTTGGTCTTCACGCTCCAGAGCATGCCGTTGGTGGTCTCGTTGCCCACCTGCACCCAGCGGGGACTGATGCCATTCTCCTTCAGCAGCGAGAGCACATCGATGGTGTGCGCCCGCAAATCCCGCTTCATCTCCTCGAAGGAGTGGCCGAGCCATGCCTTGGGGATGGGCTGCTTGGCGGGATCGGCCCACGAGTCGCTGTAGTGGAAGTCTACCATCAGGTCCATGCCCAGCGCCTTCGCCCGCTTGGCCATGGCCAGCAGCTCGTTCTTGTCGCACGAGCCACCACGCGGATTCACCCAAACCCGCATGCGGATGGCACTCATCTGGTAGTCGTTCTTCAGCAGCTCCAGACACTCGCGCTCTCGTCCCTGCCGGTCGTGGAACACCACGCCGCGCTGTTCCTGCCCCGTGAGGAAGCCCACGTCGGCTCCCTTCACAAAGTCCTTGCCAGCCGTCTGTGCCATCGCCCCTATCGGCAGCAATGTCATCAAAAGAAAGAATAGTCGCTTCATTGTTTTGTTATTAGCCATAGATGAGTCGTCTCATTTAGTTATTGGAAAGAAAAAAGCACAGCCATTCCCCCTCGGCATGGGGAAAGTGGCTGCGCTAAGGTTGCAATGCGCTACGTAGAGCAGGATGCTCACGGAGCCGGCAGGATGCCTACTACTCCGTCAGGTTCAGCACGAAGCGTGTGCCACGGGTGAATGCGGGGTCGATGGTGAGGTCGCCGTTCATCTTCTGAGCCATCTGCTTGCAGATAGGCAGCCCGAGACCGTCGCCAGTGGTGAGGTCGCGTATCTCGAGGAAAGGCTTGAACACGTCCTCGCGCTTCTCTTCGGGGATGCCCTCGCCGCTGTCGGTTACGAGGAACTGGTGGGTATGGGCACCACGCTTCTTGTAGTCGAGGGTAATCTTTCCGCCCTCGGGGGTGAACTCGGCGGCGTTGTTGAGCAGGTGGAGCAGGATGTGCGACACGTACTCACGGTGAATCTTGGCGCTCATCTTGGGAGCGTTCACCGTCAGCGTGACGCCGCTCTTCACCTTCGGGCGAATCTGGTCCACCAGTGCCTCGCTGAACTGCGGAATCTGCGTCTCTTCCAGCTCTATGTTGCCGCTGGGCGTGTTCTCCAGTTCCGAGAGCGTCTGCACGTGGTTCGAGAAGCTGAGCAGTGCCTTCACCTCGGGCAGACGGCTGTCGAGCTTGCGCAGCGTGGGCTCCAGCTGTGCCGAGATGTTGCTGATGAACTTCGCCTTCAGGGCGTTGTTGTCGTTGGCCAGCTGGATGGTCTTCTTCTGCTTGCGCGTCAGCATGATGAAGCGCAGCAGCACGATAGCCCCGAGCACCAGTGCGGCGGCGAGTGCGGCGGCGAGGATGCAGAGGCCGATAATGATGGCCTTGCGCGTCGACAGCGAGCTGTCCTTCTCGGCGATGGAAGCCTCGTGGGTGGCAATCTGCTGCTGCAACGCCTCAATCTGCTCGGCATGCCGCAAGACACTCACGGAGTCCTTCCACTGCATATAGCTGGCATACGACTGTGCGACGAGGTTAGCGCTGCCCGACTTGCGCCCGTTGTCGATGAGCGTCTTATAGACGGCCTCCACCTTGTCATATTCCTTCTCGGCGGTCAGCTTCGATGCCATCTGCCTGAAGACGGCGTCGCCCTGGGCGTTCTGCCCGAAGGTGTAGTAGCAGATGGCCTTGTTGTAGAGCAGGTCGTTCTTCAGGCTCTCGTCGTTGGCCGTATTGGCCTGCCCTTCCATGATGTTCAGCTGTTCCATGGCACTGGCGGGCTTGCGCAGCTTGATGTACATCTGCATGCGCTCCTTGGTGCACAGATAGTGCAGCCCGGCCTTGGTGCTGCCGCTGGCCTGCTGGTCGTTGTTCACGGCCTGGTCCACGCGGCGCAGCAGCTCGAACGCCTCCTTGTAGAAGTTCTCCTTGTAATAGAGCGACACGGCCTTGGTGCCGCACTCCACGGCCTGCTGCGTCTGCCCCTTGGTAGCATACTCATTGAAGGCATGGATGTAGAGCGAACGGGCCGAAGCGATGGTACCGGCAGCGTCGGCAGCCTCTGCGCGCTGCTGCAAGTCGCTCTTCTGTGCACTGGCCAGCATGCAGCCGAGCATCAGGCAGAAGAGTAGTGAAATAAACTTTCTGTTCATCTTAGTTATATAATAATGTTTTTATCATCAAAGCCAGACTATCGTCCTTTACTCCCTTCATTACTTGTGCAAAGGTAAGAAATTCTCCCGTTACGGCCAAATTTTTCCATTACTTTCTCACATGAACGGCTGCGAAAGGAAGATGAGCACCACGTAGCGGAAAATCTTGCCGAGGGTGATGGCGACGAAGGTGATGACGGGATTGGCACGCATCAGTCCGAGCAGGATGGTGATGGCGCTGCCCAGCAGGGGCACGAAGGCGAAGAAGCCCATCCAGGCACCCCGCCCCGCCATGAAGCGCCGGGCGCGGTCCATGCTCTGCGGCGACACGTGCAGGTATTTCTCGAACCACTCCTGCTTGCCCAGCCGCCCGATGCAGTAGTTCACCACCGACCCCAGCACGTTGCCCACGGTGCCGTAGGCGGTCAGCAGCCACGGGTCGAGGCCTGCTGCCATCAGCCCCAGCATGACGGCCTCGCTGGAGAACGGGAAGAAGCTGCCAGCCAGGAAGGCTGCCAGCAGCATCCCCCAGTAGCCGTAGCTTTGTAGCAGTTCGATGATGGCATCCATGAGTTAGGAATTAGTACATGAGAATCAGGTTCATGACGGTGATAGCGAAGGCGAGGGCCAGGACCACGAAGAACAGGATGTTGCTGAGCCGCGAATGGGTGAACGTGACGGCATGGGCGATGAGCGGACTGGCGAACACGAAGCTGAGCCGCATGTACACGTCGAAATGCTGGTAGAACAGAGCCGCGAGCAGCAGCGAGACGACGGCAAGGGTGGCAAAGCCCCCATAGAGGAGGCGGATGCGAATCTTATCCTCGAAGCTGCGCTGCCAGAAGTGTACGATGCCCCCAATGGTGAGCACCAGCGTGAAGAGCCATGTGGCGGCCCCCTCCAACCTCCCCCAGTTGGGGGAGGCTGCTGCGCCAGGGAATGCCGTGAGGCCTGCCTCCCCCAGCTGGGGGAGGTTGGAGGGGGCCTCCGCCAGCCCGGTAAAGTGGTCGAGCAGCGGCTGGAAGTCCTGCTGATAGACCAGCCAGAGCAGCGACAGCCAGTAGGGGGTGGCCAGTCCGATGAGCGACGCCAGCCATGTGCGCAGGCTGAGCGACTGCAGCTGTGTGGCCATGAGCAGCCACAGCAGCGGCACGTAGTAGAATGTCTGCACGAAGAACAGGCTACCCACCCCGAGGGCAAGGAAGCCATAGAAGGTGAGTCCGGCAGCAGTGGGGTCCTGGTAGGTCTGCAGGAGCATGAGCATGGCCAACACGAAGGCCAGCTGCATGACGCCAGCGTCGAGCGATGGCAGGAGGAAGCAGGCGGTGCAGGTGAGCACGATGAACGATGCCGACACCATGCGACTGCGCACCCGCAGCAGCGCATTCTGGTTGCTCAGCTCCACCAGCAGGTAGACGGTGAGGGCAAAGCAGCCCAGCTGAATCCACAACGAATGGCTCAGCAGGCCACTCAGCAGCCATACCACCACGCCGGTGAATGCCGCCACGGGCAGCGTCAGGCCGCTCTCGGCTATCCTATTCTGAAGTTGCTTCATGATTCTTTATCAAAATGAGAAATGAGGGCCCTCATTCCTCATTTCTTTAGTCTTACAGGTCTGCTCCGATGTCGCGGCGGAAGTATTTGCCTTCAAACTCTATCTTCCCGGCCTCGGTGAACGACTTGCGGAGGGCCTCGGCCTTGTCCTTACCGTAGGACGAGACGGCGATGACACGGCCACCGGCCGTCACCACCTGGCCGTCCTTCAGCGCCGTGCCGGCATGGAAGACGGTGCTGCCCTCCACGCGCTCGATGCCCGTGATGGGATAGCCCTTCTTGTAGGCCTGCGGATAGCCCCCCGAGACGAGCATCACGCACACGGCAGCCCGCTCGTCGAACTCGATGGTGCGCTCGTCGAGGTTGCCCTCGGCCACGCCCTGCAGCAGGTCCACGAGGTCGCTCTTCAGGCGCAGCATCACGGTCTCCGTCTCCGGGTCGCCCATGCGGCAGTTGTACTCGATGACCATCGGCTCGCCAGCCACGTTGATGAGCCCGAAGAAGATGAAGCCCTTATAGAGGATGCCCTCCTGGCGCAGTCCGCTGACGGTGGGGCGGATGATGCGGTCTTCCACCTTCTGCATCCACTCCTTCGTGGCGAAGGGCACGGGCGAGACGCTGCCCATGCCGCCGGTGTTCAGGCCGGTGTCGCCCTCGCCGATGCGCTTGTAGTCCTTCGCCTCGGGCAGAATCTTGTAGTGCTCGCCATCGGTGAGCACGAACACCGAGCACTCGATGCCGCTGAGGAACTCCTCGATGACCACTCGGCTGGAGGCATTGCCGAACATGCCGCCGAGCATCTCCTTCAGCTCCTGCTTGGCCTCGTCGAGGGTGGGCAGGATGAGCACGCCCTTGCCGGCGCAGAGGCCGTCGGCCTTCAGCACGTAGGGGGGCTGCAGGGTCTCTAAGAAGGCGAGGCCCTCATGCAGGTGCTCGCCGTCGAAGGTCTCGTAGCGGGCGGTGGGAATGTTGTGGCGCTTCATGAACGCCTTGGCGAAGTCTTTCGACCCCTCGAGCACGGCACCCTGCTTCGACGGCCCGATGACGGGAATGCCGCTGGTGCGCCCATCGGCCTTCAGGTCGTCGTAGATGCCCTTCACCAGCGGGTCCTCGGGGCCTACCACCACCATGTCAATCTGCTCATTGACGCAGAACTGCTTCACGGCCTCGAAGTCGTCGGCCTTCATGCTCACGTTGGTGCCCACAGTAGTGGTGCCGGCATTGCCGGGAGCAATAAAAAGTTTCTCACACTGCTCGCTCTGGGCGATTTTCCATGCCAGGGCGTGCTCACGGCCGCCGCTGCCTAAGAGTAAAATCTTCATCTTCTATATAACTAAGTTATTTCGCTTTCGTTGCTTCGGAAAGTTGGATGCAAAGGTACGAATAAGCGAGGAAAACGCAAAGGAAAAACGTTTTTTTCTTTCATTTTTGTTCCCGAACCGAAATTTTCTTTCATTTATTCCGAGGAATGAGCAAGTTCCTGGCTCGGCTCGTCCTTTCTTAATATTAATTAATTTTAAGGAAATAATGAACACTCAACCCTCGAAAATACGCGAAAATTTCGCGCGAGAAAACTTTTGACTGAAAAAAACGCCTATTTTTAGGAGGTTAGCCAAACAACTGAACACCAACCGATTAAGCGATATTTTTCCAAATTTTGGCGCCTTTTCACTTGAAAAAGTCAACGCCAAATTTTCAAAAGGCGTTGACTTTTGAAAATTTGGCGTGCTTAAAAACGAGCCAGACGAGGCAAAAAAGCGCGGAAAAAAGCCGAAAAAGTTGCACAAAACCACCCCGTTTGTGCCATTTTGAGCCTTTCTGACACATTTTCCTTCGGTCGTCACACGACCAAAACGGCTCAAAACGCCCATTTTTCACTCCAGAATGCTTCCGAATTGTGAACTTTTCATTTAACGGTATTTAAGGAAATATTGAACACTCGCAGCTTTTTCAATTTGTGCGAAAGAGATAAAAAAGATTAATCCCGCGAAGAAAACTTCCTGCTCCTAACTACTAACTCCCAACTTTTTATTACCTTTGCAGCCGAATTCGAATTTTTAACGTTAAAAACAGACCATTTTTAGAAGATGAAACATTTTCGTCTTGTGGACAATGTGGTGGGCTGGCTGACGTTCTTCATCGCAGCCTTTGTCTATTGCTCCACCATTGAGCCTACAGCCTCGTTCTGGGACTGTCCTGAGTTTATCACCACCGGCTACAAGCTGGAAGTGGGCCACCCGCCTGGCGCACCCTTCTTCATGCTCACGGCCAACCTGTTCTCGCAGTTCACCAGCGACCCCACGCAGGTGGCACGCATGGTGAACATGATGAGTGCGCTGCTCTCGGCAGCCTGCATCCTGTTCCTTTTCTGGAGCATCACCCATCTGGTGCGACGGCTGCTGACCCAAGCCCCCTCGGGGGCTGAAGGGGGGTCTTTGTGGAAGCTCATCGCCATCGAGGCCAGCGGACTGGTGGGTGCCCTCATCTACACGTTCAGCGACACGTTCTGGTTCTCGGCCGTCGAGGGCGAGGTGTATGCCTATTCATCGGCCTTCACCGCCGTGGTGTTCTGGCTTATCCTGAAGTGGGAGGAACACGCCGACGAGCCCCACGCCGACCGCTGGCTGGTGCTCATCATGTACATGACGGGCCTCTCCATCGGCGTGCACCTGCTGAACCTGCTGTGCCTGCCCGCCATCGTGCTGGTGTGGTACTTCAAGCGTTTCCCCAAGGCCAACGCCAAGGGTGCCTTCGTGGCCCTGCTCGTGTCGTTTGCCATCCTGGCCGCCGTGCTCTACGGCGTCGTGCCGGGCATCATCACCGTGGGCGGATGGTTCGAGCTGTTCTTCGTCAACACGCTGGGCATGCCGTTCAACACGGGCCTCATCATCTATCTCATCCTGCTCGTGGGCAGCGTCATCTGGGCCATCTACGAGACGCAGAACGCCACCGAGAAGAACTGGCGCCGGCAGAACATCGCCTTCCTGCTGGGCTTCGGCCTGCTGGGCATTCCGTTCTACGGCTACGGCTGGAGCGCCTTCTTCATCGGCGTGGTGGTGCTCGCCCTGGTGGGCTGGGCCCTGTTCTGGCGTCGTGGCGAGGGCAAGAACGCCATGGCCCTCATTTCGGCACGGGTGAAGAACACCACACTGCTGTGCATGCTCATGCTGATGATTGGCTACTCCACGTATGCCGTCATCGTCATCCGCTCGGCAGCCAACCCGCCCATGGACCAGAACTCGCCCGAGGACATCTTCACGCTGGGCAGCTACCTGAGCCGCGACCAGTATGGCTACCGCCCGCTGCTCTGGGGACAGGGCTTCGACAGCGAGCTGGCCGAGGACGAGGAGACGGGCGACTATGCCTTCGTGAGCGACGGGCCCACCTGGCACAAGACGGAGAAGCACTCGGTCGACGAGCCCGACTCGTACTATGCCGTGAAGAGCAACATCAACGGACGCGAACGCGACGTGAAGGGCAAGTACCTCTACGCCGAGAACATGTTCTTCCCACGCATGTACAGCAGCGCCCACGCCTCGTTCTACAAGACGTGGAACGGAGGCATCACCGGCAAGACCGTACAGGCCAAATATCCCAACCGCTACCCCTACAGGAAAGAGGTGACCATGCCCACCTTCTGGGACAACATGAGGTTCTTCCTGAGCTACCAGTGCGGCTACATGTACTGGCGCTACTTCCTGTGGAACTTCGCCGGCCGGCAGAACGACATCCAGGGCCTCTACGGCGAGCGCGAGCACGGCAACGCCCTGACGGGCTTCGGCTTCATCGACAAGCTGTTCCTCGGCGACCAGTCGCTGCTCTCTGACGACCTGAAGAACAACAAGGGCCACAACGTGTTCTACTGCATGCCGCTCCTGCTGGGTCTCATCGGACTCTTCTGGCAGCTCATGGGCCGCGGACGCAAGGGCCTGCAGCAGTTCTGGGTGGTGTTCTTCCTGTTCTTCATGACGGGTCTGGCCATCGTGGTCTACCTGAACCAGACGCCGCTGCAGCCCCGTGAGCGCGACTATGCCTACGCCGGCTCGTTCTATGCCTACGCCATCTGGTGCGGCATCGGCGTGGCTGCCATCATCAGCTGGCTCAACAACCTGCTCAGCAAGAAGCTGAAGGCGCAGACCATGAGCGTGGCACTGGCAGCCATCGTCGGCCTCGTATGCCTCATCGTGCCCCTGCAGATGGCTTCGCAGACCTGGGACGACCACGACCGCTCGGGACGCTACACCTGCCGCGACTTCGGACAGAACTACCTGATGACGCTGCAGGACAAGGGCAACCCCATCATCTTCACCAACGGCGACAACGACACGTTCCCCCTCTGGTACAACATGGACACCGAGGGCGTGCGCACCGATGCTCGCGTGTGCAACCTGAGCTACCTGCAGACCGACTGGTACATCGACCAGATGGTGCGCCCGGCTTACGAGTCGCCCTCGCTGCCCATCTCGTGGAAGAAATACCAGTACTGCGACGGCACGAACGACTTCATCATGATCGACCCCAACGCGAAGTATGCCATCAAGCTCATCCAGGAGGCTTCGCCCGAGGAGGCTAAGCAGGTGTTCGGCGACGACCCCTTCGAACTGAAGAACATCCTGAAGTACTGGGTGCGCGATGAGCGCACGAAGGAGCAGAAGGACCTGCAGCGCGACTACCTGAACTGGGCCTACAGCGCCATGGAGATTCCCGACCAGTATCGCATCAAGGAGTCGCTCGACTTCATCCCCACCGACACCGTCTACATCAACATCGACAAGGAGGCCGTGCTGCGCAGTGGCATGCTCATACAGGGCGACAGCCTCGTGACCCATGAGGACAGCCTCGCCGCCATACCCGACCGCATGAGCATCTCGCTGGCATCGCTCGGAGGCGTGGACAAGAGCAAGCTCATGATGCTCGAAATGCTGGCCAACGCCAACTGGGAGCGCCCGCTCTACGTGGCCATGACCGTCGGACAGGACAACTACATGAACCTGGGCAACCACTTCGTGCAGGAGGGTCTGGCCTACCGCATCACGCCCTTCACCACCAACGTGGACAACCGGCCCGTGCCCGGCATGACCAGCTTCGACACGGAGAAGACCTACGACAACGTGATGAACCGCTTCAAGTACGGCGGCGTATCGACCAAGGGCGTCTACCTCGACGAGACGGTGACGCGCATGTGCCTCACGCACCGCATGCTGCTCGTCGACCTGGCCAACCACCTCATGGACGAGGGCCAGAACGACAAGGCGCTGAAGGTGCTGGAACGGCTCGACAAGGAGCTGCCGGCCTACAACGTGCCCTACGACATGGACAGCCGCGAGCTGGAAGGACGCCGACTGGGCTACCAGGACGGCAAGACGGCCATCTACAGCAGCGGTTCGAGCTACCGCGAGGCTCTGCTCTACGTGGAGCTGGGACAGGAGGAAAAGGCAAGGCCCATCCTGGACTACTTCTGGAAGCGCGCCAACCAGATGCTCACTTTCTACCTGTCGCTCAACCAGCACAGCTTCCACATCGAGGAAATCAGCTGCCTGAAGCAGCTCAACGTCATGCTCAGCGTCATCCGCGCCTACTTCAGCTTCGACGAGGCAAAGGCCACCGAGCTGAACAACCAGCTGCAGCAGCGCTGCGCACAGTTTGAGCTGAAGGGTGGCAACCTGGACGCCGCTCACTGGGATTAACGAAACGCTATGATTATCGAGCAACCAGCCGTCTACCTCCGCTGGCTCTACCCGAAAGCCCTATGGAGAATGGACCGTCGCGAACGTGCAGTCTACCTGACGTTCGACGACGGCCCAATCCCTGAGTCTACGCCTTTCATCCTCGACACGCTGCGCCACTACGGCATCAAAGCCGCCTTCTTCATGGTGGGCGACAACGTGAGGAAGTACCCCGAGCTATATGAGCGCATCCTGGCCGAAGGCCACCTCGTGGGCAACCACACCCACAACCACATCAGCGGCTTCCGCCACAGCATCAAGGAGTATATGTACAATGTGGAGAAAGCCAACGCCTACATTCGTAGCCACTACTTCCGTCCGCCCCACGGGTGGATGCGCCTGCCGCAGTATGCCTGGCTGTCGCGTAAATACAAAGTGGTGATGTGGGACGTTGTCACCCGAGACTACTCGAAATGGATGACCGCCGAGGACATCGTGAACAACGTGAAACGCTACGCCCGCCCCGGCTCCATCATCACGTTCCACGACTCGCTGAAGGCCATCGACAAGCTACAGACAGCCCTGCCCCAGAGCATCGAATGGCTCGTGGAGCAGGGCTACACGTTCAAGGTGTTCGAGCAAAAACACCAACGATAACCTAACTTCCAACTCCTAACTCTTAACTTCCTCCGCTGCCTGGTCCAGCGCCTCGTCGTCTTCGCCCAGCACTGGATAAGGGCGCCGCACGGCGTGGTCGTCGAGCCAGATCTTGTTCAGCGTGAAGGCCAGCGACGCCAGCGTCTGCTCGCGTTGCAAGGGCTTCAGCTCGCACTCCCACACCGTGATGCAGTGCCAGCCCATCGCCGCCAGACGCTGCTGCTCCTCGCGGTCGCGCTCCTGGTTCCGGCGAATCTTCGCCACCCAGAATGCGCGGTTCGTGTGCGGAATCTTGCAGCACGCCGAGTCAGAAATCGTAAATAGTAAATCGCCAGATTGAAAATCAACGTGGTGCCCATGCCAGAAACAGCCGTTGACGAAGATGCACGTGCGGTATTTCCGCAACACCAGGTCGGGATGGCCCGGCAGTCGTGGCGAGTTCAGCCGGTAGCGAAAGCCACGACGCCACAGCCCGCGCCTGACAATCAGCTCTGGCTTCGTGTCCTTCGACCGTATGGCCGCCATGTTCTTGTGTCGCTGCTCAGGCGTCATCGGCATATTCTGTTATGGCAGCACGCAGTTGCCATCGAAGCTGATGGCATCGCGGTGTTGCGACTGCACACGTATGGATGCCTTCCCCGTGTCGAACACCTCCAGCAGATAGCGGTAGGCATCCTCCTGCGTCTTCACCTCGATGTCGAGGGTGGTCTGGTGGTTCCTGGGGGAGCTCTCCCGCAGGCGGTCGATGCGGGCTTCGAAGTTCAGGCCCTGGGCTGGCGATGCCATCGGTGCCTGATAGGCCTGCCCCAGATAGGGCAGATAGCTCCGCAACGTGTCGCCTCGCAGCTCCAGATAGAAGTCGGGCGTCACCATGCGCGACCCATAGCGCAGCGTGTTCATAGACGTCACGTCAATCCTCAGCTGGCGCCTGGCCACCGCCTCCTGCACTGCCCGTTGCGTAGCGGCTCGCCGCTCAGCCCGTTCCTGCTGCGTGGCACAGCCCTGCGTCAGCAGCATCAAGGCCAAGCCCAGCAGCATCATTCCCTGTTTGATTCTCCTGCCTGTCATAGTCATTTTATTGTTTTAGTACATCCACCATCACGCAGTCGGCTTCATTGTTTTAGCCTATCCACCACCACGCGGTCGGCTGGTAGCCAGTCAACGCTGTCCAGTTGCTCCCGAGTCAGCCATCGTGCTGCCTCGTGTTCCTTCAAGGTCAGCTGTCCACTTGCCACCGAGCACCAGTAGCAGTGCATCGTGAGGCGAAACTGCGGATAGTCCCACTCCACCGTCTGCACCAGCCGTTCCACAACGATGTTTGTTTCCAGTTCCTCCAGGATTTCGCGCTTCAGCGCCTCCTCCGGTGTCTCCCCCGGTTCCATCTTTCCCCCGGGAAACTCCCATCCGTCCTTCCATTCTCCATATCCCCGTTGCGTGGCAAACACTCGCCCCGCTCCGTCATGGATAATCGCAGCAACCACTTCAATCTGTTTCATCGGTTGCAAAAATACACATTTTTCCACAATTATAGCGCTAATTCCCCAAAAACTTTATACCACTATGCCCTATTTATTCTGGCATCAATGAAATGTTTATCTGCGCACTTCTTGCTCTTTGCAATGTTTGAAGAATTCGTCACGTGTTTTGCAAAAGCCGCGATAGGCCGCCCTTGCCATCCCGAATCTTGCTGGATGCTCCAGCTTTGACCATGCCGCCACATCAAATCTGATGCGTGTCGGATAGTCGGCATCAGCAACTCTTTTCAGGTTGGCTTTCGTCACCTTGTAGTAGCCCCTGATATGTCCGCCAGGAATGATGGGGGCGATGTAGCGCACCGACTGGATATCCTTTGATTCTTCCATTCCTTTCCTTCCCATGACAACCGACGAGGCCGTGCCGTTGATGATGGATTGTGCGTCCTCATTCACTCTCTCATCTATTGTCAGTATCATATAGACGGCATCCTTGGGTTCTTCTGGCGAATAATACAATCCCTTTTGTGGAATGCTGTCGCTAAGAATCTCTGTCGAAGCCTTTCCTATCAGCTCTTCTATGAAATGCTCCAACAGTTTTCTGTTCTCCACATCATTGGGCCTCAGTGGAAAAGCTCCTATGTTCACCTCGTCGAGTGATTGCTGGAACTTGGCCTTCGCCACCTCCGCAGGGTCGCCATTGCCTGGAAACAGGATATACCCGCCTATCACTTCCTTCTTCAGCGCCGTGTTGCCATCCTTGTTGTCCTTATAGTAGATGGCATCGCGATAGCGGTGCATTTGGTTGATGGCATCATCGGGAGGGGTGTCTACGCCAGCATCCGTCCTGTCGTTGATACGGTATTTGGCATCAAAGAGATAGGTCATCTTCATGCCCTTCTCGATGTCGTCTTTCGTCAGTTGCAGCACGATGTCGGGCTTTTGCGCTACGGTGGGAACCACCAGATGCTCCATGCTGATAGAGTCGTTCTCCTTGTCGGTATGTTTGGGATTGTAGACGAGTTCTGCCAACTCCACCCCATCTTTGCGGAACAAGATTCGCGAGTGTTCCCCCTTTCCCAGTTCCCATGTGAACACCCCGTTCATCTCCATGCGGTTGCGATGGTCCACATCCACATCGATCCCCATCTGCTCTCTTACGATATGGCTCACCTCGATGAAGCACCATATCTCATAGAGCGTGGCGATGTCCTTCGACTGCAACCTATACATCCCATCGTTCAGCGAATAGGCGCGTCTCAGCAGCTGCCATGTCCTGTAAACCTGACTATAGCCCGTGGCCCTTTGCAGCACCAAGTTCTCCTGGGTCAGCCCCTTGAATCGTCCTACGGTTCTGAAGAATGGATTGCGCTGCAAGTGGCTCAGCGTCTTTTCCATATCGTTCATCTCCTGCTTCAGGGTTTCCGAGGTGTTCCTGATGGCTTCAATGCGTTTCTTCAGCGATTCATACTTGGCCGTTATCTGGGTGAGCGCATATTTCAGGAAGCGGTTCTCCTGCGTGTCGTTCGACTGAATATGTTCCTCCACGCGATACAGATGTGCCTGCTCACATCGGTGCTCAGCCAACTCGTTCTCGATGTTTGTAGGCACCCGCTTCAGCTTGTCTGCCCTCAGATAGATCTCATAACCGCGAAGTCTGCGGCGAGGCCGCTCAATGATGCTGCGACAAGCCTTCACAAACTTCTCTTGCTCGCCCGCAAAGATGCTCCACCATATCAGCTCCGGCGTGTCTCCCTTCGTGTCAGGCGCGAAGCCATGGAATGTGCGTTTCATGTAGTCGAGTGCCAGCATGCGGTATTCGGCCTCAATGTCCTCGATGATCTTCTTCCAATGCTCGTGGTAGTTCAGCTTCGTGCTCAGCACCTCGTAGCCCAGCTTGAAGCGTCGCTGCTCTTTACCTATATTATATATGAGTTGTAGTTCGCTTCGCCCAATCTCATTGCCGTAGTTGATGAAGCCAGCCAGCGTATGGCCTCGGAAGCTGAATCGGTCGTTGTCGGCTTGGAGCATCGAGCCAAACTGCGCCTTGCTGACGTGCGAGCCAAACTCCACCCAGATGGGATATTCGGCATTGTCGAAGAACACCGCCTGTGCCTGTCCTCCGTTTTCTATCGGCTCATCGTTGAGCGCAGCTGACTTCACGCCCTCCGTCCACGTGTAAGTGGTGAGCAGATTCTCTCTGCCCACATTCCTCACCGCCTTTCCCCAGATGGCGTCATACTTCGAGCACTCCACCCACATGGTGAAGTCCTCGTGGCGTATCGTCAGCAGTTCCATTGTCTGTTAGCTCCAAAAACTGGTATAACCGCTCTTGAGCTTTCGCTCCATCTCGGCGAGCTTCTTCAGCGACACCGAGTCCTCTGTTGTGATTTGCTCGCCCAACTGTTCCTTGACGACATTGGTGAGTCGTTCCAGCAGATTGCCAATCTTGTCGGCATCGCCCTCAATGCGCGAAAGAATCTTCATGTTGGTAATCTCGTCCAGCGCACGATTGATGACATCGGCTTCCGACTCTCCCTCCTGCTTGTATGGCAGATTATTCACCACATATAGCAGCACCTCATTTCTGGTGCGATAGGCAATCTTGAAGGGTGTTCCCTCCAGCACGTTGTTTATCTTCTGCAAATAGGCAATGGCCGTGTCACAAACGTTTTTGTAGGCAGAATAGACATCAACGCCCTCAACGGCCGTACCAATCAGCTCCGCTGCTCCGAACTTGCCAATCTTCTCGTGGTGAGCGTCAAGGCCGCCTTCCAAATCCACCTCATTCATCTCGATGGTCATCGCCCTGTCGAGCACCTTGCGCGAGAACGAGAAGGTGGTCTCGTCCATATTGACAGTACCGACGACGATGAGATTGCTTGGGATGCTCAACCGCTTACCGCCTTCTTCGGTCAGGTATTCTTTGCGCAGGTCATAGTCATCGGGAAAAAGCTGGTCAATAAGGCTCTTGTATTCCTCCGTATTGGAGTAATCTACAATGGGGTCGGTCGTGATGGTACCATCTTCCCGTCGTCTTCTGCTTTCAACAACACTAAGATACTCTGCAAAGTATTGCTCAACAGGAGCGAGGTTCATTTCATCAAGACACAAGAAGTACGGGGTTTCCGGGTCTTGCATGGCTTTCACCATGTATTTCAGGAAAGGCCCAACCACATAGCGCACGCCGTCTATTCTGCTCACATAGCCTATCAACTCTGACGAGTCGTGCCAGTTGGGCTTCACCTGAACCATCTCGAAGTTCTTTGGTTTCTGAGCCTCAAATTCTTCTGAGCCTTCATCCCAACAAGCACGAGCCAACTCACGAACTATGCGGCTCTTGCCCGTGCCTGAGATGCCTGCGAGCAATAAGAAAGGCTTGGACTTGATGGCGGTGATGTAGGGGCGGTATTGGAAATATATTGAGTGAAGGGACGTTCCTAAGTCCTGTTGGAGTTTTTGTGGTGAAACATAAGATTCGTCTTGTGCATCAATAAGATCAAGCCATGCATTACGGCGTACTGAAGAATTTGCATATTCAACGGTTTTTTGTTTATCCACGATAATAGCAGACATGTGTAACTCATCTTGATTGTAGACCTCGATCTTATAAATGAACCAACATGCTTCTGCCTCTATCTTCAAGGCTTTTCGAGCTTGGCGAATAAACTCTGCGTTTGAATATTGCTCCGTATTATAATTATATGCATTCTTATCAGAATACTTAATACTTTTTCTCCCTGAATGACTATCAGAATCTTCTTTTACGAGAACCATAACAAAAGGATAATCAATTCGAATCCCGTTAATGTAAACTTTCAGAAAAAGGGAAGCGATCTGGCATTCATATAGTTCCGAGGCTTTGTATATGCGTCCTCCTTTTCCTAGTGGCAGACTTACCCTGTCCAAAGGTACTGAGCAATATACCATACCTATTAGTATTACTTCCGCACCTGGATATGTGAATTTGTAATCAGGTTTTGATTGTCCCAAAGCTGTTCCCCATGACGGAGTGCCTGTACCTGCATTAAGGTATGTGCCAAATGCAAAAGATCCTAAGTCTAAATTCATAATATCTGATTAAATATATGGTTCAACAATAATCCGACAAGATTTACGTCCCAACCATTACCGGCTCTTGTAGATAATTGGGAATATGACTGTCCTGCATAATTTAATTCGCCATCTTCAAATCCCATGAATCTAAATTGTTCGTCAACAGACATCTTTCTTACAATTTCCAAACCATCTTCTTTTGGCACCTCTATTACTCGTAAGCTATTGTGTTCAGGCTGGGTGATTGTAATACTCAATGCGTTTGTCTTTATCTTTTTGTTGTAGACATCAAAGCAAAGCGGTTCTTCAACAACAAAAGAATCTATATGATGTTTCTCTTTGAGATGGGCTATTTGCGCTTGAGAGAGATAGAGATAAGAAGGCGCATCCTTATCGAGAAAATCACCGAATCTTTTGGTCAGTTTAATTTTGGGCGGAACGATGGAGAATCCCTCGGGCACACCCCCTAACATCGCAAACATCCAAATTCGCTCTCGATTCTGAGGTATTCCGTAGTCGCAAGAATTTAGGATGGCATATTGTAGTTCTCCATAGCCCAATTCTTTTAGAATTTCTTTTATACGATTTCTTGTCGGCTCAAACTTTTTCGCTGTAAAACCTTTGACGTTTTCCAATAAGAGATAACGTGGTCGCTTCTCTCTCAAAACCCTCATTATCTCATAAAACAATGTCCCTCTTCCATATCTATCATCTTCACCCATTTGCATTCCTGCAGATGAAAATGGTTGACAAGGAAAACCTCCTGTGAACAAATCAAAATCAGGTAGTCCTTTTGGGTCTATCTTTGTTATGTCTCCCCAATTCTTGATTTTTGGAAAGTTTGCGGCAAGCAGTTCACTCGCAAATGGATTAATCTCAGACATGCCGATGACTTTATACTTAAGACCTGATCGTTTGAGCCCAAACGAGGCACCACCATAACCAGCAAATCCTTCAAATACCCTTATTGTTTCATGTTTTGGTAATTTGTGCTTTACAATTTCATTCTTCTTTGCCATAAAAAAGCCCTCTCTTCGTTTTCGAAAAGGGGGCGTGAACAAAAGACGTGTTTAACCAAGGCTTACGACGGCCCACATCAGACAACAATCTAACTGTCCACGCCCTTATGAGCGTAAACATCCAATTGCTTGTCTGACTGATGTATTCCCTGTGGTCGTAATTCTGGTTAATCAGTCAACCAAGGATGCCAAAGACGCTATGTTTCCTTTACTTCATATCGTTTTTATCTCTCTACTTGTATGGTACTTAGCCATCACAAATATGAGCTGTTCGCAAACACCCTGTGCGAACGGGTTTAACATACTGCGATGACTACAAAAAGAAGACGTGGGTGCTTACATCTGCCTGTTTCTGTTTCGCGGTCTACCACAACCGATGCAATCAAACAGACAGAGAAACACCCACGTGGGAATATACCATACACCGTAAAGTGTGCTTGTGAGGACATGGTTAGCCCTCGCAGCACACTACGGAGAGTATATGCTACACCCCGTGGCAGTCACCCCTGCATTGTCTTGGATTGCATTTCGAGTGTGGTAGTTTCGAAACAGCCAAAAAACAAAGCGTCAGTAACGCCTTCTAATATGTAGTGCCCCACCCCTCGGCTCCGCTCTTCTCAGAGAGCATCGCAGCCCCAGAGGCAGATGCGGGTACAAAGTTACAAATTATTTTGGAAAGAAAACAAAACAATCACACTTTTTTTTCGTACCTTTGCCGACAGCATCATTAAAACAACGAAAGACATGAACCAATTTGACTGGGCAGAAGACATCGAGGGAGCCGTGACCGTCAGCGATACTGAGGGGAAAATACTCTACATGAACCGGCGTTCACGCGAGACATTCAGTAAGCAGGGAGCCTCTATGGTGGGCCAGAACATGATGCCCTGCCACAACGAGCGGTCGCAAGCCATCATCCGCAGTATGATTGAGGGCAACCACTCCCACTGCTACACTATCAGCAAACACGGGCAGCGCAAGCTCATCTTCCAGACGCCCTGGCGCCAGGAGGGGCAGGTGTGCGGCCTCGTAGAGTTCTCCTTTGTCTTGCCCGACGAGATGCCCCACTACGACAGGGGATAAGCCACAGTTTTACACGGAATCGACACGGAGTTGAGGAATCAGTAGAGGGTGGCGCGGAGGATGCGCACATCATCGACGGGACGGTCGTAGTCGTCGGTGAAGACGCGCTGGATGCGGTTGACGACGTCGAGGCCGTCGACGACCCAGCCGAAGACGGTGTACTGGCCGTCGAGGTGGGGAGCACCGCCCACGCGGCGGTAGGTCTGGCGCATCTCTGGCGTCATCACGGTGCGGCCGGCGGTGGCCGTCTCCACCCGTCGGGCGATGGTGTCGATGTCGTTAGAGGAGTAGGTGCTGCCCCATACGATGTAGAACTGGCAGGCGCTGGAGCGGCGCTGCGGGTTCACGAAGTCGCCTTCGCGGGCAGCGGCCACGGCTCCGCGACGGTGGTAGAGCTGTGGTGTGCAGAACTCTGGCGGCAGCGAGTAGCCCAGGTCGCCATCGCCCAGCGTGGCGCCCGGCTCGGCATGGCGGCTGTTGGGGTCGCCGGCCTGAATCATGAAGCCCTCGATGACGCGGTGGAAGAGCAGCGAGTCGTAGAAATGCTCCTGCACCAGTCGCACGAAGTTGTCGCGGTGCTGCGGGGTGCTGTCGCTCAGGGCGATGCGTATGTCGCCCATGGTGGTCTGCAGCAGCACCTTGCGCGACTGGGCAGCAGCGGTCATCGTGCAAAGGCAGAGCATCAGGAAAAGAAGCCTTCTAAGCATGGCTGCGTTCTTTTCTGAAAGGAATGTCAACGGATTGGAAAGTATTTCTATCATTGTTTCTTTTTTCTTTCAAAAGCCAAATAACTTATAGTGATATTTCCCCAGAGCCATAGCAGCGGTAGTGCTCGGCATCGTAGACGACGCAGAACTGGCCGGGGGCCACGCCGTGGATGGGCAGCGAGGAGTGCACGACGTAGGTGCCCGTCTCGTCGGTGGCCTCCAGCGTGGCGGCATGCCATTCGGGGGTGTGGCGGATTTTGATAGTCACCCCACCGCTACAAGTGAGGGGAGCGGCTGCGCCTACAGCTGGTGGCATCGCGCCGTTCAGGCTGTGGAAGTCGCGTATGAGGAAGTCTTGCTTATAGGCGGTCTCGGGGTCGTAGCCGTGGCTGACGTAGAGGATGTTCTGCTCCACGTCTTTCTTCACCACGAACCAGGGTCCGCCGCCCAGTCCGAGTCCCTTGCGCTGCCCGATGGTGTGGAACCAGTGGCCCTGATGGTGGCCGATGAGGCGCCCCGTCTCCAGCTCCACCACGTCGCCCTGCTGCTCACCCAGATAGCGGCGCACGTATTCATTATAATCTATCTTTCCCAGGAAGCAGATGCCCTGCGAGTCCTTGCGGTGGGCGCTCACCAGGTGTTCACGCTCAGCTATCTGCCGCACCTCGTCCTTCACGTAGTGGCCAATGGGGAAGAGGGCCTTCTGCAGCTGCCAGTCGGCAATCTGCGCCAGGAAGTCGGTCTGGTCCTTCACGGGGTCAGGGGCGGTGCAGAGCCATTTGAGGCCCCCTCCCGCCTTCCCCGACATGGGGAGGAGCGCCGTCTGGGCGTAGTGCCCCGTGGCGATGAGGTCGTAGTCGTGGCCGCGCTTCTCGTGGAAGGCGCCGAACTTGATGAGGCGGTTGCACATCACGTCGGGGTTGGGCGTCAGCCCGGCGCGAACCTTGTCCATCGTGTAGCGCGTCACCTGGTCCCAGTACTCGCGGTGGCAGTCCACCACCTCCAGCTTGCAGCCATATTTGCGGGCCACAGCCGTCGCCATCTCCATGTCCTCCTCGCTCGTGCAGTCCCATTTTTCCTCTTCTTCGGGTCCTATCTTAATGTAGAAGCAGTCGGGCGTCAGCCCCTGCCGGACCAGTTCGTAGACCACCACTGAGCTGTCCACGCCACCCGAGAGCAGCACGGCTATTCGCTTGTCTTTCAGTTCTTCGTATGCAATCATGGGTGCAAAGTTACGAATAAGCGAGCGGAAAGCAAAAGAAAAACCGATTTTTCTTTTGCTTTCCCGAGCGAAAGGATCTCAAGTGAAGCCAAAGTTGTGTATTCTACTCATTCACCTGCTGTAACTTGACCCGAGGCTGTTGCCATACTGGTCGTAAAAGGTTGTGGTAGTTCCACCGCCATAGTTGGAACGGGTTGTGGACGAACCGATGCTACTACCATACTGGTCATAATAGTTCGTTGTAGTGCCACCACCATAGTTGGAACGGGTCGTGGAGCTGCCAGCACTTCCACCATATTGGTCATAGTAGTTTGTAGTCTTACCGCCACCGTAGTTAGAACGAGTCGTAGCACTGCCTTTGCTATTACCATACTGGTCATAATAGTTCGTCGTCGTTCCTCCGTCATAGTTGGAGCGTGTTGTGGAGCTGCCCGTACTGCTTCCATACTGGTTGTAGTAGTTGGTAGTGTAGCCTCCAGCATAGTTGGAGCGAGTTGTAGAAGAACCTATGCTACTGCCGTACTGGTTGTAGTAGCTGGTTTTGTTCTGAGCGTTTGCTGCGATGGCGAATACGACAGCCATCAATGTCACCATTAGCTTTTCATAATCGTAATGTTTTTGGAATTGTTACAATATTGATGCTGCAAAAATAGGAGTTCTTTCCATTTACACCAAGCAAAAAAACAACAACAAGGCTTGTGAATGTCACAATTTTTGCTCTTGTACACATTTGAATGAAAAAAATGTTGTATTTTTGCACAAGAAATTCAAATAGCGAAAATAGAGTTCGCTACGGACATTTATCTTTGCACCAAAATTCAGATATTATGCCGACGAATAAGAATGCACTAATAAGATATAAGTATTTAGACAGGCTATTGTCTGACTACCATCATTTCTATGACATACACGATCTTACGGAAAAGGTGAATGACATGCTTTACGAGGATGGATTTCCCGAGGTGACACAGCGTTGTATCGAGAAGGACATCAACACGCTTGAATATGCTCCATTCTCTGCACCGATAGAACGTTTCAACAAAAACGGTAAGCGATGCGTTCATTACAGCAATTGTTCTTTCTCAATATTCAAGAAGGAGATAAGTCTTGAAGAGCAAAACCTTCTTCGTGAGGTATTGAGTACCATAGGCCAGTTCACTGGTCTGGATAATTTTTGCTGGCTTGAAGATTTTAAGATTGGACTGCACATCGAAGAGCGCAGGCAGATTATTAGTTTTGCCAACAATCCCTATCTGCAGAACTCCAATCTCCTCGGAACGCTATTTGACAGCATATCGAATGAGGTCGTTATACGTCTTTCATATCATACCTTTAACGATGAAACCGTTAGAAGTATTGATTTCCACCCCTACCTCTTGAAGCAGTATAATGAAAGATGGTTCTTATTAGGGGCTGCTGACAGTGACGAAAAGATACTCACCTTCGCACTGGACAGGATTGACAAAGTGGAGTCATTGCGCGAGAAAAAATATATTACATGTCCAGAAGATCTCTACGAGCGGTTTGAGGATATTGTTGGCGTAACCTTATACGAAGAGCGCCCTTGTGAGCATATTGTCTGTTGGGTAAATGACATATCGAAAGGATATGTGCATACCAAACCTATTCACGAAAGTTACACTCCATACAAAGGAGTGGCAGAAGACCGATTTCATGAGCAATACCCAAGTTTGAATGGAGGGATGTTTTTCAGCATTGACTGTATCCCCAATTTTGAACTTATCCGAGAACTTTGTTCTTTTGGCGGTAACCTCGTTGTCCTATCTCCCCAATCTATTAGGCAAGAAATCAAGAATCGCTTAATCACACATTTAGAACAATATCAAGACTAATGGATATCAACTCGCAGGAACATATCAAGGCCATTGCCCCCGATATAGCTAAGGCATATCAGTTGGGTAAAGATAAGAAATACGATGAGGCCTATCAAGTTCTTTTACCTCATTTTGAGGCAAAGGAGATACCATTCTATTTTGAAGAAACTTGCGGATGGACCATATACAGATATTTGAAGGCCTATGAGGGCAAACTGTCCTCGTTGGAAATGAGAAAAGCATTAGCCTCCTACCTGTCTTTTGCTTCCTACAAACCCAGTGTGTTGCACTCATGTATCATGATGCAAGCTGCAAACCTAAAAAAGAAACATGAGAACGATTTCAGATTTGTGGAGTTCTGCCAAATGTGGAAACTGGACAGTCTGCGTGATGAAGATTTCCTTCCAGCAAAGGGTTCTACAGCAAATGGTAAGTCTATCGAGTTTCAATCTTTGGCAGAAAATGTAGCCACACGGCTATACAAGGAGTTGAAGACCCGCCACACGGTTGAATTCGTGAACGAGTTGTTCCCTTTCTTTGTGACTATAAAAGAGAAGTGCCCAAACAACAGATTCATAAGAATGTATATCGCCCAGTTATACTATTGGCAGGGGGATACTCAAAAGGCCATCGATGAATATAAATCTATCCTCCGTGTAACACCCGAATGGTTTATATGGAAGCATCTTGGCGATATATGCGAGGATGATGAAGTCAAAATCTCTTTGTATTGCAAGGCAATGACCATGATGGGCAAAGAAGAGTATATTGGCGAACTTCGACTGGGCCTAGCTAATCTAATACTGGACTCAAATAAGGAACAGGCAGCCTACGAGGTAGATCAGTATGTGAAAACATACAAGGCTAATGGATGGAAAATCTCAGGTGATGCCTATTTGCTTCAGAACAAACTGTTGGGCGTTGTTCCTTCTAATCAAGCAAAACAGTTCTATCGCAACAATATTGCGAAGGCTGAAGAGTTTGCGTATTCAGATATTCCCGTTGAAGAACTTTCTTACCACGGAATTGTGTCCAATCATGCTGGGAAAGAAAAGGCCTGCCTTGTAAACAAACAGAAGCAGATTTTTATACGCACTTCAGTGACCCCATTATTGAGAAAGGCTTCTGCAGGCGATGTGTTCTCTGTGAGAGTCTATGAGAGTCAAAACAGAAAGATAGCTTTGACTATTCATCCCACAGGCAAGAGGGACGAATCGCAAAAAGACAGGAAACCCCACAATGAGCCTAACAGTGCTGATGCATGTACTATAAGTGGCACGATATCTTTTCCTGCACAGGGCGAGTTCTGCTTTATTGACCATCTGTATTTCGTGCCAGAAAAAATTACTAAGGCCAATAACCTCAAAACAGGCGACTTAGTAAATGCCAAGGCTAAGAAGATGCCAGATGGAAGATGGCGAGTTGTATCAATTATAAAATGACGAATAGTATGACGTTGACAAGACAGCAACAGCAGGTATTAGAGTCCGTCAAAGTATTTCTTGACAACGATTTTCCTGTATTCATTCTCAAAGGTTATGCCGGTACTGGCAAGACCACCATGATTAGTCACATCATAGAGGAGGTGGCAAAACGTGAAAAAGAGCCTATCCTTATGGCACCAACAGGAAGGGCAGCCAGAGTTCTTAGTATTAAGACCAGAAGGGAAGCTAATACTATTCATCGTTGTATCTACGAGTTGGATACCATCGAGACTAAAGAAGATTCTGATGATATTCGGTACATCTTCCCATTGAAAGACGCAGAGGATACGACTAAAGACCGTATTTGCATAGTCGATGAATCTTCAATGATTTGGACTCGTGAAGATCACAACGAGTTGTTTGAGTTTGGGAGTGGAAGTCTGCTTAACGACCTCCTTGCTTACGTTGCACCGCATAGAGGCGGAAAGGTTATCTTCATCGGTGACCCCATGCAGTTGCCGCCCGTAGGTGACAATGTATCGAATGCCTTGGACCAGCAATTCTTCAATGACAACAATATGAAAGTGATGGTTGCAGAACTGACAGATGTTGTGCGCCAAAACGAAGGCAGTGCCATATTGGACAATGCCATGAAGATACGTACACTGCTGGAGTCTGTACATAGAAATAATCTTGTTTTTGACAGAAAAGAGAATGAGGTGATTGACATCGAAGGATACAATATGCCCAGACAACTGCTCAGTCTGTATCCGAAGCCTGAAACAGGTCAGTCTGTCATCATCACCTTCAGCAACCGTCAGGCGCGGGACTACAATTACGTTGTTCGAGAGATCCTTTATCCTGGAGAAAAGCAAATTGTGATAGGTGACATCCTTCAGGTCGTCAGCAACAATTATGGGCTAGAGGTAATGAATGGTGATTTCATTAAGATTGCAGACGTCGTTGGAGATACAGAACACCAATCTGCGCCTGTATACGTTACTGTTGGACGTGAGCGAATAAGACAGAATATAACATTGGCATTCCGAAATGTCCGCATTATGTTGGATGACGGAAAGGAGAAGACCTGTAAGATTATTGAAAGCATGTTGGATGATGCTGATGGCAATTTAACATTTACACAGATACAGGCACTTTATATCAATTTCTGCATGCGACATCCAAGTCTTAAGAGAAATTCTCAGCAATTTAAGGAGTTGCTTAAGGCAGACCCGTACTATAACGCTTTGCGTGTGAAATATGGTTATGCTATCACTGGTCACAAGTCACAGGGTGGAGAATGGCACACCGTGTTCGTGGATTATACAGGCAGGACAGGACTGAGTAACGACAATCTCAGATGGACGTATACGGTCACAACTCGTGCAAGTCATGTGCTCTATGGCTGCAACATGCCTAATGTCACCCCGATGTCCAAATTACGAGTGGCTCCTATCATCAAGACAGCGAAACCTCGTGAAGAATACCTTTCGTTTTCAGACGTGCCAGAAACTCCGTATCACCCTAGTGGAGCACCCAATTATCTGAAAGCTAAATACTGGGCGGTTTCTGATGAGTTGAAAAATGCCGGATGTGTAGTGAAAGGCGTCGAAAGCAAACAATACTGCGAATGGTATCACGTTGAAGACAACCAAAAGCAGAGCCACTTGGTGCAATGTTTCTATAACAAAGCGGGCTTGTTCACCAGATACATGGTTGGTGACAACCTAGACGGAATAGTACAAATTCTCTCTCTGATACAAGTCAACTTGACTCCGCTATGCTCATTCAGGTACACACCATCGAGTGAAGTTCTGGGTACATTGTATAATAATGTAGAGTCCATCTGTTCGGATTTGGATGTGAAGATTACCAATATAGTAGAACATCTTCCCAACTATTGCGTGTATTACTATCTGCAAGGGACAGGAAGCTATTCCTGCATCCAGTTCTTTATAACCAAGGATGGGTTCATCAGCTATGCCCAACCGTTCTCCGACGTGGGGCTGGATGATGACATCTTAAAAAGAGTAGTCGAAAGACTATGTCCATCAAGTATTTTTAGAATGCGAACATAGCGTTCGTTGACATGTCGTAACTTTGCACCGTAAACAAAAAAATAAAGAATAATATGGCAATAAGAAAGACAACACGTTTCTGGGAAGAGCATAAGAATCAGTACACTAAGTGTCTCTGCTATTCTGACAAATATGGGCTTTATACCGATAATATTCCAGAGGGTGATAATCCAAAAGAATTGTTGTATCGCCCACATGGCTATACTGGCTATGTAATCAATAAAATTGAAATACCTGGACGAAATGTCGAAATAACGATTCTTTCAAATCTGGGCTATGGAAGTGCTTCATATCTTAGAGCATCCGTGAATTTCGGCCATAGACGAATTCTCGACTTTGATATGTCAAAGTTGTATGTTTTGAATCATTGCAGCATTGCAACGTTTGATGTGCCAGTCTATAGTTGGAATCATCTTTTCGAGAAGATTATTAATGCCTACAATAGAGCATCACTTAATATCCTCACAACAGCTGCTATTGCCTATATTGATGAACTAAGCGATATGCTTGACAGGGATGAGATCTTAGTTAAAGGTAATATAGATAAAGAGAAGCCGACTAAATGGGACGGTGCATTCTTGATCTCCTTGCACGCAGGTGGAAAGATTCAAGACTTAGTAAAAGGTCTCGAAGCAGCTGAAGTCTCAGATCCAACGGTATTGAAATACGCCATGAATTTGTGCAGAAAGTATATCTTGAACGTTAAAGCCCAGACTTTGGACTATGAAGATTCTCGCACGTCTCAGCTGTCAGAGTCTCTTCTCTCTGTACATAAGTTCATGTGTGCAAACAAAGGAGGAACAGAGTATCTGAGCATGATATTAGATAAAGAAGTATAAAAAGTTATCTCAACGAACATACAATTCGTCATTATTTAGTAATTTTGCAGCAGAAAACAAAAATGAGCAATATGATTGAACTGAACGAAAAGGCTAGCAACTACGCAGAAAAGAATGTTTCGAACGTTCTGAAAGAAGCATTTGCAAAAGTGTATGCAGATGGATATCGCATGGGATATAAAGATAGAGAGGATGAAACACCTATTGAATTACGTGATGGTAAGACAGAATTCGTTGATCTTGAATTACCATCTGGAACATTGTGGGCGAAAGAATACGGGATGACAAATAAACATTTGGATTATGAGGCCTACTTAGAAGCCCTTAAATTTGATATACCAACAATCGACCAATGTGTTGAGTTGTTTAATTTGTGCCGCTTCAAACAAGATGGCGATACAATCTATTGTATTGGCCCAAATGGCAAATCTATTACATTTTCATATACAGGATATAAAGAAATTGGAAAAGAAGAAGCACCTATCATGAAATTTATTTCATACTTCTGGATTAAAAATGAAGACAAAGAATCTGATTATAATGCTGCATCTTTAGGCAACTCTTTTAATGGTATCTGGAAAGATACGACACAAGTATTTCCCGGATACAAGCTCCCAATTCGCCTCGTTAGGAAAAAATAATATTAGTGCGAACATAGACTTCGAGTTTAATTCGTACCTTTGCACAAAGAAAACAAAAAGCGGTCTTTGAATAGTCTGACAGGAACGAACTTTTGACTTGTAGCCCGTCGTATTTGACAGGTGGCCTGGTAGCAATACTGGGTAAGAACAATGTTAGATTGTTATTATTTCATATTTGTATGGTTATCTCTTCTTATAAGACAAGGTAGATAAGAACACAAATAAGATTATTATATACAAAGAAAACGTAGAACCTGAAAGATTATAAGAAGACCGCTTTCATATACAACAGAGAAATGGATAAGTTAGAAACAAGAAAACGCATCGCATCGTTGCAGACCAAATCAGATCTGCTTCGTCTGCTTAATGACTTGAAGGCAGATGACCTGCAAGACAGAGCTTATCCTATTCCCATGAAAGCTCTTAATTTCTACTGCAATCCAAATCACGAGAAAAGATATAAATCCTTTTCTATACCCAAGAAAAGTGGTGGTAAGAGAGAAATTTCTGCACCATGTAGAGGCCTTATGTCCATTCTTACATATCTAAACGTTATGTTTGAAGCTATGTATGAACCAAAACCATGCGTCTGCGGCTTTGTAATAGGCAAATCCGTTGTGGACAATGCCAACAACCATGTCGGAAGAAATTATGTGTTCAATCTGGACATGAAAGATTTCTTTCCCAGCATTCAACAGGCTCGCATTTGGGCTCGCTTGCAAGCTACACCGTATAACTTAAAAAAGGAAATAGCAGATGTTGTCGCAGGTTTATGCTGTATGAAAACGTCTGATGGCCGATTCGTTCTACCTCAGGGAGCTCCCACCTCACCCATATTAACAAATATGATTTGCGAGCGTCTTGATCGACGTTTGTCAGGACTAGCAAAACGATTTGGCCTGAACTATTCACGCTATGCTGATGACATTACCTTCAGTAGTATGCAGTATGTCTATTCGGCAGATGGCGAGTTCATGAAAGAGTTAAACCGTATTGTCTCAGATGAACATTTCTCTCTGAATGACAAGAAGACACGCTTGCAGAAGAGGAACGAGCGTCAGGAAGTAACAGGAGTAACAGTAAATGAAAAAACGAATGTTACAAGAAATTACGTCCGAGAAATACGACAACTACTCTATATTTGGCAAAGATATGGATATAACGAAGCCTACAGCAAGTTCTACCCTAAATATAAGGCGGAGAAAGGTTATATAAAAAAGGGAGAACCAATCCTTGAAAATGTTCTCAGCGGAAAACTTCTTTATCTTAAAATGATAAAGGGAGAATATGACACGACCTATTTGAAGCTAAGAGAGCAGTTCGACAAACTCTCAGGCAATACTATTATGCACAATTCTAAAAGTGAAGGACTTAGTTATATCTTCACCTATGAATTGGATAGATTTATTGCCATTAATTCTATCATCCCCTTCAAACTTCACATCAATGATGAGGATTTGCAGACTACCGGCTCTGGTAATTATAAAGGTAAGATGGAAATTAATGGGGAATACATGCCTGTTTTCATAAGCAAAAGTATTCTGATGCAAATGAAAATAACTAAACTGTTAGGTTATTCTGACACGTGGAAATGGTATATTTCATTATGCGAGTCAACAAAAGGAAGGTTTTGGCTTATTCATAGAGGAAAACATGCAGATGCAACCCACAACCCAGCTCCTAACAAGACCATAAGTCAAATTATTGACATATGGGCAAGGAAAGGATTAGATAAAGCAATAGAAGTTTTTGAAAACTCCCATTATGGAGTTGAAGACACTTTGGACATCAAGGCTATTCTGGACATTTGGGAAGAAAATGGTGTAGATGCAGCTGAATTGTATTATGAGCAAAGCATCAGACAACAATAATATAGCCGCGAATACAAATAAATATTTGACATTATGAGTACTTCTAATTACAAATTCATAACAGCACTCCTTAACGATCCGAAGCTGACTGCTTCAGACCGTGATCGTATTATTCTGCTTATCGGAAGAGAACTTGAACGTAAAAACAAGGAATTTGTGACAGAAGATCGACTTAAAGATTTTGTCACAATGGAAAAATTGGAAGAGATTATTGCGTCTCATTGTTCATCTGATGCCAAAATTGGTCATGCTAATTCGGGTAATAAAAAAGATTTGGGTTCAACTATACATGCCCCCCAGGAAATCGTAAACTTCTTAAAACTATTTTCGAGCAGTTCTTCTGCATTAAAATACACCACACACACATGGGACAAAACGTCTGATGGCAGTTTTGCGTATTCGTCTTATGATGATTTTATGAAGCAATGCGAAGAGGATTTCTACGTAAAACAACGAGACGTTGACAAAAATAATCGTATATACAAATGTAACCAGTCTCTATATTATATGATCCAAAATTTTCTCTTTAGAAAAGAATATAAAGCCAATCAAAAGGGATGGGGAATATATGGAAAAAATGACATAAAGTTAGGGTATAGTTACCCTCCAAATGCCTTGAAAAAATGGATGGACGAAAATCCTGACAAACAACCAGGCGCGATGCCTTTATCTATTTTACCCGAAGAGTTAAGGCCAATTGTAAATAAGAAGGTACTAGGTTATTTCGAAGAAATAGGCTTGCTCTTTAAGAAAGAAATACAGTTTAGAGGTAACGATTTATATAACGATGTTAAAAGAATTTTTGCATCTGCAGATTATGAGATTAATGCTCAGAAATTAGAGACATTGCAGGGTGTTGAATTCTATACTTGTACAAGACAGTTTAAATCTGCTTTATATTTGGTAAAAGATAACATTTTAGCTCGTTTGTCTGAGCATAATAGAGTTGATATTTATGCGGAGATTCACGACGAAGGCAATGAAGCGGAAAAGTTTGTCGACATTTGCATAGACCAATTAGGCTCTTTTTCTGACAAGAATGTTAAAGATGACAAATTGATGCTTAAAGGTAACATTGGACAAATAGGAGATATAAAAAAGAAATTAGTAAGTCTTTGCGACTTTTTTATAGAAAGCCGTTTCAAGATAAAGGGGAAAAAGGACTTTGCTCGCATTGATTATCTTAAAGATGCAGACATTTCAAAAGAACCTGAAATAACTAAAATTAAGAATTGCGATGGGTTTAAGTATTGTTTTAGATTTTACCTATAATGAAAAAGATATTAATAGTTGATGATAGGCCTATGCGCCAAAAGAATCAATTGGGTAAAGACTTGTTTGACAAACTTTGCTCATTAGATAATATAACACGAAATATTAAGTTAGATGTGAATGAAATTTTATCGTATGATATTGTTGCCATTCACTACTCTTTACTTGATAATAACGGGCAAGTAAAGGATGTCCGTGATATCCTCTCCAAAAGCGGAAAATGTTTGATACTTTTCAGTGGGGGGAATCCTACCAATCGCATAACCAATAACGGTAAAGAAGCTTTGGTTAGTGCTAACTTGTTCTATTCTAAGAAAACTATTGATTTCTTTGAAATGCTGTTGGCAGATGATATTGAAAGTCATTTGCTGGAAAGGATGCTTTATGGAGAAAACTGGGAAATTGCCTTTCTGGAACGATATTCTCAATTACTATGGGTTAATGGTGCAACCTTGGAAAAATGGCCTACCATAGAAAATTTAAACGATGATGAAATCCAAACACTCAATGAATTGGAAAAAGAATTTGGTCATATGAGTTTTAAAGATATTAATGATAAAATTAATAGAATACTGAAAATATGAAAATCCTATTACTTCATAATAACAACATTCCTTTTTCTTTCATTAATGATGATTGGGATGAAGATATAGATTTGACAGCGGAAATCATAAAACCATCTATTGATGAAAATGATTACGACGTTTTTGTATGTCGTGAGTTGGGAAGAATTTTTTCGACAAGCTCTTTTGATTTAATCATTTTACCTTACTCTTTTTCTGAGTACAATCCAATCGAATACACAGGATTAAATGTTGCTGCTCATATTAGGCTTACACCCGATTGGAAACACACAAATAAACCCATTCTATTTGTTGGCCCAGAGGAAACTAAACAAGTTGCAAAACTATCTGAAATGGGTTCATTGCTCTTTTCACCAGGCATCTATTCAACTCGCACTAATAGTCTTTCCAACCTTGTCGGTGGGATTAAGACTCTCTCCGTTGAAGACATTACGGATTCTGAGTTTAACGACTTCCTTAATAGGATACTAATTCCTCGTCCAGCAAACTATGCAACTCACCACTCCATCGCTAATGAATGGGCTGTTATGCGATGGGCAAACGACGTTATCAACTGGGGGGAACAAGAAATGCCTATAGTTGGCTCGAAGTCGTTTACATCAATGCTCTACTTCAAGTACCTGATAGCTAAAACTGGTACTGCAGAACAGTTTTCAAAAAGCTGGAAAAGAAGGAACGGAGCAGAACCAAAGATAAGGGGCATTGCTGGTAAGGTAATTGCGTACATAGATGATGAATATGATAAAGGTTGGGGTATGTTATTGTCCAAGATTTTTAAAAACTCAGGGGCAGAGTTTCGTGTTTATGACAGGTTTAAAGAGTATAAGGATAGAGAAGAATTAATTGCTAGTATAAACAAATTCGTTGATAATATCGATGCTGATTGTTTTTTATTAGACTTGCGCCTGCATGATGATGACTTTGAAAAAGGGCAGAGACTTAATCTTTCAGGACATGAAGTTGCCAAATACATAAGAGCAATTAATGCAGGAAACCAAATTGTTGTTTTTACTGCATCAAATAAGATTTGGAATCTGAAAGAGGAAATCTTTAAAATTGGAACATCTGGATATACAATGAAAGAATCGCCTGATTTGAATCTTAAACGTCAAGAATCTTTAGGATTGTTTCAAGAGTTTACAAGAGCAATAAGTCAAGCATGCGGAATGTCTTATCTTAAAGAAATTGTAAATAAACAGAATAACCTAAAAAGTATTGTACCATTAGTAGCCCAATTGGATAGTGTTATTAATCTGTTGTCTAGAGATCAGGGGGAGAACGACCAAGATTTACTTGGAGCTGCTTTACTATCAGAGATTGTTTTTATAGAAGACTTTATTAAAAACTATCTGGAATATGAGCTTCTTTCTACAGGAGAGGGGAAAACTTTGAAGGTGTTCTTGTGCTCAAAGAATAATAAAGATCAATATCAACAATTAATAACTGGACATATCTTTTTCAAACGTACTCAGAACGGAAATCGCAGTACCGTGACGGATGTATCGGAATTTAGTTCCCAGCCAATATCAACACCCTCAGGAATGTGTGAAGCCACCAATAGTGACATTTCATTAGTTGTTTCTGTTCTTATGATGATCTTTAAATTACCAAGAACTCAAGTAAAAAAATATATTGATTTGAAATATATCCGTAATACTCAAATTGCCCATGGTGGTATGGGGTACTTAAAAATAACATCAGAAATGATTGTAGATTTCTATAAGACAGTGATTTGTTCAATAGTTGAAAATGTAAAATGACCGCACAAAGTCCTCTTGATGCAAATTATTCTGCACACTAGAAGCTATTGCGGTGAGGTTGTAAATTTGTAAAGGTGCTATAGTTTGTAGCTCCTTTAGTAACACAATTACAAGATTGTTTGTCCACACGAACATAGTGTTCGTTATCATGCCGTACCTTTGCATCAGAAAACAGAACATAGTGTCCTGTTGTTAATCGAAGCGAATATGGCAAAAGATTTTTATGATGACTCTTTCGAGAAGTACGATGACTACGAGTGTGATGGCTGCGATGACCGTAGCTATGAGTGGACGGAAGAAGATTCCTGGGATGCATTGACGGATGGGATGTATGGCGATATGCCGACAGATCCAAGAGTCTATGATTTGATGATGGATGCTATGGGATTCTAAAAGCATGCAAGTATGGATATGGATATGGATAAGCAAATGCAGCTGATGTTTTCAAAAGAACTGGTGCAGTTCCATTGCTCCATTCTTTTGGACGAGGTGAAGGAGAAGGTGCGCAAGTTGAAGGCATACGGTGTGGACGATGCTGAAATTGTGGCGGCAATGAACGAGGAGGAACAGTTTCCGCAGTTGATGGTGACAGAGGATTACAAGATTGTTCTGGCAGACGGGGTGGATACGGAGGTGAAGATGGAACCATTGGTAAAGGCAGTGTATCTGCTGTTCCTATCGCACCCAGAGGGAATCGTGCTGAAGCATCTGCCCGACTACAGGCAGGAACTGATGTCATTGTATTTACTGCTGAGGCCATACGGCATGACGGACAGGGTGATGCAGAGCATAGAGGACGTAACAAACCCGACAATGAACTCTATCAACGAGAAGTGCGCCAGGATTCGCAAACTGTTCTCGGAGATTTTGCCTAAGAGCGTGGCGAAATACTATGCTATTTCGGGCAAGCGTGGCGAGGCGAAGAAGATTGATTTGGTGCGAGCCAATGTGGTGTGGAAATGTACAAAACTCTTGACAGGAGCGTCACGAAAGTTTGACACGAAAAATTAGTTCATCGCGGCGATGCATTCTGGAGTGAAAAATGGCCGTTTTGAGACCTTTTGAGGCCTCAACCTGACCTCGGTTTACAAAATCGGGAGGCTGAAAAGGCCGTTTTTTGCACATAACACACCCTTCTGTGCAGGTTTTTTGACCATTTTTTGCGTCTTTTCCCACTTCTGTAAGCACGCCAAATTTTCAAAAGTCAACGCCAAATTTTTCTGCGGCGTTGACTTTTGAAAGCGAACGAACGGAAAATTTTCCCGTTTTATTGCTAACAAACTGAAAGACAGAGCGATAGAAGAACCTCTCAAAACTCGCGATTTTTCGGCCAAAAAGTTTTTTGCGCAGAATTTTCGAAATATGGAGGGGTAAAAAGGCCATTCCTGTTGAATTTTTTCGGAAAACTCGGCTTCTGAAAACCTGCAAAAAAGAGCCAACGAGAGAGGGCTGCGAAAGCGTGCGAAAACGCACAAAGTTGTGCGGATTCGCACAAAATCAGGGTGTCGGGAGGCGATGGTCGCATTTTTCGGCTGAAAGGGCGGGCTATGTGAAGATTTTTCCTTATCTTTGCAGCAAACTTTTCGAACGAAGGAAAATGGAAGAGAAGAAGAAGGGCAAGGTGCTCATCATCGACGACAACGAGGACATCCTCTTTGCGCTGAACCTGCTGCTAAAGCCGCTGGTGGACGACATCCGCGTGACCACACAGCCCGAACAGATAGACCGGTTCTACGACCTGCTGCACCCCGACGTGGTGCTGCTCGACATGAACTTCCGCCGCGATGCCATCAGCGGCGAGGAGGGCTTCGAGTGGCTGGAGCACATCCTGCACCGCGACGCACAGGCGGTGGTCATCCTGATGACGGCCTACGCCGATGCCGACAAGGCGGTGCGGGCACTGAAGAGTGGTGCCACCGACTTCATCACCAAGCCGTGGGACAACTCCAAACTGTTGGCCACGCTCTTTGCGGGCATCGAGCTGAGTCGCGAGCGGCACAAGAACCGCCTGCTGGAGCAGCGCATGGAGGTGGCGGCATCGCCCTTCGGCGCTGCGGCGGCACCCACCATCATCGGCGAGAGTCCGGTGATGCAGCGCGTGTTGCAGACGGTGGCGCAGGTGGCTCCGACCGATGCCAATGTGCTCATCCTGGGCGAGAACGGCACGGGCAAGGATGTCATCGCCCGACAGCTGTGCGCCCTCTCCACACGCGCGGCAAAGCCCTTCGTCAGCATCGACCTGGGCAGCGTGCCCGAACAGCTGTTCGAGAGCGAGCTCTTCGGCTACGAGAAAGGGGCGTTTACGGATGCGCGACAGGCAAAAGCCGGGCGAATGGAGACAGCCAGCGGAGGCACGCTCTTTCTCGACGAGATTGGCAACCTGCCCCTTTCTCTGCAGGCGAAGCTTTTGGCTTCGCTGGAGCGTCGCCAGATCTCGCGCCTTGGCAGCACGCAGACAACGCCCATCGACGTGCGCCTGCTCTGCGCCACCAATGCCGACATCCACGCCGAGGTCGGCGAGGGGCGCTTCCGCGAAGACCTGCTCTACCGCATCAACACCATCGAGCTCACCATTCCCCCGCTGCGCGAGCGTGGCGAGGACATCATCCTGCTGGCCGAGCACTTCCTCAAGACCTACGCGCGCAAATATAATAAGGTGGTGACGACGCTCAATCGCGATGCCCGTCAGCGGCTGCTGCGCCACACGTGGCCAGGCAATGTGCGCGAGCTGATGCATGCCGTGGAGCGCGCCGTGCTGTTGGCCAAGGGGCCGACGCTCTGTGCCCAGGACTTCGTACTGAAAGAACCGACTCACCGAACGACTCAGACGCAGACGCTGAACCTGGAGCGGCTGGAACAGGAAGCCATCGAACGGGCCATGCAGATAGCGGGCGGCAACGTCACCCGTGCTGCTGAGCTATTAGGTATAACGAGGTTTGCACTCTACAGAAAGCTGAGCAAATGAGAACATATCTCCTGTATATCGTTAGGCTCGTGGCCCTGATGGCATGTCTGGCCGTCAGCATACACGCCCGTCTGCTGTGGCCTTCCATCTCGCTGGGTGCAGTACTGCTGTGGCTATGCGCCTCGCTTTATAGCCGCACGAACCGTCTGCTCTATGCTTACCGCGAGACGGAGAAGGAGAACGAGCGGTTGCATGCACGGCTGGCTGAAGCCGAGCGCCAGTTGCAATACCTGCGACAGCTGACCGAGAACGTTGATACCGCCCTCTTCGTCTGCTCTACCGATGGGCGTATCGACTGGATGAACCATGCAGCGAAGAAAATAGCCCCCCCTTCTGCCCCCGAGGGGGCTACGATAGTCTCAACTACTGATAGCAAAACTATAGAAGCCCCCTCGGGGGCCGTAGGGGGGGCCTTTCTTCCTCCCCATATCCTCCAGGCCATTGCCGACCATGCCGAGGTGGTGGACGGGTGCGCCCTCTCCACGGTGCTGTTGCGTATTGACGGGCAGCGTCGCCTGGTAGTAGCGCTGAAGGACGTTTCGATGCTGATGCAGCGGCAGGAGATGGAGGCCTGGCAGCAGCTCATCCGCGTGCTCACCCACGAAATCATGAACTCGCTGACGCCCATCATCTCCATCAGCGAGACGCTAAGTTCCTCCCCTTCGGGAGGAGGTCAGGAGGGGGCCGAAGCCTTTGCCGTCATCAACCGCCGCTGCCACTCCTTGCTCGACTTCGTAGAGAGTTACCGCCAGCTGACGCGCATCAAAACGCCTGTAAAGACAACCTTCCCCATCAACGAACTCTTGGAGCATATCACAGGACTCTACCCGGAAGTGAAGACACAAGGCACAGGGCAGTTGACGGCCGACCGCTCACAGCTGGAGCAGGTGCTCATCAACCTTGTGCGCAATGCCTACGAGAGTGGAGCCACCGAGGTACTGCTCTCTGCTAACGGCGAGGGTGAAATCCGCGTCAAGGACAACGGCTGTGGCATGTCGCCCGACGTCATCGACCATGCCTTTATCCCCTTCTTCACCACCAAGCCCTCCGGCACAGGCATCGGCCTCAGTCTCTGCCGTCAGATCATCCTGAAGCATGGCGGCACCATCCGCATGGAGAGCCAGCAGGGCAAAGGCACCACCTTCATCATCCAGCTGTAAAGGCGTGCTAATCCGCACACCATCGAGCGAATACGCACGCTGACGCAAGCACATCGAAAAACGTATTTCTCACAGAATCAGCGCTTTCGCGTTTTGGCACAGTTGTTGCCATCGTTAGGTTGTAACAATCTAAGAAGAAAAAGAATGAAACAAGCATTTCGCATCATCACCCGCATGAAGGGCTACACGGCGCTGTCGCTGCTGGGCCTTATCATCTCGCTCAGCGGCACCGTCATCATCAGCCGCTACCTCTATCAGGAGTGGACCATCGACCACTTCATGCCGGCCCTCGACCGCACCTTCCTCTGCTGCGCGCAGATAGAAGGGGAAGCCGACTGGAGGCCCATGGAGACTTTCGACCCCAACCACGAGTCGCAATTTGTCTCGCCCGTCCTGAACCAGAGCGACGTGGAGTGCTGGACGAACATCCACCTGCGCGCCATGTATGCCGTCACGCCGGAGAAGGGCGAGACGTTCTATCCCCAAGCCCTCAGCGTGGACAGCGCCTTCACGCAGGTCTATCCATTAGAAGCGGTGGAAGGCACGCTGGAGCTGCGCGCCAAGGGTCAGTGCATGGTCAGCGAGGAGCTGGCTGCGCGGCTGTTTCCCGGCGAGAGTGCCGTGGGCAAGACCATCACCGTTGGCGACGGCGACGTGAACACCGTCGTGGGCGTGTTCCGTCAGCCCAGCACCAAGTCGAGCATCCGCTTCGACATTGCCGACTACGGCGACGAGGACTTCTACGCCCCACAGAACAGTTTTACCATCGGAGTCGTCCGTCTGCGCGAAGGAGCCAGCGTCAGCGACTACAACAAGCGACAGCCCGAGCAGCGGTTAGCTATGTTCATGGACAGGCCCATACGCTATGGCCTGCAACCCTATACGCAGGAGCTCCAGAAGAATTTCTCCAAAGGCTATTGGGGTGAATATGCCTGCGTCGTTTCCACTGCCTCGGCTGCCCACCTGTGGATGCTGCTCTTCGTGGCCGTGCTGCTGCTTGGTGTGGGCCTGTTCAACTTCGTGAACCTCTTTGCCGTGATGCGCTCCCACCGCCGCCACGAGCTGCACGTGCGCCGCCTGTTCGGCGCCTCGCGCTGGGATATCTTCGGACAGCTCTATGCCGAGACGTTCCTTGTGGCCGTGCTCACCATGATTGGCGTTTGGACAGTCGTAGAGCTGGCTGAGCCGCTGCTCGCCACCTATTATCATATAGAGGTGATGCCGCAATGGCGGTTCGACGTGGTATTGACGGCCATCGTAGTCTTCGGCTTGCCACTGATTACAAGCCTAACCCAAAGCCCCCCCTTCTGCCCCCGAGGGGGCTACAATAGACTTCTCTGCCGCCAAAACTATAGTAGCCCCCTCGGGGGCAGAAGGGGGGGCTTTTGGGGTGAGGCTTTAGGAGTGGGTTGTCAGTTCTTCATCTCCCTCGCCCTGCTCACCGTCAGCATCTATTTTATGCGGCAGCTGCACGTGATGCTAAGCGCCGACCCTGGCTTCCGCACCAAGGGCCTGCTCAACGCCGTCATCTATCCGCCATCGAACCGAGGGTCGTGGACACAGGGGGAATGGGAAGCCATGATGGAGAGGAAAAAAAGCCAGACGGAGATCGTGCGGCAGCGGCTACAGGCATTGCCCTACCTGAAAGGCATCGACGTGAATGAGGATTTCATCAACGGCAGCTTCCCCGTTGGGCTTGCTGACGGCAGCAGCATCGACATGCTGTATATGACGGGCGGGGCAGCACGCATGTTCGGCCTGCAACTGGTGGAGGGCGTGCTGCCCGACGACAGCCTGTCGATGGAGGACTATGCCTGCGTGGCCAACGAGGCGGCCATCAAGGCATTAGGCATCAAGAACCGCGAGACCGACCTCGTGCAGTTTGCCGAACGCATTTTCTGGAGTAGCGAGACCGACCGCAACAGCAATCCACCCTACCGCATTGTCGGCGTGGTACGCGACTTCAACACGGGCCGTCAGTCGGAGCCCGTCAAGCCCCTGCTGTTGATGTTCGAGACGGGGCAGAAAGACTATCTGTTTGATGCCCGCCAGATGGAGGGGCATAACTACCTGCTCGACGTGGCCGAAGGGCACGAGGAGGATATCATCCGCGAACTGAAAGACCTCGAGATGGAGCTCTTTGGCACCAGCGAGCTGAAGTACCAGTGGGTGGAGGACCAGCGGCAGGAGCTCTACAAGGAGGACCAGCGCACGGCCCGCATCTTCGTCACCTTCTCGCTGCTGGCCATCGCCGTGACGTGCCTCGGCGTGCTGGGCCTGATGATGTTCGACGTGCGCCGCCGCTTCCGCGAGATTGCCCTGCGCAAGGTGAACGGTGCCACCTTCCGCGACATCGCCCTGCTGCTCTCGCGTCGCTATCTCACGGTCTTCGCCATTGCCGCCGTGGCCTCGCTGCCCGTCAGCCTGCTCGTCATCCACCGGCTCATGGCCAGCTACACCATCCGCACTAGCTTCGCCTGGTGGATTCCGCTCGTGAGCATCGCCGTCATCCTCACCCTCTGTGCCCTCACGCTGTGGTATCAGGTGTGGAAGGCCACGAGAATTAAACCGTATCAAGTACTCAAAGAGAACTAAACTACGAATTAAACGAATAGCAAAAATATGATTAAGACATCGAACCTCAAGCGCACGTTCCAGACAGAAGAGGTGCGCACCCTCGCCCTTAACGGCGTGAACATCGACATCAATGAAGGCGAGTTTGTCGCCATCATGGGTCCCAGCGGCTGTGGCAAGTCGACGCTGCTGAACATCCTCGGGCTGCTCGATGCCCCGACGGAGGGCCAGTACCTGCTGGGCGGACAGGACGTGAGCCACCTCACCGAGCCGCAGCGCGACCAGCTGCGCAAGGGCCTCATCGGCTTCGTCTTCCAGAGTTTCAACCTCATCGACGACCTCAACGTCGAGGAGAACATCGAGCTGCCGCTGCTCTACATGCGGATGCCTAAGGCCGAGCGCCGCAAGCGCGTTGAGGAGGCCATGCGCCGCATGGACATCAGTCACCGCGCCAAGCACTTCCCCCGCCAGCTCTCCGGCGGTCAGCAGCAGCGCGTGGCCATCGCCCGTGCCGTCGTCGCCCGTCCCAAGCTCATCCTCGCCGACGAGCCTACCGGCAACCTCGACTCGAAGAACGGCCGCGAGGTGATGGAACTACTCAGCCAGTTGCACGACGAAGGTGCCACCATCGTCATGGTGACCCACTCGCAGCGCGATGCCTCCTACGCCCAGCGCATCATCAACCTCTCTGACGGGCAGGTGGTGCAGGAGGTGGAGCTGTGATGTTCTCATCGGATAAAAATAATACGGCAAGGCATTCGTCAGTCTGATGAACGCCCCCATAGGGAAAAGTAGGTTGGCAGCGGACGCTGCCAACATTGTTCGCGCCCGCCGCCAATATTGGCAGCGGGCGCTGCCAATATCGTCCCCGCCCGCTGCCTTCACAAAAACGGCCTTCTTTTTCCCTCAAAGGTGCCGCTATATCCCTCAAAACCGGCACTTTTTTCCTTCAAGCAGGCACATTCTCTTCTGAAGAAAGCATTTTTTAACGGAGCATCCAGCCTATATGTCATCATTAGTTAGTACATTTGCAGCCGACAAACAACCATACGCTATGACAATAAGGCAAACCATCATCGTTGCGCTTCTGCTGTTAGCCCAGCAGGGGATGGCACAAAACGAGGAAAGGCAGCAAACTGCGAAGTGGTATATCGGTGGGGCACTTATGCTGTTGGCCCCAGACATTGAACACTACGGCAAGGACTGGGTATGTTACGACCCGCCTTCGCCGATGGTATGGTTTGGGTCTTCATGGCTGAACGGTGGGATGATGGGCGACCACCACGCGCAGTTCCCGCTGCGCAGCGGCGTATTCCAGAAGATTGACTGCGGGTTCACCATCTTTCAATTGTCCAGAAGTCTCTACCGAAGTAACGTCGGCATCACCGCTGCTTTGCAAATCGAAGGAAGTAGTTACGACGTTGCCCGCAACTACAGCGTGGAGAAAGATGGTTACCACGTGGCTTTTGTTCCAGAAGACGAAGAGCATCAGCGCGACCGGCTGGACTATACCGCGCTACGCATCCCGTTGCAAATCGGCGTCCAGACCAGCAACCACCTGTTCTCGCTGCAGACAGGCGTCGGACTGTTGTACACCTCTCGCCCCGGTGTCCAGTGGTTGGCGACCGCTGCTTTCGGTCCACTTACCATCAACTATTCGCAGAACATCACGCCACTCTTCAAACTTCCCGACGGCACGAAAGCCTATCCCTTGTCGCTCTCCATCGGTGTAGACATCTGGAATATTTTGTGCCGAAGGTGGTGAAGGAGGTGGGAAACATTTGGGGATTCCGTACAATTTCGGCGGAATAAATTTGGGGATTCCGTACAATTTCGACGGAATAAATTTGGGGATTCCAACAAAAATGCTTATTTTTGCACCCTCATAACTGCATAAGAGAATAAAATATGGAATCGAATACAAAGATATTCAGACGCAAGATCTACGATGCAATGCTCCAGTGGAAACAGGAACGTGATGGCAAGACAGCCCTGCTCATCAAAGGAGCAAGGCGAGTGGGTAAATCTACTATCGCCGAGGAATTTGCACGCAAAGAGTACGAAAGTCATATCGTCGTGGATTTCGCCGATGCACCGTCGGAACTTTGGGAGGCTGTGGAACATATTTCAGACCGGAACTATTTTTTCACACAGCTCCAGTTCATCTACAACGTAAGGCTGATAGAACGCCACTCTGTCATCATCTTCGACGAGATACAGAAATGTCCCGCTGCACGGCAAGCCATCAAATATCTGGTGAAAGACCATCGCTATGACTACATCGAAACAGGCTCGCTGCTCTCAATAAAGAAAAACACTCAGGGCATTGTCATCCCGAGTGAAGAAACTCGACTTACCATGTACCCTATGGACTACGAGGAGTTCCGCTGGGCTATGGGTGACACGGCGACCGTTCCTTTGCTGCACGAGTTCTACGAGAAGCGTCTTCCGCTTCAACAAGCTTTTCGTAAAGCCATGCGCGACTTCCGCCTCTATATGCTTATCGGAGGAATGCCACAGGCGGTCAATGAGTATCTGAGTACCAATAACCTTAGTCTCGTCGATTCGGTAAAGAGAGAAATCATAGAACTTTACTTTGACGACTTCCTGAAAATTGACCCGTCGGGCAAAGCGTCACGCCTATTTAGCGGAATACCTTCGGAGTTGTCGAAAAATGCCTCGCGCTATCAAGCCACAAGTGTGCTCGGCCGAAGTGAAAACAGGGACACGATGGACGAGCTGTTGAGAAATATGGAGGATAGCCTCACCGTCAACTTTGCCCACCATGCCAACGACCCGCATGTAGGGATGCCTATGCATACCGACTATGAACAGTATAAGATGTATGTTGCCGATACAGGGTTGTTCGTCACTCTCGCTTTCTGGGACAAAGACATAACAGAGAACGTCATCTATCAAAAGTTGCTTTCCGACAAACTGTCTGCCAACCTTGGATATGTCTATGAGAATATTGTTTCTCAAATGTTGACTGCTACAGGTAATAAGCTGTTTTACCACACCTGGCTATCAGCAACCTCCAATCACAACTATGAGGTGGACTTCCTGCTCTCACGAGGAGCTAAGCTGTGGCCTCTGGAAGTCAAGTCGTCAGGCTATAAAACCCACAAGTCACTCGACGAGTTCTGTAAGAAATTCTCCGACCGCATCAGCGACCGCTTTCTTGTATACACCAAGGACTTCGAGAAGGATGGTGAGACAACGTTGCTTCCTGTACTAATGACCATGTTCTTGTGATGGACGCGATGGAAAAATAAAATGAACGATTGTCCGTTTCGTGTGTATGCTGTCAAAACAAAGCAAAACAATGAACAGCAAAAGCATGAAACGGTTTTTTATGACATTGCTGGTGGGCCTCACGATGATGACCGGAGCCACAAGTTGGACAGCATGTACAACTACTGGAACGACTTCGTGACCCAGCACCCTAAGGACGATGCTGCATGGCGCAATCTCTTCGAGATATGCTCTACCCAGGAGTTTAGACTGAGATGCAAGAACTGGGAGGCTGGCATACAGCACTTCAAGGACGAGATGATGCCGCTGTTGGAACGGATCAAGAATGCCCTTCCTGGCAGTTATACCGCTTACTATTGCGAATATGAAGGTATGCTCGCCACGACGACCGACAGGAGAGAACTCACTGCGGATTCTGCCATCGTCCTGCTGCCCAAGGATGCTCCTGCGGGTGATTACGAATTGTGGACGCAATACCTGATTCCCAAACGTGACACAGTGAGGATGGCCAACGTGCTGACCCAATACTACGAGAGCGGGCAGTATCCCGAGGAGTTGTTGCAGTACCACTTCAACGAACTGCAAGGCATGGACGAAGGCGGTGTCTATATCGCTCCCCATCCGGGTGAAATGGTCGGCAAACTCATCCTGCAGCATGTGTTGGGCGTTCACAAGGATAAGATTCTCTACGACGAGGATGCCGCCATGATGCCTAAGTATGTAAAAGATGTATTTGAGCACATTGGCATCCCCTTCAACGATGACGTATGGAATCAGTTGTGGTCTATGTGGCAGGATAAGACACTGACAGCCATCATGCGCTACATCTTCGATCACTCCAAGCGTCCTGTCTATCTATCGGCTCACGATATGTGGCAATACATTATAGGGCAAGGCTTGCCTGACGAACTTAAGGCCTGCCTCTACAACGAGGGGCTGACCATGCGCTACTCCACTAAGCCTTACGACAACAGGGCCGTGAAGCGTCGCAACATTGAGCAGCGCTACCGCCTGGAGTATCTGCGTATGCGTTTCCATCCTGTGATGAAGAACACACAGCGTTTCTCGGGTTCGGCCGAGGGCGACGCCTACGCCATGAACTATATGAGGCTGCTGCGCGACCAACTGCCCTACTACAAGCAGCACAACAAGGAGCGCTATCAGTGGCTCAGCGACATCTTCAGCGATGTCATCAGCCAGTTGGAGAAGAAGAACTACGATGTGGATGAATTCAATGGCTATCTGAAATGAGCATCTTTCATCTGAAACCTCTGCGCCAACTCACGGGCGGCGGCAGACAAAGCCCCCCTTGCATCCCCCGAGGGGGACAAGGCTTTCGAGGAGTTGTACCGCCGCTATGCCCGAAGGCTGAAGGGTTTCTTCTTCCTTCAGTTAGGTGGTGACGAGGAACTGGCTGCCGACGCCACGCACGACGTTTTCCTGCGTGCCTACGAGGCCCGAAGCCGTTATCAGGAGGGACGCAGTGTCAGCACCTGGCTCTTCACCATCGCCTACAACATCTGTCGCAACCACTACCGCAGCAATGCCTACGAGGCACAGCTGTTGGCCACCCTCGATGCCGAACCCATCAGCGAACAGCAGATAGAAGTGCAGCTCGACCAATCCACACTCGACGAAGCCTTAGCGCAGGTGCTCGCCGAACTGCCCGCACCCTTGCACCAACTCTTCTCGCTCCACTATCAGGAGGAGCTGACCATCCCTCAGGTGGCCGAGATTGTCGGCATCCCCGAGGGCACCGTCAAGTCGCGCCTCCACAAGACCATGAACATCATCCGCAAAAAACTGAATAAGTATGAAAATAAGTAACGAACAGATTATCCAGTCGGCCCGCCGTCAGCGCCAGGCCGTTGACAGTCAGATGAGCGTTGCCCCGTGGCAGCCACGTCGCCGTCAGGGCCGCTCCATTGCAGCCATCATCGCCATCGCCGCCAGCCTCGTCAGCTTCATCGCCGGTTATGGCATCCGGGGGAAAGTGTCGCAGCCCGAAGCCCAGCCGTTGGCACAAAGCATCGTGGTGCAGCACGACACGATTATGCGAGTAGAGACCGTCCATGACACCATCTATCAGACGTGCGTCGTCACCCGATACGAGAAACCCCTCATAGCCCAGCAGACCGCCGAGCCGCAGCCATCAACCCCCGACCAGCAGCTGTCCGCAGAAGAAATGGCCTGCTCCATGCTCTGCGACGACATCCCTTACGAGCTGTTGGCTACTCCATAATGCAAAATATGTCGCGCACCGCCATCTTTTTTCTGCAAAAGGCACAAATATCAGAAAAAAAATGCGTAACTTTGTCGGCGGATTCTAAAACGATGTAAATATGGCAAACGTAGCAATGGCACCTGCAGAGGGGCAGATATTGGTAGACATCGAGGACATGTCAATGCTGAAGGACATCAAGAAGGCCATCAGCATGGTCAAGGGTGTTGGGAAAATCACCATTCCGCGCCGCAAGCGCATGTCCGCTTACGAGCGTTCACTGCGCGACCTCGACGAGGGACGCGTCTACGAGGCAAAAGATGTGGATGATTTGTTTAAGCAATGCCTTGGATAACCCCATGTACAAGATTAAGTTTACTTGCGAATTCAAACGCCAGATGAAGTTATGTAATCGGCGCGGTTATGACATGGAGAAATTGCAAACTGCCATCCGCATCCTTTCCACTGAGGGCAAACTTCCAGCAGAATATCAACCGCACGTTCTTCACGGTGACCGCCGCGGCCAGTGGGAGTGCCACATCCAGCCCAACTGGCTGCTCATCTGGGAGCAGCACGACACAGAGCTCGTCCTCATCATGCTCAACACGGGCACGCACTCGGATCTGTTCGACAAAAAGTATAAGAAATAACCAAATATGATAGGATAGAACGACATTACACGACATAAGGTTGCGTTGACTTTTTGATTCTTGCTCCAGAAATTTCGCCAAAATTATCTCGTAAGAAGAAAGAAGTTGATGCTCGCGTTGAGGCGCGGGCTGAGACTTGTATCTACGAGAACGGCGTTTGGCGATGCCTCTGGAGCAGATGCGGAATCAGTACCGCGCTACTTTTTTCATTAACTAAACATCGAGACACATGACAGAACCATTCAACACCTACACAATCGACCTTGACCTGCAGTACGTTCATGAGCTGTGCAAGCGCGAGGGCGAAATCGTCAGCTACCAGCGTGGCCAGCTGCTGGAGCGTGAAGGTGAGCCCGCCCACTGGATAGGCTTCGTGGAGCAAGGCTGTTTCAAGTATTGCAAGCGCGACTTCAACGGCAATGACGAACACACCATCGGCTTTGTCTTCGAGGGAGAGTTTGTGTGCGACTATCCCAACTGCCTCACAGCGAAGCCGTCGACCGTTTCCATTGAGGCCGTCATGCCGTGCCGAGTGTCCCTGTTTCCTGGTGAGCGGCTGGAGGCACTCTATCGCAGCAGCCATGAGGCTGAGCGCATGGGACGGTATATCATGCAGAACCTTTTTCTTCAGACTTACAGCCGGATGAGCAGTCTCTATTGTACCGACGGCCGCCAGCGCTACGAGCTGTTGCTGCAGCGCTGCCCACAAATCGTGCAGCAGCTGCCGCTGAAGGACATCGCGTCGTTCCTCAACATCACGCCGACCTATCTCAGCAAGATTCGCCGCGAAATCACCTTTTCTGCCGGCAAAGCCTGAGCACAGGCTCAAACTATTTTGAGAAATGCTCCGCCAACGGCTGAATTATACTTTCCTGTTTCTCTTTTCTCGCCATTTATGCCTAACTTTGCACCACGTAAAGTTAGTAAATAATAACTCAAACGAGAGTAAACCCGGGTATTCTGGAGGCCGCAGCGATGCGCCCTCCAGTATTATTGTGGGTATTTTAGGCTTCCTAACATGTGACGCTGCGCAATATTAGCAGACGTGCGGTTGCGCACGGATAGCGTGCGATTTAGCACGGACGAAAACAAGTACTATTGACGAAGTGTTTTGTGAATCAACGGATTAGGTGTTTGGCACGGTACGATTAATTATACTCTCACTTTTCTGTTTGTCCATAGAGGCAGCAGGCCAGACGGACTCCCTGCGGCTGACGCTCAGCGAAGCTATCGCATTGGCACAGCAGCAGTCGAGCGATGCGCTGGCGGCGCGCCACTCGTTGGAGGCGGCAGAGTGGAGCTACCGCTACCACAAAGCCAACTACCTACCGTCGGTGACGCTGAGCAGCTCGCCCTCGCTCAACCGGCAGCTGAACAGCATCACCCAGCCCGACGGCACCAATATCTTTGTGCGACAGAACCAGCTGAGCACCGACCTCGCGCTGAGCATCAGCCAGAACGTGACGCTCACGGGCGGCACCCTGTTCGTGCGCAACAACCTACAGCGCCTCGACGAGTTTGAACAGCGCACGCACGGCTACAGCAGCGTGCCCTTCTCCATCGGCTACCAGCAGAACCTCTTCGGCCATAACAGCCTCCGTTGGGCACGGCGCACAGAGCCGCTACGCCACAGCATCGCCCGCAAGCAGTATGCCGAGACGATGGAGCTGGTGGCCTCGCGTGCGAGCACCTATTTCTTTCTATTGGCCTCGGCGCAGACCAACTTGGAGATAGCACAGCAGAACTTCGCCGTGAGCGACACGCTGCTCAGCTACGCCCGCCGCCGCTATGAGCGCGGCAGCATCACCGAGAACGAGATGCTTCAGTTAGAGGTGGGCAAGCTGACAGAGGAGACAAACCGACTGAACGCCGAGGCGGAGGTGGAGGATGCCATGCAGACGCTGCGCTCCTATCTCGGCATCAAGGAGGAGGTGCCGCTGCAGGTGGTGCCCGACACGCTCATCAGCAACGACGTAGTGGATGCCGACGAAGCACTGGCGCTGGCCTTGGCCAACAACCCCGACCCTGAGCAGCTGCGGCTGAACGTCATGGAGAGCGAGAGCGCACTATCGGCGGCCAAGGCGAACCGTGGTCTGAAGGCCGACCTCTACATGCAGTTCGGACTGTCGCAGAAGGGCACAACGCTCAGCGAAGCCTACACAAAGCCGCTGAACCAGCAGTATGTGAGCATGACAGTGTCGCTGCCGCTGCTCGACTGGGGGCGCGGACGGGGACAGGTACGCGTGGCCAAATCGCGATTAGAGCTGACGCAGACGCAGAGCGAACAGGCCATGCAAGACTTCCGGCTGAACGTGCAGAAGATGGTGCGGCAGTACAACCTGCAGGCCCATCGCGTGAAGATAGCCCACCGTACGCGAGAGACGGCCCTGCGCCGCTACGAGGTGGCGCGCTGGCTCTATCTGCAAGGGCGCACCTCGCTGTTGGAGTTCAACGCAAGCGTCAACGAGAAGGACAATGCTCAGCGCGCCTTCATCGCCGCCCTGCAAACCTATTGGAGCCTGTATTATGGACTGAGAAGTCTGACAGCCTCACCCCCGACCCCTCTCCAAAGGGAGAGGGGAGTATATACCTTAAAGTAGAGAATATGGAAAAGAATAAAAACAGCCAGTTACATTTTGATTCCCTCCCTCGTAAGAATGCAGCAGGGGGAGGGTCTGCTATGGACATACCCTTGCCCCCACGTCCGTGGTACGTGAAGTACCGCAAGTACATCGTAGGCGGTGCGGTGCTTGCCGCGCTGATGATTTATGCCGTAGTGTTGCAACTGGGGCCGCGCACGCTGAAAGTGACCATTGGCGACGAGCAGATGGCTGTGGTCACCGAGGGAGAGTTCCTGGAGTATATCGATGTGAACGGCGTGGTCAGCCCCGCCACCAGCATGCGGGTGAACGCTCAAGAAGGCGGCACCGTGGAACGCATCTGCTGCCGCAATGGCGATGTGGTGCGGCGCGGCGACACCATCCTTGTCCTCTCGAACCCAAAGGTATTAGAAGAGATAGCTGCCGAGCGGCAGACCTACGAACTACAGCAGATGCAGCATCGCCAGCAGCTTATCGAGATGCAGCAGAAGAGCATCACCCTGCGCAGTCAGGCCTTGCAGGCCAATTTTGAACTGAAGAAGATGGCGCAAGACTATGAGTTGGCAGAGGAAGAGGCTCGGATGGGCGTGAAAAGCCAGGCGCAACTGAAGGTGGCACGCGATGAATACGACTACAACCGCCAGCGCACGCTGCTGAACATAGAGAGCCTGCACCAAGACTCGGTGCTGAACATCATAGGCCGTCAGCTCATCGAGCAACAGATGGCGATGGAGGCCCAGCGACTGGCCAACAGCATCAGCCGCCGCGACGCCCTCGCCGTCCTGGCCCCTACCGACGGGCAAATCAGCAACCTCAACGCCAGCATCGGGGCACAGGTGTCAGCAGGCGAGCAGGTGGGCGAGATAGGCGTGCTGACCGACTACATGGTGACGGCCCGACTGAACGAATACTACATCGACCACGTGCAGACCGGCCTCCCAGCCACCGCCACGCTGAAGGGGCAGCGCCATGCCTTCGAGGTCAGCCGCACCACCCCCCAGGTGCAGGACCACAGCTTCGCGGTGGAGCTAAAAGCCGCCCCATTGTCTTCCCAAGAAGAAACAGAGGAATGGCGAGTAGGCCAGACCCTGCGCCTTCAAATAGAACTCGGCAAACCCGAACGCCGACTCATCATCCCACGAGGCAGCTTCTATGCGCAGACGGGTGGACAGTGGGTGATGCTGGTGGACGAGACAGGACACAGTGCACATCGCATCCCCATCAAACTGGGCCGACAGAACACGGAGCATTACGAAGTCCTCAGTGGCCTACATGCTGGCGACCGCATCCTCATCAGCGGCTACGAGGCATTTGGCGATGCCGAGGTCGTCAAGTGGTGAAGGACAACGCCCCCTTTCCGCAAAAATCCGACGTGGGCGGACGAAAATCCGCGGTCAGTGTATGATGATACGCTAACCGCGGATTTTTCCGGAATGAGGGATATTTGTTAATTCTTGCTAAATAATCGTTCAAATCCATTGCGGGATGAGAAAAACTTCATATCTTTGCAATATCATTTTGATATCATTTCAAATGCGATAACAATCACTCAACAATAAACAATAAACATTCAACAACAAACACTCAACGACAATGGAAACGAAAGAAAGAGATTTTAACGGAACCGTTCTGAATGGTTTCCTGTTCCTGTTCATCAACATCCTGCTGACGGTGGCCAGCCTGGCGGGCATCGTCTACGGCATCGTGCTGCTGAGCGACGACCGCATGCCCGCTGCCCCCGGTGGCTGGCTGCTCGCCCTGGGCGTCGTCCTGCTCGTGTCGTCGTTCATCATGTGGAGCGGCATGATCATGCTGGAGCCCAACGAGGCCCGCGTCACCACCTGGTTCGGCAAATACAGCGGCACCATCAAGCTGACGGGCTTCTACTGGATTAACCCCTTCTACGGTACGAAGAAGGTGAGCCTGCGCGCCCGCAACCTGGATGCTGAGCCCATCAAGGTAAACGACAAGACGGGCAACCCCATCATGATTGGCCTGGTGCTGGTGTGGAAGCTGAGCGACACCTACAAGGCGCTCTTCGAGGTGGACACGCAGACCATGGCCGCCACGGCAGGCACACAGGTGGGCACCGACATGCGCTCCATCATGAACGCGCTGGAGCGCTTCGTGCGCGTGCAGAGCGACGCCGCCCTACGCCAAGTGGCCGGACAGTATGCCTACGACGACGAGGACAACCGCAGCGACGAGCTGACACTGCGCGACGGTGGCTCGGAGATCAACCAGCAGCTGGAGGAGAAGCTGAACGAGCGTCTGGCACTGGCTGGCATCGAAGTGGTGGAGGCCCGCATCAACTACCTGGCCTACGCCCCCGAGATTGCTGCCGTGATGCTGCGCCGCCAGCAGGCCAGCGCCATCATCACCGCCCGCGAGAAGATTGTGGAGGGTGCCGTCTCGATGGTGAAGATGGCCCTCGACAAACTGGCCACGGAGGACATCGTGGAACTGGACGACGACAAGAAGGCCGCCATGGTGAGCAACCTGCTCGTGGTGCTCTGCGGCGACGACTCTGCCCAGCCCGTAGTAAACACCGGCACGCTGAACCATTAATAAAAGGACAGCCAGAACAGCTTAGGACAACTCTTCACAAACAGATACAGCCAAAGTTGTCCTGAGTTGTTCGGGTTGTCTTCAAAATACATAATATGGCAAAAGAGAGTAAGACGAAGAGCTTTGTCCTGCGTGTCGACAGCGACACGATGGACGCCATCGAGGCCTGGGCGGCAGACGAGTTCCGCTCTACCAACGGCCAGCTGCAGTGGATCATCACCGAGGCACTGCGGAAGGCTCATCGTCTGCCCAAAAAGAAGAAAGGAGACGCAAGCAATGGCACTGATTGACTTTTTCGATTTCGGCGACATCAGAGACACGATGCGCCAGCGGTTCAAGAAGAAGCACAAGAGAGATATAGAAGAGATGTACGTCAAGCTGGAGCACACCCGCAGCGACCTCATCGTCGAGCTGGCCTTCGCCGCCACGCTGGTCCTGGCCTGGGCCTTCGCGGCGTGGGCATTCCTGCAAGGACACTTCAGCTGGGAGCTCCTCCTTGTAAGCCTGGCAGCCACTGCTGCCGGCATTTACGCATTGGCAAGGCCTTTCTTCCGCCACAAGTCGCCAACGCTCAAAGGCAGGGCCGACCTCAGCGAGGGCTTCGCAAGAATCGATGTCTCCGCCAATCACATTGCATCCTTCACCGTGGCACCTTTCATCGTGGCCTACATCATCGACGAGACGCCCCAGCTACAGCCCTCCTTCTGGCCAGGCAGCAAGGTGCACAGCGTCGTCATCCTCATCAGCCTGGTGGTCTATCTGTTCTTCTTATTCAGGTCGTTCCGTAAAATATCCGCCGACGTTTCTGCCAACAACTCGCCGTCATGAACAGGATGAAGGCAGGAGTAGCCATGACCCTTTTCGAAAGGTTCAAATTGAGAACCTGAAGAAAAACTCTGCGAATAATTTGGTCGGAAACTATTTTTTAGTTACATTTGCAGCCAAATAAAGTTGTATCATCAATCGCCATTTAACCAAATAACTATTAACTGAAAATGGAACAAATCAAAAACGAACATCTCACGGTCGAGGTATCGGAGATGGGAGCCGAGCTCCAGAGCATCAAGGACTCAAATAACCGCGAATACCTGTGGCAGGGCGGCGAGAAGTGGCCCCGCCGCTCCCCTATCCTCTTCCCCATCGTGTGCAGCGTGAACGACGACACCTACACCGTCGACGGCAAGGAGTATCACCTGCCACGCCACGGCTTTGCCCGCGACACGAAGTTCAAGCTCATCGCCCAGGGCAAGCACAAGGTGACCTATGCCCTGCATGAGACGGAGGATACGCTGAAGGTCTATCCCTACCGCTTCAACCTGGCCGTGAGCTATCGTCTCAGCGGCAACAAGATTCACGTAGTCTGGCACGTGGAGAACACCGACACGCAGGAGATCCACTTCCAGATTGGCGGCCACCCCGCCTTCCTGGCCCCCGGCTGCGAGGAGGACGAGGAGCTGCGCGGCGTCATCCGCTTAGACAACACCATGCCGATACTGGGCATCAAGAGCTACATCGACGGCTCGCATGAGATGGTGGAGATTCCGCTCGACATCAAGGACGGCTGCATCGCCTTCAACGACGAGTTCTTCGCCAACGACAGCGTGAAGATTCACGACTGCCAGACGCGCCAGGCCTGTCTGCTGAATCCCGACGGCTCGCCTGCCGTGACCGTCGACTACAAGTGCCCCATCATCGCCTTCTGGAGTCCCTACAAGAAGAAGGCCCCCTTCGTTTGCATCGAACCGTGGTACGGCCTGGGCGACCCACGCGGATGGAAGGGAGAGTTCAAGGACAAATTCTACATGAACCACCTGCTGCCCGGTGCCTCGTTCATGAGCGAATACACCATCACAATAGGATAAGTGAAGAGTGAAGAATTTGCTACCGCTATATGGAAATCCTTGATTCGGTAGCAAATTCTTCACTCTTCACTTCTTTTCACTCTTCACTTTGTTTTTAATGATAACGGTGCACTCGGCATGCGGGTTCGCCAAGGAGCCCGTCAGTCGCAACTGGTAGATACGCACCTGAGCTGACTTCTCGCAAGTCAGGGTCATCGTCTGGCCGCTGCTGTCGCGCTGTTCGCTGAAAGAGCCGCTCTCGCGCTCATCCTCGAACGCCCTCTTCAGGCTGGAAGCAGAGCCCCCACTAATCTTCAGCACCTTCACCACCTTCAGCACCTGCCGGGTGTCGGGGTCGCGCTCCACCACCGAGGTAAAGGTAGCCGAGCCAACGGCAGAGACCTTCTCCACCTGTTTGTCTATCTTGTTCTGGGCCGTGGCCGCAACGCTCAGCATCATGCAGAGCAGCAGGGCGAGGCCGATGTCTTTCAGTCGATTGTTCATAAGGCAATTATTCTTTGAGTAGCTTTTCAATGCGTTTCCGCTCTTCCGGGTCGCTGATGCCCTGCAGCACGTCGCGCTCCGCCTCGTTGACGAAAGTCTGCTGACGGGCATACGTCTCTACCTGCCGGGCTTGCGTGAGGGCCAGTTCTATCTGTGGACGAATGCGGTGCAGGTCGTCGCAACGCTTTCCGTCGACGATGACGTAAGACCCCGCATACTGGCGCTCCAGCTGACGATTCTGCCAGGCACGAAGGCCGAAGAACGGCACCACCAGCAGCGCCACAGCAGCCGAGACGACGGCCAGGTAGCGCAGACGCAGATGGCGGCGAGTGCGCGAGGCCATCTGCCTCAGGGCCGTGGCCGGCATGTCCATCACGAGGGCTATCTGCTCGAAGTCCATGCCCTCCATGTCGTGCAGGCGCAGCACCAGCTGCTGCCGCTCAGGCAGTTTCTCCACCAGTCGCATCAGGTGGTTAAAGCGTTCGCCATCGGCGCCGATCGCCGTAGTGTCTTCCATCTGCTCTATTTCCGAGAGAGAGATTTGGAGGTGCCGTTTCCGGCGCAGACGGTTGAGCGCCAGTCGTCGAGTCAGCACCGTGGCGAACGGCTCTATGGGCGACAGCAGCGTCTCGCGCACGGTCCACAGCTTCAGCAGTGCATCCTGCACCACGTCCTCCGCCTCGTCGCTCTCCCCCATGATGCGACGGGCCGTGCCCAAAAGCATGGGCCGGAGGCGTGTCAGCTCATTCTGGAAGTCCTCATTCACCATTCTAATAGTCCGTGCAAGTCCGTGTAAAACCGTGGCCCAAGCAAACCGTGTACGTCCGTGGCTAATACTGGTTAAGCCTCGATGTATCAATCTTTGCCACGCCCGAGGCGTCAATCGTCGTCTTGTCCGCGTTGCCGCTGATGACGAACTTGCTGGCCCCGCTGTTGCTGGCCTTCAGCTCCTTGCAGTCCACCACCTTCAGGTCCACCTTTCCGGCGCCGCTGTTGCGGAAGTCCACATCGCCCCCCACGAAGGTGAGGTCGCACTTCGATGCCCCGCTGTTCATTGCCTTCATCGTCTTCCCCTCGGCGTTGAGCGTCAGCTTGCTGGCGCCGCTGCAATCCAGGCTGATGTCTTCGGCCTTTATGGAAGCCGTCACCTTGCTGGCTCCTGTGCATTTTGCCTCCACGCGTCCATACTCCAGCAGCCCCGCCTCGGCCTTCGATGCCCCGCTGACGTCGAGGTGCAGCTGCTCGCCCTTCAGCTTACTGGCCTGAAGCGTCGAGGCACCATTCAGCTCGATGCTCTCCATGCGTGGCGCCGTGATGCGCACCAAGGGCGAGTCGCCCTTCCACGCCGTTGCGCCTTTTTTCTTCTGCTCCGTACTGATGAAAAGCGTCGAGCCTCGCTTCTCCACCTTCGTCACCAGGTCGGGGTCGGTGCTCTCGTCCACCTCCACGCTGTAGTTCTCTCCCTGTGTGAACTGCACGTGCACGGCCCCACCGGCGTGAACACCCGTGAAGTCGCGCAACTCGTAGACGGTCGTCAGTCCGTCACTCCCACTCGTTTCCATACTCTTCTCTGCGCGGCATGCCATCAGCACCAGCGCCAGCCCGAAGGCCATCATCGTTTTTCTCATTGTATTCATCGTTTTAATTGGTTCTGTCTATATATAATACACACAACCGCCCCGTTTGTGACAAAAAGAGCCAACAATTAACTATTTTTCAGAATTATCGTCCTCTGATTTTGTCAAAATCTATGACAACTTTTCGTTTCTTGATTCTTTACAAAAAAAATTTTCATTCTACGCAAAAAACTTGCACATTTCCGACTATTTGTGCAGCTTTTTGCGGTGAACGCCCGCCTTTTTTTGCCCAAATTCCTGCACATACCATCCTTTTTGTGCAATAATAGCCCAAAATTTTGCCTCGAACCACGTTTCTGTAAGCACACCAAATTTGAAAAAGTCAACGCCGCAGAAAAATTTGGCGTTGACTTTTTCGAGCCACCCGTTCGCTTTTTCGTCCATTTTAGTCATAACATCCTGAGCAGCAACACTTTGCACAAACCGCTCAAAACTCGTTTATTTTCGCCCAAAAGTTTTCTCGCGCAGAATTCTCGAGTTTTGAGGGCCTTTAATTCCTCTTTTCGCCAAATTTTGTCAACTTTTTTCAATCATTTTGGGGAGGGTAAAATCTGTCGAGCTACGGTTGCCTGCAGAGTGCCTACAGGTGCTTCTTCGGATAGAGGGCTTCCCACCACGAGGGGTCGTCCTTCAGCCAGCGCTGGAACCAGGCCATCTGCGTGGCGAGCCACTTCTCGCGCTTGCCGTAGTCGGTGATGTGGTGGTTCTGACCCTCCACCTCCACGAGGGCTACCTCGCGCCCCAGCAGCTTCAGGGCGGTGAACATCTGCAGGCTCTCGATGAGCGGCACGTTCGTGTCGGCATTGCCGTGAAGCAGCAGCAGCGGCGTGTGAATCTTGTCGGCACGGAAGAGCGGGCTCTGGTCCACGTAGAGCTGGCGGTGACTCCAGGGGTAACTGTTCGCCATCGAGACCTCGCTGTAGTTATAGCCCCAGTAGCCCTCGCCCCAGTAGCTGGTGTGGTTGGCGATGCCGGCATGGCTGACGGCGCAGGCGAAGATGTCGGTGACGGTCTGCAGATACTGCGTCATGAAGCCGCCATAGGAGGCACCCATGCAGCCAATCTTCTCCTTGTTGATATAGGGATGCTCCTCGCAAATCTTCTTCACGCCCTCGATGATGTCGCCGGCTGGCGTGCCGCCGAGCACCACGCCGTTGGCATCGGGTGTGCCGCCGGCGGTGTTCACATGGCGCGAGGCCCACTCCTGGCCGAAGCCGGTGGCACCGCTGGGCTCGATGATGTAGGCCACGTAGCCCAGCGAGTTCCACATCTGCGGGGCGTAGGGCGACTCGAAGTAGCGCGAGACGGGCGAGCAGCCACCGTAGTAGTAGACAATCATGGGATATTTCTTCTGTGCGTCGAAGTCCTTGGGCAGGTAGAGGCGGCCATAGACGGTGTCGCCCCGTGAGTTCTGGAAGTTCCAGTCCTGGCAGGTGCCCACCTCGGCATCGCCAAGGGCACTGCGGCCATCGAAAAAGCACGTGCCTCCGTCGGCCCCGGCCTTCTTTCCCCTCGCTGAGCCGGACAGGGTCAGCACGTAGGCCGAGGCGGGGGCCATCGTCTCGTAGCTCAGGTAGGCGAGCGTCGGGGCCTGACTGGCCAGGGAGAAGCGGTAGGCGTAGTCGCCGTGGATGGGCAGCTGCGTGATATTACCGCTCTTCGGGTCGAGGCGGAAGATGTTCACGTAGTCGCGGTCCTCAGCCGAGAGGTAGATGTAGCCGTCGGCAGCCGACCACTCGACGTTCTCCGCCGAGGGGTCGAAGTCGCGGGTGAGCGGTGTCACCTGATGCGTGGCCAGGTCGTAGAGGAACAGCTCGTTCTCCGTCATGCTTGGTGTGACGTCGGCAGGCAGCTGACAGCCGATGCGGCCGAAGGCTTCGGGGTTGCCCTTGAACACGATTTGCCGGCCGTCGGGCGAGAAGAGCCCACCTCCGAGGAATCCCTCACAGCGGAAGAGGGTGTCGGCATGCAGCGTCTCGGAGTCGACGATGAACACATCCTGCACCTCCGTGGGGCGGTGGGCCAGGCGCGAATAGGACGAGCCAACGAGCAGCCGACGGCCGTCCTGCGAGATGTCCTCTAAGTACTCGCCCTTCGAGCCGTAGGTGATGCGCTGGCTGAGGCCGGTGGCCACGTCGAACTTCACCAGGTAGTTGCGGTTGCGCCAGCCAGGCTGACGGTCGTCCATCTCCACCACCTCGAACACGTCGCGGTCTTCCTTCGGCCCCTCCTCCTCGGCGGTGACGATGAGGTAGTCCTCGGTGGGGCTGATGGTGTAGCCACCCTTCGGCAGTCCGGCGGCAAAGAGCGTACGCTCACCGCTGAGGGGCTCCACCTTGTAGAGCATGCGACGGTCGCCTTCCTGCACCTCCTCTATGTAGGCACACGAGCGAGGCATCCAGCGCACGCTCTGCGACGGGCGGCTGAGCAGGCGCTGCGTCTTCGCCTCGCGTAGCTCGTAGTCCCATCGGCTCTTTCCGCCACGCTCGGTGGTCTGATAGCTGAGGGCGGCATAGCGGCCATCGGCCGAGAGCGCGATGGCCCGCACACGACGGCCGTCGGTCAGGTCGTGCACCGTGTAGGGGTGCTTCGGGCTGAGCGTCGGGGCAAGGGCCACGGGGGCGTCGATGCTGACGCTGATGCTGTCGGTGTCGCTGGGCTGGGCCAGCAGCTTCAAGGCGATGGTGTGGTGCTCGGGTGCCAGCTTCAACTCGTCGCCGGCCTCCTTGCCGTCAACGAACAGCTTGTAGTGCTTCGGCCCTTTCACCGCAATCTTGCCTTTCACGTAGCTGGCATTGTTCAGGTAGAAGCTGAGCACGCTGACGCTCTTCGACGCCTGCAGCGAGGGGACGACGGCACCAGAGAAGCTGGCCGTGGGGGCAGCGTCGGCAGCAACGGCCGACAGCAGCGACGCCTCGTCGAACTTCTTGCCCTGCACGTCGACACTGTCGGCGGAAAAGGGGACGGTCACCGCGTATGGCCCCGCCAGGTTGAACACACTCACTTCTGTCTTCTCTTGCGCCAGTGCTGGCATGGCCAGCGTCAGCAGCATCAGCAATGTCTTTCTTCGCATAATCACAATCGTTTGCATTTATTATTGGTGCAAAGTTACGAAAAGTTTACGGAAAGTCGAGCGAAATGCAAAAAGAAAAGCAGACGAGTTTGTCACTTTGCAAATTATTTGTTACATTTGCATGCGAAATGCCTAATGCATCAATTAGAGACATGACAGAAAGGGAGCAATGGAAATGGCAAAAGCCGGGTACTGCGTGGAAGGGGGTCGGTGTGTATCATGTCACGCTTACGGTACCATCGCGTGAGCCACTGCTTGGGACGCTGGTGATAGAGGAGAACGACCCCGCGATGGCGCAGATAGAGAGGACAGCCTTGGGCAATGCCGTTGTTGATGAGCTTTACGTGATGTGCAGGCACTATCCGGCAATCCGCATTCTGCAGTTCTGCCTCATGCCCGACCACCTGCATGCTGTCATCCATGTGACGCAGATGATGGACACGAGCATCCGCAGCGTCATTCGTGGCTACTGGCAAGGGGTGAAGAAGCATGGCAGGGCTTACACTTCGTCTGTTGCTCCCGAATTGAATTCGGGAACAACGAACGAAGGCGGTCCCAGCTTCCCTTTCCCCATTTTCACTGAGCGCCCGTTCATTCGGCCCTTGTCCCGCCGTGGACAGTTGCAAACAATGATTCGCTATGTTCAGATGAACCCAATACGGCTGGCCACCAAGCGCCTCAAGCCCGGCTATTTCCGTGTGCAGAAGGATATGGAGATTGGCGGGCGCAAGTTTGACGGTGTGGGGAATGTGGCACTCCTGACGGAAGAAGGATTTGCCACGGTTCATGTGCGAAGCACAATGGTGAAGGCCGCAGAAGACGGTGACGACGCACCACTGCGCAACTACATGAACAGCTGTGTCCTGATGGCTCGCAAGGGCCTGGTGATGGTATCTCCTTTTATCTCCACACAGGAGAAACAGGTGATGCAGGTGCTGCTAAAGGAACGCCACCCCTTCATCCTCCTTACCGACAATGGCTTTCGTGATTACTACAAACCTGCCGATGCCCTCTTCGACGCATGTGCCGAAGGCCGTTTGCTCATCATCAGTCCTTGGCCACACCAGGAGGGCAAACATCACATCACTCGGTCTGAATGTATGGCCTTGAACGCAATGGCTGAAGAGATATGCCATCATCTTAATGGAACGACGAAATAAATGTGAATATGGATGGAGGATTGCTTTTATTTTCGTAACTTTGCACTCGAATTATTTAATAGGAACACATGAAACAACTCAGACTGGCTCTTTCCCTGTTTTTGTACATCGTTGCCAGCGGCAAAGGCATGGCGGAACAGATGGCCGATGACACCCGGCTCATCATCAACGAACTGATGCAGTCGAACATCGACTGCGTGATGGACGACCTGAACGACTTCCCCGACTCGTGGGTGGAGCTCTACAACAGCGGCACGGCGGCGGTGCAGCTGAGCCGCTACAGCCTGGGGCCGACGGCCGACGCCGCCAGCGCCTGGAAGCTGCCCAGCCGCGAGGTGAAGGCCGGCGAGCGCGTCCTCGTCTGCTGCGACAAGGTGGGCAACGGCCTGCACACCGACTTCCGCTTAGAGTCGGGCAAGGGCTGCGAGGTCTACCTCTTCTGCGACGGCCAGCCCGCCGACCAGGTGACGGGCCTGAAGAAGCAGCCCGCGCCGAACATCGCATACGGCCGCAAGGCCGACGGCAGCCAGGAGTGGGGCTACCAGCTGACGGCCACGCCAGGGCAACCCAACTGCGGCGAGGTGTGCGACCACGACCACGTGCTGGGCAACGCCGAGTTCAGCCAGATGGGGCGCGTGATGACCACCACGAGCGGCCTGCGCCTGAAACTCAGCGTGCCCGAAGGTTCTCCTTCGGGAACAACCATCCGCTACACCACCGACGGCACCGAGCCCACCGCCCAGAGCCCGCTCTACAGCTCACCGCTCGGACTGAGCACGTCCACCGTCGTCCGTGCACGCCTGTTCTGCCAGGGATGGCTCTCGCCACCGTCCACCACACAGAGCTACATCTTCTTCCCCCGCGAGCTCACGCTGCCCGTCGTCTCCATCGCCACCGACGACAAATACCTGAACGACAGGCGCATCGGCATCTTTACAAACAACAACAGCAACCAGCGCCGCAACTGGCGACGGCCCATCAACATCGAGTTCTTCTTCGGCGAGGACGAGGCCAGCGCCATCAACCAGCTCTGCGAGACACGCATCGCCGGGGCCGCCTCGCGCGGTGCACAGAAGAAGTCGATGGCCCTCTATGCGCACAAGCGCTTCGGCGAGAAGCGCTTCGACTACGAGTTCTTCCCCGACCAGTGCCCCGGCATGACCGACTTCAAGTCGCTCGTGCTACGCAATGCCGGCAACGACTTCGACTACCTCTACATGCGCGACGCCATCGTGCAGCGCACCATGGCCTCACACGCCGACCTCGACTGGCAGGCGTGGCGGCCCGCCATCGTCTACATCAACGGGCAGTATCACGGCATGCTGAACATCCGCGAGCGCGCCAACGAGAACAACGTCTACACCCACTACGACGGGCTGGAGGACATCGACCTCATCGAGAACTGGAACGACCTGAAGGAGGGCACGTGGGACAACTTCAACGCCTTCAAGGCCTTCTACAACGACCACGGGCACACCATGGCCGAATACGAGCAGTGGATGGACTGCGAGGAGTTCATCAACCTGATGGTGATGAACCTCTACTTCAACAACTACGACTTCCCCGGCAACAACATCATCATGTGGCGACCCAGGGCCGAGGGCGGACGCTGGCGATGGATTGCCAAGGACTGCGACTACACCATGGGGCTCTACGGCGACCCCGTCAGCTTCCGAATCCTGGAATGGCTCTACAACCCCAGCTACGACCCCAACCACAACTGGGGAGCCAACGGCAGCAGCGCCACCCGCCTGTTCCGCCGACTGATGGAGGACGAGGCGTTCAGCCGCTCGTTCATCGACCACTGCGCCGTCTACATGGGCGACTTCCTCAACGAGCAGGGCATCAGCGCCGTCTGGAACCCCATGTACGAAATCATCAAGTACGAATATCCCCACCACCGCAAGCTCATCAACCAGTGGTGGCCCAACTATGCCGACGAGATCAGCTCGGCACGCCGATGGCTCAGCCAGCGCACCGACCTGTTCTACAGCCAGCTGGCCGACTACTACCAGCTGGGCACACCCGTGCCCATGACGATCACCACCCCCGCCAACAGCAGCCCCAGCGACGGCGACAAGCCCACCATCACGTTCAACGGCATAACCCTCTCCGAGGGAACGTTCAGCGGCAGGTTCTTCGCCAACCGACAGATGACGCTCGAAGGCGCTGGCAGCGGCAGCCACGAGGTGGTGGGATGGAACCTGCAGCAGATGCTCGGCGGCTCGTCTACCACAAGCCACGTCGAGGGGCCGCTGCTCAGCATGACCATGCCGCAGTGCGACCGCCTCATCATCCAGCCCATCCTCGGCGAGCGCAGCGGCATCAGCACCGTCGCCGCCAGCCAGCCCAGTGGCGATGCCGTCTTCTCGCTCTCTGGCCAGCGCTTAGACAAGCCCCGCAAGGGCCTGAACATCATCGGCGGTAAGAAGGTGATGGTGAAGTAAAAAGAAAACATCTATCCCAATGAAACGGTCGTTACCTCTTTTCCTGCTACTACTGGTGCTCTCGCTGTGCGGGGCGTGCACCGACCACCATGCAATGGAGCAGCGCCTGGCCTACGTGTCGGCGTGCAACCGTGCCGACACCGTGTTTACAAGCCGCTGGCTGCCCACCGTCGACTCCCTCGCCAGCTATTTCGACCGCCACGGCTCGCCCAACGACCGCATGACGGCCCACTACCTGCAAGGCCGCGTCTATCACGATATGGGCGAGGCACCCCGTGCCATCGACTGCTATCAGGAGGCCGTCAGCTGCGCAGACACCACAGCGGCAGATTGCAATTATTATCTGCTCTCACGCATTTTTTGCCAAAAAGCGGAGCTGTTTTATCAACAAATGTTACCTAACGAAATGCTTGAAGAGCTCCTACAAGCTCAGAAATATGCCAAACTTTGCAATGATACAACGACATACCTTATCGCCTATGAACGACGAAATTGCGCTTATAGTCTTCTTAATCAGCAAGACGCTGCGCTATCTGTTATAGAGAATGCTTTTCAGGCATACCAACAGTATGGATATGATGATCTGGCTGCCAATGCTGCAAGTACCATGTTCATATATATGGTGGAGCAAAAGAAATGGAAGGACGCAAAAGCTTACATGGATATATACGAACGGCATTCCCGTTTTTTCAAAAATGGTGAGATTGTTCCTGGCCGTGAACTTTTCTATTATTATAAAGGCTGTTATTACGCTGGCATTGGATTGAATGATTCGGCAAGCTACTATTACCAGAAAGAACTGCTTTTGGCTCAGAACACTCAGGATGCGAATAATATTGAAGCCGCCTATAAGGGACTCTATGAGTTGTACAAGTCAATAGGACTGACTGATTCTGTGGCGAAATATGCCGATCTCTGTTATTTGACAAGCGATGAACAATACCAACAGTCATCGGCACAAGAACTTCGCCACATGCATGCGCTATATAATTACGACCGCAATCAGCTATTGGCAATGACAAAGACCAAAGAGGTTGCTGAAATGCGTCTATATCTTTTTATCATTATTTTATTCACCTCGCTTTTGTCTGTCATTATCGTATTTAGAGTTCGTAAATGGCGCAAACACAAACAGGAAGAACTACAAGCTATAGTGAAGGAAAAACAACGTGAAATTCAATTGATGCAAGAAAAATACGATGAAAAGATACAGCAACAAGAACATGCAAGGATAGAACTGTCCAAGATTCAGAAATCCACATACGAAGCTTTGCTTAGAGAGAAAGAATCTGAGATTCAGAAACGTCAATCAGAGATTGATGAGCTTGAACGGGTTCTCCATGCCAAACTTAGCATTGACGAAGAAATGCTTTCCAGTTATATCTGTCGGCGTTTTCATTATTATGCCAACCATCCTTTAGACAATTTTTCGAGTCAGGAAATGGACATGTTAATAGAAATGGTAGAACAGAAAATTCCATCTTTTTATATTACGCTACATAGCGGGAAAAGCATAACCCAATTTGATTATTTCGTTTGTGTTTTAATCCGACTACAATTTGCACAGGTTGAAATTAGTAGTTTGACGGGAATTGCTTCGCCAAATCTTACCAGAAAACGTCGTCAATTATTAACCAGATGTTTTGGCATTCAAGGTTCAGCAGAAGAATTCAACGAAATCATAACCGCTATAAAATAAACGCTTCCTGTTGATTACCAATATTTTATCCAAAAGTGATAACAAATTGATAATTCTTATTTCTCGTAGTTCTTTGCGGTCTGGAATAAAGTACATATCTTTGCTCCGTCAAACCAAATTAAAAAACTATGAGTTACATTGAACTATGAAAATAATACACAGGGGGCGTCAAAACGCGACTTCGAATCGGTATACTGCCGATATACCAATGGTATATTGCCTATATACCGATGGTATACTGCCGATATACCAAATGCGTTCGCAATTTTTGACACGCCCTCTTACCTTTAACAATTAAATCCTAAAACTATCATGAAAAAGCTCTGTTTATTGATGTCTTTTTGCATTGCCGCTGTATCGGCAAATGCACAGTTGAAAGTGGTAGCAACATGGCTTCTGACCGCAGCCAAGGGCCTGTTGTTGTTGAAAACGGATCGTCAACCATTTCGACGATAAGAGGAACGACGATATATAACGATTTTGAGGTAAAACAAGGTGCTTCGTTAACAATTTGTACTAATAGCAATGAAATGTTACAATAAAGAGCCCAAATATGAAAATAAATTCATACCTTTGCAAAGTCATTCATAAAAACTACCATTATGAAAAAGATGTTTTTTATTCAAATTCTTGCCTTGCTTGTTCCATGCATTCAAATGATGGGACAAGAAGGTGTTCAGGCGGGCTGGAACGGTGCTGAGATGAGCAGCAACAATGCTACCAATAAAATGCTCGTCGACGGGAAGCAATGGGTGTATAGCCACCATGTGTACCCCATGTTTGGTGATGAGGTGGTGACAAAGGTGACCTATACGCTTAGTGGTGACACGCTCATCAAGTACAAGCACTATAAGAAACTGTACTGCCAAGAGGAAGATGAAGCTCCGGTCTATAGCAGGGCATTGAGAGAATCAGGCAAAACGATTTATTGCTACATGGAATGGTATGACTACGGCCATCGTAAAGAAGAAGACAGGTGCTACATCATATTCAACCCTATCCTTTTTTCGCCTTCGTTTATGGAACCATATTTTGAAGATCTTGTTGACCGCGTTGATGAATTGACCGTCAACGGCAGGACGTTTACACGCCATCGCTACTACGAAAATGAAACGGATGAATGGTGGCAAGCCATCTTTGCGGGCGTAGAAGGCGTCGGCTTCGAACACAATGGCATTCTTGGCATGGATTTCTCCATGAGCATGTCAAACTTTTTGAGTTTTGAAGCCTGCTATGAAGACGGCGAGTGCATATTCACCGCCGGAGACTTCCAAAAGCCGGGCAATGACTCCGATGGTGTTGAAGCACCCCTTCACCCTTCACCCCTCACCCTTCACCCTCAACGCTGCTTCGACCTGCAGGGCCGCCGCCTCACGGGCCAGCCAAAGCCCGGCATCTACATCGTGGACGGGAAGAAACAGGTGGTGAGATAAGAAAATAATGTATCGACTATGAGAAAGAGCCTTTTCCTGTTGTTATTTGGCTTGTATTGTTTTTTTTCCTATTTTGCAAACAGAATATAAAAACCTTAGAGCTATATGAAGTATATATTTCTATTATTGTTCATGGTGCCTTGCTTGTCGTATGCGCAAGGCGACGAAGATGGTTGGAGCGGAGGCGATCCCAATCCAACGGTGAGCATTGATGGACTCCTATATAAACTAAATACGGAGGAACATTCTGCGAAAGTGGCCAATGGCAATAGGTGGGAGGGTGAGCTACTGATTCCTGAGCAAGTGGCCTACGAGGGTGAGATGTACACGGTAAAGCAGATAGAATGGATAGCATTTAAGGATTGTAGCTCGCTGACGAAGGTGACCATTCCTAAGACGGTGATAGAGATTCAACACTACGCAGGATGGGAAGACTGTAAGAATCCCTTTGTAGGTTGTACGAACCTGGAGTGCATAAAGGTTGACGATGATAACCCAAGCATGTGTTCTGATGACGGTGTGCTGTTTAGCAAAGACAAGACACAGCTCTATAGTTATCCCGTGGGTGCTAAAGCTGCCAACTATATTGTGCCCGACGGTGTATCATTTATTGGAATGAATGCCTTTAAAGCCAGTCCATACCTAGAATCAGTAGAAATGGCAAATAGTGTGCATCGTATGGCCAGCGGTATTTTTTCTAATTGCAAAAGGCTGAAATCTGTAAGGCTATCAGAGAGCATAACTTATATACCTGCCTATCTATTTGACAATTGTGAGAGTCTGCGTGTGATTGATATTCCGCAGAATGTTAACGGCTTTGGCGAAAATGTCTTTCGATGGACCCATCTTAATGCTTTAGTAATTAGGGGTACTTTTGCTGAAGACCTCCGGAACGACAGTTTCAACTATATAGACGATTCGACGGTTATATACGTCCAACGTTCCGAAATACCAAAATTTAAGAAAGTGTTCTCTGGATCAATACGACCCATAGAAGAATATACTACAGAGGTCTTGTCAATAAAAGCTGATGTTTCAACAACCCCACTCGTACACTTCGACCTGCAGGGTCGCCGCGTCACGGGTCAGCCGAAGCCGGGCATCTACGTCGTGGACGGGAAGAAACAGGTGGTGAGATAAGAAAATAATGTATCGACTATGAGAAAGAGCCTTTTCCTGTTGTTTTTGCTTTCTGCCTGCTTCGGCAGTCTTGTTGCTGAGGAAGCCTACCGCCCGATGCTGAAAGAGGGAAAGGAGTGGAACTGCTATATGTCGAATGGGCGATATGAATGGAATATCGTTTTTTCCGTCAACGGAGACACCATCATCAATGGTGAGCGGTGCTTCAAGATGTCGTACAAAATGATAGACCAGCACACCGGTGCAACCGTCGGAGAAGGCAACAACGGCTTGTATCTTGAAAAGGACAAGAAGGTATATCTAAGGCAGAAAATACGGGATTCGTGGAATTGGCGGCTGCTCTGCGACTTCAACTTGCAGGTTGGCGACAAGAAGCCTGGCACCAATCAGCAGGTCGTATCGATTGACTACATCTACGTGCAGGGAGCTTGGTACCGACGGTTCCATCTCAGAGAGCCAGGCGAATTTGAAGGCGATGTGGAGGAAGGCTATTGGGTGGAAGGCGTAGGCAGTTCAAGGGGATTGCTGGATACAAGCTCTTGGGCTGTCACCGGCGGCACGCACAAACTGATAACCTGCTACGAGGACGGGAAATGTATCTTCACGTCAGAGAACTTTGAGCACATGCCCAGCGGGAAGACGGATGCTCCCAGAAGGATGCTGGTGCGCGAAGACAAGGAGTGGTGGTATCACGACTCGAAAGCAGAGATGTACCTTGAAGAGCCCTACGACTTCTATATGTATGCCGACGGCGACACGCTGATCAACGGCCTTCAATGGAAAAAAATCTATCAGAAAAGAGCTGAACCCATATATGAGAAGGCGATGCGCGAGGATAACGGCCGCGTATATGAGCTGCGCCCCGGCGGGCAGGAACGCCTGCTGTTCGATTTCTCCCTGAAGGTGGGCGATGTCTATGAGCCGGCTGGTGAGCCACACCGCATGATGACGGTGATAGCCATTGACACGGTGATGGTGGAGGACGTTGCCCACCGCCGCCTACTGCTGATGCAGCAAGTGAACGGGCAGACGACCGACCTGACCACCTGGACGGAAGGCATCGGCAGCGAGTGCGGCATTGACCTGCCTGCCTACTGGAGCGACATGGACCCGAAAGTGGTGAACCACACAGGCGGCAGAAATTACTATCATCTGCAGTTCCTGGGCTGCAAGGACTTTGGCAGTGATCCCGCCAGTGTTGCAACGGCCACGAGCCAGCCTCAGCAGAGAGACATCCTCGACCTCCAGGGCCGCCGCGTCACAGGTCAGCCAAAGCCGGGCATCTACGTCGTGGACGGGAAGAAGCGGGTCCTTCAGTAGGCTTCGCGGTATTTGCTCTCGTCTTTGTCTTGCAGCATCGAGAGATAGCTCTGGTAGCGGCTCTGGGCGATGTAGTGGTCGTCGAGCGCTTTCAGCACGGCGCAGCCCGGTTCGTGGGTGTGGGTGCAGTTAGAGAAGCGGCAGTCCTTTGAGAAGCGGAAGATTTCCTTGAAGTAGCCCGAAATCTCCTCTGGCTCCATGTCGAAGGTGCCGAAGCCCTTGATGCCCGGCGTGTCGATGAGGTAGGAACAGGCCCCCAATGAAACCCCAGAAGCCCCCCCTACTGCCCCCGAGGGGGCTTCTATAGTTTTGTCAGCGGAGAAGCCTATAGTAGCCCCCTCGGGGGCGGAAGGGGGGGCCTCTAACGGTATCATCTCACTAAAGGTGGTGGTGTGCTGTCCGGCGTTGTGGGCCTCGCTCAGCTCAGCCGTGCGCAGGTTGGCACTGGGCACCAGACGGTTGATGAGCGTGGACTTCCCCACACCGCTGTTGCCGCTGAGCAGCGAAATCTTTCCGACAAGCTTGGGGCGCAGGCGGTCGAGGCCCTCGCCGGTGGTAGCCGAGAGGGGGAGGCACTCGTAGCCGATGCCCTCATAGAGCTGCACCATCATCTGCTGATAGCGCAGCAGGTCGTCGTCGAGCAGGTCGGTCTTGTTGAACACAAGGATGACGGGCACACGGTAGGCCTCAGCCGACGCCAGGAAGCGGTCGATGAAGGTGGTGCTGGTCATGGGGTTGGCCACGGTGACGACAAGCAGCGCCTGGTCGACGTTGGCCGCCAGGATGTGGCTCTGCTTCGACAGGTTAATGCTCTTGCGGATGATGTAGTTGCGGCGGTCCTCAATCTCGGTGATGAAAGTGGCCCCGTCGTTTCCTGTAGCGGGCACCACCGTCACCCTGTCGCCCACGGCCACGGGGTTGGTACTGCGAATGCCCTTCAGGCGGAAGTTGCCCTTTATCTTACAGTCAAGCAGCTGGCCACCGTCGGTGCGGACGGTGTACCAGCTGCCAGTATTCTTGATGACGAGTCCTTGCATTTAGACCGTCATGATTTCCTTGTTCTTGGCCTCGATGAGGGCGTCAAGCTTCTTTATCCACTTGTCGTGAATCTTCTGCAGCTCCAGCTCGGCGTCCTTCTCGTTGTCCTCTGAGAGTCCGTCCTTGATGGCCTTCTTCAGCTTGTCCTTGATGTCAGCACGCACGTTGCGCACCTCCACCTTGGCCTTCTCGGCAATCTTGTTGCACTGCTTCACCAGGTCGCGGCGACGCTCCTCGGTGGGCTGCGGAATGGTGAGGCGTATCATCTCGCCGTTGTTCTCCGGCGTGATGCCTACGTCGCTGTCCATGATGGCCTTCTCGATGTCCTTAATCTGCTTGCGGTCCCACGGCTTGATAGCAATGGTGCGCGCATCGGGGCAGTTCACGGTGGCCACTTGGTTCAGGGGAACTTTCGAGCCGTAGCTCGACACTCTCACTCCGTCGAGGATGGCCACGTTAGCACGGCCAGCACGGATGCGGTTCAGCTCGTCCTCCAGGAACATAGCTGCCATTTCCATGCGCTCCTCGCTCTTCTTCAATGTTTCTTTAACGTCTATCATAATTATAAATATTACTATTCACCCCATTCTGGATGTTTCTTGTCATACCAGTCTGTAAAGAGTATGGACAAGAAACCCAGTAGCACAAAAGACAATAAAAAATAAATCAGTCCCATATTCTATTTCTTTTGCATAATAATGAAAACCAAATAACGCCAGAGCCACTACGGCAACTCCACCAATCGCAAAAACAGCGACCTGATTAATGGCCAGATTCATAATCTCGGCCAAAATAATGCCTCCGAATACTAACTTCGACAAGTCAAGAAAATACTTTCCCGCCTCTTGGTATAGCAGTTCTTTCTTCTTCAGCTTCATTGTTTTTCTTCTTTCTGCTGACAAATTTAGACATTTTTCTTCGTACGTGCAACATTTTTCGCAAAAAAAACGCTGGGAAATGTCGATTTTCACGAAATATTGCCTAACTTTGGCTTCGCCGAAGGTACTTCCGCTCGAAAAAGCCGAAAGAAAAATGGCTTTTCTTTTGGCTTTTTGCTCGCTTATTCGTACCTTTGCAGCAAAATTACTTTAGCTTATGAAGAAATTGCGCACTCTTTTGCTATCAGCTTTGCTGGCGCTGGGTGCCACGGCCATGGCCGACGACTACCAGTATCTGACCGTTACACAACAGGCAGGCGGTGACACGAGCTTCGCCGTAAGCAACATCCAGAAGATTACTTTCGATGCCTCGAACATGGTGCTCCACCTTGGCGACGGCACCACGCAGAGCCTGGCCCTCTCGGACCTGTCGAAGATGTTCTTCTCCGACGGTCAGACGGGCATCGCCACCCGGCAGGCGCAGTCGAAGATGCAGTTCAGCGACGGCATGCTGCGTGCCACCGTGGCTGAGGGCGAGCTTATCGCCATCTACAATATGAAGGGTGAACAGGTGTTCAGCACCAACAGGAGCGGAAACTTCGACCTGACGACGCTCACCAAGGGCGTGTATATCGTGAAAGTTGGTAACGAAACCCGAAAAGTAATCAATAAGTGATGAAGAAACTGGCTCTCTCCCTCCTGCTGCTGGCTGTCAGCGTGCTTGCCTTCTCGCAGGCGAAGCCCTCAGTGACCATCTTCGGCGACTCCTACTCCACCTTCGAGGGCTATCTCACGCCCGACACGATGGAAACGTGGTATTTTGCCAACGCAAACGACCCCAACCGCACCGACGTGAAGACCGTGCGCCAGACGTGGTGGTGGCAGGTCATCGACCGCATGGGCTGGAAGCTGGAGCGCAACAACTCGTGGAGCGGCAGCACCATCTGCAACACAGGCTATGGCGACGCTGACTACACTCACCGCTCGTTCATCACCCGACTGACCAGCCTGGGCAGCCCCGACGTCATCCTGCTCCTCGGAGCCACCAACGACTCGTGGTGCGGAGCTCCAATAGGCGAATATAAGTATGGTGACTGGAAGCGTGCCGACCTGTACACCTTCCGTCCCGCGCTGGCCTATCTGCTCCATCACTTGAAAGACCGCTACCCCACGGCCAGCGTCTACTACATCCTGAACTGCGACCTGAAGGAGAGCATCAACAGCAGCGTCAGCAGCATCTGCCAGCACTACGGCATCCCCGTCATCAAGCTCAGCAACATCGACAAGACAGCCGGTCACCCCAACGTCAGGGGCATGCAGCAGATTGCCGACCAGGTGGTGAAGGAGCTGAAGGAGTTAGGAGTTAGGAATTAGGAGTTAGGAAAAAAGAAGAGCTATGGCCATCCAGCACAGTAAATACATGCTCGCCAGCGAGCGCGACCAGCTGTGGGGACTCACCGTCACCACCATCGGCTACGAGGAAATAGCCGAGGGTGACTCCTACCCCACCCGCGGCCATGCCGACGGCTACTACTTCGACCTGGCAAAGGGTCGCATTCTGCCCGAATACCAGCTGCTCTACATCGTGGAGGGCGAGGGAGTGTTCCACAGCCGCACCGTGCCCGAGGCCAGACTGAGCGAGGGTGACTTCTTCCTGCTCTTCCCCGGCGAGTGGCACAGCTATCACCCCACGGGGCCACGGGGCTGGAAGAAATACTGGATTGGCTTCCGCGGCAACAATATGGACGACCGCGTCAGGGCGGGGTTCCTCTCACCCACGAAGCCCATCTACCACGTAGGCTTCAGCGACAGCATCGTGCGGCTCTACCACCAGGCCTATGACCAGGCCATCGAAGAAGCCGCCTACTCGCAGCAGGTGATGGCGGGCATCGTCAACCTGCTCATCGGCCTGATGTATTCGAAGGAGCGCAACATGGAGCTGAAGAACCGCAACCAGAGCCACGTCGACCTTATCAACCGGGCTCGGCTGCGCATTCGTGAAGAGCTGGAGTCGTCGCTCACCATCCAGCAGGTGGCCGAAGACCTGGGCATGAGCTACAGCAACTTCCGCAAGCTGTTCAAGGAGCACACAGGTCTCTCACCCGCCACCTACCAGCAGGACCTGCGCCTGCAGCGCGCCAAGGAGATGCTCACCACCACCGACATGAGCATCAAGGAGATAGCCTACCGTCTGAACTTCGAATCGCCCGACTATTTCTCGTCGAAGTTCAAGATTAAGACCGGGCGCAAGCCCAGCGACCTCCGCACTTTTTAGCACGAATGTTGATTCACTAAAAAAAGCTCCGGCGCTTCACAGCGGCGGAACTTTCGTTTTGCATATATATAATTAGTCAGTAGTTGTTTTGTCTTTTCTTTATGGGTGACCCTCACGCCCTGGCCTATCGGGGCAGGTTGAAGGCACGTGTCATCTCGGCCATCTGCTCCTGGCTCATGCCCTCGGGCTCGAATCCCATAGCGCGGGCGTTGATGTATATCTTGGCGCTCTTCGAGAGCACGTCAATCTGGTCGAAGGCGTCCATCACGTCAAGACCCTTGGCGAAGACGCCGTGCTTCTCCCACATCACCACGTCGTACTCCTCCAGCACCTTCAGCGTGGCCTCGGCCAGCTCGTTCGAGCCGGGCAGGGTGTAGGGCACGATGCCGAGTCCCAGCGGGCAGAAGGCCTTCGTCTCGGGAATCATCGACCAGAGGATATTGGTCAGCACGTCCTTACCCAGGAACTCGCGCTTATGGCTCATAGCCACCAGCTCGATGGGGTGCGTGTGCACGGTGGCCTTGTAGCCGCTGCCGGTCTCTATCTGACGGGCATGCACGATGAGGTGGCTGGGCAGCTCGCTGGTGGGCTGCACGGGCTCGTCGGCAATGATGACGTAGCTGGCGCAGTCGTCGAGGATGCGGATGACGCTGCCGTTCTGCATGGGCCATCGTGCCAGGTCGCGCATGCGCTTGCCTGTGCCCTTGCAGTAGAAGTAGCACCCACGGAGCGCCGGCAGGGTGATGCCAATCTGCTTCACCTCGCTGATGGCGGGCAGTGCCTTGATGCCGTCGTCGACATATTCGGTAATGTTCACGGTGATGTTGCCGCCGTTGCGCTCGGCCCATCCGTTCTGCCAGAGGTAGCCGGCCACTTCGGCAATCTTCTCAATCTCGGCCTTCAGTGCCTGACGGCCTTCCAGTATGCTCTTCATTTCAGCTCTTTATTGCGCTTAGTTATTCAACGGTGCAAAGGTATACCTATTTTTCGGTATAGACCCGCACAATTTGATTTTTGAACCCCGAAAAATGATTTATGTCAAGAAACGAAGCAACTGCGCAGCGCCTCCATGTAGGGTGTGAGCGTCTTGGCGTGCCAGCTTCCCCAGCGGCTTACGGCGTTGTGGCAGAAGCTGACCACGAGGCGGCGCCTGGCCCGCGAGATGGCCACGTAGAACTTGCGCGCCTCTTCGCTGCGCTTGCTGGCATCGTTGGCGTAGACGCTGGGGAACTTGCCGTCGACGGCATCGTAGACGATGACGGTGTCGAACTCGAGGCCCTTGGCCTTGTGGACGGTGGAGACGAATACGCGCTCGTCCATGCTGGCGGCACCGCAGAGGTCGGCCTCCTTCAGTGTGCAGAGCTCAGAGTAGTGGCTGGCCAGCTGGGTGGCCAGGCAGTCGCCGTCGGCAGGCGAAAGCAGGTCGATGTCGATGTAGCGGAGCAGGTAGTCGAGCTTCGGCAGCCGTGGCACGGCTCCCTGTGCGGCCAGCTGTCGGTAGGCATGGGTCAGCTCTGCTGCGAGCATGCTGGTGCTGCGGTCGTCGGGCAATATATATAAATGTTCGCGCGTATGCAGATAGAGGTCGGCATAGAGAGTGCGGAAGCGCTGCGCCATGCGCCGGTGGTGGCTGAGGAACTCCAGCTGTCGGCCCACGAGCGAGCGTGCGCGGTCGTAGCAGTGCACGAGGAGGCTCTGCGTGGCCACGATGTCGTCGTTGGCCAGGTGCGAGTTCTGCCCTTCGAGGGCGAGCAGCTGCAGCAGGTCGCGCAGCTTGTAGCTGGGCTGGCGCGGATGGAGCAGGCGTGCCAGCTTCAGCGTGTCGAAGTAAGTAGGCCACAGCTGCCGCATCGACAGGTGGGGTGCATGGCGGCGCATGTTGTGCTCCATAATCTGGTAGTCGTAGGTGGTGTTATGACCCACGATGGCGCATCCGCGGGCGAAGTCGGCGAAGCGCTGCAGTGCCTCGGCTGGCGGCAGATGGTCGTGGCGGGCATATTCCTCTATGAGGGGGTTCACCACGTCTCCGAGCATGGGCGGCAGGGGGCGGTCGGTCTGCAGGAAGAGGTTCAGCTCGTCCACCTGTCGGCCACGGTGGAGGCGGATGGCGGCAATCTGCACCACGTCGTCGTGGAAGACGTCGAGGCCGGTAGTCTCCGTGTCGAATACCACCATGTCCTGCTTTTCGTAGGTGCTCACCAGCTCGGCCACGTAGGTGCTGCCGTCGTAGAGGAGCAGGTCGGCGGGCGAGAAGGCCAGCTGCATCATGGAGCGCACGGCCTGCCGGGCGGTGCTGCTGCTGGCATAGACCTTCAGGCCGGTGAAGACGTGGGACCAGGCGATGAAGTCGTGCTCGCGGAAGGCCACGCCGAGGTGTGCCATGAGCAGTCGCACGGGGGCCGTGGCGAAGAAGTCGGTGCCCGACACCTTGAAATGGGGCAGCATGCCCAGGGCACTGCTCACCTCGTCGGCATCGCTATTGAAGGCCACGACGACGGCCACCGTCTCCGCAGGGTGCTGCTCGTAGTACTGGCGCACCAGCCGTGCCACCATGTTGGCCTCGTCGAGGTTGGTGGATGCGTCGAGCAGCTGAATGTCGCCGGGCCGTCGCGGCTCCAGGTTCTGCGTGGTGGGCAGCAGTGCGGGGTCTATGCCCAGCTGCCACTCGGCATAGCGGTTGAAGACGTCGAGCAGATAGGCCGGCGAGCGGTAGTTCTGGAAGAAGTTGAAGAAGTGGTCGTCGCCACAGCGCTTGCGGAGCATCGACAGCGTGTCGGTCTTGGCGCCCATGAACGAGAAGATGGCCTGCTGGGCGTCGCCGAGGTAGACCACGGTGGCATCGGGCGCGGCAAAGCTGTCGACGATGGCGAGCTGCAGCGGGTTGAGGTCCTGCACCTCGTCGATCTGTAGCCAGCGGAACTGCCGTCCGGCGGGTTGCTCCTGCATGGCCTCGTAGGTGAGCAGGAGCAGGTCCTCAAAGTCGAGCAGGTCGTTCTGCTGCTTGTAGTGCTCATACTGGCGCGCGGCATAGAGCTGCTGCAAGACGTTGCGGGCATCAGCAGTCAGCCGGGCGGGCTCGTCGCGGTAGAAGTCGCTCTGCTCGTAGAGCTGCACGGCGCTCTGCTGCGTGTAGGGCAGCGCGAAGGCCTGGCACAGCTCGCGCAGCTGGCGTGCCGGCAGGGCGTCGCGGTGCACTATCAGCTCGCCTGGGTAGGCCCTGCAGCACTGGTGCATCAGGTGCTGCAGGTTAATCATCGTCGAGTAGCGCTGGCGTGCCTTGTTGTCGTCGAGCACGTGCAATTCGTCCTCGCCGGTGAAGTCGGCCAGGATGCTGATGCTCGTGTCGGTGTCGATGACGGCGGTGTGCTCGGCCACCAAGCCGTTGTCGAAGAGGAAGTGGAGGCAGAATCGGTGCACGTTGCCCACGAACAGGTCGTCGATGTCAGGGGCGGTGGCATCGGACTGTGCACTGGCGTCGGCATCGGTGCCCAGACGCTGCTGGATGCGCTCGCGCATGCCGCGTGCGGCGCGGTTGGTGAACGTCAGGCAGGCCATGTCGCTGAAGGGCACGCCCTGCCGATGAGCCCACGCGATTCGCTCGGCCAGTACGGCCGTCTTGCCGCAGCCCGGGGGTGCCAGCACCAGGAAGTGGCCGCCTGCAGCACGGATGACCTGCTGCTGCTCGGCGTTGAAGTGTTTCACGTCCATTGGCTATAAAGATGTTTGGCGGCAAAGTTAGCACAATTTGGCGAAACATCCAAAAATATCGCTCAGTTTCTGCAGTATGTCACAAAATTCCTCGTTTTACATATATAAATGATCCTTAATTTTTGTAAAGGTATGATAACAGAAAAATGTACGGGTTTTTGAGCGAAAATTTTGGCTCAAAGGGGGAAAAACTGCACAATCGGAGCCTTTTGTGCAGCGGTCTCCGACCAACGGTGAGGCGTTTTGGGTCTATTTTTTGCACAGACATAGTCGTTCTGTGCATTTTTTTTGCATTTTTTTGGCATGAAACGCGCTTACGTAAGCACGCCCCAGCTTCAAAAGTCAACGCCAAATTTTTCTGCGGCGTTGACTTTTGAAAGGGGCTTGACGAGTTTTTGTTCCATATTAAGCCTATTCATCTGTTTATCAATAGTTTAGCGAAACCTCTCAAAACTCGCTTATTTTCGGCCAAAAGTTTTTTTGTTCAGAATTTTCGAGTATTTCGGGCATTAAAAACGATTTTTTGTCAAAATCTTTTCTTAAATTTAACGTCTGTTATGACAATTCGCGGTTGGAATGAAGGAGCACCCCCCTCATCTCTATTTCTCCATCAGGGCAATAAACAGGCCGAGTGGCTCGTTAGTTTAGTAAATACAAATAAAAATAGAAAAATGATAGAATACATCCGTGGCGAACTGACCGACCTGACGCCCGCCCTGGCCACCATCGAGGCTGCCGGCGTGGGCTACGGGCTGAACATCTCGCTGAACACCTACACCAGCATCCAGGGCAAGAAGGAAGTGAAACTCTACGTCTACGAGGCCATCCGCGAGGATGCCTACGTGCTCTACGGCTTTGGATCGAAGCGCGAACGCGAGATGTTCGAGCTGCTCATCACCGTCTCGGGCGTGGGCACGAACACGGCTCGCATGATGCTCTCGGGCATGAGCGTCTCGGAGCTGTGCAACGCCATCTCCACCAGCAACGCCAAGCTCATACAGAGCATCAAGGGCATCGGCAAGATGACGGCACAGCGCATCATCGTCGACCTGCGCGACAAGATTGTGGCGCTGGGCATCGCCGACGAGATTCCCGCCGGCGGCAGCGTTGCCGCACCGGTGAACAACGCCGTGCGCGACGAGGCCGTGGCCGCCCTCACCATGCTCGGCTTCTCGCCCGCCCCCACACAGAAGGTCGTCGTGGCCATCCTGCAGGAACAGCCCACGCTGCCCGTGGAGCAAGTGGTGAAACTGGCGCTGAAACAAATAAAGTAGCTATCCAGCCATACAGAAACAGGACTTCGTGGTTTCCCGATTCTTCGAAACCACGAAGTCCTGTTTGGCTATATTTATCACTACGCTGTCTTTATAATGCACTGACGTCTGCCACCGACAGGCCTGTGTATTTGGCAATCAGCTCTGGCGGCAACCCGTCGGCTTTCATCCGGCGGGCATTCTCGCGTTTGTTTTCCTCAACACCGGCGGCGTGGCCCTCTGCCATTCCAGCGGCGTGCCCCTCAGCCATTCCAGCGGCGTGACCCTCTGCCATTCCAGCGGCGTGCCCCTCAGCCATTCCAGCGGCGTGACCCTCTGCCATACCGGCGGCATGGCCCTCAGCACGCCCCTCAGCACGCCCCTCGGCACGCCCCTCGGCTAAGCCCTCAGCCAAGCCTTGGCTAAAACCTTTCTTGAAGCCGCCCCTAATAGCCACACGCTCATTGACGACTGCATCCCAGTAATACTCGTAGGCATAGAGCTGCGCCTCTGTGTAGGCACTCTTCTCCAGAATCTGCAAGGCTTTGTTGGTATAGGGGTTTTCCAGCAGTTCGGCTGGTGCCTCCTTGGTGTCACGGTCTATCTCGGTCAGGAAGCGAAGCCACAACACAGCCATCTTCTTCTCCTTGACCGACTGCGGCTTAAACTTTGGCAACTCCACGAACACGAAGCGCAGCCCCTCGATGATGCGGTCGGTGTGCTCCACGTTCACAATGGCGTAGTCATGGTAAAACTCGTCGGGACCTGCGTCGAAGCCGCAATCGTTGATGAGGTTAAGCGAATAGACCGGCTGCAGCAGCGTGTAGTCTTCGCCCTTATCAAGCTGTTTCACGATGGCTTTCGAGGCATTGAGGATGACGCGCTGCTGGAACTCGTTGTTCCAGTTCATCTGCATTTCAACAATGAAATGGCGACCGCCAGTCTCGCGGCACCGGACATCTACCACGCTATTCTTCTTGCCTGGATTCTCAGGAACCAGCTCAGCAGGCAGATACTCCACATGCTCTATTCGCTTGCCCTCGTCCAAGGGCAGCAAGGCGTTGAGCAGGCTCATCACCAAGTCTTCATGTTCACCGAACACCTTCTTAAAGGTCACGTCGGCCTTCGGGTTGAGATATTTTCCTTCCATTGTGCTCACTTTTTCTCCGTGCAAAGATAATGCTTTTTGCCCACACCACCAAAATATTCAGGATATTTATTTTGCAGAAGAACCATCGGTAGATGAAAGAAAAGCAGGGCGGGGCACAATAATTGGCGGGGAAGTGCGTTTTACATAATAAGTCGGCCAAAAGGCAGGCGCAAACGAGACACAGACATTGAAACGGCTCATCTATATAGTTGTCGTTTTGCTGGGCATAGTAGCCTGGGCGGACATTCCGCGAACGGGCTACGCCATGCACAGTGAGGGAGGTACGGCCACCGAGGCTGCGCCCCCTGACTCGTTACCCCAGGCCCGATGGCGCATTCAGCCAACGACGCCCGTGGTGGTGGCCGACCTGGACTCCAGCGCGCTCGACCTGCGCATGCCCGAGAATGTGAAGCAGCAGGTGGAATACAACGACTCGCTGAACCTCTACTACATCGGCTCGAAGATTGGCAACAGCTACCTGAACGCGCCCATCGTCATGACACCCGAGGAGTACATGCGCTGGAGCGAGCGGCGTGCCCGCCAGCAGTTCTTCCGCGTGAAGGACGCTGAGAACGTGAAGCAGAAGGGCGAGGACAAGTTCTCGTTCAGCGACATGCACTTCGACCTGGGTCCCGCCGAGAAAATCTTCGGTCCCGGCGGCGTGCGTGTGAAGACACAGGGAACGGCAGAGCTGAAAATGGGCTTCACTAAGAAGGACATCGACAACCCCTCGCTGCCCATCCGCAACAGGAAGACCACCTCGTTCGACTTCGACGAGAAAATCAACCTGAGCGTCAACGGCAAGGTGGGCGACAAGGTGAACATGAAGATCGACTACAACACCGAGGCGACGATGGACTTCGACACGAAAAACCTGAAGCTGAAATACGACGGCAAGGAGGACGAAATCATCAAGCTCGTGGAGGCCGGCAACGTGTCGTTCCCATCGAACAACTCGCTCGTGCATGGTGCTGCAAGCCTCTTCGGCATCCGCACCGACATGCAGTTCGGCAAACTGAAGCTGCAGACCGTCGTCTCGCAAAAGAAGTCTACCTCGAGCAGCGTCTCCAGCAAGGGCGGCACCTCGACCGCAGCCTTCGAAATCGATGCAGCCGACTACGAAGAGAACCGCCACTTCTTCCTCTCACACTTCTTCCGCCAGCAGTACGACCACGCCATGCAGTCGCTGCCCAACCTGACCACGGGCATCAAGATTAACCGCATAGAAGTGTGGATGACCAACAAGACGGGCACCACCTCGAACACCCGCAACATCGTGGCCTTCACCGACCTGGGTGAAAACGGGGTCATCAATAACCCGTTGTGGAACGCCACGGGCATGGCTGTGCCCAGCAACCTGGCCAACGACGAATACTCCACGCTGGTGTCGAACGTCGACTCGGCATCGCGCAGCATCGACATGGTGTCGGCACAGCTGGAGGCCATCAACGGATTCATCGGCGGCGTCGACTACGAGAAGCTGTCGTCGGCACGACTGCTGAACAGCAGCGAGTACACCGTGAACGAGGCACTGGGCTACATCTCGCTGAAGAGCGGACTCCAGACCGACCAGGTGCTGGCCGTCGCCTTTGAGTACACCTATGGCGGACAGACCTACCAGGTGGGCGAGTTCTCCACCGACGTCACCCAGGCCAGCCGCTGCCTCTTCGTGAAGTCGCTGAAGAACACCTCGCACAACCCCTCGCAGGGCAACTGGAACCTGATGATGAAGAACGTGTACTACCTTGCCCGAAACGTGGAGAAGGAGAAATTCCGCCTCGACATCAAGTACCAGAGCGACACCACGGGAACCTACCTGACCTATCTGCCCGAAGAGAAGCTGAAACAGACCACCCTGCTGAAGGTGATGGGCCTGGACCGCCTGGATGCCAACATGAAGCCGCACGCCAACGGACAGTTCGACTTCGTGCAGGGCTACACCGTCAGCGACGGCCGCATCTTCCTGCCCTCGGCAGAGCCCTTCGGCGACTACCTGCGCAACTACCTCAACCAGCAGGGCATGGGACAGCTGGCCGACAAGTACTGCTTCGACCAGCTCTATGACTCCACGAAGACCGTGGCGAAGCAGAACGCCGAGAAGGACAAGTTCATCATGACCGGACAGTTCAAGGGCAGCAGCGCCAACGTCATTCAGCTTAACGCCTACAACATTCCGCAAGGCACCCCCGACCAGCCATCGGTGGTGGTCACGGCAGGAGGCGTCACCCTGAAGGAGGGAACGGACTACACCGTGGACTACTCGGCCGGCGAGGTCACCATCCTCAACCAGAGCATCATCGACGCCGGGACAAACGTGAACGTGTCGCTGGAGTCGAACACCGACTACGGCCTGCACCGCAAGACCATGTTCGGCGTGAACTGGGAGTACGACTTCACGAAGAACTTCTCGCTGGGCGGCACCGTGCTGCACCTTAGCGAGCAAGCGCTGACCACCAAGGTCAACATGGGCGAGGAGCCGCTGAACAACACGCTGTGGGGTCTGAACCTGAACTGGAAGCAGCAGTCGCAGTGGCTGACGCGCATGCTCGACCGTCTGCCGCTACTGCACCTGACGCAGCCCTCGCAGATAACGCTCACGGGCGAGTTCGCACAGCTCATTGCCGGCAACGCCAAGGGCACGCAGGACAACGCGTCATACATCGATGACTTCGAGAACACGAAGAACCTGCTTGACGTGAGCGACCCGAAGGCGTGGGTGCTCAGCAGCGTGCCGTCGATGTTCCCCGAGCACAGCGACAAGGAGGGTGTCACCAGCGGCTACAACCGCGCCCTGCTCACCTGGTACAACGTCGATCCCATCTTCACCCGCCGTTCGTCGAGCCTGACGCCGGCGCACATCAAGAGCGACCTGGAGCAGCTGTCGAACCACTATGTGCGCGAGGTCTATGTGAAGGAGCTCTATCCCAACCGCGACCAGTCGAGCTACAACGGCGCCACCTCCACCCTGCCCGTCCTCAACCTGACGTACTATCCCGAGGAGCGAGGCCCCTACAACCTGACGCTCGACTACAACACCAACGGCACACTGAAGAATCCCGCACAGCGATGGGGCGGCATGATGCGCAGACTGGAGACCACCGACTTTGAGCAGTCCAACATTGAATATGTGGAGTTCTGGCTCCTCGACCCCTTCATCTACACCCGTCAGGAGGGTAGCGCCGACCAGTACTCGGGCGAGCTCTACATCAACCTGGGCGAAGTGAGCGAGGACGTGTTGCGCGATGGCAAGAAGTTCTACGAGAGCGGCATGCCCGTCGACGGCACCAGCGCGTTCGAGACCACCCAGTGGGGAAAGATTCCCGTGCAGGCCACGCAGACTTACGCCTTTGCCACCAGCAGCGGCAGCCGCGAGCGTCAGGACGTGGGTTTGAATGGTCTCACCGACGACGAGGAGCGGCAGTTCGGACCCTATGCCGACTGGCTCTCGCAGATTGGCGGCGTAGTGCAGAACGACTCGCTGCTGCAGGCCTGGCAGAACGACCCCGCCGGCGACGACTACCACTACTTCCGTGGCAGCGACTACGACAACGAGCGGCGCAGCATCATCGACCGCTACCGCCTCATCAACAACCCGCAGGGCAACTCGCCCAGCAGCGACAACCAGACGGAGAGCTACGACACCAGCTACAAGAGCGGCCCCGACGTGGAGGACATCAACCAGGACTACACGCTGAACGAGTATGAGCGCTACTACCAGTACCGCATACCCATCAGCGACCGGGAGTTGCAGGACTACAACCGGGGCATGAAGAGCGACGACTCGTACATCGTGGATCACCGCGACTACAACGCCAAGCTGCGCAACGGCGACACGCTCACCGTGCGCTGGTATCAGTACCGCATCCCCCTGCAGGAGTGGGAAGACAAGGTGGGCACCATCAACGACTTCACCAGCATCCGCTTCATGCGCATGTTCCTCACTGGCTTCGAGCGCCCCATCACGCTGCGCTTCGGCAGCCTCGACCTGGTGCATGGCGAATGGCGACAGTACAAGCAGAACCTGCAGACCAGCGCCGGCGCCGAGACCGGCACGCTGGAGATGAGTGCCGTGAACGTCGAGGAGAACACCGAGCGCCAGCCCGTGGCCTACGTGCTGCCGCCGGGCATCAGCCGTGTGCAGGACCCCCAGCAGCAGCAGCTCACCGAGGACAACGAGCAGGCCCTCTGCCTGACGGTGAAGAACCTCTCGCAGAACGAGTCGAAGGCCGTCTATAAGAATACCAACCTCGACCTTCGCCAGTACAAGCGCCTGCAGATGTTCGTGCATGCCAACCACCTCGTGCCCAACAGCACGCAGCTGGAGGACAACCAGCTGGCCATCTTCATCCGCCTGGGCAGCGACTACAAAAGCAACTACTACGAATACCTCATCCCCCTGACGCTGACGCCCGAGGGCAGCTACCACTGGCGAGTGGCCAGCGACCGCCCGCTCGTTTGGCCCGAGGAGAACATGCTCGACGTCAGCCTCGACGTCTTCACCAACCTGAAGAAAGCTCGCAACAAGGCCCGCGCCGAGGGCAACGCCAGCTACACACAGCTCTACAGCGACTACGACCCCGACAAGCCCAACAACCGCATCAGCATCGTCGGCAACCCGTCGCTGGGCGAAGTGAAGACGATGATTATCGGCGTGCGCAACCTCAGCTCGGCACTGAAGAGCGGCGAGGTGTGGGTGAACGAGCTGCGCCTGCGCGAGGCCAACAACGAGGGCGGATGGGCCGCCAGCGGCGCCATGAACATCCAGCTGAGCGACCTCGGCTCGCTGAACATGACGGGCCGCTACATCACCGACGGCTTCGGCGGACTGGAGGAGACCGTCATGCAGCGCTCCACCAACACGGAGAAGTCCTACAGCGTCACCGCCAACATCGAGCTGGGCAAGTTCTTCCCCGACAAGGCACAGGTGAGCGCTCCGCTCTACTACTCCTACACCAAGGAGACCATCAGCCCGAAATACAACCCGTTAGACAGCGACATGGAGCTCGATGACGCCTTAGAGAGCGCCGCCAACAAGCGTGAGCGCGACAGCATCGAGTCGATTGCCGTGACGAAGCACATCACCCGCAACTTCTCGCTCTCCAATGCCCGCGTAGGCATCAAGAACAAGAAGCACCCCATGCCCTACGACCCTGCCAACTTCTCGTTCTCCTATAGCCACTCCCACCGCAACAACAGCGGCGAGACCACCATCTTCGAGAACGACGACCAGTGGCGCGGTTCGCTCAGCTACAGCTACACACCCGTCTACAAGGCGTGGGAGCCTTTCAAGAAGTCGAAGAGCAAGTCGAAGTGGATGCAGCTTCCGAAGGCGCTCGGCCTGAACTACCTGCCTCAGAGCATCTCGTTCAACAGCGAGCTGACCCGCTCCTACTACGAGCTGCAGGAACGCGACCTGGAGAACACCGAGGACCCCAACCTGCCGCTCACATTCAGCGAACAGTTCCTCTGGAACCGCGACTTCTCCATCCGCTGGGACCTCACGAAGAACCTCCACATGAGCTTCCAGAGTGCCACCCACGCAGAGATTGAGGAGCCTTACACCCCCATCAACAAGGACCTCTATGCCGACCACTACCAGGCATGGAAGGACAGCGTCTGGCAGAGCGTCAAGCACTGGGGCACGCCGCTCGACTACCGCCAGTCGTTCTCGGCCTCCTATCAGCTGCCGCTCGACAAGCTGCCCATCTTCGACTGGCTGCGCACCGACGCGAAGTACGAGTCGTCCTACTCATGGCAGCGCGGCACCGAGCTCGACGACGGCACCTCGCTGGGCAACACCATCCAGAACAACCGCAACCTGACGCTCAACGGTACGCTCAACATGGAGACGCTCTACAACCACGTGCCCTTCCTGAAGAAGGTCAACGACCGCTTCAAGAAGCAGCCGCAGAAGAAGAACGACCAGCAGAAGAAAAAGCCGACAACGGCTAACAACAAGAACAGCAAGGACGACAAGGGCAACCAGGACGGCAAGGACACGAAGGGTGGCCAGGACAACAAGGAAGACAAGCAGCTGCCGAAGAACAAGAACACCTTCCAGAAGGAGATTACCCTGACGCCCGACACGGTCATCGAGGTTCAGCACGGCAAGAAGTCGAAACGCCTGCTCATCAGTGCCCGTGGCAAGGACGGCAAGGTGCTACCCGTGAAATGGAAGGTGGTCGACGAGAACAAAATCAAGGTGTGGCTGCCAAAAATGAAGAACAAAGAGGAGGATGAAAAAAAGAAGGATAAGAAAGGAAAGAAGGGAGACGGCAGTGGCCTCATCGCCGATTCGCTGATGGTGGCAACTGACAGCGTGGCCCCGAAAGAGGCACCGCCTGCCGTGGCGCCGTCGCCCATCGCCATCAAGCTGAGCGTCACGCCCAAGGAACCACTCGACAACCAATGGTGGTACAACCCGGCCCAGCAGACGGCCCGTTTCCTGATGATGCTGCGCTCCATGAACTTCACTTACCGCAACCAGCGCTCCATGGCGCTGCCGGGCTTCATGCCCACCGTCGGCGACATGTTCGGACAGCACCGCGGCGACATCCTCTCGCCCGGTCTCGACTTTGCCTTCGGACTCACTGGCGACGGCTACGTCGACAAGGCGCTGGAGAACGGATGGCTGCTCTGCAACGACGATGTAGCCACCCCCAGCACCAGCCAGCAGACCGAGGACTTCCAGCTGCGTGCCAGCTTAGAGCCCATGCGCGACCTGAAGATCGACCTCTCTGCCACCCGCACCGCCACCCGCTCGCGCAGCGTGCAGTTCATGTATGCCGGTCAGCCCACCACCTACAGCGGAACCTTCACCATGACCACCATCTCGCTACGTAGCGCCCTCGAGGGCATGGGCAACGCCAACAACGGCTTTGCCTCGAAGTCGTTCGACGAGTTCTGCGCCGCCATTCCCAAGTTCCGCGACCGCGTGCAGGCCCAGTATCCATCGGGTGAATCGCGCAGGGGCAACGTACCCGCCTCGGCCAACCCCGTCGACCCCTACTCTGCCGACGTGCTCATTCCCGCCTTCCTCAGCACCTACACCGTGGGCGCCGGCAACTCGCTCGACATCTTCCCCGCCCTCTCGCGCCTGCTGCCCAACTGGACGGTGAGCTACACCGGGCTCTCGAAGATTCCCTGGCTGGCCGACCACTTCAAGAGCGTCAACCTGAACCACAGATACACGAGCGTCTACAGCGTGGGCTCCTACGCCAGCTACAGCTCCTGGCTCGAATACATGGGCGACCTGGGCTACGTGCAGGCCGCCGACGGCAGCTACACCCCCTCCTCGATGTTCAACATCTCTACCGTCAGCATCAACGAGGCCTTCTCGCCGCTGCTCGGTGCCGATGTCACGCTGAAGAACAACTTGACCGTGAAGCTGGAATACAAGACCTCTCGCCAGCTCACCCTCTCGATGACCAGCGTCCAGCTGAACGAGACGAAATCGAAGGACTGGGTCGTCGGCTTTGCCTATAAGTTCGCCAACTTCAACCTCTTCGGCTCTGGCACCAGCCACCGTCGCGTGAAGGGCTCGAAGAAGGGCAGTCAGGACGACGACAACAACCAGAAGCAGCAGACCAGCAACCGCCGCGGCGTGAACCACGACCTGAACACGCGCCTCGACATCACGCTGCGCAAGCAGGCCGCCATCACGCGCGACATCGCCACTGGCGTCTCCTCGGCCAGCAGCGGCAACTCGGCACTGAAGATTTCGCTCGCTGCCGACTACACCCTCTCGCGCTATCTCACCCTCACCGCCTACTACGACCGCCAGACCAACACGCCCCTGCTCTCCAGCAGCAGCTATCCCACCACCACACAGGACTTCGGCATCTCGGTGAAGTTCTCGCTGACGCGATAACCGCCGCAAACCGTCATTACGCGACAATCCGCCCTGCCCGTATTTTCTTACGACGGCTGTGGACAAAAATCCGCCGCGGGCGGATTCTTGCGTTTTTCACCTTTTTTATCGAAAATACTTTGGCCATGTCGCAGATATTACGTATTTTTGCCATTGAATTATAAACTAACATTTTCAGACTATGGATCCCATGTATTTCTACATTGCGGTAGCAGTGGTCCTCGTGGCCTTCTTTGTGTTCATCTCCTACGTGAAGGCACCCCCCTCGTTCGCCTTCATCATCTCCGGACTCAGCTCGCAGCCGCGCGTGCTCATCGGCAAAGGCGGATTCCGCATCCCCTTCTTAGAGCGGCTCGACAAGGTCTACCTGGGTCAGATTACCGTCGACATCAAGACCGAGGAGAGCGTGCCCACCAACGACTTCATCAACGTCGACGTGGACGCCGTGGCCAAGATTCGCGTCACGCCCAACAACGAGGGCACACGCTTAGCCGCCAAGAACTTCCTGAACATGCTTCCCGACGAGATTGCCAAGCAGCTGCAGGACTCGCTACAGGGTAACATGCGCGAAATCATCGGCACGCTCGACCTGCGCTCGCTGAACACCGACCGCGACGGCTTCTCCGACCAGGTGATGCAGAAGGCACAGCCCGACATGGCCAAGCTGGGCATCGAGATTATCTCGTGCAACATCCAGAACGTCACCGACCGCGAGGGCCTCATCAAGGACCTCGGCGCCGACAACACCGCTAAGATCAAGAAAGACGCCGCCATCAACCGTGCCGTGGCTGAGCGCGACGTGAAGATTGAGGTCTCGAAGGCCGACAAGGATGCCAACGACGCCCGCGTGGATGCCGACACGGCCATCGCCATCAAGAACAACGACCTGGCCCTGAAGCGCGCCGCCCTGAAGCGCGAGGCCGACACGGCCCAGGCCGATGCCGACGCTGCCTACGCCATTCAGCAGCAGGAGCAGCAGAAGACCATCAACATCAAGACCGTGGAGGCCGAGATTGAGAAGACCAAGCGCGAGCAGATTCTCTCGAAGGAGCAGATTGAGATTCAGCAGAACCGCCTGGCCGCCGAGATTGAGAAGAAGGCCGATGCCGACAAGTATAAGGTGGAGAAAGACGCTGCCGCCGACCTGGAGCAGCGCAAGCGTGTGGCCGAGGCCCAGAAGTACGAGGCCGAGCAGCGCGCCCTGGCTCAGAACGCCGAGTCCGACGCCGTGCGCTACCGTCTGGAGCAGGAGGCCATCGGTATCAAGGCCAAGGGTGAGGCCGAGGCCTATGCCATCCAGAAGAAGGGAGAGGCCGAGGCCCTGGCTATGGACAAGAAAGCCGAGGCCTACAAGAAGTACAACAATGCCGCCGTGATGCAGATGATGATCGAGGTGCTGCCGCAGGTGGTGGAGAACGTGGCCAAGCCCATCAGCGCCATCAAGGACGTGAACATCTACAGCGGCGACGGCCAGGGCATCTCGGCCATGTCGGGGAATGTGCCCGTGGCCATCAAGCAGGCCTTCGACGTGCTAAAGAGCGCCACCGGTGTAGACATGGCCGACATCATGCGTGCCGGAACCATCGATGCCAAGGTGAACCGCAACATCAACCTGAACGACCAGGCCCGCGACGCCGTGGACAACATCACTGGCCAGTAAGCCCACAGGCTAAAGCCCAAAACGCAGAAGGCGCGAGGAAACTGTTTCCCCGTGCCTTCTTTCGTTTGTGCTCAGAAAAGATTACTCGTAGTATTCAATGGTGCGTGTCTCAACCATCTCCTGGCCCATCATCGAGCCCTTGCGGCTGATCCAGTTGCCGTGGTCGTCAAATTTGTAGTCGCTGTAGGGCGTCGACATCTCATTGCCACCCATGTTCATGGTCTGGGAAACGACAACTCCCTGCTCGTCATAAGTGCGAGAGATGACCATCTGCTGGCCCATCATCTCCATCGTCTGGCTCTTCAGGCGGCCGTTCTCCCACTTGTAGGTGATGGGAGCCTCCTGGCCCTGGAAGCTCATCTTGGCCGACTGCATGTAGCCGTTCTCATCGTAGACGGGATCGACGATGCCCTCGCGCTGCATTTTGCCCTCCGGCGTGAAGTTGGTGACGATGTCACGGCCCATCATAGCCTGTTTGATACACTTCACGGCGCCCTTGGCTTCGCTCAGCTCAACGTCGTGGAACTTGCTCTGTGCCTGCATGGCGAAAGGCAGTGCCAGCAGGACCATCATCATGATGAATGCTTTTTTCATAGCTGTTTTGTTGAATAAATAAGTTGTTAAAAAATGGTTTTTATGCTTTTTTGACGTTTCGACCAGCAAAAGGTTTATAGATAAGCATAAAAAAAGGAAAAAAAATTGTACCTTTGCCGCTTGAAAAGGACATGGCTACCGACTTACTATCATACATCCGCGAAGGCCGCACGATGACACGCGCCGAACAGCTGCGACTTATCGTGCAGTTGTCTGTGCCCAGCATCCTGGCCCAGCTGTCGGCCACGGTGATGTTCTTCATCGACTACGCCATGGTGGGCCACCTGGGCGAGAAGGCCACCGCCTCGGTGGGCCTCGTGGAGACCACCACGTGGCTGATGGGCGGCCTGGGGTCGGCGGTGAACATGGGCTTTGCCGTTCAGGTGGCCCACTTCATCGGCGCCAACGACTTCGAGGGTGCCCGCCGGGTGCTGCGCCAGTCGCTGGTGTGCTGCCTGCTGTGGAGCCTCATGCTCTCGGTGGTCAGCATCGCTGTGTGCCTGCCCCTGCCCTACTGGCTCGGCGGCTCGGCCGACATCGCCCACGACGCGTCGATGTATTTCCTCATCGTAGGCCTCTCAGGGATGTTCTTCCAGATGGGGGGTCTGGCCGGTTCGATGCTGAAGTCGTCGGGCAACATGAAGATTCCCTCGGCGCTGAACATCATGATGTGCTGTCTCGACGTGGTGTTCAACTACATTCTTATATATATACTCGGACTGGGCGTAAAGGGCGCCGCCATGGGCACGGGCCTTGCCGAGCTCATCACGGCATCGCTGATGCTCTATTTCCTGCTGTGGCGCAGCCCCATGCTGCGGCTCTTTGGCAACAAGACGTCACAGTCCTCCGCTCCCTCCGCTTCACCCCATCCCTTCCGCCCCACCGCCGACGTGGTGGGCATGGCCTTCAAGATTGGCGCACCCATGGGCCTGCAGCACCTGCTGATGGGCTCGGCGCAGATTGTGAGCACCATCATCGTGGCCCCGCTGGGCACGGTGGCCATTGCAGCCAACTCGATGGCCATCACCGTCGAGAGCCTGTGCTACATGCCGGGCTACGGCATCGCCGAGGCCGCCACCACCCTGGTTGGACAGGGCATCGGCGCCGGACAGCGCCTGCTCACGCGCTCCTTCGCCTACATGAGCGTCGGCCTGGGCATCGCCGTGATGACGCTCATGGGCGTCCTCATGTTCATCTTCGCGCCCGAGCTGATGGCCATCATGTCGCCCGTGGAGCAAATCGTCAGCGAGGGTGCCGCCGCCCTGCGCATCGAGGCCTTCGCCGAGCCGATGTTCGCGGCAGCCATCGTCTGCAACGGCGTCTTCGTCGGTGCCGGCGACACGCTGAAGCCCGCCATCATGAGCCTCATGTCGATGTGGGGCGTTCGCCTGACGCTGGCCGCCTGGCTGGCCAGGGACCACGGCCTGCGCGGTGTGTGGACGGCCATGGCCATCGAACTCACCTTCCGGGGCATCATCTTCCTCATGCGCCTGTTCAAGGGCAGCTGGAACAAGAGCCTCAGAAGATGAGACCGTCAAAATCATCACTTGCTCAATTTTTGAGATAGCTACGCCAGCGCCTCGCCCACCTTGTTGGTCAGCGCCACGAACTCGGCAATCGTCAGCTGTTCGGGGCGACGCACCAGCAGGTCGGCCTGTTCCGTAAAGAAGGGGGCGTCGGGTGGCAGCAGCTGGCGCAGGCTCACGCGCAGCATCTTGCGCCGCTGGTTGAACGTGGTCTTCACCACCTGCTTGAAGAGCTCCTCGTCGCAGCCCAGCTGCTGCACGTCGTTTCGCGTCATTCTGATGACGGCGCTCTGCACCTTTGGCGGCGGGTTGAAGACACCCGGCTCTACGGTGAAAAGATACTCCACGTTGTACCACGCCTGGATGAGCACGCTCAGGATGCCATACTGCTTGTTGCCAGGCGAGGCGGCCATGCGCAGGGCCACCTCGTGCTGAATCATGCCCGTGCAGCAGGGGATGAGGTCGCGGTTGTCGAGCATCTTGAAGAATATCTGCGAGGAGATGTCGTAGGGGTAGTTGCCCGTCAGCACAAACGGCTGTCCTCCGAACAGCTGGTGCAGGTCCATGCGCAGGAAGTCCTCGCCGATGATATTGTCGTGCAGCTGCGGGAAATGCTCGTAGAGGTAGGCCACCGACTCGGCATCGATTTCCACCACACGCAGCGGTCTGGGCTTCTCGCACAGGTATTGCGTCAGCACGCCCATGCCGGGACCCACCTCCAGCACGGGCAGGTCGGGGCAGGCGTCCACGGTGTCGGCTATGCGCCGCGCTATCGTCAGGTCGGTCAGGAAGTGCTGGCCCAGGTTCTTCTTCGGTCTTACTTGTTTCATTGTTTTCATTAAGTTTTGTGCAAAGATACAAAGAATTATCTGTTCCACCAACAACAACCCTCAAAAAGTGGTTTGCAACCGGCCCTGATGCACTTCTCCGACGCAGGATGTGTCGGCTCCTACTTAGGCGGCACTACGGCACCGACGCGAAGACCTTAAAGGATGTTAAAATGAAGGCATTTTGAACACTCGACCCTCGAAAATACGCGAGAATTTTGCGCGAGAAAACTTTTGGCTGAAAAAACGCGAGTTTTGAGAGGGTTTTCTAAATCACTAAGAAACAGATAGTTAAGCAAAATTTGGCAAAATTTGGTGCCTTTCCGTTTTCAAAAGTCAACGCCTTTTGAAAATTTGGCGTTGACTTTTGAAAATTTGGCGTGCTAAAAACGAGCGAAACGAGCCCAAAAACGCAAAAAAAGTGTCAAGAAAGGCGAAAAAAGCTGCACAAAACCACCCCAAGTGTGCCATTTTCGGCTCTTCCGACTCTTTTCCCTTCGGTCGTCACACCACCAAAACGGCTCAAAATGCCCATTTTTCACTCCAGAATGCATCGTCTCGACGAACTTTTTGTCTGGCCGTTTTTGTGGTGATTTTGAACACTCCCAACCATCATCCTAAGCCGCACGAAGCCTGTTCATCATCCGCGGACGCACCGCCGCCGACGTTTTCTCGCCGCAACGACATACCAGCCCCTTAGCATGGACGACGCAAAAAGGGCGTTTCCGCGCACAAAACGGCTGTGCTCGCACACACATCAGTTGATTTGCGTCAATAATAGGGCCTGTTTTCGGCAAAACACGATGAAAAATGATGCGTGGTTCCATTTTTCGTCGTACCTTTGCATCGTCAAAAGGACAAAAGAGATCTTCAATAGGACAACATACCCCATAAAGGTATTAGTTTCGATAAGGTAAAAAAGAATTGTGATAAACCTTGTGAAAGGTCAACGTAATATAAGGTATTCAATAGTTGTTAGTTATTAGGTAAGTTAAGATTGTTAGTTCAGTAGGTTTTAAGTTTTTTAGGTAAATAAGATTTGTTGAAGGAAACACGTTTTAGAGAAGGTTTTTAGTTATTAATATCGTTTTAATGCAGACCAAGTTGTGACAACCAGGGCCTGCATTTCCTTTTTTATCATGGCTGCGCCTTTCTACGAATAATTCTTAAAAAGAATGGCAAAAAAAAAGTAAATAAGCGAAAAAAAAGTCGTATCTTTGCAGAGTATATTCGTAGCTAAACGTACAAACGATTTATCATCATACACGACAACTATGACTACAAACAAGAAAGAAACTGGGAAGTTTGTTTCCTTCTGCTCAAGGGGGCTGGCCGTGCTCGCCCTCTGCGGCAGCATGCTGACAACCGTTGCGCAGGACTTCACGACGAAGCAGGCTGCGCCCAAGTCACGAGTGATTAACCTGAAGGGAGCCACAGCCGACAGGCTGAAGCAGGCCGACAAGGCAGCGAAGAAAGCGGTGAAGGCTCCCGCCACGCTGGCCAAGCACAAAGGCCGCAGGGTCTTCGTGCCCTGGAGGTTCGTCAGCAGCCAGATGCCCACGTGGTCGCTCGCAGCCGCTGCAACGGTGGAGACAACGAACGCTAACGGCATCATCACCTCGCCTGCCGAGGGCGTGCGCCGGGTGTACACCCGCAGCGGCATGTCCTACAGGAACGGAAACGGCATCGAAACCGTTGAGCAGAGCGGCGCGGTGCACATCGTGGAATGCACCGACGGCACGGTCTACGTGCACAACATCCTCTCGGGATTCCCCTCAGGTGCCTGGGTGAAGGGAACGCGCCAGGGCAACACCATCACCATTCCCTCGAAGCAACCCATCTACTTCAACGGCAACACCACTTTCAGCATCCGCTGGGGCGTGAACGACGAGATTGGCTTCAGCAACTACGACAACTATAACGGTGGCAACTTCACCTTCACCGTCGACGATGCAGCAGGAACGCTCACGCTGGAGAACTCGTCGGAACAGATGTTCATGGGCCTCTTCTGAGACGACGACGATGCCTTTGCCTATCAGGGCGACTACGAGACGGTGTGGACCTACGAGAGCGACTTCCAGCCGCTGCCCGTCGTGACCATTACGCCACCCGAAGGACTGGAAACCGAGAAGTGGTTCGCCAAGGGTCACTACAAGTCAGGCGCCTCTGACACTTTCAAGCCTTTCGTTGGCACTTTGTCTGTCGGATTCTACGGTCAGGAGGTCTATCTGCAAGGAGTCTTCGACACCACTTTTGGCGAGTGGCAGTCGTATTTTGAGGATTTACCATCGCCGATGAAAGAATCCTGGATGAAGGGCACCATCGACGGCGACGTCGTCACCTTCAGCGGCCTGCAGTTCGCGGGCACCGTTGACGGTCTCACCTCTTATACCGTGGGCACCGACGGGGCCGACCTGACGGACTTCATCATGACATGGGATGCCGAGCAGAAGGTGCTGAAAAGCCAGAACCAGCTGCTGCTCAACTCCCTGCTCGAGGACATTGGCTACAGTTTGTGGCTGCGCGACCTCACCATACAGGTGGAAGACCCCAACAAGCCCATCGACACGCTGCCCTACGCCAACGGCTTCGAGAGCGAAGACGAGTGGGAGCGCTTCAGGGTCATCGACGCCAACCATGACGACAGCTCATCAACGATGCCGACGACTGGCTCATCTCGCCCGTCATTCGCCTGGAGGCCGGCAAGACCTACAGCTTCGCCATCGACGCCCGCTGCTCGTCGGACGCCTATTCTGAGCGCGTCGAGGTGGCACTGCTCGAACAGCTGCCCTCACCCCTCATGCCAACCTTCATCCCCACACCGCTCCAGACCATCATCGAGCCTACGGAGCTACAGACGGAGCTGCCCCTGACGCTGGCCAACAAGTTCGTCACCGTCAGCGAGACGGGCTACTACCAGTTTGGCATCCACGCCATCAGCGACGCCGACCATGCCTCGCTGCGCGTTGACAACCTGCTCGTCGGCGAGACCATCATGACCGCTCCCGCTGCCGTCACCGACCTTGCCGTGACCGCCGCTGACGAGTCACCCGTGGCCACCATCACCTTCACCGCCCCGACGAAGAACATCGGCGGCGGCGACCTAACGGCCAACCTGACGCACGTGGACCTGCTACGCGACAATGTGGTCATCAAGAGCTTCGAGGACGTGGCCCCAGGCACCGCCCTCACCTACACCGATGACGACGAGAAACTGATTGGCACCACCTATACTTATATGGTGGTGGCCTACAATGCCGACGGCGAGGGCGACAAGAGCGCCATGGTCGTCGACAACATCCGCATCGTTGACCTCGTGGAACACAACCTCACCGCCGAGCTGTCGGCACCCGCAACGGTGCAGGCCGGCAAGACGGCCACCATCAAGGCCACCGTCACCAACTGGGGTGAGCAGGCCGCCAAGGACTTCACCGTCGTCATCACTGCCGGCGACGAGGAGCTGCTGCTCGAGACCGTGGCCGACGAGCTGGCACCGTTTGCCAAACTCGACTTCGACGCAGAGCTGGCCACCACCATCTTCGACGAGGCTGGCGACCGCGCCATCCGCCTCCAGGTGGACTACGCCGCCGACCTGAAGCCCACCGACAACAGCGTGGAGACGACCATTGCCGTCGTCGACTCCGACGTGCCCGCTCCCACCAACCTCATGGCCAAGAGCGTCGCCGACGGTGTGGAGCTGAACTGGACCGCTCCCGACAATGAGCCTGTAGACTATACGGAGGCCTTCGACAACACTGAGGCATTCCCCACCTTCGGCATTGGTGGCATCACCGCCACACAGCATGAAGGCAGCATGGCCGATTGGACGCTCTACGATGGCAACGGGAGCGACGTCTACAGCTGGGGCAGCGAAGGTATCGACTACGAGAACCGCTACCAGCCCTCGGCATGGATGGCCTTCGACATTGCCAAGGCTGGATTCACCAACGAGACGGGCCACAGCGGTGCACAGGTGATGCTCTCGATGTGCCCGGTGCCTGGCGAGGAAGGTACGGCCACAGCCACTGACCACTGGCTCATCTCGCCCGAACTGCCCGGCACGGAGCAGCTCATCAGCTTCTACCTACGCGCCATCACCAACCAGTATGGCAGCGAATCGTTCGAGGTGCTCGCATCGAAGACCGACAGCAAGCCCGAGAGCTTCGAGCTGGTGGAGAGCTTCGTCACCGATGAGGAGTCGTGGAACGAGTTCACGGCCCTGCTGCCCGAAGGTACGAAGTACTTCGCCATCCGCCACACCTCTACCGACGTGTTCGGCGTGATGCTCGACGACGTCACCTTCAACTATGCCGGTAAGATGAGTCACTACAACGTCTACTGTCAGGGGCAGCTCATAGCCAGCGTGGAGGACGGCACGACGACCTACACCGTGGCTGCCGACGAGCTGCCTGAGGGCGAGTGCATCTTCGCCGTGACCGCCATCTATGCCAACGGACAGGAGTCGAAGCCCGCCACCATCAATGTCACCACCGACATCCGCCAGCTGATGACCGACGGACAGCCGGTCGACGTCTACACCATCGACGGCAAGCAGCTCCGCAGCCAGGTCACCACGCTCGACGGTCTGAAGGGCATCTACGTGGTGAACGGTCGCACCGTCGTCATCAAGTAGTCATCAAAGCCGTGGAGAGAGCCCGTCAGTAACAACCGAGAAATGGTTTCGCTGACGGGCCTATCTATGAATTATTCTTAAAAAGCGGGGGGAAAGGGTGGCAGAAAGAAAAAAAATCGTATCTTTGCACAACGTATGAATAGCCTTAGGCAAATAGCAAAGATACTGCTGCCCCTGCTGCTGGGCGGAGCCATCCTGTACTGGATGTACCGTGGCTTCGACTTCGACCGCGTCAGGGAGGTGGTACTGCACGAGATGGACTGGACGTGGATGCTGCTCAGCTTCCCCTTCGGCATCCTGGCCCAGGCACTGCGTGGCTGGCGCTGGCGGCAGACGCTGGAGCCCGTGGTGGGCAAGCCCCGGAGCACCGTCAGCGTGAACAGCATCTTCCTGAGCTATGCCGCCTCGCTGGTGGTGCCCCGCATCGGCGAATTCACGCGCTGCGGCGTGATGAAGCGCTGGGAGGGCATTTCCTTTTCGCGCGCCCTGGGCACGGTGGTCACCGAGCGCATGGTCGACATGCTGCTCATGCTCGCCATCGTCGGCACCACGCTACTGCTGGAGATGAGCACCTTCGGCACTTTCTTCCGCCAGACGGGCACCAACATCGGAGGCATCCTGAGCAGCTTCTCCTGGGCCGGATGGGTCGTCACCGCCGTCTGTCTGCTGGCTATTGGCGTGCTGCTCCATCTGCTTCTGCGCAACCTTTCTATATATAATAAGGTGAAGACCACGCTGAGCGGCATCTGGGAGGGCGTCGTCTCGCTGAAGAGCGTGCGCAGCCTGCCGTTGTTCGTGCTCATGACCGTGGGCATCTGGCTCTGCTATTTCCTCCATTACTACCTCACTTTCTTCTGCTTCGACTTCACCGCCCACCTGGGGCTTTCGTGTGCCCTGGTCACCTTCGTCGTGGGGTCCATCGCCGTCATCGTGCCCACGCCCAACGGTGCCGGTCCCTGGCACTTCGCCGTGAAGACGATGCTCATCCTCTACGGCGTGGCCGACGAGCAGGCCCTCTACTTCGTCCTCATCGTCCACACCGTGCAGACGCTCCTCGTCGTTGTCCTCGGCATCTATGCGTGGGCACGGCTTTCATTCGTCAATCGTTTAACCCTAAAACAATAAAAACAAAAAAAACTATGAATGAGATTCAGAACCTGAAGCCGGAATGCATCTGGCGCAACTTCTACAAACTGACACAGGTGCCCCGCCCCAGCGGACACTTAGAGAAAATCCAGCAGTTCCTGCTCGACTTCGGCAAGGAGTGCGGCGTCTATGCCGTGAAAGACCCCGCCGGCAACATCCACATGCGCAAGCCCGCCACTCCCGGCATGGAGAACCGCAAGGGCATCATCCTGCAGGCCCACATGGACATGGTGCCGCAGAAGACGCCCGAGTCGAAGCACAACTTCGAGACCGACCCCATCGAGCCGTGGATTGACGGCGAGTGGGTGAAGGCCAAGGGCACCACCCTGGGCGCCGACAACGGCCTGGGCGTGGCTTCCATCATGGCCATCATGGAGGACAAGACGCTGAAGCACGGCCCCATCGATGCCCTCATCACCCGCGATGAGGAGACTGGCATGTTTGGTGCCAACGAGCTGCCCGAGGGCGAGCTGCAGGGCGACATCCTGCTCAACCTCGACTCCGAGCACTGGGGCAAGTTCGTCATCGGCAGTGCTGGTGGCATCGACGTCACCGCTACGCTGGAATACAAAGAGGCCGAGACCGACGCCGACGATGCAGCAGTGCGCGTCACCGTGAAGGGACTGCGCGGCGGACACTCGGGTCTGGAAATCCACGAGGGTCGCGCCAACGCCAACAAACTGCTGGTGCGCCTGGTGCGCGAGGCCATTGAGGAACTCGACGCACGGCTGGCCTCGTGGCATGGCGGCAACATGCGCAACGCCATCCCCTTCAAGGCCGAGGCCGTGCTCACCCTGCCGAAGGAGAACGTTGAGGCCCTGAAGGAGCTGGCCGCCGACTGGCAGGAGGACTTCAACGACGAGTATAAGATTATCGAGCCGCAGGGCATCGAGGTCATCGCCGAAGACGTGGAGACGCCGAAGACGGAACTGCCCGTGGAGATTCAGGACAACCTGGTCGATGCCATCTACGCCTGCCACGACGGTGTCGTGCGCTTCATCCCCAGCTACCCCGCCGTCGTCGAGACCTCCAGCAACCTGGCCATCATCGACATCGAGGGCGGCAAGGCCGGCATCAAGATTCTGGCCCGCTCCAGCCGCGAGGACATGAAGGACTACATCGTGAAGACGCTCCAGAGCTGCTTCTCGATGGCAGGCATGAAGGTAGAGACGGCCGGCAGCTACGGTGGCTGGGATCCCAACCCCGACAGCGAGGTGCTGCACCTGCTGCTCCGCGAGTATAAGGAGCTGTTCGGCGAGGACGGCATCATCCAGGTGGACCACGCCGGACTGGAGTGCTCCGTCATCCTGGGCAAGTATCCCCACCTCGACGTCGTCAGCCTCGGCCCCACGATGAAGTCGCCCCACACCACCACCGAGCGCGCCCTCATCGCCACCGTCGAGCCCTTCTGGCAGCTGCTGAAGAAGGCCCTCGAGGACGTTCCCGAGAAGTAGCCTCCCCTCCTACCCTCCCCTACCCCCTATGCTGCAATACTGTTGCAACAAAGAGAGACAGGAAAAAAACAGAAAAAAAACGCCTCTGAGGGGTTAGCATTTTGTCTGTTCGGCTGTACTATAAGAAAGAGGACTCCTCAATGACCACACAGATAGAAGCACTCTACAAGAGACATTACAACCACATGCTGCTCACGGCACGCACCCTGCTCGGTAACGACGAGGAGGCGCGCGATGCCGTGAGCGACGTGTTTACGGAGCTGCTCGCCAGCGGTCACCCACTACGCCCAGAACTGGCGGAGAGCTACCTGCTGGTGAGCGTTCGCAACCGCTGCATGAACATGCTGGCCCACCGCCGCGTGGTGAAGGCCTCGGAGCAGCTGCTGTCGCGCGATGCCGAGGCCACCAGCTACGACGAACCACCGCTCGACCAAGTGCTCGACTATGTAGACACGGGGCTCACCGACAAAACCAAGCACGTCGTCAAGCTGCGCTTCCTGCAAAAAAAGAAATACAATGAGATAGCCACCGACATGGGCATCAGCCGCGTGGCTGTCTACAAGCATCTGTCGCAGGGCCTGCGCCAGCTCCGCGCCCACTTCTCGTGGTATTCGGCCGTCGTGGCACTACTGCTGATGCTCTCTGGTGTCGCCCTTGCTTTTTTCATCAGGCATCAATACTCAGCACCGCAGCCACAGCCGTCTGCAACGCCTGCCGTCAGTGCCACAGCCCCCGCCCCACGGCAGCCACAATCGGTGCACTACGAAGACGCGCCATTAGAGCAGATTCTCGCCGACGTGGCTGCTTATCACCGGGTGCAGCTGCGCTTCCTCAGCGCCGATGCCCGCCGCCTGCGCCTCCACTACGACTGGCATCAGGCCGAACCCCTCAGCAGCATCATCGCCACGCTCAGCCTCTTTGAGTGCATCAGCCTCGAGCTGCAGCAAGACACCCTATACGTCAGATGAAGACCTGCCTGAACATACTGCTTCTCCTGCTGCTCCACGCCACCATGATGCAGGCGCAGCGCGTCAGCCGCGACTACCGCGACCGCCCCATGACCGAAGTACTCAGCGACCTGGCCTCGGCGAGCAGGCAGCGCATCGTCTTCATCCACGACGAACTGCACGACTTCACCGTCACCCAGCAGTTCGACTCGCTCACCATCGCCGAGGCCATCCGCACCTGCATCGGCTTCTACCCCATCAGTCTCAACAGCCAGGGCGACAGCATCCTGCTCGTCAAGTGTACGCAGAATGCCCGCCACCGCCTCATCGGCCGCCTCACCGACGAGCGCGGCATACCCGTCAGCTATGCCAACATCACGCTGCGCTCCACTGCCGACTCAACCATAATTAATAAAGGTGTAAGCAACCAGAACGGCCGCTTCGTCATCCCCACCGACGCCTCCGAGGTGCTGGTGCACATCAGCCATGTGGCCTACCAGCCTGTCAGCAGCCGCTACAAGACTGGAGACATCGGAACCATAAGACTGCTGACCGCCCTCGAGCAGCTTGGCAGCGTCAGCATCACTGCCAAGCAGGGCAATCGGGCCGAGGCTGAATACCAGCAGCTGGCCCTGCAAGTGGGCGCAATGGTCTGGAACATGCCGCTCCCCCAGTTCCGTGTAGACACGCTGCCCGTCAAATACCGCGATGCCCCTGCCGTGGTGCTGGCCGACTACGACAGCATCTACTACTATCGGTACCGACAGGCCAGGCGCTTGCCTTTTAGCAAGGAAAACAGCCGATGGCTGCAGACCATCCACCTGCATCGCATCCGCTATTACGTCAACAGCCAGGAGGCCGCCCGGCAGCTCTCGAAGATAGCATTCTCCACCCGCACCGACATCACCAACTACGTGATGTACAAGCTGACCGTCATGGGCATCCGCATCATCAAGCCCGACGGCAGGCAGCGAACCGTTGACACGTTCCCCTACTTCAAGCCCCAGATTCACCCGCTAAAACCCGCCAGCGACACCGACACCATCAGCATCGAGGGCCTGGAGCAGGGTGACATCCTCGATGTCTTCACCTTCCACCGCTTCAAAGAGCCGCTGTCGCCCTACCGGTTCCAGTTCCCCGCCAGCTATCCCACGCTGAGCTACGAGGCACGGGCCGTTACCGACAAGCTCACCGTGCTGGAATACGACGAGGACGACGCCGTGCCCATCGCCGCTCAGGTGCTCAACAGCGGGGAACGCCATGCCCTTTCCTACCATCTGGCCGACTATGATCCCCGTCCCCGCTCCAGCCAGTCCACCACGCTGCTACACGCCCGCCTGGCCGAAGGGGCCGACGTCAGCCGCATTATGAAACCAAAGCGAAAAACAAAACACTGATATCAACCCTTATGAATATGAAACACATCAAGACCGCACTCAGTCTGCTTGCCTGCTGGTTCTGCATTGGAATGCAGGCACAAGAAACGACCACGTCAGAAAACGTTTTCTCATCTGCCGACCCCTTCGAGCAAGAGTCGCCGCAGAAGAGCACCAAAGCCAGCCACACGCTGTCAGCCTCAGTGGCACCGGGATGGATTACCTCGAAGGTGGCCACTCCATACGATGAATACAGCTGGCGCTTAGGCATGGGCTACGAGCTGGGCTACCGCTGCCTATTCCACAATGGCTATGGCTTCGGTCTGAACTACGCCCACAGCAGCACCCACTACCCCGGTGGCTACCAGCTGGGACTCAACTATGCTGGTGCCTCGTTCGTCTATGGCGGCCACATCAGCAGCCAGTGGATTGCCACCTTCGAAATAGGCCTGGGCTATGCCAACTACACCGATGGCGGCACAAAGGTGAAAGACGGCCTCGGCTCAAAATACGGTATCGGCATAGAGTATCAGCTCAGCAACATCCTGGGCATCGGAATAGGACTGACTCACTACGTGCAGACTTTCTCGAAGGACAACAATGGCTACTACGACAGCGACAAGTACACGAACGGTTTCAAACGCTTCGGCCTCAACGCCGGCATCAAAATCTACCTTTAGGCCATGAAGAAAGCGCTTTTCCTGCTCTGCCTTCTCGTGATGTCAGCCGTATGCCAGGCGCAGAGCAGCTACTGCCTGTCGTTTGCCGACTACCTGGAAGGCCAGTGGCAACCCCTCGACCACCTGCAGCTGAAACACCGTACCGAGACGAAAGTGCTAATGTGGGGCGGCTCCAACATCAAGCCCGTCACCGGCCACAAGTCCATCGACAAGCTGCTGAAGAAGAAGGCACGCCTCATCAGGCACAACGACTCGCTCTACGTGAACTGCCGCCACCTGTCGTGCGACGGTGTGGCACTGGGCAACTGGTATGCCCCGGCCTACGTCTTCGAGCGCGACTACCTTCTGCTCATCGCCCCCAGCATCGAGACACGGCGCTCCGTAAACAACATGAGCTTCCTGTTCGGCATAGTCGGAGGACTTGTCGCGGCCTCGACGGGCAAGCCTCTCAGCTGCTATGTGCTCAATCCCGCCACGACGCAGATTGAGCTCATCGGCCGCGACATGATGGCGAGGCTGACGAACGGACGGACTGACTTGCAGATGGAATACAAGCAGACCGACCCAGGGCTGGACTTCCGCCCCGACACCGTGCTGCCCTTCCTGCAGAAGCTGGGCCTTGTCGACAAGCTCCCCGCCACTATGTAAAAAAATATTTTCATTTTCCTGCTCCCCTTTTAGTTTTTTTTCGTAACTTTGCAGCCGCAAAGAAACAATAATGTCAAACCAAAGCACCAAAATCATGGACGATTACCCGGCGGATAGTTATAAACGCTAAGGCGGGAGGAATCGGCAGACACTACGCAGCTGCTCATCCTCTGGCCACGAACCCTTTTTTCAACGGAGGATTAGCAACAATGAAGACTTACTGGAACACCCAAGGCGGGCTGACCCAACTCTCAGAGTGGCAGTCCAATTGCTGGATTCAACTGACGTGCCCCACGGAGGACGACCAGCACGAGCTGGAGCAGCGCTTCGGCATACCCGACTATTTCATCACCGACATCAGCGATACCGACGAGCGTGCCCGCTACGAGTACGACGACGGCTGGATGCTCATCATCCTGCGCATCCCCTACGTGAAGGAGGCTCGCTCGCGCACCCCCTACACCACCGTGCCGCTGGGCATCATCCACAAGCGCGACGTCACCATCACCGTGTGCTACTACGAGACGAACATGATGATCGACTTCGTGAGCTACCAGCAGAAGCGCGGCGTGGGCTTCACCGACTATGTCGACATGATCTTCCGCCTGTTCTACTCCTCAGCCGTCTGGTACCTGAAGCGGCTGAAGCAGATCAACTCGCTCATCGACAAGGCCAAGCGCAACCTGGACCGCGACGTGAACAACGAGAGCCTCATCGGCCTCTCGCGCCTGCAGGACTCGCTGACCTACTTCCAGACCTCCATACGCGGCAACGAGACGCTCATGTCGAAGCTGAAGTTCAAGCTACAGATTGACGAGCTCGACGCCGACCTGATTGAGGACGTGAACATCGAGATGACGCAGGCCCGCGAGACCACCGCCATCTACAGCGACATCCTCGAATCGACCATGGACACCTACTCCTCCATCATCAACAACAACATGAACACCGTGATGCGTACGCTCACCTCGGTGACCATCATCATGATGTTCCCCACGCTCATCGCCTCGCTCTTCGGCATGAACCTCGTCAACGGCATGGAGGAGAAGCCATTCGGCTTCGCCCTCGCCCTCGTCATCAGCGTGGGCACCGCCGCTGCCGCCTGGTGGTTCTTCCGCCACAAGCGCCTGGTGTAGTAGGAAAAATATTGACAAAATCTTGCAAAATGGGAAATTAAAGGCCCTCAATACTCGAGAATTCTGCGCGAGAAAACTTTTGGGCGAAAATAAGCGAGTTTTGAGCGATTTTGACAAAGTGCTGTATTACAGACTATTACAGTCAAAACGGCCGAATAACCGGACAGAACGTTGAAAAAAGTCAACGCCAAATTTTTCTGCGGCGTTGACTTTTTCAAATTTGGCGTGCTTGCAGAAACGCGGTTCGAGGCAAAAATTTGGGCTAATATTGCACAAAACGGATGATATGTGCAGGAATTTGGACAAAAAATGACGGGCGTTCAAGGCGAAAAGCTGCACAAACGAGTGGAAATGTGTAACTTTTTTGCGTAGAATGAAAAAATTTTTTGTAAAGAAACAAGAAAATAATAAGTGTCAAACATCTTGACAAATTTCGAGGCCGGAATCGATGAAAATTCGTCTGCGGCGCACTAAAGGAAAGAATAATTCGTAATTTACATGATGAGCCCATTTGAAACGGATTGCCTTTTCCTTTATGAAGCGAATAGCTTGAAAAAGTTGTCCAGGTTGTTCGGGTTGCCTTCTTTATATTTACGCGAATGAGTGTGAAGGAAACGCGAATGAATCGTGAATACTTTTTTCGCGATGGGTTAAATAAAGTTAACGATTTACAAATATTCAGCAGCTTTTTCGCCCAAACTCCCAACTTTTTCGTACTTTTGGCACCGAATTGTGAACATACCAACCAAATCAGTAACTTAAAAACAGTTAAATGATGGACTCTCAAGAAAACATCCTCGTCAGCGAGAATGCTGCTTCGCCAGTCGAAGAAACGGGAAAAAAAGACGAATTGAAAGCAGAAGAGCAGGTGGCCGCAGCCCCCGCAGCTTCTGAAGTGGAAACCAACACAGAACAGCCTGCCGCAAAGGCTCCTGACCCTGCTGAAAGCAGCGAAGCACCCGCTGAGGAGCATCGCCAATATGCCACTAAGCAGGAGCTGCTGGAGCGCGTGAAAGAACTGGCCCATGGCGAAGAAATTCCGCAGAAAGAGGAAGTAGAATACCTGAAGTCGTTTTTCTACAAACTCCACATCGCCGAGCGCGAGGCGCAGCTGAAGGAATACATCGACGGTGGTGGCGACCCCGAGACCTACCAGGTGAAGCCCGACGAGGCCGAAGAGGTGTTCAAGGCCGAGATGATCGTCATCAAGGAGCGCCGCCAGCAGATGTTCCGCGAGCAGGAGGCCGAGAAGGAGGAGAACCTGAAGAAGAAGCTATCCATCATTGAGAAGATAAAGGCCATGGTCACCTCGCCCGAGGAGGCCAGCAAGACCTACCAGGAGTTCAAGGCCCTGCAGCAGGAGTGGCGCGACATCAAGGCCGTGCCCGCCGAGAAGGCCAACGAGCTGTGGCGCAACTACCAGCTCTACGTCGAGCAGTTCTACGACCTGCTGAAGCTGAACAGCGAAGCCCGCGAGCTGGACTTCAAGAAGAACCTCGAGGCGAAGACACGCCTCTGCGAGGCTGCCGAGAAGCTGGCCGACGAGCCCGACGTCATCAGCGCCTTCCACCAGCTGCAGAAGCTGCACCAGGAGTACCGCGAGATAGGACCGGTGAGCAAGGAGCTGCGCGAGGAGATATGGCAGCGCTTCAAGGCCGCATCGACCGTCATCAACAAGCGCCACCAGCAGCACTTCGAGGGCATGAGGGCACGCGAGGAGGAGAACCTCGAGCGGAAGACCGCCCTCTGCGAGAAGGTGGAGGCCATCGCCGCCGAGGAGAACAAGAGCAGCGCCGACTGGGACCGCCACACCCAGGAGATCATCGCCCTGCAGCAGGAGTGGAAGACCATCGGCTTCGCACCGCAGAAGATGAACGTGAAGATCTTCGAGCGCTTCCGCGCTGCCTGCGACAGCTTCTTCACCAAGAAGGCCGAGCACTTCCGCGCACTGAAGGACAGCTACAGGGAGAACGCCGAGAAGAAGCGCGCACTCATTGAGAGGGCAAAGGCCCTGCAGGACTCGACCGACTGGCGCTCCACGAGCGACAAGTTCGTTGCCCTGCAGAAGGAGTGGAAGGCCATTGGCATGGTGCCCAGGCGACTAGGCGACCAGCTGTGGGAGGAGTTCCTCGGAGCCTGCAACAAGTTCTTCGAGGCCCGCAATGCCGCCGGCGCCGGACAGCGCGGCGAGGAGCGCCAGAACCTGGAGCTGAAGCGCGACGTCATCAGCCGTCTGCGCCAGGTGGCCGAGGAAGGCGGCGACGACGTGCAGCAGAAGGTGCAGGCACTCGTCGAGGAATATAACGCCGTGGGCCACGTGCCCTTCAAGGAGAAGGACAAGCTCTACGAGGAGTACCACGAGGTGCTCGACAAGCTCTACAAGGAGCTGAACGTCAGCGTGGCACGCCGCCGTCTGACGAAGTTCAAGGACCAGCTGAAGCAGGTGGCCGAGCGTGGCGAGGGTGCCCTCGACAGCGAGCGCGCACGCCTGATGCGCCAGTATGAGCAGCTGAAGCAGGATGCCCAGACCTACGAGAACAACCTCGGATTCCTCAGCGCCAGCTCGAAGAAGGGCAGCTCGCTCATCGACGAGATGAACCGCAAGGTGCAGAAGCTGAAGGACGACATGCAGCTCGTGAAGGACAAGATCAAGGCCATCGATGCCGAGAACGCTGCCAAGGAGCAATAACGCCCCTCACACACTTGTAAGAAAGCAACTCTGACGACAAAAGGACAACGTCCATTCGTAAAAGACGAAGGCGTTGTCCTTTTATCGTCAGAGTTGTCTATTTGTGATACCCCGTTAGCTATTGTGTAGAATTTTTTCGCAAAAAACTTATTCTTGATTAATTTTTCTCCCCAAAAATGTTTCTATTTACGCTTTTTTTTGTATCTTTGTACCGATAAATATAAAAATCTTTGGAAAAGAACGATTCATCGTTGCTTACTGGACATCAGTGCAAACATGAAGGAGCGTTATTCTACTGATAGACAAAAGTGCCGCCTCGTCAGCTCATGAGGTGACCCTCTCCTTTGTTTTGCATGAATCTGTTCGATATGGCAGCAAATGATAAATATACACTCCATACCCGAATGGTTTCCCATGCGCGTGACCTATAACAGGGAACTGAAAATTAAAGACCACCTCGACCAGCTCAGCATTGAGAACTACATCCCCATGCACTACGAACTGGTCGGCAACGGCGAGGATCGCGCCCTGCGGCGCGTGCCCGCCATCCACAACCTCATCTTCGTGCGCCTGTCGCAGGAGGAGCTGACCGACCTGAAGATGACCCGCCGCGAGCTGGAGCCGCTGCGCTACATGATGCGCCCCAAGGAGGGCAACAGCGAGGCGCAGGAAATCATCCGCGTGCCCGACCGCCAGATGGAGAACTTCATGCGCGTGGCCAGTGCCGAGGACGAGCGCGTGATGTACCTGAAGTGCACCAATTTCTTAGAGAAGGTGGGGCAGCGCGTGAAAGTGACCAATGGCTACTTCGCCGGCGTGGAGGGCGTCATCAAGCGCATCAAGAACAACCGCCGCGTGGTGGTGCAGATCAACGGCGTGGCCGCCGTGGCCATCGCCCATGTGCCGTCGGACTATCTGATGGCCATCGACTGAGCATACTATTAACCCTAAAAACACGTGATAAATATGGACAAGTATTCTGAAATGTTAGCGAATCTTCCTTTCGACTTGCTGCATATTGCACAGTCGTTTGCCAACGACAACAAGTCGCCGAAGATTGAACCCGCCCACCTGTTGCGCGCCCTGCTGCACAAGAGTGCCGGCATGGTGAACTACATCGAGGACACTCTGGATGAGGACTACTACTACCTGGTGGACTGGGCCGACATGCGCATGAAGCAGTGCGACAAGTCGCCCTACCCCATGAAGGGCATCGAGCTGTCGCGCGACGCACAGAACGTGGTGAAGGAGGCGAAGGAGATTGCCAACGCCGCCGGACTGGCCGACATCAACGGTCCCTGCCTGCTTGCCGCACTGGTGAAGTCGGGCGTGGGCTTCAGCTACGACCAGCTGAAGACGCTGCCCCTCTCGGCCGACAAGATTGTGAAACAGATTGGCAGCGGCGCACCCGCCAAGGCCCCCTCGGCCGGTGCTGCCGTGTCGCCCTCGTCATACGCCGCTTCGTCGGCACAGATTACTGATGCCGGCTACGTGGTCGACATGCTCACCGAGCTGCCCGAGGCCCCCATCATAGGCTTCGAACAGGAGGTGCGCTCGATGACCGAGGTGCTGGCCCGCAAGGACCGTGCCAACCTGCTCATCGTCGGCGAGACCGGCGTGGGCAAGACCAGCCTCATCAGCGGCATCCTGCAGCGCGTACGCGACAAGAAGGTGCCCGCCTCGTTAGAGAGCCTGCAGCCCTATGAACTCGATCTCATCGCCCTCAGCCAGGGCGTGAGCTACAAGGGCGAGATTGAGGACCGCTTCAAGCAGGTGAGCGAGCAGCTGATGCAGCAGGCACAGCCGCTGCTGGTCATCGAGAACTTCCACCGCGTGGAGGACAAGCAGTCGACGCTCAACGGCATCCTGCCCGGACTGAAGCGCCTGCTGTCGAAGAACCAGCTGCAGGTGGTCATCACCTCGACCATCGACGGATATACCAAGGACATCGAGAAGGACAAGGAGCTGACGGCCTTCTTCGAGAAGATTTCGGTGGAAGAGCCCAACGAGGAGCAGGCCATCGCCATCATCCAGGCCAAGCGCCAGAGCTACGAGGAGTTCCACCACATGCCCATCGACGACGAGGTGCCTGCCGAAATCGTGCGCCTGGCGAAGCGCTACATGCCCGACCGCCGGCTGCCGTCGTCAGCACTCGACCTGCTCGACCGCGCCATGTCGTCGGCCAAGATCAACAACGAGATGGTGGACCTCATCCCCGAAGGCGAGGAGAAGCCCGAGAAGAAGGAGCGCCTGGAGAAGGACGCCGTGCGCGACGTGGTGGCCAAGATGACCGGCATTCCCATGGGTAACATCCAGAGCGAGGAGCGCGAGAAGCTGGGCAACGCCGAGCAGATTCTGCACCAGCGCGTGGTGGGTCAGAGCCATGCCATCAAGAGCATCCTCGATGCCATCTTCGAGAGCCGTTCGGGCCTGAACAAGAAGGGACAGCCCATGGGCTCGTTCTTCTTCCTCGGCCCTACCGGAACGGGTAAGACCGAGCTGGCCAAGTCGCTGGCTAACTTTCTGTTCGACGACGAGACGGCCATGCTCCGCTTCGACATGTCGGAGTACAAGGAGGAGCACTCCGTGGCACTGCTCTACGGTGCACCTCCGGGATACGTAGGCTACGAGGAGGGCGGTCTGCTGGTGAACCAGATTCGTCAGCACCCCTACAGCGTGGTGCTCTTCGACGAGATTGAGAAGGCTCACAAGTCGGTGTTCGACCTCTTCCTGCAGATTCTCGACGAGGGTAAACTGCACGACCGTCTGGGCCGCGTGGGCGACTTCTCGAACTCGCTCATCATCTTCACCTCGAACATCGGCTCGGAGTATATCTTCAAGTCGTTCGGCGAGGGCCACGTGCCCACACACGACCAGCTGCTGGAGGTGATGCAGGGCAACTTCCGCCCGGAGTTTCTGGCCCGTCTGACGGAGATTGTGCCCTTCTCGCCCATCACCACCGAGATGATCAACCGCATCTTCGACATCCACATCAAGAACCTGCTAAAGACGCTCAACGAGCAGAACATCACGCTCGAAATCGACGACTCGGCCCGCAAGTACGTCACCAGCGTTGGCTTCAACGCCCACTACGGCGCACGCCCCATCCTGGGCATCATCCGCAAGGAAATACGCCGTCCGCTGTCGAAGCTCATCATTGCCGGCGACATACAGCCCGGCGACAAGGTGACGATGAAGTACAACGAGGAGGAGAAGCAGATTTTCTGGGACATCGACGACGGCAAGCCCGAGCCCGAAGGCACCGAAGCACCGGCCGAAACGCCGGCTCCCGCCCCCGAAAAGCCTGCCAAGCCCAAGAAGGCCAAGAAGCAGGAGGAAGCCCCCGAGGCTCCTGCAGAGGCAGAATGAGCCCCCTAAAAGAAAAGATGTATTCCTTAATTATTAACCAATAAAAACCAAACCACTATGGCAAGAAAAACTGTTATTACGAAGGTGCTCGATGCCGAGGCACAAGATGGCATCATTGAGTTCCCACAAAACCGAGCTCTCTATGCTGACCAGTTCACCGACGAGGCTCCGCAGAGCGACGAAGACCGCGAAGGCTTCAAGGCCAAGAGCATGAAGGACGTCTTCGAGCACTACCAGCCCAGCAAGAAGGACGTGGCACTGGAAAACGAGGAAGGCGGAGCCGTCTACGAGGACTTCGACTTCAAGTCAGTGAAGGACTTCGACGACGAGGCTCTCATTGCCAACAGCGAGCTGATGAGCGCCGCCAAGGGCAAGATTGACGCCTACAACAGCGTCATCCGCCAGCTGGAGAAGAACAAGAGCCTGCGCAATGCCCTCAAGGACGAGAAGGCTCGCGGCAACCTGAAGAACGCCCTCAAGGCCCTGCTGGCCGAGATTGACGAGGCAGAATAACCCCCACTCAACCTACCAAACCTACAAAACCCTACCAAACCTACCAAAAAGTAAAGAATATGGCAGCAGAAGAACTGAAACAAGAAGAGCAGGGCCAGGCCCTGGAACTTCGTGAGAGAGAAAAAATAGAGAACCCTGCGCAACTACTGCAGGACAGCATCGGCGGGCTGGACAAGTTCGGTGGATTCCAGATGCTCAAAGGCCTCATCAAGGGCGTTGAGAACATGGACCCCCGTCGCAAGGCCGTGAAGAACATCTTCCTGAACGACGCAGCCTACGGCGACGCTCGCAAGAAGCTGAAGAACGAGCTGGAGCTCTGGGTGAGCATCTTCGAGGAAGGCGGCACAGACCCCATGGAAATCATCGACAGCTGCAAGGAGAAGTGCGCCAAGGCCGAGACGAACCTGAAGAACAACCTCTTCACCGTTCACGACGAGGTGCGCAAGCTCGAGATCACCTACCGTTCGCTCGACTCCTTCTTCGCCAATGCCGGACAGGGCAAGGTTGAATGCCTGACGCTGATGAACGTCAACAAGGAAGAGCTGGAGTACCACGATTCTGAGGACACGCTGGCCATCCGCGACGAGCTGGAGCGCTACTACGACCGTCTGAGCCTGAAGAACAACTACTCGCTGCTCATCGTTCCCGGCTACCTGGGCGACTCAAGCGTCATCCGCATGTGGGCCGACACGGCCTATCGCAACAAGGTCATCATGCTCACCGACTTCAAGGACAGCCTGAACTTCTCGATGCTGAAGGACGAGCTCGACGACGCCAACATGCAGAGCCAGGAGGCCAAGATGGCCAACGTGGTGATGACCGCCAACTACATCCTGGGCCGCAAGAAGAGCGAGCTGGCCGACGAGGACGACGACCTCTACATCCCCGCTTCCGCAGCACTGGCCGGACGCATGACGAACACCGAAGAGCTGGTCATCGCTCAGGGTGCTGCAGGTAAGAAGTATGGCACGCTCTCGAACGTGAAGGGTGCCCGCATGGACCTGCGCAAGAGCGAAATAGCCTCCATCATCGACATGGGCGTCATCCCCATGGTCGAAGAGGACGGACGCACCATGGCATTCAGCAACCGCTCGCTCTACAACGGTGCTACGCTCGGACTGCAGGAGTACCCCATCGTCCGCGTATTCGACTGGATTGGAAAGGTGTTCCAGAACTTCTTCAACGACGAGGCTTTCATCAACTGGAACAGCAGCGTGAAGGCAGAGCTACAGCAGGCTGTGCACGACTTCCTGAGCGACTACAAGGGCCCCGGCAAGCTCATCGAGAACTACAACCTGAAGGGCATCAACCAGGATCCCAAGACGAAGGACATCAAGATCGAGGTGGAGTTGAAGCCTTTCTTCGCAGCCAAGAACTTCTTCATCGAACTCACTGGACACAACGGCGACGCCGGCGTGGAGTGGGACAGCAGCGTTTCTTAATTAACCAATCACCTTATTTATTAACCCCTTAAAAAACTTTAGATTATGCCTACAAGAACCGTAACCATTAACGCTGATGGCATTGCCGAGCGCGAAGTAATGTATGTTCGTTATGAACTGAACCAGCAGACTGACGTCGAGGGTCAGCCCACCGGAACCACCCGCGGTGGCAAGATCTGGGTGAAAGTAAAGTCGAACGACGACGGCAACACCGACCTGCTCGAGTGGATGTGCGACACCTACATGTCGAAGGCAGGAACCATCTCCTATCCCAACCGCCAGGGCGGTGAGATGAAGCACCTCGACTTCAAGGAGGGCTACCTCGTAGAGTATGCTGAGACCTACGACAACAAGAACGAGGTGCAGCAGTTCGAGGAGTTCTGCATCTCCGCCAAGGAAATCTCCATTGGCAACGCACGTCACAACAACCGCTGGACCATCGACAACTAATCCAGCTCTTCTTCTGGCGACCTGCGGTGCTTCATCGCCGCAGGCCGCCATTCAACGACTAAAAATCCTTACCATATATTATATTGTATATACATTATATATTATATAGCACATGGACTTCCCTAATTTCGACTCTTTCCTCAACGAAGCCGCTTCGAAAGCGGCGAAGACTGGTGGAGCTATAAAAGACGCGCTTAATGGTGCAGCTGGAGCGGCGCAGAATGCAGCGCAGGATGCGGCCAGTGCAGCACAGGGAGCGGCACAAAGCGCGGCAAATGCAGCACAAGGAGCAGCGCAGAATGCGGCCAGTGCAGCACAGGGAGCGGCACAAAGCGCGGCAAATGCGGCACAAGGAGCAGCCAATGCTGCGCAAGGTGCAGCCCAGGGAGCGGCAAATGCGGCACAAGGAGCAGCC
>CACYME010000008.1:201512-271659 GCA_902775475.1 uncultured Prevotellaceae bacterium
AGCAGCCAATGCTGCGCAAGGTGCAGCCCAGGGAGCGGCAAATGCGGCACAAGGAGCAGCCAGTGCGGCGCAAGGTGCAGCGCAGAATGCGGCCAGTGCAGCACAAGGAGCAGCAAACGCAGCACAAGGAGCAGCGCAGAATGCGGCCAGCGCAGCACAGGGCATGGCCAGCGATGCTGCCGCATCGTTGCAAGGAGCCGCCAACGGATTACAAGATGCCGTCGGACAAGCTGCAGCTCAAGCACAGCAGATGGGTGCTAACGCCATGGATGCCGCTTCGAATGTCATGGGTTCTGCCCCTGTTTCTATAGAAGGTGCTGACCAACAAGTGAACGCAGCCATCAATGAAGCAAAGGCACAAGCCGAGGCCACCATGGCTCAGGCCAAAGCTCAAACTGACCAAATTCTGGCTGACGCTACTCAGCAAGTCAGCGAACTCAAAGCCCAGGCTGAGCAGCAAATAGCGGAAGCCGCCAGCAGTGCACAATCGCAACTCACCGACGTCGCCGGACAAGCACAGGCTACAGCACAAGGAGCATTCGACACAGTTCAATCGCAGGTGCAGGACACCCTCTCCAACGTCACCAACGTGGTAGAAAACGCCGGAGAAGGTGCCAAGGAAATGGCGCAGAACGCCATCGATCAGGCAGGAGAACAAATCAGCAGCAAGATTTCCGAGGTACAAGACACTGCCAGCAATGCCTTCGACCAGGGCATGCAACAGGCAGGCGATGTAGCCAGCCAAGTGCAGAACAGCGCGGAGGCAGCTGCTGATGAAATGGCTCAAAAGGCCGAGCAGATAAAAGCCGAGTTGGACGCGAAAGCCAACGAAATCATCGAGCAAGCCCAGGCTCAGGCACAAGCCACTTTGGAGGCCGCCCAAGCCCAGGTAAACCAGATGCTCGACGAGGCCAGCCAGACGGTGGACGCCGCCAAGCAAGAGGCCAGCCAGGCATGGAACGATGCCAAGCAGGAGGTCAGCCAGACCGTAGACGCCGCCAAGCAAGAGGCCAGCCAGGCATGGAACGATGCCAAACAGGAAGTCAGTCAGACCGTAGAGAACGCCAAAGCAGAAGCCAAGCAAGCATACGACAGCGCTGTGCAGCAGGCACAGAAGACGTTCGACGCTGCCAAGCAGGAGGCCAGCCAGACCGTGGATGCCGCCAAGCAGGAGGCCAGCCAGGCATGGAACGATGCCAAACAGGAAGTCAGTCAGACCGTAGAGAACGCCAAAGCAGAAGCCAAACAAGCATACGACAGCGCTGTGCAGCAGGCACAGCAGACGTTCGACGCTGCCAAGCAAGAAGCACAGAAAACCCTCGATGCTGCCAAGCATGAGGCTCAGCAAGCCTGGGACAGCGCCAAGCAGCAGGCACAGCAGACCCTTGACTCGGCAAAGCAGGAGGCTCAGCAGGCCTGGGACAGCGCCAAGCAGCAGGCACAGCAGACCTACGATCAGGTGGTAAACGAGGCCAAGCAGACACTCGACTCGGCTAAGCAACAGGCACAGCAGGCTTTCGACAGCGCTAAACAGCAGGCACAGCAAGCCTGGGACAGCGCCAAGCAGCAGGCACAGCAGCTCTACGACCAGGCATCGCAGGCTTACAACGATGCCATGAAGAAGGCCAAAGAGGCCTACGACTCGGCAATGGCAAAGGCCCGCGAGACGCTCGACGCCGCCAAGCAGAAGGCTGAAGAGGCTTACAACAATATCAAGCAGAAGGCACAAGAAACCTTTGACGCTGCCAAGCAAAAGGCCGAAGAGGTCTACAACGCTGCCAAGGAAAAGGCGGAGGAGGTGTACAACACCGTCGTGGACAAGGCCAAGGAAGCCTACAACGCCGCCAAGGAGAAGGCAGAGGAGGTGTACAATGCCGTGGTGGACAAGGCCAAGGAAACCTACAACGCCGCCAAGGAGGAAGCTCAAAAGACCTACGAGGCAGCCAAGAAGGAAATCAGCGACACCTACAACGCTGCAAAAGACGAAGTCAAGGACACCTACTACGCTGCAAAAGATGAGGTTGTCAGCACTTACAATGCTGCCAAGGATGAAGTCAAGGGCACCTACTATGCAGCTAAGGACGAAATCAAAGACACCTACTACGCTGCCAAAGACGAGGTTGTCAATACCTACAATGCCGCTAAGGACGAGGTCAAGAACGCCTATAACGCCGTCAAGGAAGAGGTTCAGAAGACTTTCAACGAGGCCAAGGAGGCTGTGAAGGAAGCCTACAACAACCTGAAGGAGGAGGTGCAGAACGTCAAGCAGGCCATCACCGATGCCGTCAACGACGTGAAGGAGAAGGCCAAGGAGGCATACAACGAGATCAAGGAGAAGGGAAAGGAACTGCTCAACCAGGGCAAGGAAGCCATCAACAATGCCATCGACTCGTTGAAGAACACCGTATCGAACACCCTCGATGCCCTCTCCAACAAGCTGAAAGACGCTGGAAAAGAACTGGCCAACGCCGCCAAGGACATCGCCAGCAGCTTCACTGACGCCCTCACCGGCGGTGTCGATGCCCTGAAAGGAAAGGCTGGCGACCTGGCCAACGCCGCAGCGTCGGCCCTCGGCGGACTATCACCCATGCCCAGCGCCATCAGCGACAACGACGCCTTCCACGGCAAGGTGGTCATCAACAACAAGAAATATGGCGTCGTGGAGTGCAGCTACGACTTCAGCCAGGCCTGCGACAGCACCGGCAAGCCCGCTGCACGTCCTCGCGGTGGACGCATCACGTTCACCATGCCCTCGCAGAGCGACGACGACGTATTCTTCTACAACTGGATGTTCGAGAAGACGCTCGTCTACGACGGCTTCCTGAAGTTCGTCGTGTGGGCCAAGCAGAACAAGCGGTGCTTCAAGACCGTCAACTTCAAGAACGCCTATTGCGTGGGACTGCGTGACTATTTCAACGACAGCGATTCGAAGCTGATGTACACCACCATCACCTTAGCAGCCGAGGTCATCACTGTCGGCGTGAATGAGATTGCCACCTTCGACAACAAATGGACTTAAGCCATGTCAATATCGGTAAACAACATTAAGGTCAGCATCGCCGGTGTAGACTCGAATGGTTTCAAGATCGACATCGACGGGGCGAAGTTCCGCCTCGATGATTTCAAGCTGACGCAGAAGCTGCTTTCACCCTGCCTGCTGTCGTTCACGCTGCGCAAGGACCCCGAGGAGGACATCAGCGAGATTCAGTTCTCTGCCTGTGCCAGCATCATCGGAAAGGACGTGGCGCTCACCCTGCAGACCGAGGAGATGGAGAAACAACTGCAGGGAGGCGACGGCAACGGCGGCAAGACCGCCGACCTCGACTTCGAGGGCTTCATCGTCTCGGCCAATGCCTCACGCGTAGAGAGCGAGTACGTCATCATGGTGAACGCGATGAGCAAGGATGCAGCCATGATGAACAGTCCACACTGCCGTGTCTACAACGAACAGACGCTCGACATGATTGTGCTCTACACTGTGCGACATAGCGATCTGGGCGTGGGTGGCTCGTGCAAGATGGAAGACACCATCTTCTACACCACCCAGTACAACGAGAGCGACTATGAGTTCCTGCAGCGTCAGGCCATGCGCTACGGCGAGTGGATGTTCAACAATGGAAAGCGTTTCTTCTTCGGCAAGCTCGACGACCAGGAGATAGAGGACATACAGCTGAAATATCCCAGTATCGACATTGCCGACTACAGTGTGAGCCTGCGAACCACCCACATTGGATATAATCAGGTGGCGTTGGCATACAACGAGATTAGCCACGGGGCAACTTACCACGGTTGGGACCAGGAGGACACCGGCAACAAGCTCAATGATGCCGTCTTCAAAGCCTCCAAGGAGAACTACCCCTTCACCACCAACATGATTATTCCCGGCAATAGTATTGAAACCGACGATCAGGCCGAGGCAAGCAAGCTCGATGAGACCGTACACTCCCACTACACCCGCGTGGTGAAGCAGGGGCAACGTGCCAACATGCTCGTCTACGAGGGAACCACTTTCTGTTCGAAGATGAAGATAGGCACCCGCCTCACTATCCTCGACAACTACATCAGCGGTACCGCCACTGAAAAGAGCGAAGTGCAGCAGGAGCAGATACTCATCACTGAAGTCACCCACACCTTCGGGGTCGATGATGAATACAAGAACCATTTCCAGGGCATCACTGCCAAGATTGACTATCCACCCTACTTCAATCCTTACGTCTACCCCCGCTGCGACCATCCCGTAAGGGCCCATGTGGTGGAGACCGACGACCCCAAGCACTGGGGCCGTGTCAAGGTGCGCTTCCCCTGGCAACAAAAGGAATACAAGGACGGCGACCCCGACGGCATGACGCCTTGGATACGCGTTGCGCAGCCCTACGTTGGTTCCGACAGCTATCAATTCGGTACGCACCTCATCCCTGAGAAGTTTTCTGAGGTGATGGTCGGCTTTGAAGAGGGCAATTTCGAACGTCCCTATGTCTGCAACGCTTTGTTCTCGGCCTGCCACCCTGTCCTCGGCGATTGGAACCCAGGCAACAACAACGTAAAAGCCATACGCACCGCTAGCGGCCATACCATCGAGATTCACGATACTGAAAGCGGTGAGAACTGGGGCGACGGCGGCTTCATCAAGGTCTACGACGACAAGAAGCAGGTCTATGAACTGCTCCTCAGCACTGATGGCAAAGTTATCCGGCTCAGGTCGAAGGGCAACATTGAACTTTTCGCCGACAAAGACATCAAGATGGAGGCCGGCAACGACATCAAGATGGAGGCTAAGCACGACATGCTCATCGACGTACGTAACGACATGAGCACTGAAGTCAGCAAGAATTGGTCTACTTGGGTTGGAGAGGATGCATATATGGACGTCATCGGAGAACTGACACAGATATCCAGCGACAACATGACCATCATGACGGAAAAGGAAATGGTATTTGCTTCAAAAGAAGATATGACTATTTCCACAGAAAAGAAGCAGTATGTCAACGTAAAGGAAGACCAAATAATCAAAGTGGAGAAAGACAGCAAGACGTCTGCCAACAACTTCGGTGTGCAAGCCACGCAGGCTGTAAAGATCAAGGGCATGAACAGCAGTTATCTGTCAGACCAGAAAGCTAAGATGCAGGGCTTGAACGTGGAAGTGAACGCCAGCGCTTCGGCAAAAATTGCCGCCTCGGCAAGCCTCGACCTCAATGCCCCTATCATCAAGGAGAGTTAATCCACCACAGACATGGCCAACAACTGGGACGACGAATTCTCCTCTTTCGACTTCGACCTCAGCAAGCCCTCCAAGCCTGCCGACACGGACGAAATGTCTACTGCCGTCAAGGACACATCCTCTAATTTCGAGAATTTCGACTCGCCAGTAGCTACTGACGTACCCACAGAGAGTGAAGAAATTCCAAAAGTTGTCGTCAACTCAGAACCCACTGCCGACACAGAGTCCATCCCCCCCCCCGCTGAGGAAGAGGACGGCATAGACATGGATACTGGCTTTGCGGAAGCAGATGAGAAATGGCACAAGTCAGAGGAAAGGCTGAAAGAGCAGAAAGAACGCAACCCCTTCAGATCAAACGAGCCTAAGCTCCAAGACCCCATGGAGCCGGCCATGAAACTGATTGAGACTGCAGAACAGTTAGATCAGCGTGCTGAGGCCGTCGAAGCGATGATGAAACAAGTGGAACAAGCGGTAGAGAATGGCGGACAGCCCCCCAAGGGCACAAGGAGTGCCCTGCGCCGTATGGACGACTATGTGCTGGTGATGCGTGCTGCAAAGACTATTGTGGAAACACTCAGCAAGACAGCACGCCAAGAGGTGTTTGAAACACTGAAAAACAGCCGTTTCCTCTCTGTCTTTAATCAGATAAAAAGAGACGGCAAGCGCAAAGACGCGAAGATGAAAGCCACCATCGGCGAGATAGAGACGGCACTTGGCAACGGTGACCATGAGGAAGCTAACGCTATCGCCCGTCTGCTGAAACAGCAGGCCATGCACATGCAGGATAACGCCAGCGAACTGGCTGTGGCACTATGCGAAGCTACCTCAAACTACCCCGAGGAGGACGGGCAGTTGGCTCTCTTCAGCATGATTGCCGACGAAGGCGATGCCGACAGCATGGCCTGCATCGACCATGCCATGCGGCTTACAGGACAGGTAGTGGTGCCCGTAGATGAGGCCAAGGCGATGCTGGAGGCACGAGCCAATGGCGACCAGCAGACCATCGACGACATCCTCGACCGTGTAATCACTCGTTTGGTAGAAGACGAAAAACTATAAGACGCAATGGGAGACAGCTACGTCACTTTGGGAGCGATGATGACATGTACCTTTGGCATGGCACCATCATCACTTGTTGTGTTACCTGCACGCACTAAAATGCTCTCCAACGTTCCGCGTGCCAACATCATGGACTATGCTCCAATGGTAAACATCATGCCTTTTGGCATGTGCAACACACTCAGTAATCCCACCGTAGCATCAGCCACGGCGGCTGCCATGGGTGTGCTCACCCCCATGCCCTGCATCCCTGCCATCACCGCGCCTTGGATGCCAGGCAACCCACAATGCCTCATTCAGGGCCAGCCCGCGCTGACACGAAATAGCCAGTGCATCTGCATGTGGGGCGGAGTCATCAAGTTCACCACCGATGGTCAGATGCCCGGGGTGCCCCCCGTCATCACCCCTGACGTGTCTGTGGACGTCACCATCACGCCTCCCCTCACTCCCATCCAGAGACAGCAGATGGAGCCATGGGAGCAGCAACAGTACGACAGGGAGCTGGCTACAGCAAAGCATGCCGGAGCCAACGATTTGGCCATCTCTGCCGACCTCGACCACATGGCCGAGAAATACGAAGTTTCAGGCGACACAGCAAAAGCTGCCAAAGCCCGAGAAGCAAGCCAGGCCTACCGCGAGAGTGCCGCCAAGAAGCAGTCGGATGCCATCGCACGACTGAACAACAAATACTTACCTGGCAACGACAAGAATGTCAACACGGCAACTGAACAGAAAGCACCATCCAAGCAAGAACTGCAAGAAATCTACAAGCAATCGACCGACGACCAGTCAAAACAAGACAGAGAGATAGAGGACCTCGACAAGCAATTGGAAAAAAACAGTGAGGAGTTCGGCAAAAACGACAAAAAACTGAAGGAAGCCAACCAGAAACTTACTGAGGCTGCTACGCCCTACCAAGAGGCACAAAAAGAACGACAGGCAGCCACAGAAAAGCGCGAACAAGCAGACAAAGAGCTAAACGCAGCACGCCAAAGGGAAGAAATGGCCAACAATGGCGGCTCTGAATTTGCCAAGCAATACGCAAAGGAACAACGCAAACAAGCCGAGGCCAACGCTCGTCAGGCTGCCAAGGAAGAGGAAACCGCCAAAGCTAAGGAAGCCAAGGCAGAGAAGAAATTGGACACAGCAAGAAAAGAACAGCAGGCAGCAGCAGATAAATGGCGTGGAAGCCTCGACCAATACAACGACCTCAGCAAGCAAAAGGAGACTGCCGAAAAAAAGAGGGACGAAAGCACCAGGAGAGCACAGGCCGCCCAGACAGCCCTCAACGCTCAAGAGGAGATGGAGAAGCACGATGAGGCCGTGAGCAAACACCGTGAGAACGTGGATGCTACGAAGGAGAAACGCCTTCAAATGGATGATTATTCCCAGCAACAGAAAAAAGCGCAGGCTGAGGCTGACGCTTGGGAAAACCTCGGTGTTAATGCCTATATAAATAGCGGCAGCAACATGGGCGATAAGTTCTTTGCAAACGCTGACAAATACAAAGAGCAAGCCAACCAAGCCGGAAAGAAGAAGGAAGAGGCAAGGAAAGAATGGGAACACTCGAAAGAAAACTTGAAGCAGACATACCAGGACGCTTATAGCGAAGATGCACTCTTCGACGCTTACACAGCCAAGGTCGACTACGACAAGTCGATGGCAGAACTGAACAAAGGAACCCAATAATTCACATCTACCATGACAACAACAGGATCAAGTGCACCCAGCAACGAGTCAGGACAAAATGACAGAGAGGAAGAAAGGAAGAAAGATGACAAGCCTTCTAAGGAAGTATATATCAGCATTTACTTCTCTGTCGTTTCTTATGATTTACTGAACTCCTACGAGTCGACCAAATACACTCATAATGGTACAAAATATGAATCTATATGGAAAATCTATCCAAGCAAGGCAGTCTTTAAGAAAGGTTCATTCGACAAGGATAAAATAGAGAAGTCTATCTTCATTGACTGCAGCGATTTGATAGTAAACTTCAGCACAGGCGAAGTGGACGATGACGAGGGGCTGATGGAGCTAATGGACAGCGCTATGGTGGAGATTCACTATGCAATAATGACTTATGCCTATCAGAAGAATGTCAAGTTGCATATCATTATTGGCTCTGATGTGGAATGCCAAGACTTGGGCTATGCAATGAACTTCGTTTGTGACAAAAGTTTATCAGAAAAAATTAAAGACCATTCCTTTTTTTCATTCGTCAAGTCAAAATACGCATCATTCTTCAAAAGATACGAGAACAAGGGGTGGACTATTTCTGTGGACTCATGCTGTATTTACGAGTTCAAGATAGTTCATGTACCTTTAGTGGTAGCATGATTGTTTTTAATAACAACTTAAAAGAATAATTATGGGCTGGAGTAGTTTGGGCTCATGGCTTGGAGAAGTTGTCTGGGATAAAACGCATGGTACAGACTATGCAGATAGTTTCCACGAACATATCACCAAAGATTATGGCGATGATGCACCTTATGTCAATGCTGTCATTGATCATGCTTTGGGAGCAGTTCCTGTTGCTGGGTGGGTTCGTGAATATAATCAATCGAAAGACCGTACAATTATGGAGAATCAGTCAGAAAGAATCCATACTGAGCTTACGGTGGGTAGTATGTTTCCAGTTGTAGGAAAAGTAGCAGGTGCTGTAGATGCAGTATACCATACAGCGGAGGGCATTGAAGATACTGTTGAATTAGTGGTGGCTGCCAATACGACGATAGAAGAAAAAGATGAACATGGCAATACGATATATAGGGATGCGCCAACAACCGAGAAGATGATTCAAGCCGAAGTTCATTTCATTAGTGGAACCGTTGGGGCTGTCTTTACTATAGCAGGCGAAAATTTTACCAAGGGAGCAAGTGCTGCAGCTACTAATGCAGCCAATATTGGAGTAAGGGGAACTCAAGCTGCAACTGGAGCTACGAAAGGTTTCTTTAGAAGAGCCGTTGAGACAGTTTTTGTGAAGAATGCCGACAGAGCTGCAAAAGCAGCTGCAGAGGCTTCAGAAGCCTCATCAAAGGCAGCTGCAGAAGCGGCGAGACACACGTCGGGGGAAGCTTCGAGGTCAGCGATTAACTCTGCTCATTTAATAAAAGATGCAAGATTAGCAGAAGAGCAAATAGCGCGGGAAGCATCTATAGCAGCTGAAGAAGCAGCAAGAACTTCAGAAATAGCTTTAAGGGAAGCTTCGGAAGAAGCAGCTAAGGCAACAACAGCAGAGGCGGCAAAAGCCGCTGCAGACAAAACGGCAAAAGCCGCAGAGCAAGCAGTAAAAGATGCAGCAGAAGCCGCAAGAAGTAAAACGGTTTTGGATGCAGCGAAAAAAAATGCGGATGACGCCATTTCGTATACTTTAGAAGTAGCATCAGAAGCTGCAAGAAATACCGAATTAGCAGAACAAGCAGCGAGAAAAGCAGCGGAAAATGCGGCAAAAAAGCAAGCACAAAGCGAAGCGGCAAAGACAGCAAAGGACGTTGCAGTAAAAACATTAGACAAGCTTGAAGAGGAAGTAGTGGTTGGGGGAAAAATTGGCGATATGTTGGCAAGAAGTAATAATGTAAGGTCATATATTGTCAATGGACTAACAGCAGGAGGAGTGTTTCTTTATGACCCAAACAAAGCTATTGCGCAAAAAATCGTGTTAGGAAACGTAGAAGACTGGGGGAAGGGAAAGGGTATTCTATTAAGTGATTATGATAGTATGAGCCAAAGCCAATGGGAAAAAAACGACTCCAAGTCTCAGACTAACACCAATACTCAAACTGGCAATAACAATCAAGCTAATACCGATGCCAAGAAAAAGAAAGACACCGTTCAAGTTCAGCAAGACAAAACAGCTTTGGAAGAAAAGAAAATACAGAAACAGCAGGAACTGGATGATGCCATAAAAGATGAGGCTTTTTTGGGTGGAGAGTTGAAAGATAGACATCAAGAAACTGGCGAAGCAGAGCAGGCATTAGACGTTGCTTACCGAAGGAAGGTGAATTACGAGCAGAATATGAAAGCCCTAATATGGGAGCCAGAGGAGGAAGCCAAGAGAACGGGCGACAACAGCAAGTTGCCAGATCCAGGACTCAAAAAGAATATGGAGGAAATGTATGAGCAGCTAAAGAAAAACGAGGAGCTAGCACAGGGCAATTACAATGGTGCAAAAATCTCGGAAGAACTGACAAAAGACCTGCTCGATGAAGCCACACAGCGCAAGGAAACAGCACAGAAAAGTATCAAAGACATAGACAATGATATTTATGGCTTACAGAACTCTACTAACAACAACCAACGAAAGCCAGACTCCAATAATGACTTTTCCAAATATGAAAGCTATGGCGCTTGACCGTTATGGAATATAGATACCAGACATCTGAAAGCATGGCTCACCTGTATCCCATGGTGAAAATCAAAGGCCACCTACACATCAACAAGGAGGGCAAAAGCACTCGAACTATCAACTTAGGTAACTACAAACGTGCCGACTGGGGCAACGCCACTGCGCCAACTATCATAGACAAGAACACTTATCCCTTTCCTTATAAAGCCAGCATGACATGGCTGTCACCAACAGAGGCGAAGGCATTCAAGGCAGAGACACCGCTTGATAGTGACCAAATAGAAAAAAACTGGCAGCAGAAAGATAGCGATGGTTATCCTCTGTTTGAGTTTATTGTTGCTGGTATGGCACCCAATGGGGGATTGGCTGTGTGGTTGCGAGGACAACGCAAATCAGTGCTCATAGCAACGGCAAAGGGACAGGAATTGGATGATACTGCTGTTGCTGATATGTTGGGCGGAAAGAGCATCAAGGAAATTAGCCAAACGGCGCTGTGTCAGAATCCAGAGATATTGCAGCACCTGTTAGACAACGGCCTTCCTCCTTGTGACCTTTTCGACCACTGGATGGAACAGATGGAATACCGTTATATGCCATTAGAGGAGTATTGGGACGGCGAGACATGGCGGGAGTATGACGAGGACGACCTGTTCTACGACGATATCATGTTGAACGAACTGCATGTGCAGCGCTACGACGGCACCCATCACCAACTGCCTGATGACATCTCACTGCTGAAATACCACAAGGCAGGAATGCCCAAACAGCTTGCACTACGCTGGGACGAGGGGGACAGCCACCTTTCGGCTTATTGGTGGTTTGACGATCAGCTATTATACCCTGTTCTCCACCACTTTTTTTATAGTCTGGCCCCCGGCGCACGCACAGACTTACTGCTGCGTCTTGACAGCCGCCACCAACGCTTCGAAATGGCATTAAAAGGCGGAGAGATGCTCACACAACCCATAGACATACCCCAGACAACGTATCAGCTCATCATCTTCAAAGACGGCCACGAACTCTACCACAGTAAAAACTTCAACAAGGAAGACGGTGCTTGGGACTGGTGAGACACTATACACGACAATTATAGATAACCATTAAAACCTACAGAAATATGATAGACCTGACCAAATTTAGTTTCCTTTCAAAGAAAATAGAGTTCTTCATCGGTGTGAACTCAAGTACGCAAATCGTGGTGGCCACGGAGCGGGGCATCATCTGCCAGGGCACGATGGACCACTGCATGAACGAGTTGCGCGAGTTTGCCGTGCGCTGCCAGCCCGACCGCGTGCTGCGCTTCAACGTGGGCAACAACGTGTCGAGCCAGGTGGACGGCATGCGCGCCGCTGCCGACGACGTGAAGGCCAACATCAAGGGCTACCTGACGATGATGGCCTCGTCGTGCCGCTGCAAGGTGGAGGTGTATTCCGGCATGAATACCACCTTCGCCTAAGAGGGGGGAAAACAGCCCCCAGCGGCACGCAAAAATTTGGCGTTGACTTTTGAAAATTTGGCGTTGACTTTTTCAAAAAAGTCGTTGACTTTTTCAGAGGGGCCAAAACCGCTGTTTTTCAGTACGACAAAAATCAATAATAAACAAAACTATAAAAAGCTATGACAGAACAAGAATTTTATCAGGAAGAGTTTATCGTCATGCTCACCATCGACGGAACATCGTATGACGAGATTGAAGTGAAGGTGACCGACCCGAACAAGACCATCCGCGACCAGATCAACAGCATCGTGCAGGTGTTCGAGCTGCCAAAGATGGACAACGGCGGCAACCCCATCCAGTATCTGCTGGGCAAGCTGATGGACGGCGACGAGGAGCCTGTCATCCTGGAGTTCGAGGACGAGAATGGCCGCGAGATGGCCCTCATCGACTACGAGATTGCTCCCATGGACCACCTGCACCTCATCTCGGTGCCCATCGCTGGATGAAATGATAAGTGATAAGTGATGAGTGATAAGTGAAGAGTGAAGAATTTGCTTCCGCTTTCTTAACTTGAAAAATCTCAAACCTCAAATCTCAAGCACCGAACTTCAAGCCTGAAACCTCAAATCTCAAACCTCAAATCAAAAAAACATGAATCCCGCAATAAACAACTTTAACCTGAAGGAACTGAAGGGTCGCGACGCCCGCCTGTTCCAAGAGTGGAAGGAGCTTGACTCCGTGTGCAGCAAGCGCAAGGCCGAGGCTGCCAATCCGCTGAAGCCATCGCTGTCGTACATCATCCGCCGCAAGAACGCCATGGGCCTGCCCACGGAGTTCGAAATCTGGTATCGCTGCAAGAGCATCGTAGGCGTGGAGGAGACCGAGCCACCTCGCAAGCCCATCTTCGGCTATCTGCACAAGATGAGCGTGGTGCTGCCCAACAACTACCCATCGGCCGACGGCAACCCCGTGTTCACGTTCGTCAGCGACGTGTGGCACCCGAACATCCGCTACAGCGGCTCGTTCAAGGGCCACGTGTGCCTGACCATCAAGGAGATGGGTGTGCTGGCCTCCATCAAGGACCTGGTGCTGCGCGTGGAGCGCTACCTGAAGTACCAGATGTACCACGCCCAGAACACCTACCCCTACCCTGAAGACCAGACGGTGGCCGAGTGGGTGCGCGAAGAAGGTGAGCCCAACGGCTGGGTGAAGTTCACGCAGGACATGCCCGAGGAGCCGAAGCCACAGCCCAAGCCGGCACCAGCCGAGGGCGAGGAGCCGAAGAAGAGAATATCACTGAGCATCTAAAAACCAAAACACACCTTACACAGCATGAAAAAATTACTGTTATCAGTCCTCTGCTGCCTCGTCGCCCTGAACGGATGGGCCGACGAGCAGCGGAAGATCACGCTGAGCAACGACAACACCAAGGAGACCATTAACCTGTCGTACTGCAACATCTTCGTCACGCTGCTCAACCCCGACAGCGAGGACACGCCCATGGTGCAGGTGGAGGTGGAGAACCTGGATGAGTCGAAGCTGCTGGCCTTGTTCAACAAGGCCTACACCGAGAAGCAGGTGAAGAAGCTGAAGCCCTCGTTCCAGTACGACAAGCTCTTTGGTGGCACTAAGGGCAAGCGTGTCATCGACCCGTATAACCTGGAGACGGGGAAGGACCTGTTCATTGAACCATCTAACAAGTATGCCCTGGGCGCTTTCCAGGTGCAGGCCGAGAAGCAGCTGGTGGTCCACCTGCCCATCTATCTGGCCAAGGGCAAGGACGGCATCGTGGAGCGCATTCTGGGCAAGGAGAAGCTGTTGCTGCTGCGCAAGCAGCTCATCGAGATCGACATCGACGTGAGCACGAAGCCCAGCGCCGAGTTTCTGAGCACCCAGGACGAGTGTGAGAAGCTGAAGAAGGAAATCAAGGGCACCGTGTTCTGCACCGCCAAGAAGCACAAGCAGAGTGTGGAGGAGCAGCAGGAGCCCTACAAGAAGAAGATTGAGGACCTGAAGGCCAAGATCGACGGCATCATCAGTGCCCACGGATGGACGGCCAATGATGGTGGCTACAAGCGTTTCAGCGCTCTGAAGGACGACCTGGACCAGATTGACCTGGACGCCCAGAAAGGCACTTGCAGCCAGCACAGGCCCAGCTCGAAGCCTGCCGGCCATCAGTGCAGCTATTGCTCGCTGTCGCTGCAGCAGATTTACCACCGCCTCGACGACCTCTACAAGAAAATCTACAGCGCCAGCGACCGTCAGGCCACGAAGCAGAGCGTGATGGGCCAGGTGAACGCCCTCTACAACTGCTGCACGGCCGGCGACTGCGCCAAGCACGCCAGGGACTGGAAGAACGGCGGTGGCGGCTACAAGAGCAAGATTACGGAACGCTATAACCGCATCCAAGGCTTATGACAACCCGATGGCTCAAAAGCATCGCCGCAGCGCTGCTGATGGTCGTGGCCGGTAGCTCACCCGCCGGGGCAAAGGACGTGATTGACACGCTCTACTCCTCGTCGGGCGACCGCATCATCCTCGACTACACCATCCAGCAGACAGGCGGGCAGACGACGGTGCGCTTCAACGGTGTGCAGAAGAAGCTCGGCTCGGCCAACCAGAAGAAGTACAAGAAACTGGACGAGGTGGCCGTGGTCATCTTCGACCGCACCGGCTCTTACAACGACATGAAGTTCGAGGGCATGACACCCAGCGCCTTCATGCTGCCCGCCGGTGTGCAGTACAGCTTCTCCAACGACGGCTACTTCCTGCTGCAGGACAATCCGCAGCTGGCATTCACTGCCCCCAGCGAGGCCCAGCTGAGCATTCCCATCTTCCTGGCCCACTACGAGAAGAAGCGCCACTACAAAATCTTCAGCCAGTGCAACCCGCTGCAGTTCTCGACCAAGGTCAAGAGTGGAGGCGGTGGAGGACGCAGCAATGGCAGCGCCCGCCAGAGCGGTGGCGGAGACCGGAGCGGCGACCATGCCGCCAATGCCGACGACATCATCACCACCGAGGAGCTGCTCGACGACGGGCTCACAGCCAGCGACGACGCACTCATCACTCTTGCCAATGTGAAGAACACCCTCGACGGTGTCACCAAGCTGCCCTTCCCCGAGGACCTCACCTTCCAGGCCAACCATCTGCGCGAGCTGCGCAGCAAGATTTCCGACCTGGAAATACTGCAGCAGATCAACGACCTGCTGGCTGCCTACGACAAGAAGAAGGCTGAGCTGGAGGAGAGTGCTGCCGGTGAACAGGCTGCCGCTGCCGCCGCTGCCCAGCAGGCCGCTCAGGAACAGGCTGCCGCCCAAGCAGCCCGTCAGGACTCCATCCAGGCTGCTCAGGAGCAGAAGGCTGCCGACGACAAGAAGGACATGATGTGGCTCATCGGAGGCATTGCCGGACTGGGCATGCTCCTCATGGCCGGAAAACAAATTTTCCAGACCATCAAGAACAACAAGATGCAGAAGATGATGATGGACAACATCAAGAAGGCTCAGGAGCAGGCATTAGGCAACGTGAAGATTCCCGGACTGGACGACAACCCGCTGACCAAGGACGTGAACGCACAGCTGCAACGCGAGGCGCGCAAGAAGATGAACGCTGGAAGCGACGCTGCCATGGAACAGCTGAAGGCCCTGCAGAAGGGCAACACTGCCGCTGGCGCCGCCAGTCCATCTGACGGGCCATCCCCAGCCTCCCCCACGCAGCCCACGGCACCTACCCAGCCCCGCCCCGCCGACCAGCCTGCCACTCCCGGGAAGCGCCGTCTGCGCACAGCCAGCGAGGTGAGAGCAGCTGCCGGCGTTGACTCCACATCGCCCGGAATCACCATCACGCCTGGAGCCGCCAAGGCCAGGCCCTCTTCACTGAACGATGCCATACCGGCAAAATATAAGCGCTGGCGCAAACCTGGCACAGACTCACCGACCAACAACAACACAAAATAACAATTCTCAATATATGAAAAAGATACAAGCATTCCTACTTTTCGCTGTCCTGCTGCTCATGGCAGGCATGCCGACGGATGCAATGGCAGCCAAGAAAGGCAAAGCCAAGGCCGAGCCGCAACCCGTCGTGGAGGTGATGGATGCCTTCAAACAACAGGTGCAAGCCGACCCTTTCCTCTCTGACGAGACTCAGACAAGGCTGAACAACGAGATTGAACAGTATCTCGACGCACTGCTCCACCGCTCTGACAAGGCAGAATATGCCGAGAAGAACGAACTGACGCTGTTCGTGCAGGACCAGCGGCAACAACTGGAGCAGTATCGCAAGAAGGCTCCGCTGCTGATTGAGAACATTCTGCAGAACTACAACGACCTCGACGCTGAGACGGCAGTAAACTACCGCAAGGAGATGGAAGCCGCCCTGGAACAGAAGTTTACCACGCTGGAGAACAATGTGAAGCGACTCGACGACGAGATTCAGATAGAGCCCGCGAAGACCATCGCCGACTGGAACTGGAAGCTCATCGGCGCCATCGTGGGTGCTCTGCTACTGCTCATCATCGTCTTCGCCATCATCAGCAGGAGCAAAAAGAACAAAAATGTCACCCCCGGTCCCGTCAACCCCCGCAACAACACCAGGAGCAACGGCGGACAGGGCGGTCAGCAGCAGTCTGCTGACGGCGGCATCGTCGTTCGCCGCAAGACGGCTACCATTCTGAAGAAGCAAAGCTTAGAGGATGTCATCGACAACCCCAACTACATGCAGGTGGATGCCATCGACTTCTGCTACGAGTCGGCCGTCCGACGCATGTACATCAAGAACAGCTGCATCGAGGATATCTATAACCTCTATGCCGAAGACCTGCGCAACCCCGAGAGTCCGAAGGAGGACGGCTGCATGGTGCTGGGCCGCTGGGTCCACGACCCCGAGAGCAACGAGTACTATGTATCGCTGGAAGAGATTGTACTGCCTGGCGACGATGCCGTGTTCGAGGAGTACGCCCTGAACTTCGGCGGTAAGATTAAGCTGAAGGTGCTGGAGCAGCTGCGCAAGCTGCGCCGCGAGACCAACCTGCAGTACGACCTCACCTGCTGGGTGCACTCACATCCGGGCCTGGGCGTCTTCTTCAGCAACAGCGACACGTCGGTGCAGGACCAGCTGAAGCACCCTCAGCACCCCAACTTCCTGACCGCCATCGTCGTCGACATCCTCACGCCGATGCAGGATGTGGGCATCTTCACCTACCGCCGCGACACGACCATCAACTCAAAGAGCGACCTGAAGAAGATGTACTCGCTCATCGAGTGGCACCAGTGGGCACAGGAGAGCCTGAAGACCGCCGTGCAGCGCCCCGTCAACGCCAAGCCGCAGGAGTTCAACAGCGTGGAATACTTCAACGCGCTGGAGAATGCCAAGGAGCACGACGACAACTGCGCTGGCGTGCAGCTGAGCAAGAACGCCGTGGTAGACATCTGCATGGACCTCACCGGACAGGGCGATGACATCATAGCCATGATGCACGGTTTTGCCAGCCAGCGCGGACAGAAGGTAGAGTATGTGGCCGAGAAGATTTCCGACAAGGACGTAGAGCCGAAGCTGAGCCTGACGGGCTGTTTCATTGCTGCCCCCCACTGCAGCATACCGACGGTGCGCCGAGTTGTGGCCAATTATCTGGACCGCATACGCTTCGTGGTGGTCTACACACCCAGCGACGGCCTGCTCACCACCATCCCCGTCATCAACAGCGACCTCTGCACCGATGAGCAATTCTATGGCGAGCAAAGATTGGAAGACTTAAAAACCTGGATAAAACAAAGCTGACCATGATAAAAAGATTTTTGACAGCTTGCGCCATGCTGGCATGCCTGGTGCAGGCGCAGGCTCAGGACGTGGACAAAATCCAGTTCTGCGACAAGAAGTATGAGTATGCACAGGGTAAGGACAGCATCACGCTGTTCCTGAAAGTGCTCGACAAGAAAGGCAACTCCAGCCAGGACGCGAATGCCGCTGCCCTGGAGAAGAGTCTGGTCATCAGCGAGGACGGTGCGCCCATCGCCCCTGACCGCCGCAAGATAGTGGAGCTCAGCTCCGGCGAGCGTATTCCAAACGACTTCACCTTCTCGGTGCTGGTAGACCTGAGCATCCCCGAGGAGGGTAAGGGCCAGATCTACGATGCCGTAGGACAGCTGGTGAACAGCGCTCCCGACAGCTGCGTCTACCTCTCGTTCTTCGGCGACGAGGTGACCGAGAGCCGTCTGGTGACGAAGCGCAACCTGAAAGACTTTGAGCCGCTTTTCCACAAGCATTCCGAAGAGAAGTTCTTCTACGGCGCGCTTTACAGCAAGCTGGCTGAGTTTGCCAGCGAGAAAGCCGAACTGGAAGACTCGGTGAAGACTGCCACGGGCTATGAGCGCAACGCCGTCATCGCCAAGCGTGCCCAGGCCAACGAAGACAAGAACCTGCTCTTCGTGTTCACCGAAGGCAACATGCGCCCGGCAGACGAATTCATCTCGTTCGTCGAGGTGACCGACTACCAGTCGAATGCCACCCACATTGTGCCTAAGGTCTATGCCCTCTACTATACCGGCGAAGGCGTCGACGAGAACGTGGAGCTGACGCTGCAGGGCGTATCCACTCCCCGCGATGCCGAGGGCAGCGTGCTGGCCAGTCGCCGTGGCTCCTATCAGCCCTCTGACGACCTGAACAGCGTGCTCAACAACTTCAAGCAGGTGGTGCGCGACGCCATGTACGACTTTGCCTACGTCTATCGCGCCACGAAGGACAAGACCTATGCCGGCGTGGTGAACTACGCTGCCGAGTGGGATAAGAAGGCAGCCGGCGAGGCTGACTACACCATCGGCTCGGTAGAGACACCCTGGCCCATCAAGGCCGAGAGCACTGGCGACACCATCACGAAGCTGCTGGTGGCCCTGCTGGTGGCCCTGCTCACGTTTGTATTCTTCTTCCTGGTGATGAAAGTGCTGGTGCCCTTCGTCAAGTCGAAGCGCTTCAGCATGCAGTATTATAAAAAGTATGTTCCCGAGGCCAACGTCTCGCGCCGCATCTGCACCTACTGCCGTCAGGACATCGAGCCGGGCCAGCTGGTGGTGACTAAGTGTAAGCACATCATGCACGTGGGCTGCTGGCAGCAGAACGGCTACAAGTGCGTGGAGTATGGCCAGAACTGTAAGGATGGCATCCAGGAGCACGTGGCATGGAAGGAGATGTTCAGCAAGGCTACACTGCGCGACACCTATCAGACCATCGCTGGCATCCTGGCCGCCCTGGTGAGCTGGATTATCTTCGAACTGACGGGCCGCGGCCTGTTCCCCGCCATCGGCACGGGCATTGCCAATGCCTTCTTCACCAACGAGGAGCAGAAGCTGAACCTGATGGGCGAATGTGCCAACAAGGTGTCAGCCTTCCTCACCATCGGTTTGCTGCTGGGATTCTTCCTCTCACTGGTGTTCCGCTGGTTCGACGAGTATCGTAAGAAGGATGCCAAGGTCTACCTGAAGATATTCGGCCTGTCGCTGCTCTCCGGCATCATCGGCATGGCAGCCATGGCCGTGGGCGGCATCATCTTCTGTCTGCTGCTCTCAGCCGTGGGCACCACCTACGTGCCCTGGTACTGCTCGCTGCCCGCCTACATCCTCTTCGCCGTATGCGTGCCGCTGAGCCTCACCATCAAGTCGTCTATCCCGATGAAGAGCGCCCTGCTGGGCGGAGTCATCGCTGCGGCCATCGGCTTCATCGTACTCATGTGCGGCTCCATCGGCAACATCGGCTGGATGAACATGCTGCTCGACTTCATCATCTTCGGTGGTGGACTGGGCGCTTCGCTCGTCACAGTCCGAATGCTGGCTGAGAAGTACTTCCTGCTCATCAAGAACGGCGTGAAGGCCGGTCAGAAGATACCTATCCACAAGTGGATGAACGCCACTGGCGGTGGCAACAAGGTGACCATTGGTGCCACCGGCGACTGCGAGGTGCAGATGAACTGGGAGAAGAGCAACAAGGTGGCCAAGGAGCACGTACAGCTCTACATCGACCCAGTGAAGACGCTGCCCATGCTGAAGGCCCTGGCCACAGGTGTGCTCTACAACATGCGCACCGAGTTGCCCGTGAGCAAGACCGCCGTGCTCACCAACGGCGACACGTTCAAGATTGGCGACACCATCTTCGAATACGTGGAGTCATAATGATTTGAGAGTTGAGGTTTGAGATTTGAGATTGATGATGATAGTTTTCCAAATCCAGTCTTCCTCTCATCAATCTCAAACCACAAACCTCAAACCACAAACCTTAATTCTCCAACCTCAAATCCTGTTAGGATGGAAAATAAAGCTCAAACCTCCAACCACAAACCTCAAGCCAGCTATGAGTGGGGCGAGGGTGTGTTCACGCTTCTCTCCTGGTTCAAGAAAGACCGGGTGAAGCAAGCCCGTGTACTCGTGGCCGGTGCTGGTGCGCTGGGCAACGAAGTGGTGAAAAACCTGGCGCTGTTCGGCGTAGGACACATCTATGTAGCCGATTTCGACCGCATCGAGCTGTCGAACCTCACACGCTCCATCCTCTTCCGCGAGGAGGATGCCTACAGCCACGCCTACAAGGCCGACATTGTGGCCAAGCGTGCCCGCGAGATTAACCCCCAGATAGAGGTGACGCCCATCGTGGGCAACCTTTTCTCTGAGGTGGGCTTCGGCCTGTACCGCTCGGTCGACGTCATCATCGGCTGTCTCGATAGCCGTCTGGCCCGCTACCTGCTCAACCGCCTGGCCATGCGTGCCGGCAAGAGCTGGATTGACGGCAGCATCGAGAACCTCACCGGCGTGGTGAAGGTCTACACGCCTGGGCAGAGCTGCTATGAATGTGGCCTCTCGCGCGACGAGTTCAACAACATCATGCTGCGAACGGGCTGTGCCGACGTGGTGCGAACGCAGACGGAGCATGGCCGCATTGCCACCACGCCCATCAGCGCCAGCATCGTGGGTGCCCTGCAGGTGCAGGAGGCCATGAAGCTCATCCACAAAGACACCATCGACCAGGCTGAAGACAAGGCCGACGCCACAGCTCCCCAGCAGCCTGAGCCACCCAAGGAGAAACCGCTCATCGAGCTGGTGAAGCCCATCGCCAGCATCAAGCCGACACAGGCGCTGAAGCCTGCCCCACCCTTCAAGACGCTGGAGGGCAAGATGCTACGCTACGAGGGCATGACCTGTGCTACCAGCATCTACCGCATCGCAGCGTGGAAGAGCAACTGCCCGGCCCACGAGCGCTGGGACGAGGTGGTGGAGTGCAAGGAGCTCTCGGCCACAATGACCGTGGCCGACGCACTGAAGAAGCTGAGGGAGCTGCTGGGCACCGAGGTGGTGGAAATCAACATGCGCAACAACAAGTTCATCGACCGCATCGTGTCCGACAGGCCTGAGAAGGAGTTCGAGGTGATGATTCCCGAATCGCGCCTCGACGACTACATCAAGCAGGATGCCGAGCTGCGCCAGCTGAGCTACCGCACGCTCATCCACAAGAACTTCTTCGAGAACATCGACGATACCTTCCCCTATCAGCAGCTCACCTTGCAGCAGATAGGCATCCCGCCCTACGACGTGGTGCAGGTGTCAACGGAGAAGGGCGTGTTCTTCGTAGAACTCACGGCTGATGCCTTTTGAGTTAGGAGTTAGGAATTAGGAGTTATGCAAACACCTCACTTTCTGCCTTCGGACATCAATGTAGAGCTGCTCTTGTCCTACTACCCCATCGGGCAGTGCCGTGTGGCCCTGAAAGGCCTGCACAAGCGCAACACCTACAACGACATCATCGAGACGGAGCTGATGGCCAACGACGTGATGCACGTCACCGTGGGGCGCAACAGCCTCTACAACTCGTTGCCGGAATATATGTTCCACCCTATCGACCGCTTCGACAACCTGCCTGCCTACGAGGAGAAGGAGCGGTTCCAGGAACAGATAGAGAAGCAAGAGGAGGAAATCAGGAAAGCCTACCAGTTCTTTGCCCCCATCGACGTGCTGCTGCTGAAGGCCCGCTCCGACGTGCGTGCCACCCTGGAGCCACTGGCGACGGCCAACGTCGTGCTGCAGCAAATCATCGGCGACAGCCTTTCCGAAGAGCAGCGCCAGAACCGCTTCATCAGGCAGATGCTACCCTTCCTGCCCAGCTGCAAGCAGATAAGGGGCAACCGAACCCTCATCACCTTCCTGCTACGCAAGGTGCTCATGGAGGAGGGGCTGCGACTGGAGCAGAAGCGCGAGTGCCGCCAGTACACCGACGAGGAGCCGCGCTACGAGGAGCGCCTCGACATGGCACTCGGCGAGGGCTACGTGGGCAACACCTACAGCGAGCAGGTGAGCTATTTCAGCATCCACTACTGGTCTGATGACGAGTGCCGCGAGCACTTCCTGCAGCTCATCGACGAACTGGAGCAACTCCGCCTGTTCATGAAGGACTTCTTCCTCTCCATCGAGGAAGACATCGTGTTCGACGTCTGCGAGGATGAGCCGCCGTTGCGCCTGTCCGACGAAGTGTTCTACAATTACCTGAATTACAATACCAATATATAAACCATACAACATGCCTAAAAGAATCAGTTGGAAAAAAGGAATGCGCCTCACCGACGAGGTGCTCATGGCTGCCGATGCCTGCACCTACGACCACATCAGCAAGGCGCTGCTGCTGGCCGCCGGTGGCCGTTTCGGACTGCTGCCCTCTCCCCGGCCCTTCCTGCTGCAGCTCAGCATCACGAAGGGCTTCGTCGACGTAGAGGCGCTCGACTGTCTGGCCATCACCCGTGGTGGCTACCTTATCGACGCACGCTTCGACACCAAGTTCACCAACACTTTCGACGGACGTGTGCAGATTCCCGACCATGGTGACGAGCGGGAGTTCCTGCTGACCATCAACATCGCCACCGAAGCATGGAGCGACACCGCCGACGGCTACTGCGAGCCTCGCTACTCGTTTGCGCTCATCGGTGCTAATTCGGCAGTACCCGACAACGCCATGCCCATCGGACGAATCATCAACGAGGACGGGTGGCGCGAGGACAACACCAAGTTCGTGCCGCCATGTCTCTACCTCTCGTCGCACAGCAAGTTCGAGGAGCTCCACGCACAGTTCATCAACATGATGCGCACCCTCGACGACGCCACACGGCAACAGCTCGACACCGGTGCCCGCACGGCCATCAGCATCTACTGGCCCGTGGTTCAGCAGATGCTCATCACCGCCAATGCCGAACACGAGCTGATGACGCCGCAGTCACTGCTGGCCTGCGTGCAGAAGGTGGTGGGAGCCTTCACCCTGGCCTGCGAGTTCGACGAGGCCATCACCCTCTCCGAGGCCGACACGTTCAACAACTTCGCCCGCGTGCCCTACAGCTACCGCAATGCCTACCTGCGCATCAAGCAGGGCCTGGGTATGTGCTACGCCATCAGCGAGAAGGTCGAGCGCTTCAGCCTGCTGAAGAAGCAGGAGCCCACACCACCGCCCCCACCACCCCCTGCACCCGAGCCCATGAGAGTGGAACCGCCTAAACCCGACCCACGCCGCATCTGGGACGGCAAGCGTATATGAGCTTCATCAGCACACCCCTCAGCTACATGGGGCCCAGCCTGGTGCTGGCACGCAACATCGAGGACTCCATCGCCATGCTCGACAACCTGGTGGAGCTTGTCGTGTTCACGCCGCGGGGCAGCTTCGCCGCCGACCCCGACTTCGGCTTCGAATACTGGAACCACGAGTTCTCAAACGTGCACTACCATGAGTTCAACATCAACCAGACGGGCAGTGTATCCTCGGGCCTGCGCAACGAGGTGACCCGCAAGGAGTGCGAGGACAGTATCCGCCAGAGCCTGGCCACCTATATGCCCATGCTGAAGAACGTCAGTGTGTCCATCCTCCTCGACAGCGCTTTTGAGAAAGGCGGGCACCGCAAGAAAGCCCCCTCGAAATACGAGCTCAACGTGGTGGTCAACGGCAGCCTTGACGACGGCCTTGGCACACGCCGCCCCTACAGCAAGGCCGTGGTGTTCTTCGTGGAGCCCACGGTGAAGCGCTACCGTTAGCGCCGGGTTAACGTCATCCAAAAAATTATCTTTCCGCTAAAATCCGACGTGGGCGGACGAAAAACCGCGGTCAGCGGACAACAATACGACCATCGCGGATTTTCAGGAACCGACCCTGGCAATAATAATCTAGTTACATCATGGATGTAGACCTGCAAAAAAGAATCAACGAAGCGGTCATCGCGCTTGGCCAGCTCTCGGCACAGCCCATCGACTTCAACCAGATGGACCCCATCGCCAAGATGATGATTGTGGCGCTGGTGTGCGAGGCGCAGAAGATACAGGACTATGCCGACGGAGCCACCGAGCGCATCGTCGACCGCTTCTGCACCGACTTCATCCCCCGTCAGAAGGTGGAAGCCATGCCCGCCGTGTGCCTGCTGCGCCCTGAGCTGAAAGACCGCAGCGACACGGCCATCGTCAACATCGGCAGCGGTGCCGAGTTCTCCTATAAGAAAGAAGGCATCAAAGTTCCCCTGAACTATATTCCCCTATTCAACACCGCGCTGTTGCCCCACAAGGGCCTCTACCTGCTCAACCACCGGCGCATGCGCGACGGCATGAACGCCATCGACATCAGCATGGAGAAGCCCAACCAGGCCTGGATAGGCATCCAGACCAACGCCGAGCTGAACAGCATGCGGGGCATCTCGATGCTCATCAAGGGCACCAACGGCATGACGCCCGAACACGTCTACGTGGCCACCGCCAACCAGGAGCTGGACTTCTCGACGATGCTCGAAATGGAGAACATCGAGATGGCCGAGCCCTTCGACGCACAGCAGTCGTCGGAACAGTTCTTCTCGCTCATCGAGAGCTGGAAGGAGAGCCTGCTGAACATCAGCGACGGCGCCATCCTCTACATCACCGACGAGGTGGTCGACCGCGACCTGTTCAAGCCACGCCAGTTCCCGCGCTCCTTCCAGCAGTGGCTCGAGAGCGACGTGCTCGACTACTTCAAGCCCGCCACCATCTGGCTGCGGCTCGACTTCCCCGAGGGCTATGTCGTGCCCGACAGCTTCGACGTTGTCCTCGGCGTGCTGCCCGTGACCAACATCGACGTCTGCTCGCTCATGCTCACCCAGGCACAGCCCATCGCCAAGCTGCAGCAGCATGACGAGTCGTTCTTCCTCCGCATCCTCGAGACGAGCACCAACGCCAACCGCGAGGGCTTCAACATGACGAAGGACGAAATCATCGTGCGCGACTTCGACGCCCGCTGCTATGACAACGGCGACCTCTACCGCGACGTGCGCAACCTCTACAATCGCTTCATCGACGACTACTACGCCTTCATCGAGTACAACGGCATCAAGGACGGCGAGGTGCTCAAGCAGCTGCGCGAGACCATCAACCGGCTGGGCAAGAGCGTGGGCCAGCAGAACGAGAACTTCAAGTTTGACAGTGGCACCTACGCCATGAAGAACATGAACCAGTATCCCCCCACGCTGTCCACCCGCGTCAGCTTCATCACCACCATGGGCCGCATCGGCAACGCCCCCCGCGCCGGCGAGCTGATGGAGAACAAGCGCGAGCCCGCCCTGGAACAGAAGGTGGGCATCCTCGTCTCAGCCATGGGCGGCACCGACAAGGCCACCGCCGACGAGCGCTACGAACTGCTGCGCTACTTCGCCCTGACCAACGACCGTCTCTACACCCGCATGGACATCGATGCCTTCCTCCGCAAGGAGATACTCGCCGAGTTCGGCAAGGAGGAGTTCCGACGCATCTTCATCAAGATGAGCGTCGAGGGTGCCGCTGGCGGCAGCAGCCTGCAGCGCGGTCTCTACATCGTCATCGAGTTCAAGGACCGCAAGAACTTCCAGCATGCCCAGCGCATGGCCTTCGACAGGCTGCTACAACAGCGCATCCGCAACCGCTCCTGCATCGCCATGCCCATCATCATCACGTTGAAGAACCTCGAGGAAGACTAAGCATTACCACTATGGAATACGGCTACAATCACAGCCGCCCCTTGCAGCAGGGCGATGAGATACGCACCTTTCAGGAGAAACTGAACACCATACGCCAAGTGTACCACGGCACATGGGACCGTCTGCAACCTGATGGTATCTATGGTCGTCGTACACGCGATGCCGTAAGAGCCTTTCAAACCTACATGGGGCTGTCGCCGACGGGCAACATGGACATGATGACCCAGACGGCCATCACCTCCAAGCACCAGGAGAGTCAGCAGACTTACTCTTTCTTCCAGCCCGTACAGAACTTCCAGGCTACCACCGCCCTCTTCACCAGTGCGGGCGATATCGACTGGAGCGACTACGCTGCAGCTGGCGATACCGTCGTTGCCAATCTCACCGCATCTCCATCCACCTACGCCATACTCACCAAAAACAAGTTCGTCGACCTCTGGAAGGGACCATTCAACACGTACCTCAGCGACCTCGACACCATTGCCGACTCTTTCATCGAGTACAAGAAAGTGGAGTTCTCCATGATTATCAACAAGTTGAAACCCACTATCGATGCCATCAGGAAGCAAGCCAATGAGATGGGAAGGGCACTGATGAAAGCGGTGAACAGCGGTATCGTCAAGCTCAGCGACTTGGAAAATGCCGTAAAGACTTCTGGCGAGCTGAAGGCCGCCGAGGAGATGCAGAAGATCAACGCCCAAAAACTCTCCAACGCCAAAGCGGCAGGCAAAATAGCCAAGGGCTTTGGCTTTGCTGCCATCGTTTCCCAGTTCCTTGTAGTCATCTACTATGGCATTGCCTATTTTGTTGCCACACCGGCAGAAGTCGAAGATGCCAGGAAAGAGTTTGTCAATGCATTAGGCTCGTTCTTCGGTGCGCTGCTGGCCTCAGCCCTCGGCAAGATTCTGCAGATTATCGCAACACGCATCGCCGTCGGCTTCGCGGCTGGCAGCGTGGCTCCCGGAGCTGGCAATCTTGTGGGAACCATTGTGGGCATCGCCACGGCAGTCCTCGACATCGTGCTCTACTTAGCCACCGGCAAGACTATTGGCGACCGTATCTGGGAAAGCATCAAGGACGTGTTCACCACCGTTAGCTTCAAGGCCATCAACAAATGGGAAACCCTTGACTATACTAAGATGTCGCCTGCACAGATTGCCTACCTCGGCCCTGGCGGCGTAACCATGTCCTGCAAGTTCTGATTAAGCAAAAACCCTTTTTACCATCCTATTCTGAATGAGACGAACAATAGTCATCATATCGCTATTCATGCTGGCCATAGCAGGTACGCACGCCCAGTCGTCGGCCGACATCATGGCCTACATCGACAAGTACAAGCAGATAGCGCTCGACCAGGAACGCAAGCACGGCATCCCCGCCACCATCACGCTGGCACAGGGCATCCTCGAGAGCGGTGCAGGCAAGAGCGGACTGACGCGCAACTCCAACAACCACTTCGGCGTGAAGGCGCTGGGCGGCTGGAGCGGCAGCGTCTACAAGGCATGGGACGACGAGCCGCAGAAGAGCTCTTTCCGCGTCTACGCCTCGGCTGCCGACTCCTTCGAGGACCACTCGAAGGTGCTGCTCGCCCCCCGCTACCGTTCCCTCTTCTCGAAGAGCATCTACGACTATCGTGGCTGGGCCATCGGCCTGCAGAAGTGCGGCTACGCCACGGCGAAGAACTATGCCGCCGCCCTCATCGGCTTCATCGACACCTACCGCATCTATGCCGTCAACGGCGGCGTGAAGCTCCGCCCCGGCAAGACCGTCGTCGTGAAGCAGACAGTGAACAAAGCCCCAGCCTTCGACGAGTCCTGCCAGATGGACGAGGAGGAGCAGTCCGAGGAAGAGCAGACCGTGAAGGAGGCCGTGAGCCGCTTCGTGGTCGACATCAACGACGTGGGCTGCACCATCCTCTACCCCGGCTCGTCGCTCTCGGCCATCGCCATGCAGTATGACATTCCCAAGGACCAGCTCCTCGAGTTCAACGAGGTGGTGGTCGAGGAGGAGCTGAAGGAGGGCGACATCGTCTTCCTCGACAAGAAGAAAAAGAAGTACACCGGTGCCAAGGACTTCTATTATGCCCGTCAGGGCGACACCATGTACGGTGTCTCCCAGCAGTTTGGCATCAAGGTGGCCAGTCTGGCCAAGATGAACCACCGCGACGTAACGGAACCCCTCTACGAAGGTGACAAAATAATCCTGAAATAATATCCCAAATCTCAAATACAATAATGCTTGACATCGAACTTTATGCTGCCTCTGGCAGACCCATCGACAACCAGTATAAGCTCATCCGCCCCATCAGCAACTCGGGAGGCACCGCCGACGTGTGGCTGGCCCTCGACATGAACACCGTGAAGGACCGCGATGCCGTGGGCGACCTCAAGGGGATGACCGACGAGGAGATAGAACAGCTGGGACTCATCGTGGCCTTCAAAATCTACCGCCCGCAGAACGCCCTCGATATCGAAGGCGAGATGCGCTTCCGCGACGAGTACACCATCGTGTTCAACTGCCACCACACCAACCTCATCCACCCCACCCACTTCTCCATCTTCCAGGAGACGCCCTATCTGGTGCTGCCCTACTGCAAGCAAGGGTCGTCGGAACGCCTCGTCGGCCGTCTGCCCGACTACGACACGCTGTGGAAGTATATCTACGACGTGTCCTCGGGTCTGGCCTACCTCCACGCCCTCACGCCGCCCATCATCCACCAGGACATCAAGCCTGGCAACGTACTCATCGATGACAACGGCAACTACTCCATCACCGACTTCGGCATCAGCGCCAAGAGTGGCAACAGCCGCGACACCGAGGAAGAAGAGGAGCGCAGCGGCACCCTGGCCTACATGGCCCCCGAACGCTACCACGAGGGTGCGGAGCCCAGCACCGAGGGCGACATCTGGGCCTTCGGTGCCACGCTCTGCGAGATCATCACCGGCCACGTGCCCTTCGGCGAGGAGGGCGGCTGGGCGCAGGAGCAGCAGCAGGCCCCCATGCCCACGCTGCCTGCCGACCTGCCTGCCGACATCCAGCGGCTCATCTACGCCTGCCTGGACCCCGACCCGACGAAGCGCCCCACGGCAGAGCAAATCAGCAAGTCGGCCGATGCCCGCCAGTACCCGCTGAAGCCGAAGAAGACGGGGCTCATCATCGGCATTATCGCCGTCTGCGCCCTGCTCATCGGCGTGGCGCTCACCTATTTCCTGCGCGACCCCGAAGTGCAGATTATCACCGAGGAGGAGCAGCGCATACCGCCCGAGGTGGCCTATGCCAAGGCCATGAGCCTCATCAGTCAGGCCGACGCCGACTCGCTGCGCACCGGCATGGAGCTCATGGACAGCCTCAGCGGCGCCAACTACGTGCCCGCCATCTACCAGATGGCCTTCACCTACGGCTGGTACTCCGACTCCACCTCCGTGGCGCGCAAGGAGCTCCTCGGCATTGCCATCTTCACCAGTGGCGACAGCCGCTTCCTGCCCAAGGCCGACCGCTGGAGCAACAAGGCCGTGGCCCTGTTCACCAACATGCTCGAGCAGCGCGACTCGGCCTACGCCGCCCTCAATGCCGACGCCGCCTACCGCCTCGCCTGCTACTACGAGGTGCCCAACAGCATCTTCCAGCGCAACCCCGAAAAGAGCAAGAAGTTCCTGCTCACCGGCCGCGACTGGGCTCAGCTGGCCGGCGACGAACAGCTGCTGCAGCGCATCAACAACGGCCTGGAGCGACTCGGAGTGAAAACTAAATAAGGGTTCTACAAGAGAACCTAAAATATTTAGCTTGGTTACTTACCTTAAACAGAGAATATGAAACGAACAATTGTCCTTCTTTCCTCGCTGCTGCTCGGCATCACAGCGTCGCTGGCGCAGGTGGCGCAGTGGATTGTCCCACCAGCCTACGAGCACGTGGAAATGCCCGAGGGGGCCAGCATCGCCATCACCGACTCGGCCAACACCTACACCATCTGGAGCCTCAGCGGCAAGCGCCTCCACACCACCACCGACAACGTGTTCCCCCTGTCCGAGGGGATGCTCGTCACCACCAGCATCTACGACGACAAGATCAGCGGACTCTTCAACGCCAGCGGCACCGCCATCCCCTTCGAGCAGCTCCGCCTGGGCTGGGCCTATCCCTGCTACCACAACGGCTACCTGCTCGTCTTCGACGGCCACTACTTCTACTACATGAACACCAACGGCGAGGTCGTCAGCCAGGAATACGTCAAGGCCTACCCCTTCAGCCAGGGCTATGCCTCCGTCTTCTCCTACGAGAACGTGCGCAAGCAGAAAGACCCCTACCGCGAGTTCATCACCCCCGACCTGCAGCCCATCACCCTGCAGCTCGACGGCAAGCCGCTGAGCCGCAGCGACGACGTGGAGTTCATCTCCTCCGTCAACGACGAGGGGCTGGCCATCGTCGTGGTGAAGCGCAAGCTCTACTACTTCAACGCCAAGACACGCGAGCTCACACCCTGCTACCTGACGCCCGACGAGACCAACCCGAAGAACCAGCTCAAGCTCGACGGCGACGTGCAGTCGAGCACCACGTCGAAGAACGACTCCACCACCATGCGGGCCAAGTGCGGACGCGAGCAGGTCGTCATCACCTTCGACTACATCATGAAGCCCATCGCCGTGACCCACAGCCAGCAGCGCCATGAGTTCCTCTCAGCCCCCGACGTCATCCACAACCACTCCGACCACATGGCCCGCACGCCGGAGAACAACGTCAGCGGACCCTTCGGCCTCAGCTGGGACGGCAAGGAGGTGCTGCCGCCACAGTTCAAGGAGGTCAGCCTCATCGTCGACGACAAGGCCATCGTCTGCCTCAACGGAAAGTACGGCCTGCTGCAGATGCACCCCAACGACCGCTTCCGCTTCAGCCTGAACAAGGGCGACGCCCTCGGCTTCCGCCACAAGCGCTTCGAGACCACCATCCGCCTCGACGTGCCGTCGTATGTACACTCCAACGCCACCACCATCGACATGGACGGCGTCGCCGGCATCCTCGTCGACAAGATCTCGCGCGAGACGAAGAACACCGAGTACGGCAACTACGTGCAGTACGACTGCGTGCTCGACATCCCCGAGGGCATCACCGACGAGCTCTCACCCATCAGCTTCACCGCCAACATCAACTACGACGGGCTGCGCGCCGTGCCCACGCCGTTCACCGCCAACGCCTGGCACAGCCAGTACTACAACGTGGAAATCAACGAGAAGGAGACCACCATCTCCAACGGCACCCTCGCCTTCACCTCCGACATCGACCCTAAGCGCCTGGCCGGCGAGGCCGTCTACCCCTACACCGTCACGCTGAACACCAACCTGCACTTCGAGCTGGTGGAGAAGGTCTCCGAGACGCGCTATAAATGGAAGGTCACGGGCCTGAAGGAGGGCATGAACACCATCAACGTGCAGATACAGGAGGATGGCTGTCCGCCTGCCGAGGTGAGCTTCGACGTGGAATACGTGAAGCGGTCGGCTAAGAGCGGCCCCGACAAGGTGGTGGTAACGAAGAAGAAGCCCAAGCCCCAGCCCGTACAGCAACACTTAGACGTCTGACAACTGCGTATGAAAATCAGTATTTCTGCAAAGACCGACGTAGGCCGCGGACGCGAGAACAACGAAGACGCCTACGCCTTCTGCCCCGACCTCTCCCACCCACAGTGGCAGCTCGAGCGCACCAAGGGCTACGTGCCCATGGGTCCGCTGGGCTCCCTCATCGTGGTGGCCGACGGCATGGGAGGTGCCAATGCCGGCGAAGTGGCATCGGCACTGGCCACCGAGACCCTGAAGAAGACCTTCACCATCGAGGCCGCCACCGCCGCCGCACAGTCCGATGCCGCTGCACGCACGCTGCTCACCCAGGCCGTGAAGCAGGCCGACGAGGCCATCAACCTGAAGATGTTCGACAGCCCCGAGACCGCCGGCATGGGCACCACCATCGTCGTCTGCTGGATCACCGGCTCTAAGGCCTACGTGGCCTGGTGCGGCGACAGCCGCTGCTACCTCTACAACGACGAGGCGGGGCTAAAGCCTCTCACCAAGGATCATTCCTACGTGCAGGAGCTCATCGACCGCGGTGAGATTACCGAGGAGCAGGCCTTCACCCACCCCGACAACAACATCATCACCCGCGGACTCGGCGACTTCGACACGCAGGTGCTGCCCGACATCGCCATCACCCCGGTGAAGGCTGGCGACACGTTCCTGCTCTGCAGCGACGGCCTCTGCGGCTACTGCACCAACGAGCAGATAGAGCAGATAGTGGCCGACTGCGAGGGCAACACCGAGCGCACCGCAAAGGTGCTGCTGCAGAAGGCCCTCGACGTACCCGGCGACGACAACATCTGCATCGTCGTCACCCGTCTGCAGGACGATGATGCCGACGAGCAAGGCGGCTCAAAGCTCCGCCACTTCCTGAAGAACATCTTCGGATAGCCTCTTCACCTGCCCACACCATTCGCTGTCGCCCCTCTTCCGCACGGAAGGGGGGCGACCTTTTTGCATGGTTACTTAAAGAAAAAACGTGAGGCTGCCCTTCGTGCCTATTCGCGGTTCCCGGGCCTTCGCATGCCCCCATATCGACGAACAAGCAGAGAACAGGGCTCGCCCCACGCACAGAAAATACATAAAGGGGAACCGTTTCACAACGCCCCCCCTCACACACATTACATTGATTAAATTGAACCACTTCGATTAAAATAAAACAAACATGCTTCTATTGTCTCACGACAACATTAACAATGTGTCCATTACTGGAAACTTTTTTGGCGAATAAGCCTGTGTTCATTTTAATACTAAATCAACTAAATCACTGTTTGCATATTTTTTGAGGAAACGCGGGGCGACGGCTGCGGGCTGCCGCCCCGCGTGGAAGTATTCAGTTTGTTAAACTGCGTTCATTCGTTCTTTGAGGTTACCCTGCTTGCGCCGGATTACTCCTCTTCATCGTCCCAGGCGCCCTGGCGGCTGGTGGGGGGAACATCATCATCGCCAGCCTGTCCGGGAGCAGTCCCACTGGTCGAAAGCATGACGTCCTTAGCGTAAAGCTCCTGAATCTGGAGTTCGGGCACTAAATAATCTTTCTTTTTCATTTCTTTTCTTTGCATTTAATTATTTAACAACAACCTTCTTGCCATTGTTGATGTAGACACCCTTCTGAGTGGGAGCAGCGTTGAGCTTCATACCGTCGACGGTGTACCAGCCCTCGCCAACAGCCTGAGGATTGATGTCCATGGCCTTGATGGCAGTAATCGTGCCGTCTTCATCCTGTACGTATACGCGTACGGCGTCGGGATCAGCAGAAGCTGATTCGAAATAGCCACCGAGAGAAGCGACATTCCAAGCACTGGAGCGTGCTCCAGCACGGAAGAACATATTGTACTTAATGTACTCATCCTTTGAAGCATCCTCATACAAGTACCAGCAATTAGCATTCTCTGTAGGATCAAGTGACTTGTTCGCATAGAGCGTAAAGTACTTGTTGTGAGCAGCATCCTCTAAGTACTTTTCAGGTTCGTACACGATTTCAGTCTCCTCTTCAAACTCAAATACTGCGGGCTTCTTGTCCAGGTCTCTATCCCTGTACATCTTGATAAGAATCATCGTGTTGGCAGGAATTTCCTGGGATTTAGCCAGTTCGAAGGCCACCTTCTTAACATCCTTGTTCGTCAGGTCGGGCACGTCAACAACAACATAGCCAAAGGCGTCAGCGATGTCCATTGCTGTGGTAGCGAACGGCAGAGTGAGGGTATACCACCAGTCTTTCTTCAGGAAATCACCCTTAATCGATACTGAAGAAACTTTCTGTCCAGCGTAATCAGCCAGCAGAGCAGAGTTGTCCCACTCAGCAGCGCGAGCGAGCTCAAGAACCTCAGCACCTTCAATAATCAGAGTACCCTTCACAACTTCGATATCATAGAACGTGGTGGGTTCTGTCTCATTAACCTTGATGTCGATAGCATCCTCGTGGGTTCCAACAGCCGTAGTCGAGAACACAAGCTCGATGTCGAGCTCATCCTGATCCTCACCAACAAAATTGCCCTCAGTAAGCTCAACGTTCTCACCAATGACAGCCACCGTGCTGGGAGTCTCACCCTGATTGATGGTCAGATCCTGAGCGGTCAGCGTAATCGGAGCCTTATTGACTTTCAGATCAGCGGGCTCAATAGTTATAGCATAGTTGATAGCTGTAGCCGTTGTCTTACCAACGATAGCACCTACATAAGGCTCATCAGCAGGCTTGTAAGTCACAATTCCATCGCCGAGAGATACGGCAGGGACACTTTCAGCGATGCTGAAGGTGATGTCACGGCTCTTGATGATGTTAGCAAGGTTCTCCTGCTGAGCGGTCGACAGATCGCCATCGACATACTCATAAGTAACCTTTGTGGGATCGAACTGCTCTCCATAGGTAATTTCGTACTCACCAGTAATAGCAAGCTTGATTTCACCTTGCTTAATGTTGATATTACCATTCTGATACGACGGGGTGTAGTTGGTGAAGCTGACACCGTTAGCCGTAATGTTAAGAGCACCGGGATGCGAACCAACGCTTACAGCAGCGTCATTATACGAAACGGTAATAGTACCCTGGAAGCCTAACTCTTCAAGCGTCTTATCCTTATCTGCATCGACGAGGCCTTCCATGCTCCAGGTATAGTCTACCTTGTTGTTAAGAACAGCGCTGTAAGATGGGGAATTTTCCTCCACCATATCATCGGCCTTAATCAGCAGCGACTTCTTGGTGATGTCAAAGGTCAAAGTGCGAGTGCCGGTATAGTTACCCTGTCCAGTGATAGTAACAGTTGCAGTACCTGCATTAAGGTTATTAGCATATTCTACAGTGTAATCGTTGAGAGCATCTTCTGCTGCCTGAACAAGTTTTACATTGCTCAAGTTACGGTCTGTAATGCTAATAGCATCATCCTGCTTGATAGGCTCACCTGTATATTCCTTATTTGCAAGAGTGCTTACATTAAACCTTCTATTATTAGCCCCAGCAATAGAAGCCGGGTTCACCTTCAGCTTACCATTTTCAATTGAGATAATGTAGTTGCCCGAGAGGAGACCAGGAACGAATTCGCCATCTTGCATTCTACCGACCTTGATGGTATAGTCCTTGCCGACCTGATAAGGTGTGGTTGCCTCTACTAACTCGCCATCTACCGTTTCATAGATTCTGTAAGAAAGGGTAAACATTATTCTCAAGTAGTCAAGCAGATTCAATCCCGTAGGATAGGGAGAAACAGCAGAGATAGACAACTGAGGAACAGCTTCGCCGAAGGTCATTTCCACATCATTCACCTTCACGATGAACTCAGTATCCGTGATAGACAACTGACCATTTACATAGGTAAACGCATAGTTGCTATTTTCTGCTGCGCGAACTCTATAGTTGTACGTACCTTCATTCAGTTGAGTATTTGCATTAAGAGTCCGCCACCTAACGTAATAATACTGATAGGTCAAGGTGTTCTTAATAGCATCCTTGTCAGCTTCAGTCACAGTCAGACCCTCAATGTCGTCAGTGATAGAATAAAGCGGCTCAGGAATCTGGAGATCTGCACCATAGGCAGCAGCGAAGTCAACAGCTGTGAGGGTGATGGGCTTAGCCTTAATCTCGTACTTGTACGATTGCTCAACACGAGCCTGGGTCTTCTGGTTCACATAGTAAGCACCAATACCTCTTGCCTGAACATAATAGGTGCCGGCATTAACCGTTTCGATGCTTTCAGGATTATCACTATACTCTGCGACATAATAAAGTTCATAGTCGACACCTTCTGTCAACTCGACATTGTCACGTCCAGCATCTGTCACTTTGACAACGGGATGTTGCGAGGCGCCATTGTAATAGAACTCATTCTTGTCGAATGTCAGCACGATATCAGTCGAAGCGAAGTTCCTCTTCTTGACGGTGTAGGGCAGCGTGATTTTGGTTTCAGGGTCATAGTTGCCCTTACCAGTAAGCACAAATTCTACTGCGCCAGGACCATAAACCTCGTTCAGGGTGTAGTCTCTATCCTTCACAAGAGGTTCGATAGGCTCGCCATTATCAGTAAATGCGAAGGTGGGAACAATGGGCTGTCCATTCCAGCGCAACTCATTATCGGTGATTGTAGCTGCAAGCTCGGAAATATCCCTTGGCTTGATGTCGAATGTTCCACCTGCTTCACCACTATAGATACCACCAAGGGTAACGATAACAGTACCTGCCTTTTCACCAGCATTGGTGTTTTCGCCATAGGACTTGATGTCGAAGTCATCAGTTGTCAATGTTGTTATCACATCGTCCTCACCCTTCACGGAGACAATCAGCTTATCCTCACCAGGCGTATGCTGCTTTCCATTGTAGATATATTCACCGGTAACCTCGACCGTAATGTTATCAGCAAGGACGGAAGTTGGCTTGATAGTGAACTGCAACTCGTGCGAGTCCTTGAAGTTTCCTATACCATTAACGATAACAAATGCTTCTGTTCCAGGCAGAATATTGTTACGATAGGAGAGTTTGTAGTCGGTATTTTCTACGAGTGTTTCACCATTAAACTTAACCACCGGTTTGGCGAGAATTTGCTCACCCGTATAGTCAAATTCATTAGGATTGAGCTCATACGTGACGAGATCATCATTCAGAGACCTGGGGATGAAGTTGACATAACCGTTGTTAACATTGACGGTGTTGATAGCAGGATGGGCTGCATTGAATGCATCATCAATTTCAACAGTATAGGCATGTTCACCAGCATTATTACCTTGGTCGACACGCACGAAAGTCATCGCTGCAAAGAGTTCTGCCTTAGTAAAGTCAGAAGGTGTAAAGTCACCAGTCTCATATGATTTAGACCCAGAATAGGAGAAATCGTTAATCGTGAAGTCGCGTATCTCGTCACCATAAGGCACATTGATAGTACCTAACTGAATAACGACATCATAGCCTGTCACCGTCCACCATTCGTCTGGGTTCAGGACCCATGAAAAACCTTCACTCTGATAACCATTTGACTCTTGGAATTTACCACCAGAGATAAATTGATCGCTGACGAGATTATCACCAGATGCTTCGACTAAGCCCTTGAACGTTCCACCAGTAACACTGACCGTTACATTGGCTTCTTCATTATTATTATTTACGTCATTGATGAAGAGTGCGGAGACACCAACAAACTCGCCACCACTGATTGAAACGTTAATGGGGTTTTTAGTCTCGTGCTGAACAATAGCCAGGGCAGCGCCCTTGGTCGTTGTTCCATTTCCGTTTGCCTGACAGTCAACAGCCTGCAGCTGATTATTCGTGCATTTGAACGAACCGCCAGTGACAGTCAGATTACCAGAACGGACCTCAACAGCAGCGTCGAAGCCTTCAATCACACCTCCATTGATAACCAAATCACCAATCTGAGGATTGTAGATACCCGTTCCATTAGTAGCCTGAAGAGTGCCACCTGCAATGGTCACTTTGGTGTCGTGGCGAGTACCGTTACCAGTAATGGCATATCCATCACCAATGATAGTACCACCATTCACAACCAGTTCAGCCAGGTCACCGGTTGCAGCTTCACCTTTATCGGTCAACTTGATAGCACACAGCGCATTGCTAGCATCAATTTTACCACCTCCGAAATTGTCATTCACCGTGAACGTTCCGCCACGTTTGACAATGAACGGTTCTTCAATAGGCTCATCAAGGCCTTCAGGAACAGTAATCGTTTGGCCATTAAGGTCAAGCGTTACAGCTTTGTCCACTTTGAGGACTTCCGTCACTTCAATGCCAGCAGTCAACTTGACATCACCTCCGGCTGCGAGTGCTTCCTTCAGTTCTGCAAATGTGCCAACATCTCCAGCCCATGCCCCCAGGAACGGCAACATGGTCAGCAACGCTAATAGAAAATGTTTTTTCATAAGCTTTGAATTTTAATTGTTAATAATAAAGTTGTTAAATAAAAGAATGTAGATTTTAATCCGTCTTGAGAGGTCAGGGGCGGCAAGCGCATGCGCACAGCATGCCCCCGAAGCCGCTACTCCCTGACGGCAACTCTATCAGTAACAATCAAACCTTATGGATACAAAAAAGACGTGGGAGAATCATTCCTCCGTGCTTATCAGTGCATGTCAGGCCTTCGCATTGCCCCCAGATTAAAGATAAGCACTGTATGCCAGCCCACGTCAGCAACATCATCACGCACGGATATATTATCCCCCCTGTAGAAAGACACATCTATAAGGTGCAGCAAGCCACACCTTATAAATTTGTCCTTAGGTAGTTAAAGTATCCGCGGTGATATAAATATCACCCCGCGGACGTCATTCAGTAGCATTACCGTCGCATCTGGATTCAAAGTTGCGAAGTTTGACTGCACACAGACAGTAACGTAGTGAAAACGTCCTTCCAAGGCCAGGCCTTACAACTGGCAAGTTGGTCTTGATCCAAAGTGTTGTTAAACAGCCTGGCCCACTCATGGGTAGGCATTTCGGTGCAAAGTTAGATATTTTTTTTGAATCACCAAAGAAAACGGAAAAAATTTTCAAAAAAAAATGCAAAATTGTTATGGTGAGGGGGGCCGGGGTATATATATATAATGTAAACAATAATATAATAGGGGGAATGGCAGATCATGCTGGGATGAGAGGAAAAAGGCAGCGACAAATGGGAACCAGGCCATGCCGGAGCGGGAAAAAGTCCTCGCCTTTTCCGTTGGCAGCGGACGGGGACGATATTGGCAGCGCCCGCTGCCAATAATGGCAGCGGGCGGGAAAAACAATGGCAGCGGCCGCCGACTTCCCTGCTGAGAACAGGAGGAGCTTCGCCGAAGTTACTGGCGTTCGGAAATGCAAATGAAAAAAACGAGTTTTTTTCTTTGCATTTCGCTCACTTATTCGTAACTTTGCCATCAAAGATGGCGAACTTACTCCATCTCGGCAAAAAAAGAAACAAGTTTCTTTGTTTTGCTCTCGATTTTTCGTAACTTTGCAGGCGATTTGTAAACACCAAACACAAAAGGAAAAAAAGAAATGAAGAAGACGAGAGCCGCCGTAGTAGGCTACGGCAACATCGGGCGGTATGCCCTGCAGGCCCTTGAGGCCGCTCAGGACTTTGAGGTGGCTGGCGTGGTCCGCCGCCAGGGAGGAGAGAACAAGCCGGCAGAGCTGGCAGCGTATGAAGTGGTGAAGGACATCCGCGAGCTGAAGGACGTTGACGTGGCCATCCTGGCAACGCCGACGCGGTCGTGCGAGGAGTATGCACGGCAGATTCTTCCGCTGGGCATCAACACGGTGGACTCGTTCGACATCCACACGCAGATACGCGACTACCGGCGCTCGCTGATGGAGGTGTCGAAGCAGTCGGGGACGGTGAGCGTCATCGCCGCCGGCTGGGACCCGGGCAGCGACAGCATCGTGCGCACGCTGATGCAGAGCCTGGCGCCGAAGGGCCTGACGTACACGAACTTCGGCCCTGGCATGTCGATGGGCCACTCGGTGTGCGTGCGGTCGAAGGCAGGCGTGAAGAACGCGCTGTCGATGACCATTCCCCTGGGTGAGGGCATCCACCGCCGCATGGTGTACGTGGAGCTGGAGGAGGGTGCCCGACTGGAGGAGGTGACGGCAGCCATCAAGGCCGACCCGTACTTCGCCTCTGACGAGACGCACGTGTTCCAGGTGGAGAGCGTGGACGACGTGCGCGACATGGGGCACGGGGTGAACCTGGTGCGCAAGGGCGTGAGCGGAACGACGCAGAACCAGCGCCTGGAGTTCAACATGAGCATCAACAACCCTGCGCTGACGGGGCAGGTGCTGGTGAACGTGGCGCGTGCCTCGATGCGCTTAGAGCCGGGCTGCTACACGATGGTGGAGATCCCGGTCATCGACATGCTGCCCGGGGACCGCGAGGAGCTGATAGCGCACTTGGTATGAGAAAGAAAAGGGAGTTTAACTCCCCTCTCACTCCCCAAAAAAGAACTGTTGGCAACTTAAATTATAAAAGCATGAAGAAAGTATTTCTGACAAGTGTCGTGCTGCTGATGGCTGTGATGGCCCAGGCACAGACGAAGATTTCGGCGAAGCTGGTGAACGGCTTCAAGGCTGTGTACACGGAGGAGAGCACCATCGACGTTGGCGGTAGCGCCGTCAAGGTGGTGGAGGAAAACGAGTACGCGGTGAGCAACGTGACGGCCCAGGGTGCCATGATCACGGTGACGACGACGAAGGTGAGCACCGATGGCGACGAGAACCCGATGGCCGGCATCCTGACGGCTGGTGCCAAGATTATGGAGGGCGTGCCCGTGAAGTTTAACACCGACGCTGACGGCAAGGTGACGGGCGTGGCCAACCTGGACGAGGTGAAGGCCCAGATGGCGAAGGCCTCGAAGGCGATTTTCGACAAGATTTTCGAGGCGAGCCCCGAGCTGGCCGCTGCCGTTCCCCGCGAGAGCCTTGAGAGCCAGTTTGCCGAGAACATGAACGAGGAGGCGCTGATGACGAGCGTGGCCGGCAACGGCGTGCTCGCCCTGAACGGCAAGACGATTGCCAACGGTGCCACGGAGTCGGACAAGAGCGAGGAGGGTCTGAAGATGAAGCGCATGTACTTCGTGGCAGGCAAGAGCATCATCGCCAACTCGACGCTTGACATGACGACGGAGGAGCTGAAGGACTTCATCATCAAGAAGATTGAGGAGGAGGTCCCTGAGCAGGCCGAGATGGTGAAGGAGAACATCGGCATGCTGATGGAGCAGCTGAAGCCGGAGGTGACGTCGAAGTCGACCTACGTGATGCAGGACAACGGCTGGCCGAAGTCGGTGAAGACGGAGACGACGCAGAACATGATGGGTCAGTCGCAGAAGCAGACGACGGTGGTGACGCTGAAGTGATGCGACAAGAATAGTCACGAGTCATTCTTGCTACCCAGCGGGGCGCAAGAATGACTCGTTTTTTTTGGTTCCCGCGCAGAGACGCGGAGGACGAACGAATTATTTCTTCAGATATTTGGCGAGCGGGCTGGCGGCGGCCTTCAGGCCTCGTGCGAAGCTCTGGGCGTTCATCTGTGCCCCGAGCTTCGAGGCATGGGTGTGGTCCTTCTTGAAGTAGACGCCGGCCTTCTCCTTGATGGCGGCGACCCTGGCCTTGGCCTTCTCCTTGTCGTCGGGGAGGCTGCGGACGGCGAACTTCTTGTCGAGGAAGTCGGCGCTGATGTTGTGCATGTCGATGAACTCCACGCCGGTCTCGGCGACGACCTCGCGGTACCACTTGCCGTAGCTGCCGTCGCGGCGCTCGATGCGTCCGCCGGGCCACTCGTTGCGCGGCGTCAGCGAGACGAGGATGGGCGTGGCCCCCTTCTCGCGCACGTCGTCGATCATCTTGCGCAGGTACCACCCGAAGCTGTAGACGGTCTCGTAGGTGCCGTCGTCCATCTTGTAGGTGTGGAGGGTGTCCTGGGTGCCGGGGATGACGCCCCGGGCCTTGCGGTCGGTGATGGGGCAGATGTCGTTGTGGCCGAACTGGATGGTGACATAGTCGCCGGGCTGCAGGGAGTTGTAGACCTTGTCCCAGAGGCCCTCGCGGATGAAGGAGCGAGTGCTGCGTCCGGCGCGAGCGGCGTTGCAGAGGGTGATGCGCGACTCGTCGAAGACGGTCTGTGCCTGCGATGCCCATCCCCACATGCCGTCGTCGTCCTTGTCGGCGTTCTTCACGGTGCTGTCGCCGGTGAAGAAGAGGACGGGCTTGCCGGGCTCGCGGTGCACCTGCCACGTGTCGGGCTCGACGTTCTGCATCATCTGCTGCAGGGGCCTGAGGGCGGGGTTGGCGCTGTAGAAGAGGCCCTCGGCGGCACAGCGGGCGTTGAGCTCGGCACCGAACTTCGAGGTGTGGATGTGGTCGCCCATGAAGTGGTACTTCTCCTTCCAGGGGCTGAAGCTGTCGAGGCGCTGTCCGCTGAGCTCGTTGAGGTCGACGAAGGGCACGCCCTCGACGGCAGCGACGTAGGCGGCCCACTCGGTCTGGGGCTTGCGCACGATGCGTCCCGTCTGCGGGTCGTAGGCATCGCGGGGCGTGAGCGACATGAGGATGGGGTTGGCACCGGCGGCACGCACCTCGGCGATGTAGCGGCGGAGGTAGTTGCCATAGCTATAGACGGTGTCCTGGCGTCCGGTGCGCTGGTTGAGGCCTACGTAGCAGGTGTCGGGGTCGACGCCGGGGATGACGGCGCGGGCGCGCCGACGGTCGAAGAACTCGCCGTTGTCGTTGTGGCCGATGGATACGATGACCCAGTCGCCGGGGCGGAGGGCCTGTCGCACGGCGGGCCAGAGGTCGGTGTAGAAGGTGCGGGTGGACATGCCTCCGAGGGCCTGGTTCTCGACGGAGATTTTCTTCGCGTTGAAGTACTGCCCGAAATAGTAGCCCCAGCCCCACTGGCCGTTGTTGCCGTTGCCGAGGGTGCCGTTGCGCATGGTGGAGTTGCCCACGAGATACATCACGGGGTTCTGCCCCACCCTGGTGCTGCCGGGGGCAGGCCGTGCCGAGAGGGCCTTGGCGATGGAGTCGGGGGTGTTGTCGACGACCTTGTTGACGTCTTCGATGGGGTCAGGCAGGTTGTCGAAGTCCTGTGCCCATCCACAGAGCGCCAGGCTGGCGGCCAGCGCTGCAGTAAGTAATCTCTTCATTGTCTTAGTAGTTGATAAGTTCGTTAATATGGCGCAAAGTTACAAATAAATGGGCGAACCGCCAACGGTTCGCCCATTTATTTTTTCATCGCCAGAAGCGGTGGGTGATGTCGTCGAGCCGACCGTCGGGGAGCACGTGGTAGAGGCGCTGGTTGGTGGTGCGCTCCTTCAGCGGTCCGAGGTGGCGGAGGAAGGGTCCGATCTTGATGTAGTCGAAGTCGGTGACGGTGATGGCCGAGGGGATGCGGGCACGTCCGCTGTACCAGGCCACGTGGAACTGTGGGTGCTCCTCGCGTATGTACTGTGCCAGCAGGTTGATGCCCTTGGGGTCGCCGTCGCCTCCCATGAAGGCCAGACAGGTGATGTCGGTGCCATACTGCCCGATGAAGTCGTCGATGGCGGCGGCATCGAGTGGCAGCCCGATGTCTTCCCACAGGTAGCGGCTATGACAGCCCGGACAACGGCACGGACAGCCCGAGATGTTGATGGCCAGCGTCGTCTCGTCGGGTATCTCCTGAAAAACAATTCCTGTATTGACGTACTTGAGCATGGGGAAGAGTATCTCCTAAGCCGTGGCATAGAATCGGCGTGCGGCCTCCTCCTGGCGGGCCTGGGAGAAGTTGGAGACGCGCTTCAGATAGCCGATGATGCGGGTCATATAGTCGACGTTCTTCGAGTGGCAGTGGGGGCACTCCTTGAGGTAGCGCTTGTCGATGTAGCCGCAGTCGTTGCAGACGGTGTTGGGGATGTTGAACGTGAAGTAGTTGCAGCCCTCCTTGGCGGCCACCTTCAGCAGCTGCAGGTACTGCTCCTTCGAGAGGTGCTCCTCGAGGTTCATGTGGAGGGCGGAGCCTCCGGTGAGGTGCTCAATATAGGGTGCGCCGTGGAGCTTGAACTTGTCGATGACGGAGAGGGAGTCGTCTTCCACGATGTAGAAATAGGAGTTGTAGCAGTCGCGGGGCACGAAGTAGCCGTCCTCGCGGTCCCACTTGGCGTGCTTCACGCCGACGTTCTCGGCGGGAATCATCTCGCAGTTGAACATCACGTCCTTCGTGCGATACTGCTTGTTGTACTTCTCGACGAGGCCCAGGATGCCCTGAACGAAGTGCAGATACTGGTCGTTGGGGGTAATCTGCAGGCCCATGAACTCGGCAGCCTCCACCAGTCCGTTGATGCCGATGGTGAGGTACTGGCGCGAGATGTTGATGTAGCCGGCGTCGAAGAGGGGGAGCATGCCGTGGGCCTGGAGGTCCTTGAGGTTCTCGTTGTAGGCCAGTTGCACCTTATGGCAGAGGTCGATGACACCGCCAAGGTACTCCAGATAGTCCATCTTGTGGTTCACGGCGTACTGGATGCAGCGGTTCAGGTTGATGGTGAGCACGGACTTCGAGCCAGTGGAAACGCCACCGGCACCAAGGGTGTAGGAGAAGCCGTTGTCGGTAATCTCGTTGCGCAGACGGCAGCAGGAGCTGAGGGAGTCGGCGTTGTCGCTCATGTAGGTGAAGAAGGAGTGGCCCTCGGCATACATCTCGGCGGTGAAGTCGCCCCACTCCTTGTCCTTGCACTCGCCGTTCTCGTCGACGAGCAGGGCCATCGTCTCCACGGGGAAGGTGAGGAGGGTCTTCGTGCGCTCCTGGTTGAACCACTTCATGAAGCGCTTCTGCAGCCAGGAGAGGCCGTCCCAGTCGGGCTTGGTGCCGTCGGGGAAGTAGAACTCGCCGAAGATGGACTCGAAGTAGTAGCGGTCGTAGTAGGCCACGTTCCAGAACACGGCCTGGTAGTTGCGGGCACCGGTGGGCTGGTTGAGGGTGTAGACAATCTGCTCGAAGTAGTCGGTGATGACCTTGTCGAGGGTGCGCTTCTTCAGCGAGAGGTCGACCACCTCGTCGGTGCGCTTCCAGTAGTCGAGGCCGAACTCCTTGCCGATGAAGTAGTTCATGTACATCAGGAACTCGGGGGTGGCGCAGGCTCCGCTGAGCATCGAGCTGACCATGAACACCATGTTGACGAATCCGCCGCAGTAGCTCTTCAGGTTGGTGGGGGCGGTGGAGTTGCCACCGATAGACTTCGTGCCGCCGATGAGCCAGGGGTACATGGTGATGGAGGCGCAGTAGTTGGCCAGCGAGGTCTCGTCGTTCTTATAAATAAAATGGTGGGTCAGCTTGTCGATGTATTCGTCGGCCAGCTGCTTGCCGAACATCTTCTTGATGCGGTCGGTGAGCAGACGGCGGTTCAGGCGGATGAAGTTCGATTTGGGCAGCTCGCCGATGAGGGTGGCTATGTTCTTGTGTTCCACGTTGGCGTTGGCGTCGTACTTCGAACCGGTGGCCGCATTCACACTCTCCATGTACTCTGAGAGGAACTGCATCTTCTCGAGGGTTTCACGGTCCTCGGTGTGCTGCTGGCGATAGAGGATGAACGACTTGGCCACCTTGAAATGGCCCTCGCGCATGAGCGCTTCCTCTACCTGGTTCTGGATGTCCTCGACCTTGATGTCATCCTTCATCTCCAAGTGGCTGAGAATCTTAGAGATAGTTATCAGGTCGGTAGGCTCGTCCACACTCTCGAACGCCTTCACGATGGCGTTCATAATCTTGTCTAACGAAAAGCGGTCTTTCGATCCGTCGCGTTTGGTGATAGTGAAATTCTTAATTTCCATTGTCTATTTTAGATTGCTAAGATCCATTGTCACTTCTCCGTTTTGGAAAACTTTTTTGTTTTTTAGGTTTGAAGAGTTGTCCGATTTGGCAAACGGCTATTCGGCTGCAAAGTTACTAAATTATCCCAATATAGCCATCATATAAATCTAAAAAAATGCTAAAGTTTTTCATTTGGTTCGTTTTTCTGCATTCTGTTCAAAAAGCACGCCACCGCTTTGAGCTTTGCACAAAATGGGCTGTTTGCGCACAAAACGGACGATTTTGTGCAATTTATTTTGTGGAACGGTGAAAAAGTAGTACCTTTGCACCCGCTTTACAAGACTTTAGTTTTACACATTATTATATTATATGGCATTAAAAATTGTCGTGCTGGCCAAGCAAGTGCCAGACACCCGAAACGTGGGAAAGGACGCCATGACCGCAGAAGGCACGGTGAACCGCGCCGCCCTTCCCGCCATCTTCAACCCCGAAGATTTGAACGCCCTGGAGCAGGCTCTCCGCCTGAAGGAGCAGCATCCGGGCACTACAGTAGGAATCCTCACGATGGGTCCTCCACGTGCAGGCGAGATTATCCGTCAAGGGCTTTATCGCGGTGCTGACACCGGCTGGCTGCTTACCGACCGACTCTTCGCCGGTGCCGACACGCTGGCCACGAGCTATGCACTGGCCACGGCCATCAAGAAGATTGGCGATGTGGACATCGTCATCGGCGGTCGGCAGGCCATCGACGGCGACACCGCCCAGGTGGGTCCGCAGGTGGCTCAGAAGCTGGGCCTGAACCAGGTGACCTACGCCGAGGAGGTGCTCTCCGTGAAGGATGGCAAGGCCACCATCAAGCGCGTCATCGATGGTGGTGTGGAGATCGTGGAGGCTCCGCTACCCGTGGTCATCACGGTGAACGGAAGCGCTGCCCCCTGCCGTCCGCAGAACGCCAAGCTGGTGATGAAGTACAAACGCGCCACCTGCCCGATGGAGCGTCCTGCCGAGGGTACGGCCTACGACTATCTGTATGATGAGCGCCCCGAACTGACGCTGAACCAGTGGAGCGTGGCTGATGTTGACGGCGACGTCAACCAGTGCGGCCTGGCTGGTTCGCCCACGAAGGTGAAGGCCATCAAGAACATCGTGTTCCAGGCGAAGGAGTCGAAAACTTTGACGGCTTCCGATGCTGATATCGAGGGAATGATCAAAGAATTGTTGGAAGAGAAAATCATTGGCTAACCGTCCCCCTATGCAGCAACACTGTTGCAGCAAAGGAAACAAGAGAACAACGAACATGAACAACGTTTTTGTATATTGCGAAATAGAAGGCACCCTGGTACAGGAAGTATCCCAGGAGCTGCTGACCAAGGGCCGCAAGCTGGCCAATGAACTGGGTGTCGAGCTCCACGCCGTAGTGGCCGGCACCGGCATCAAGGGCAAGGTGGAAGAGCAGATTCTGCCCTACGGCGTCGACAAGCTGTTTGTCTTCGACGCTGAGGGGCTGTTCCCCTACACCTCCGCTCCCCATACAGACATCCTCGTCAACCTCTTCAAGGAGGAGCAACCGCAGATTTGCCTCATGGGCGCCACCGTCATCGGCCGCGACCTCGGCCCCCGCGTCAGTTCGTCGCTGACCAGCGGTCTCACCGCCGACTGCACCGAATTAGAGATTGGCCCGTATGAGGACAAGAAGGAGGGTAAGACCTACGAGAACCTGCTCTACCAGATTCGTCCCGCCTTCGGTGGCAACATCGTGGCAACGATTGTGAACCCTGACCACCGTCCGCAGATGGCTACCGTGCGCAGCGGTGTGATGCAGAAGGCCGTCTACGAGGCCAACGGGGAGAACCCCGTTGCACATGGGCAGGTGGTCTATCCTGAGGTTTCGAAGTATGTAAGCCCTGAGGCCTTCGTCGTAAAAGTGCTCACCCACGAGGTGCAGGCTGCCAAGCACAACCTGAAGGGCGCGCCCATCGTCGTCGCCGGTGGCTACGGAATGGGCTGCAAGGAGAACTTCGACATGCTGTTCCAGCTGGCCAAGGTGCTGCATGGTGAGGTGGGTGGAAGCCGCGCTGCCGTCGATGCAGGCTGGCTCGACCACGACCGTCAGATTGGTCAGACGGGTGTCACCGTTCATCCAAAGGTCTACATTGCCTGCGGTATCTCTGGACAGATTCAGCACATCGCTGGTATGCAGGACTCGGGCATCATCATCAGCATCAACTCTGACCCCGATGCCCCCATCAACCGCATCGCTGACTACGTCATTAACGGCACCGTCGAGGAAGTCGTGCCCAAACTGATTAAGTACTACAAGCAGAACTCAAAGTAAAATGAAGAAACAAGTTCTATTCCTGCTATTGTACGCTATTCTCGTCATCGTGTCCATTTGGTTGTCGCTCGACCCGTATAAGGCAACATGGCGAAGAGTCCTCAATGAGGTTATTGCAATCTATTTCTCTATTGCTTTCTACAGAGTATGGATAAACTTGGGTAAAGAAAAAGTATAATTATGGCAAACTATTATAGCGATCATCCTGAGATCGGGTTCTACTTGAACCACCCCCTGATGGCTCGTATCGTCGAGCTGAAAGAAAAGGGTTTCGCTGACGCGAAAGAATATGACTATGCTCCCGTTGACCTGGGCGATGCCATCGAGAACTACAAGCAGATTCTCGACATCACGGGCGACGTGGCAGCCAACATCATCGCCCCGAACTCGGAGGACGTGGACCTGGAAGGGCCGCACTTAGAGAACGGCCGCATGATTTACGCCTCGAAGACCTTCGAGAACCTCGACGCCACGCGCAAGGCTGGCCTCTGGGGCGTCTCCATGCCCCGCCGCTACGGCGGTCTGAACCTGCCCAACGCCGTGTTCTCCATGCTGAGCGAGGTCATCTCGGCTGCTGACGCTGGCTTCCAGAACATCTGGTCTTTGCAGTCGTGCATCGACACGCTCTATGAGTTCGGTTCGGAGGAGCAGCGCCAGAAGTACATCCCCCGCGTCTGCGCCGGCGAAGGCATGTCGATGGACCTCACCGAGCCTGATGCCGGCAGTGACTTGCAGCGCGTCATGCTCAAGGCCACCTACGACGAGAAGGAGCAGTGCTGGCGCCTGAACGGCGTGAAGCGCTTCATCACCAACGGCGACTCTGACATCCATCTGGTGCTGGCCCGCTCGGAGGAAGGCACGAAGGACGGCCGCGGCCTGTCGATGTTCATCTACGACAAGCGCAACGGCGGTGTGAACGTGCGCCACATCGAGCATAAGCTCGGCATCCACGGCTCGCCCACCTGTGAGCTAACCTACAAGAACGCCAAGGCCGAGCTCTGCGGAAGCACCCGTTTGGGACTCATCAAGTACGTGATGGCCCTGATGAACGGTGCCCGTCTGGGTATCGCCGCCCAGTCGGTGGGTCTCTCGCAGGAAGCCTACAACGAGGGCCTGGCCTACGCCAAGGAGCGTGCCCAGTTCGGCCAGAAGATTATCGACTTCCCCGCCGTCTTCGACATGCTGGCCCGCATGAAGGCCAAGCTCGATGCCGGTCGCTCGCTGCTCTATCAGACAGCCTGCTATGTCGATGTCTATAAGTGCTTGGAGGACATTGAGCGCGACCGCAAGCTGACGCCCGAAGAGAAGCAGGAACTGAAGAAGTACCAGCGTCTGGCCGATGCCTTCACGCCGCTGGCCAAGGGTATGAACTCCGAGTATGCCAACCAGAACGCCTACGACGCCATCTCCATTCACGGCGGCAGCGGCTTCATCATGGAGTACAAGAGCCAGCGCCTCTATCGCGATGCCCGCATCTTCTCCATCTACGAGGGAACCACCCAACTGCAAGTCGTGGCTGCCATCCGCTACATCTCGAACGGCACCATGCTCCAGAACATCAAGGACCTCGCCGCCACCGTTTGTTGCGACTCCGTCGCAACATACGCCAGCCTCGCAGCCCTGAAGGCCCGCGTGGAGAAGCTCATCCCCGTCTACGAGGATGCCCTGAACTATGCCAAGGCCCTCGACAACCAGGATGCCTTCGACTTCCTGGCCCGCCGTCTCTACGACATGACCGCCGAGCTGGTGATGGCCCTGCTCATCATCCGCGACGCCAACGAGGCTCCCGAACTCTTCGAGAAGAGCGCCAACGTCTACGTACGCATGGCCGAGGAAAATGTTCTTGGCAAGGCTGCCTACATCAAGGCCTTCCAGGTGGAAGACCTCGACAGCTTCCGCGCATAACACAGAAAGTGAAGAGTGAAGAATTTGCTGCCGCCGTATCTCCAACAGATGGGATGGCGGCAGCAAATTCTTCACTCTTCACTTTTCACTCTTCACTTATTTATGGCTGGCAGAGTGCTAAACAGACGCGGTTCTGGAACTCACGCCCCTCTGCCGAGCGGCGCACCCCCTGATTGATGATGCTGAAGCAGAGCCGGTGGCCGTTGGGCGCCGTACAGTAGCCCGCGAGTGCCGAGATGCCCGACACGGTGCCCGTCTTAGCCCTCACGTTGCCCTGTGCGGCAGTGTCCACCAAGCGTTTCTCCAGCGTGCCGTCGACGCCGGCGATGGGCAGCGACGCCAGCAGATGGCTGTAGATGTCGGGCTGCTGCCAGGCATAGCGCAGCAACATCACCTGCGCCTCGGCCGTCAGGTAGTTATAGAGCGACAGGCCACTACCATCAGCCAGACGGTAGTGGTCGGCGTCCAGCCCCACCTTCGCCAGCAGCTCATGCTCCACCTTCTGCGCATCCTTCGCCGTGGCGGGCCGTCGGCCCACGCGAGCGGCTATCTGGTAGTAAGTAGCCTCGGCGTAGAGGTTGTCACTCTCCTTCATCATCTGCTTCAGCACCTCGTCGATAGTGTGGCTGCGGGTGCACAGCGGCTGGGCATCCTTCGGACAGTTGTCGATGATGGCCGAGACGCTCCCCGTGCCGATGCCTGCCGAGCGCAACTCGCGCAACAGCTGTCCGGCGAAGTCGGTCTTGCCCTCGTAGAGCAGCGGCGAGAGCGTCGGGTTCTTGTCATCCCAGCACCAGCCCTCGCCCCACTTGTCGCCATCCTTCATCGACGTATCGATGATCAGGCGGCAGCCCAGACTCTTCACCCCCTTCTTCTTCAGCGCCTGGGCGAAAGCCTGCATGTCCTTACGGTCGAACATGGGGTCCATGCCACCCACGCAGACGAGGTCGCCCTGCAGGCGTCCCTGGCTGATGGTGCCCTTATGATAGAGCGTCGTTGTATAGCGATAGTCCGGGCCCAGGCAGTCGAGGGCGGCGATGGCCGTGAGCACCTTCATGGTCGATGCCGGGCGTAGCAGCTGGTGCTCGCCACGGGCATAGAGCAGCGTGTCATCGGTCAGGTCCCACACCATCAGCCCCAGCTGCGACCGCTCCATCAGCGAGTCGTCCACCAGGGCATCCAGCCGCTCGGTCACCAGCTGCCGCAGCGGCACCATCAGCACCGTGCTGTCGGCCTGAGGAGCCTCGTCCTGCACCGCCGTCTGAGCCGTCATCTGGGCAGGCCACAGCAGCGATGCCCAGAGCGTAAGTAGTATTATCTTTTTCATCATTGTCAAGCCTAATGCTGCAAAGGTAGCAAAAAAATCAATAAGCCACGCCTTTTCCCCCGTAAAAAATCGTCCCATCGTCATTTTATTGCTTTATCCCGAAAAAAAGGCGTTGACTTTTTCCACGCTCCGCATTTTTCCGCCCATTTATGATTGATTATCAGTTTTTATTGCTACTTTTGCACAGCAGAAGCAAAAGCCACAGTGCAGAGAGCAGAAGATGAAAGACGTGACGATAGCAGATAGCCTACGCTATGCCATCGTGGATGTTGAAGTCGGGATGAACGACCACAAGATTCACGATATCGGGGCACTTCGCTTCGATGGAGCCGTCTTTCACCATGCGTCAAAAGAGGAGCTGTTCAGTTTTCTTCGCAATACCGATTTCATCTGTGGGCACAACATCGTCCACCACGACGCCAAGTATCTCTTTGGTGAACAGCCCTGCCCTTGGGCTCTGGTAGACACGCTATATATGTCGCCTCTGCTATTCCCTGAACGCCCCTATCACCGATTGGTGAAAGACGATAAGCTGGTGAGCGAGCAGATGAACAACCCCGTGAATGATTGCGAGAAAGCCCTCGACCTGCTGAACGACGAGATAGCCCGCTGGAAAGCATTACCAGCAGGGAAGCAGCGCATTTTCTCGGCACTACTGAAGAACCGGGAGGAGTTCAAGGGATTCCTGGAGCTCGTAGACGCTGAAGATAGCATGGACAACTTAGTCAGCCTGATTCAGGACGAGTACCACGGAAAAGTATGCGACCATGCCGTCTTCGAGACCCTCGTGAGCCTCTACCCCTGCGAACTGGCCTACGCCCTGGCACTGATTGACACAACAGACTATCGCTCGGTAACACCAGGATGGGTGTTGCGCAATTTCCCAGAGGTGGAACACGTCGTGAAGCTGCTGCGCCACACCCGCTGCGATGCAGGCTGCGACTATTGCAACACGATGCTCGATACGCACTACAACCTTGAGCGTTTCTTTGGCTACAAAGAGTTCCGCACATTCGAGGGAGAACGCCTGCAGGAGCAGGCCGCAGAAGCTGCAGTGGCCGGTCGGTCGCTGCTGGCCATCTTCCCTACTGGCGGAGGAAAGTCGCTCACGTTCCAACTGCCGGCACTGATGGAAGGGCGCACGGTGCACGGGCTTACGGTGGTCATCTCGCCGCTTCAGTCGCTGATGAAGGACCAGGTAGACAACCTTGCCGAGCGCGGCATCACCGATGCCGTGACCATCAACGGACTGCTCGACCCCATCAGCCGCTCACTGGCCATTCAGCGGGTGCAGGACGGCGAAGCCTCGCTGCTATACATCTCGCCAGAAATGCTTCGCTCGAAGACCATCGAGCGAATCCTGCTGTCGCGCCACGTGGTGCGCTTCGTCATCGACGAGGCCCACTGCTTCTCAGCATGGGGGCAGGACTTCCGCGTAGACTATCTCTACATCGGCACCTTCATCCGGGAGTACCAACAGAAGAAAGGGTGCAAGCAGCAGATTCCCGTGTCGTGCTTCACGGCCACAGCCAAGCAGAAAGTCATACAGGACATCTGCGACTATTTCAAGCAGACGCTCTACCTGAACCTGCAGCTCTTCGCCTCAACAGCCACGCGCACCAACCTCCACTATAGCGTCCTACACGCTGACACCGACGAAGAAAAGTACCAGCAACTCAGGTCGCTGGTGGCAGAGGCCAACTGCCCCACCATTGTCTATGTGTCACGCACGAGGCGCACACGCGAACTGGCCGACAAGCTGACACGCGACGGCTACCGGGCGCTACCCTTCAACGGCAAGATGGATGCCGACGAGAAGATTGCCAACCAGGACCTGTTCATGGCCGACCAGGTGCGCATCATCGTGGCCACCTCGGCTTTCGGCATGGGTGTCGACAAGAAGGACGTGGGGCTGGTGGTGCACTACGACATCTCCGACTCGCTGGAGAACTACGTTCAGGAAGCAGGCCGTGCCGGGCGCGACCCTCAGCTCAGCGCCCAGTGCTTCGTACTCTATAGCGATCATGACCTCGACAAGCATTTCATCCTGCTGAACCAGACGAAGCTGAGCATCAGCGAGATTCAACAGGTGTGGAAAGCCGTGAAGATGCTGACGAAACAGCGGCAAAGGGTGTCGTGCTCTGCCCTGGAGATTGCCCGTCAGGCAGGCTGGGACGACTCAGTGGCCGATATTGAGACCCGTGTGCGCACAGCCTTGGCCACGCTGGAGCAAGGAGGCTATCTGGCAAGGGGAAACAACGTGCCCCACGTCTTTGCCACCGGCATCACGGTGAAGAACATGGACGAGGCCCGCAAACGTCTGATGGAATCGCCCCTTTTTGGCAATGAAGAAACCGAAAAAGCGGCCCGAATCATCAAATCGCTCATCTCGAAGAAGCACATCGCCAAGGCACAATCGGCGGATGCTGAGTCACGCATTGACTACCTGGCCGACACGCTGGGACTGAGCAAGGGCGAAGTGATTTCTGCCGTAGAACGGATGCGCCAAGAGGGCATCCTGGCCGACAGCAGGGACATCTCGGCCTATCTGCTGGATGCCGGCGATTCGGAGCGACGCTCACGAACGCTCTTCGAGCATATAGCAAGGCTCGAACGCTATATCCTGGAGCGCATTCCCGACGGCATCATGAGGATATCGTGCAGACAACTGAACGACGATGCCGTAAACAGCGGCATTGTCAGCTCGAAAGAGAAGGACATTCGGACTATTCTCTTCTTCCTCGCCATCAAAGGATATATTCGCAAAAAAGAAGACGCGAACCACAACCTGGAGCTGACCCTTCAGACCGACAAAGAAACGGCACTGGCCCGCCTGGAACAGCGCATTGAGCTGTGCCGCTTCACCATAGAGTGGCTTTACAAGCTGGCTGCGGAACAGAAGACCGACGACACGAAAGACGGTGCCGTCAGGTTCTCTGTCGTTGAACTGCTGAACACCGTCAAGGCCCGGCAACACGGGCTTTTCAGCCATCTGGCCGACCTGCAGATTGACCACATGGAAGAAGCCCTGCTCTATCTTTCCAAAATCGGGGCGCTCAAACTGGAAGGCGGCTTCCTGGTGCTCTACAACGCGATGGACATACGTCGGCTGAAGGACATGAAAATGCGCTACAAGCAGGAGGACTACCGGCTGCTCAACGAATTCTACAAGCAGAAAATCCAGCAGGTGCACATCGTTGGCGAATATGCCAACCTGATGGTGAGAAACTATGACGCGGCGCTTCAGTACGTGCAGGACTACTTCCAGATGGACTACAAACGCTTCATCGCCAAATACTTCAAAGGGGAAAGGAGCAACGAAATACAGCGCAACCTGACTCCAGCACAATACCAGAGGCTGTTCGGCCAACTTTCGGAACGCCAGCAGGCAATCATCGCCGACAAGGAGTCGCGCTGCATCGTTGTTGCTGCCGGCCCCGGAAGCGGCAAGACACGCGTGCTGGTCCACAAGCTTGCTTCGCTACTGCTGCTGGAAGACGTGAAGCACGAGCAGCTGCTGATGCTGACGTTCTCGCGGGCAGCGGCCACGGAGTTCAAGCAGCGGCTGATGGAGCTGATTGGCAATGCCGCGCATTTCGTGGAAATCAAGACGTTCCACTCCTATTGCTTCGACTTGCTCGGGCGCATCGGCAACCTGGACGATGTGGCCGACGTGGTGGGCAAGGCGGCAGCCATGATCAAGGAGGGCGAGGTGGAACCCAACAAGATCGGGAAGACGGTGCTGGTCATCGACGAGGCTCAAGACATGAGTGCCGAAGAGTATGCGCTGGTGAGAGCACTGATGGACCGCAACGAGGAGATGCGCGTGATTGCCGTGGGCGATGACGACCAGAACATTTTTGAATTCCGAGGCTCCGACTCTAAGTATCTGGCACAGCTGGCTCAGGAGCCTGGAAGCCGATTCATCGAAATGACAGAAAACTATCGCAGCTCACAACAGGTGGTCAGCTTTGCCAATGCCTTCGTGAAGAAGAACATCGGCCAGAGGATGAAGCGCAACGCCATCCGCTCTATGAGCGATGACGAGGGGCTGGTGGAGATTACCCGTCACTGGTCGAGGTTCATCTACGAGCCATTAGTGGAGAACTTGCTGGCACATCGGAGCCACGGAACGTCGTGCATTCTCACCCAAACCAACGAGGAGGCGGTGATGGTGGTGGCGTTGCTGCGGAAGCACGGCATCAGCAGCAAGCTGATACAGTCGCTCGACGGGTTCCGCTTCAGGAACCTGGCCGAGATACGGTTTTTCATGAAGTGCCTGAAAAAACGAGTGGACACTCCCGCCATTCCCGACGAGGTGTGGGAGAGTGCCAAGCACGAAACCTTCGCTGCCTATGCCAACAGCTCGTGTCTGGAGAACATCCAGCGCTGCATCGCAATGTTTGAGCAGACCAACAGGACGAAATACCTCAGCGATTTCAAAGAGTATGTCAGCGAATCGTCAGTAGAGGATTTCTGCGATGTCACTGGGGCCGAAGTTGTCGTGTCGACCATCCACAAGGCCAAAGGCCGCGAGTTCGACGATGTGTATATGCTCATTGCCGACAGCCAGCAAAAGGACGAGTCGCTCATGCGGCGCCTGTATGTAGGCATGACCCGCGCCAAGCGCAGACTGTTCATCCACACCAATGGCGATTGTTTCGACCATGTTGGCGCAGTCCACTATTCCATTGACAAGAAAGAATATCCCATGCCCGAGGGCATCGTGCTGCAACTGTCGCACAAAGATGTTTTCCTCGACTACTTCAAAGAGCGGAAGCGTGCAGTTCTGTCGCTAAGAAGTGGCGACGAGCTGAACTACAGCAACAGCGTGCTCTATAGCGTTCCTGCCGACAAACCCGTCGCCAAGCTCTCTTCGGGTATGCAAGCAACGCTGAAGGAATGGTCGGAGAAGGGCTACGGCGTGAGTGCCGCAACCGTCAGATTTGTGGTGGCATGGAAGCCCAAAGACGCCCCCAAAGCCGAAGCCGAGACGGCCGTTATGCTGGCAGACCTGACCCTTACTAAAACGTAAACGGGGGAATCCCGTTGCCGGGACTCCCCTGACGGTCCTCTTCCGAGGCATATAGAGAACAAGCAGAATTGCTTGACGGCGCGGCTAACGCGACCAGCGACCGTGGCCCGACGGCCCGTGACCGCGACGGCTGTCATGGCCAGCTACGGGCTGGTGACGGTGGTTGCCGCCAGTGGCTCTCCAGGTGGCGTTGCCAGCGTGGCGCGGTGCCCAGCGGTCGGCATAGAAACGCTCTGCCCTGCGGTTGTTGCCTCCCATGTAGCTCACGAACACCGACGGACGTGCCCTGTAGAAGTGGTCGCGGTTGGCATAGCGGCCGTAGATGTTGAACCGCCAGGTGCCGGCGTGCCACGACAGGGGGCGATAGAAGTGGGTCAGACCGATGTACTTGTCGTACTGCCAGGGCGTCAGCACATAGCGCAGGTCGGCATTGCGGCGCTTCCACCAGGGGCCGAGCACGTCGGCATCGCCATTGACACTCATCATGTAGTCGAGGTTAATCTCGTAGACTGCAGCATACTGCTCGTCGGTCAGGCCGAGCTCGTAGGCCATCTTGTCGCTAAGGAACAGGGCCTCGTGGCGTGCTGCGGTATAGCTCATTGCGTTGGCCGAGATGGCTATCGTCATCATCAGGACCAGGGTCATCATCTTCTTCATTGTCTTATCTCCTATTCTTTAAGGGTTATACTTAATTGTTTACGGTGCAAAGTTCGGCATTCTTCCGCAGCTTTCAAAAGGATTATTCCTAAACCGCAGGGTGTGAATCCCTAAACATTTGGGGGGATTCCCTCCCCAGGGCACATCAGCTCGAAAACGCCCATTTTTCGCTCCAGAATACTTCGTCGCCGTGAAGCAATTTTTTTGTGAAAAATTTTGACTTTTTGGCAAGCAAATATAAAGATATTGAAGGGCTGGGGCCGATCCAAAGACTGGTTTTTCTCTGTTTTTTTGGGGGGCCTGTTTTTGAAAGACCGCTTTGCGGTAAGTCTATAAAAACCTTGGGGCACCGTACAGCTTGAATAGTTTCATTATGCAAATTACGACAATATCATTCATCCATTCAGAGGGCAGAGCAGTTACCCAGACGCTGCGGAAATCCAAATAAAATCTAACACACGAAAGTTTTTCCTCTTTTTTCTTTGCCAGCCAATGGATTTGTTGTAACTTTGCAGAAACAAACCAAAAACAACAATTATATTATAAATATGGCAAAGAAAGAACAAGAAGGCGGCGAGGCACTCAGCCCGCAACAGGAGAAGCTGAAGGCGCTGCAGGCCGCCATGTCGAAGATTGAGAAGGACTTCGGCAAGGGCAGCATCATGCGCATGGGCGAAGAAAAGATAGAGAACGTAGAGGTGATTCCCACGGGGTCCATCGGCCTGAACGCCGCACTCGGCGTGGGCGGCTACCCCAAGGGTCGCATCATCGAGATTTACGGCCCGGAATCGAGCGGTAAGACGACGCTGGCCATCCATGCCATCGCCGAGGCCCAGAAAGCAGGCGGCATTGCGGCCTTCATCGACGCTGAGCACGCCTTCGACCGCTTCTATGCCCAGAAGCTGGGCGTCGACATCGACAACCTGTACATCTCGCAGCCCGACAACGGCGAGCAGGCCCTGGAGATTGCCGACCAGCTGATTCGCTCGGCTGCCATCGACATCATCGTCATCGACTCCGTGGCCGCGCTGACGCCGAAGAAGGAGATTGAGGGCGACATGGGCGACTCGGCCGTGGGCCTGCATGCCCGACTGATGAGCCAGGCCCTGCGCAAGGTGACGGCCACCATCTCGAAGACCAACACCACCTGCATCTTCATCAACCAGCTGCGCGAGAAGATTGGCGTGATGTTCGGCAACCCCGAGACAACCACCGGCGGCAATGCGCTGAAGTTCTATGCCTCGGTGCGCCTCGACATCCGCAAGGTGACCACGCTGAAGGACGGCGACCAGCCCATCGGCAACCAGGTGCGCGTGAAAGTGGTGAAGAACAAGGTGGCGCCCCCCTTCCGCAAGGCAGAGTTCGAAATCACCTTCGGCGAGGGCATCTCGAAGGTGGGCGAGATTGTTGACCTGGGCGTGGAGTACGGCATCATCAAGAAGAGCGGCTCGTGGTTCAGCTACGAGGACTCGAAGCTGGCCCAGGGACGCGACGCCACCAAGCAGCTGCTGAAGGACAACCCCGAGCTGTGCGACGAGCTGGAGGCCAAGATCATGGAGGCCATCAGCAATGCGTAACTGCCCCACCCTTTATTAATAAGGTACACGATGGCATCGGTTCTGCGTCACGACGCGATTCGATGCCATCGGCTTTTTTTGTCGGTTCTTCTGCCATTTTGTCACCTATCTGCCAACTATCAAGCTTTTGGCATAAGCTTTGCTATTCATTAGGCGAATCATCTTGAATAATAACAAATAAAAAAATAGTAAGATTATGGGAAAGATTATTGGTATTGACTTAGGTACAACCAACAGCTGCGTGGCCGTCTTCGAAGGCAACGAGCCGGTTGTGATTGCAAACAGCGAAGGCAAGCGTACCACGCCTTCAGTAGTGGGATTCATGGATAATGGAGAGCGCAAGATTGGCGACCCTGCCAAGCGCCAAGCCATTACCAACCCGAAGAAGACCGTCTACTCGATTAAGCGTTTCATGGGCGAGACGTGGCAGCAGACGGAGAAGGAAATCTCGCGCGTGCCGTTTACGGTGGTCAACGAGGGTGGCTATCCCCGCGTAGACATCGACGGACGTAAGTACACCCCGCAGGAAATCAGCGCCATGGTGCTGCAGAAGATGAAGAAGACCGCCGAGGACTATCTGGGACAGGAGGTGACCGACGCCGTCATCACCGTGCCTGCCTACTTCAGCGACTCGCAGCGACAGGCCACGAAGGAGGCAGGACAGATTGCCGGACTGAACGTGCGCCGCATCGTCAACGAGCCTACTGCTGCCGCTCTGGCCTACGGTATCGACAAGACGAACAAGGACATGAAGATTGCCGTCTTCGACCTCGGTGGCGGTACGTTCGATATCTCTATCCTCGACTTCGGCGGAGGCGTGTTCGAGGTGCTCTCCACCAACGGTGACACCCACCTCGGCGGCGACGACTTCGACCAGGTCATCATCGACTGGCTGGTGCAGGAGTTCCGCAACGACGAGGGTGCCGACCTGAAGCAGGACCCGATGGCCATGCAGCGCCTGAAGGAGGCTGCCGAGAAGGCTAAGATTGAGCTGTCGTCGACCACCTCGACGGAGATCAACCTCCCCTATATCATGCCCGTGGGCGGCGTGCCCAAACACCTGGTGAAGACGCTCACCCGCGCCAAGTTTGAGCAGCTGGCTCACAACCTCATCCAGGCTTGCCTGGTGCCTTGCCAGAACGCCGTACGCGACGCAGGCATCTCTACCTCAGACATCGACGAGGTCATCCTCGTGGGCGGCAGCAGCCGTATTCCCGCCGTGCAGACGCTGGTGAAGAACTACTTCGGCAAGGAGCCGTCGAAGGGCGTGAACCCCGACGAGGTGGTGGCCGTGGGCGCAGCTATCCAGGGCGCCATTCTGAACCAGGAGACAGGCCAGGACATCGTGCTGCTCGACGTCACACCGCTGACCCTCGGCATCGAGACCCTCGGAGGCGTGATGACAAAGCTCATCGATGCCAACACCACCATCCCGTGCAAGCAGAGCCAGGTGTTCTCCACGGCTGCCGACAACCAGACGGAGGTGACCATCCACGTGCTGCAGGGCGAGCGCCCCATGGCCAGCCAGAACAAGAGCCTCGGACAGTTCAACCTCACTGGCATCGCACCGGCACGCCGCGGCATACCTCAGATTGAGGTCACCTTCGACATCGACGCCAACGGTATCGTGAAGGTCAGTGCCAAGGACAAGGCCACCGGCAAGGAGCAGGCCATCCGCATCGAAGCCTCGTCGGGACTGTCGCAGGACGAGATCAACCGCATGAAGGCCGAGGCAGAGCAGTTCGCCGAGGCCGACAAGAAGGAGCGCGAGCGTATCGACAAGATGAACCAGGCCGACTCGATGATCTTCCAGACCGAGACCTTCCTGCAGGAGAACGGCGACAAGCTCGGAGCCGACAAGGCCAGCGTTGAGCAGGCCGTGCAGCAGCTGAAGGACGCCCACAAGAGCGGCGATGTCGCTGCCATCGACACCGCCATCAACAACCTCAACCAGGTGATGCAGGCCGCCTCTGCCAAGATGTACCAGCAGGCCGGCGGTGCTCAGCCCGGCGGCGCAGGCTTCGGCGGTCAGCAGGCTGGCAATCAGGGCTTCCAGGGAGGCCAGCAGGCTCACTCCAACCCCAACGACGACGTCCAGGACGCCGACTTCGAGGAGGTCCACTAGTTCAAAGATAACAAACAATAACAATCGGAAACCAAATCCGTGTAGCTCACCGAGTTACACGGATTTGCCGTTTTAAGGGGTTTGTTCTTCGTTATCGATTTCTATCGTTTCCTATCTCATATATATTCCTTATTTGTACCGCAACAAAAAAGTCGATAAAGTGCAACAAAAATATTTGAGTAAAAATGATGAATTAAAAATGTCGTAAAATGGGAATTGCAAAATTTGAAATCAGAAGAAAATGTATGGTTTGTGGAGAATCATTCATGGCCAAGACCATCGAGTCATGGTACTGCTCTCCCCGATGCTCAAAAATAGCATATAAGCGTCGAAGGGATGAAGAAATCCGTCATTCAAAACTGGACGTAATCGTAAGGAAGATACCTAAGTCTCAAGAGTACGTAAAAGTGTCAGAAGCTTATGCTCTGTTCGGAATCAGTAAAGACACTCTTTATCGACTTATCAGAAAGGGAAAGATTCCTTATGTGAACGCAGGTAAAAAAATGATTAGAGTTAGCAAGACAGAGTTGATGAAGATGTACCCTCTGCGTAAGCATCCTTTGAAAAAGGAAAAGCCAGAACCCAAACTTTATTCATTGGAGCCCAAGAACTGTTATACTATCAATGAGATGTGCAAGAAATATCATATGAATGATAGTACAGCATATATGCAGATTAGAAAATACTCAATTCCGACAAGACAAATAGGAAACTATGTATATGTCCCCAAGAAAGAAATCGATAACCTCTATAAATCTGAAGCAAAATGAAGAAAGCAATGCTCCACACGAAAGTGTCTGTCAAACTCCGAAAATCGGAGTTGCGCAACGAATGGTATTTATACCTTGAAGCCTATCCCGTGTTCAAGCCTGGGCATGATAAGCCATGCCGTGAACGTGAGTATCTGAATCGTATCATCATTACTCCCATATGGGACAAGACGCGCCCAGCCCGATTGAATGACTATGGTGTACAAACCTATAAGCCCAAACGGGATATGAACGGTATCATCATTTGCCGTTCAAAGGCGGATCGTGAGACGTGTATCTTTGCAGACAACGTGCGAATCCTTCGCCAGCGTGAATACGACAATGCTGAGCTTTATTCTGACACCGAACAAGCTATGGTGGAGAAGAAAGCCAGAGGACAAGAAGACTTCATTGAATATTTCGGAAAGCAGGCAGCTAAACGCTACAAGAATGACACCAAATCCGTCGGTGTCAATTGGGATAGAGCCCACGACTTGCTGAAGATATTTAACAAGAATAAGCCTTTACCGTTTGCTCAGATTGATATGCACTTGATAGAGAGTTTCAGGGACTTCTTGCTAAAAGCTCCGCGAGGAGGCAATAAATCTGGAACCATCTCCCAGAATACGGCTTCCACTTACTTCACTCTATTCAAAGCAGCATTACATCAAGCGTTCATTGACAGTTATTTCGACGTAGACATTGCCGCTAAGGTGAAGGGCATCTCTGGAGTGGAGAGCCGTCGCGAGTATCTCACTATCGAGGAACTGAACAAACTCGCAGCAACACCTTGTGAATACCCCATGTTGAAGAAGGCTGCCTTCTTTAGTGCATTGACAGGACTTCGTCATTCCGATATACGAAAGATGACTTGGAAAGAACTATCCGTAGAAGGTGACCACTACCGCATAAACTTCACTCAACGGAAAACAGGAGGTGTGGAGTACATGCCTATATCTGAGCAAGCCTATCTGATTTGTGGTGAACCCGCCGAACCCGATAGGTTGGTTTTTGAAGGATTACAAGATCCTTCATGGATTAACAGACCAGTGAAGAAGTGGATAGAAGCTGCTGGTATAAAGAAGCACATAACATTCCACTGTTTTCGTCATTCCTACGCAACAAACCAGCTTACAGAGGGCACGGACTTATACACCGTATCAAAGATGTTGGGACATACCAACATCCGCACAACGCAGATATACGCCAAGGTCGTTGACTCCAAGAAAGAGGAGGCAGCACAAGCAATCAAGCTTGATCTTCAAAGCGACGTGATATAAATCCACCAGATACCCTACATAGGTTAAGCCATCTATACAATAGCAAAGGTGGCTTGGTCTGTTTTTTTAACCTTCATTCATACGGAATAGCCTACGGAAGTGCCCCGTAAGCCATTCCGCATCTCAATTATTTTCGATTTCTATTGTTAAATGATGTTTCTGAAACCGCCTGATTTCAAGCGGTTTCGGTTATTTATTGATTGTTGTTAATACGGAACAGCATACGGGAAGCTTTCGCCCATTTTTCTGCCCTTGTGAAGGGCATTTTATCGCACTATCTTTGCAGCCGAATTCATATAAACGCTGACTGCGCAGTCGCAAAGTATTAACAACAAATTTCATTTAATATGGAAGAAAGAAAACATACGTCGAGTGGCGTTCCCACCTTTGACATGATTCCCATGCTGATGGCGAATCTTCTCGAAGACAACAAGATTCTGTCAGCAAAGATTGATGCCCTCAACAGAAAAATTTCGGCATCTGTAGGTAATAGTAAGGACGATGACCAGCGCATGGATGTAAACGAAGCACAGAAGTACATTCCTGGTCATCCCGCAGTTCAGACCATCTACGGCTGGACATCCAACAATATGATACCATATCATAAGGTTGGCAAGCGCATCTATTTCGTCAAGTCAGAACTTGATGCCTGGCTTTCTAAGGAGCAGCACAAGTCTCAGGAGGACTTGCAAAAAGAAGCTGAGGAATATGTGAATAATCGGAGAAAACAACCTACACAATAATAAGGTATGAGAATCGCTTCTAACATCATTGATACGATTAAGGCCAAAGCCGACATCGTTGAGGATATCGGTGAACATGTTCACCTGACCAAGAGGGGGCAGAATTATACAGGACTATGCCCATTCCATAATGACAGCACACCGTCATTAACCGTCAGTTCTGCTAAGGGCATTTACAAGTGTTTCGCTTGTGATGCCTCTGGCGATGTGATTAAATTCCTGCAAGATTATCATAAAATATCCTTCGTCGAAGCCGTGAAGATGTTGGCCAATAAGTATGGCGTTGAGATTCCTGAGGATTCATGTTCTATGACTGATGATGCAGACCAATGCAAGCGAGAGTCAATGTTCATCATCAATGACTATGCAGCCAAGTTCTTTGCCGAGAATCTATTCAGAGAAGCAGAAGAGTCGCACACGGCTTTAGACTATGCTGTTAGCCGATGGCCAATAGAGTATATCCGTACATTTGGTATCGGCTATGCCTGCAATAGTTGGAATAGCTTTGCCCAATGGGCGAAAGAAAAAGGGCTTGACAAAGACCTTTTGCTTGAATTAGGACTTGTCAAGAAGAAAAGCATGAGCGATGATGTTTATGACACATTTCGTGGCCGCATAATGATCCCCATCCGTGACAAACAGCATCGAATCATAGCTTTCACTGCAAGAATCCTGCCCGACATCCTTGCCCAAGACCCTAATGCTCCCAAGTATATTAACTCCTCTACATCTCTTATATATGATAAGGGTAATAGCCTGTTCGGTATTGATGTAGCCTGGAACGCAGCATCAAAAGCAGGTGTGATGAATCTGGTAGAGGGTGCGCCAGATATAATGCGCTTGCAGGTTATTGGTGCTTCCAATACTGTTGCGCCTCTCGGCTCCTCATGGACAGAGGCACAACTCAGTATGCTGAAACGCATAACGAGCAGACTCAACATTATCCCGGATAGTGATGTTCCTAAAGAAGGAGAACACTTTGGAGCTGGATTTGCGAGTGCTATGCGCACAGGAAAACTGGCATTGTCCCTGGGCTTTTCTGTTACTATACAGGAAATTCCAATCGGTGATTGGAAAAATGACCCTGATTCATACCTGGTCTCAAAAGACAAACTGGATGAATTAGCCATACATGACTTTGTGATGTGGTATGCTTCAAAAGTCATAAATCCTGATGGGGAAAACATTCCCAAACAGGCCAACGCTATCCATGAGGTCGTTGATCTTGTGAAGACAATTCCTGACAAAGTCCTTCAGGAGTCGTACACGGATAAACTCATCAGTGTCTATGGACATGAGGATATGTGGAAACGTGAAATCCTGGGAATTCAATCCATGCCAGCCCCAGTTGTCAGTTCTGCCATAAGTGATGAAGAATATGCTGCTCTTTTCAAAGGCACAGAGATTAAGGTTGGCAACAACTGCTATTATGGTTATACCAAGGAGGGTGAAAAAGAAATCTCTAACTTCATCATGATTCCACTATATCTGATCCGTGACGGTGCATCTGCTTCTCGCGTATTCATCTTGCGGAATGTCATGGGCTTTGAAGTTCGTATAGAGTTCAGTATAGAGGAAATGACCGTGTTGCAGAAGTTCCGCAACCGTATTGAACGTGAAGTAAACTTCATGTGGTACGGCACATCGGCCAAGTTCAACAAGTTACGAGGCATTCTCTACTCCAGTATGGAGGTCATCACTAAGATTTCCACTCTTGGATGGCAGAAGATAGGTTTTTTCGCTTTTGGGAACGGCATCATTCTCAATGGCGAATGGTATCCGGTAAACGAAGAAGGCATTGTGCGATTGGGAAATCCCTTAGGCTCATTCTATCTCCCTGCCTTCTCCAAGATGAATGAAGATAACAGTGAGAAGTTCCTCTTTGAGCAGAAGTTCATCCATCTGCCAGAGAGTAAAGTGCGTTTCTTCCAGTTTGCTACACAAATGCGCTTGGTCTATGGCGACAATGCCATCATCGGTATCTGCTTCATAGTGGTATGCCTCTTTCGTGACATTATCATTCGTCATCGCCGAGAGTTCCCCACACTTTTCTTGTTTGGCCCAAAGGGAACTGGAAAGACTGCCTTCGGTGAACTACTACAAAGTGTGTTCGTCTATAATGGTGATCATCCCAATCTTCGTACATCTACAATGCCGAGCCTTGCTACCGTCTTGTCACAGGCCGAGGATGCCATCATGCATCTTGACGAATACAAGAACGACATCGATGTAGAGAAGATTAAACTCTTGAAAGGACTCTGGGATTGCCAGGGACGCAGTAAGCTCGACATAGAGACTCGCAAACGAGAACAGTCGAAAGTCCTCAGTGGTGTGATTGTCAGTGGGCAGGAGAAGCCTACTGTTGATATTGCCTTGTATTCTCGTCAATGTGTGTTGCCTTTCCACAAGGACACGCATACTACTGAAGAGAAAGAGAACTTCCGTGTCCTAAAAGATTGGGAGTATGAAGGGACATCTTATGTTGTTCTTGAACTATTGCAGGTCAGGGCACAGTTTGAACAGTCCTATAAAGACTGCTATGAACAGGCCGTCAAACGCATCTGCACATCCTTAACGTTCTGTATTGATGAGCGAATCCTCCACAACTGGTCTGTTGTATTGGCATCCTATATGGCTGTGCAGCATCATATTCAGTTTCCTTTTACTTACGAGGAAGTCTTCAAGACTGTGCTCAATGGTGTCGAAAATCAGAATGAGGATTGTTTGCACAGCAATGAGCTGAGCATTTTCTGGAAGACCGTTGACTATCTGAAACATGATAATCAGATATATGGACTTTGTGATTACCGCATCCACGAATATACCAGTCTGAAGGTTGACATCAAGATGGATGGCAGACGGCAGACCGTCACCAGAGAATACGGCAATGCCAAGAAGATCCTGATGATTCCTACCAACAGCCGTATGTTTGCTCTCTATGCACTCCACCTTCAAAAGACCCGTGAGAAAGTCATTCCCGAGAACACGCTGAAGTATTATCTTGAAAACTCTCCAGAGTATATAGGTAAGGTAAACAGTGTAAGGTTTGCTTCTGTAGAGAATGTGAAGGACTGGCCACGGCAGTTCGAAGCCAAGTGTTTCCAATGCCAGCCACGTCTCAGCGAAAAGCCAGTACAGGCATTCTGCCTTGACTTTGAAGCTGTGGAAGCTGCCTATGGAATCTGTCTTTATTCTGATTACATGGCATTTGACTTGGCTCACAATTCGTAAAATTCACATACATCTTCTACAATATCTACAATGGTAATAATCAATATGGTATCTCTATAAAAAGAGTTCTTACAAAGTGAAACAAAAATCTACACGCCTTGGGTTGGCAGATGAGTAAGCCCAAGAATGAGAAATAAACATGAAGGGTGTCCATGCCTATAACAATTAAAGTAAAAGAACATGTATCAAGAAAATTTATCTTATGGTCTGTTTCTATCAGACCGACAGCTGGATTTCCTGTCTAACTATCCACAGGGATTTGACCGCATGAAGTGCTTTGCCACATTCTTGCAAATGGCAGTGAAGGAACCGACGCACTATGAGAAGAAAGAGTATTTTGTTGACCTAACCCCAGGCCAGTTTGCTATTTCGGAAGTGGAACTTGCCAAGCTCTGGAAATGCAACCGCAAGACCGCCTCCAAGATGGTTGACTTGTTCCATGAGGTGGGACTGGTATCATCCGTTCCGAATTGCCGTACCACAGTCTTCACAGTCCATTGTCTTGCCAGTTGGTATTTCGGCAATCAGGTTATTCGCAATGCGCATTACTCACGCCATCCTCAGGTCGAGCAGCGCATCAAGGCTAACCACAAATGCCAGAATGATGCCAATGGAATCACTGACAACGAAACAGTAGCCAATGGAACTTCAGGTAATGGTAGTGCTACCGATGGAGTCACTAACAATAGAGCTTTTACAGAAGACAGCATGAAGGACAATTCCTTATCCCTTTCTTCAACTGAGATTGATAAGTCGAATATCGCACATCAATCAGATGGGCAAACCATCGAACAAAGGGATGAGTACACTTCCAAGCATAAGGCCCCTATTAGTTGTGACAATTCTAATGAGGGTAACGGCAGGGAAAAGGAACTATTCAATGATGATGTTGAGCCGAACATCCAGATTGAAGAACCCCTTTCCTCGTCCATCACCTTGACAGATGTAACCTCTGACAGCTGCAGCCCCGAGAACGTGGCGCAGCCTTCCTCTGGACTCCCAGACGAGAGCACAACGAATGCTACCGCCACATCACCAACCGAAACGATTTCCGACAATGCCGGATAATTCCATCAAGGCTTGGGGACGACCCGAAGGGTGCCTGATTTTTCGTACTCTCTAAACAAGAAGTGTCAATGTCTGACAATCCGCTCCGCTATTTGCCCGACTGTTTGACCTCTTGCAATACTCGCAGGCTCGCATTGGGTTGCCCAAGCCCAGTTATAAACCTTACAAATAAAACATTTGCTAATGGAACAGAAGATAGAACGCAAAGGGCGCAATCCACGTATCACCGTATGCTATACGCCCGAAGAGTACAAGAAGATTGTCGATAACGCAGCAGCCTGTGGGCTGAAGAAAAGCCAGTATATCCATGACACTTCCCTTGGGCAAGAGCCAAAGGTAATGATGAGCGACAAGGAAGCTGATGCCTTAATGTCGCTGAAAGCTGCCCGAGGTGAACTGGTTCTGATTAAGAACGCCCTTCATGGCACGACTCAGGAACAGCGTAAAAAGTACTTCCGCAACGAGCAGTTTATGCGACAATGGATAGAAGGCGTAAACAGCCTTATCCGCAGATTAGTAGAAATAGAAGGAATGTTCAAAAGATAAAAGGTATGATAGCAAAAGCAAGGTCTATATCGCATGGCTCAGCCATGACGAATTATGCCACAAAGCATAATCGTGCAGACATTGTGCTGACACGCAACTTTGACGAGGGGCTTACTCCTCTCGCCATGTGGGGAGCGATGGAAACCATCCACCAGAAGTATGCTCCGAAATTCAGGCGTAAGCCAGTTAAGAACCCGACCCTTCGACTGGAGGTTTCCCCATCCCTTGAAGAGACAAAGGGATGGACGCTCAATGACTGGTACGCGTATGCGCTGCAGTTTCTTGAAAAGCTCCAGAAGGATGTCCAAGCCAAGGAAGGCAAGAAGAAAGGAAAAGGCAAGTTCAATCTGGACAGGGCACAGATATTCGCCTGTCTTCACTTTGACGCAAAGTCCGGCATTCCTCACCTTCATGTCCTCATCAACCGCATTGACCTTGATGGCAATCTGATGAATGACTCCTTCATTGGCGATAGTGCCGTCAAGGCTGCCCATGCCATCAACGTTGAGCGTGGATGGGAGCTGCCCGAGGATATTCACGAGGCTCACGAGAAGGAGATAACCGAAGCCTGTTACGACATCCTTCGTGGAATGTCAAGTTATGATTGGGACAGTTATAAGCACGGTCTTGAAAGCCGTGGTTACAAAGTCCATGAGCAACGTAACAAGCAAGGTGTCCTGCATGGGTACACCGTACTTCGTGGCAACTCCCGTTTCAAGTCATCCACGTTGGGTAAAGGTCGCAACTTGACCGCCCCTAAACTTGAAGCCACATGGAAGAAACTTCATCCAGTCGCTCCAAGTGTTGTGAAATCCAGTTCTATCGTGGGCACCTTCCCAGACTACTGAAAGAAGGCCCATTACTGAACGCAATTCAGAGCGTCAGAGCGTTGCCCAGACCAAGACAGAAGCACCATCTTTCTTCAGGAAAATACTACCCGTTGACGATAAGCATTATTCCATCGCAATGCCGATGGAAGCATTCACGGCAATGAAGGAATCCATCGAAGTTCCTGACGATGACGTACCATTTGAGAATGTCTTGAACGTGGCTATGCTGCTGTTCATGAACTACGTCGATGCCGCCACCACCGTTTCAGAATCTTGTGGGGGAGGTGGAAGCACGCCGTCAAACTGGGGCAAAGACAAGGATGAGGATGAACGTGAATGGGCACGACGTTGCGCCCAACTCGCAAACTGGCTATGCAAGCCTATCAGGAGACATAAAGGACATAGACATTAAAAAAACATTATGGGAAATAAATATGATAGCCTTGTTGAGGAAATCAACAAACAGGAAGAGGTCAAGGAACAAAAGGCTAACCTTGACAATGAACTTCAACTCCTTAAACAAGCCATAAGCGACTTGCACGATAATGTCCTGAAAGTTGAGAAGGCATACAAAAATGGAACGGACATGGTGAAAGCATTGAATGCAGCCAAAGACAGTATGAATACTGCTGTTTCCGCTTTCTGTCGTGCAGTTACCCGAGCCGAGTCAACTGTGCTAAAGGTTGAAATGACTGATGAATGCCAAAATGCCATCAAATCTGCAAGAGAGGAACTAATCAAGGCAGAGACCACACTTCTTGCCAACCATAGAAGGATGATGTTACAACAAATTCGTAATCAGAATGAAGAAATGCAATCCTTCATAAAGTCGGGCAAAGGGGTATACCTGCCCCCCAAAGTATTCTGTTGGTGGGCAGGCATCTCGTATCTCACCTCGCTATATTCACTTTGGTGGCTCATGAATTTATTCCTTCAATGGTGGAAGTCCTAAACATATATTCTGTCATTATATCCATCATCTACTGTTCCCATCATGGCGTGTGTTACGCAATTTCGAAACAAGTAGTCCACTGACTTTTGGCAAAACTGCTGAAAGTCAGTGGGCTTACTTGTTCCATTATCAAGCCTGATGAGATGGATTAACAAGCGTAAGAATTTATTGTTTTGTTATAAGAAATTTATCTGTGTGATAGTGGACAGCCTTATTGGTTTGGCTCTTACTTTGGCTTTGACAAAAATGTTTTTAAGGACAATGTCGTTAGTCCCAATCCTTTTGCTTTTAACTGCAAACCATTATCAGACGTGAGCAATATTGGATTCCCTGATTTATATTTCAAAGTATTGCTGTCCGATAAAAGTGCGAAGTAGTATAGATTCCATAAAAATAGGGGGCCAGACCTGAGCCTTTCCCCCAAGATTTTGTAATTTTGCAGCGACC